>JBFFHJ010000003.1:0-209642 GCA_041556995.1 bacterium | reverse complement strand
TGGTTAATGAGCCGAAGTCCACGGTTCAAACCATTGCTACTGCTGCTGCTATTATGGTTAATAAAACTGGTGTCAAATCCCACACCTTCATCTTTGATATGCACCATAATTTTATCCATTTTTAGTTCCAAACCAAAAAAGATTCTTTTATCCATCTTTTTTTTGTTCCCATGCTCAACAGCATTGCTCAATCCCTCATAGATGGCCATTTTTAGATCCGGCAGGCTCCCATATTCTTTTGGATAAACAAGTTCGATCAAATTATCAACTGTATCTAACAGTTTCAGGATAGACTGTTCATCACTGGATATTACAGCGTGAAAATCATTTTCCATCTGGTAGTTATCCAGCTCTTTTTCCTGAAATCTACCCTTATGATGTCGAATGGCCCGGCGAATTGTTTCCTTGGCTTCCGCAGGTTCAATGGGTTTCACCAGATATCCGGCGACCCCGTAATTAACCGCCCGGACTGAAATTTCAACCGATGTTACATCCGATATAACGATAAATGGTACAGTGGAGTCATTTTCTCGAATCTGCTTTAATAGATCCAGCCCAGACATTCCATCCTGTCTGGAAAATATCTCACAAATGATCAAATCGTAATGTTGTTTTAAAAAACGACTGAATCCCTTTTCTACCGATCCTTCCATATCGAACTCAAATCCCTCTTCATCCAAAATCTTTTTCATTCTATTACGTGATTCCACTTCTCTATCGATAATCAGTATTCGGTATTTAAAATCAGACATTTCAATCATTTTTTTGTACCTTCATTATTGAAACAATACGTTTATATTAAATCCTCAGCCTTTCCACCCAAAAAGCCAACAACTCTGCCTTATAAGAATTTACTTATTAATCCTTTTTTATCGTCTTTTATTGCTTTCTGTCATTAATGCTTTCGAAAAATATGTATAGAATTTTTAGCTGTGGAAAAAGATCAAAAATCATGCTGAAACTGATTTGTAAACCATCACATTTGGAAAATTACAATCAGAAACCTGGGGGCCGCTCCGGGAATGTAAATAAAATTTTTCCGTTGTGTCGCTCATCTGAGTATTCACCCAGAAGTATAAAGATAATGTGCAGGATTGACCACATCGGATGCTTTTCACCAAATAAAATAATCAATCAATCCAACGGATTCATCTGGAAAAATTATGAATATCCTAATCGTTGGCGCAGGGGGACGTGAACACGCCTTAGCCTGGAAATGCAGTCAAAGTTCAAAAGTATCTTCCCTTCATGTAACACCAGGAAACGGGGGAATAGAAACGTTGGCCAATTGCTGGGGGCTGACAGATCACACAAAAATTGTCAAAAAAGCCAAAGCAGAAAAGATTGACCTTGTCATTGTCGGACAGGAAGATTACCTGGTTAATGGGATCACTGAACTTCTGGAAGCTGAAGGCATCCAGGTTTTTGGCACCAGTCAATCCGCCGCCCAATTGGAAGGCAGCAAAGTCTTTGCTAAAAAGTTTATGGAACGTCACCATATCCCGTCAGCGGCTTTTAAGACATTCACCGACATCGAACAAGCCAAGTCATATATTGAAACCATATCTCCACCATTTGTAATCAAAGCCAGTGGATTAGCTGCGGGAAAAGGAGTTCTTATTTGTCAGGATACGGCATCAGCAGAAAAAGGTTTAAATGAGATCATGTTGGACAAGGTTTTCGGAGATGCCGGAAATCACGTGGTGATTGAAGAATTTATGGAGGGAGAGGAAGCTTCCTGGTTTGTATTTACCGACGGTGAAAATTATGCCTCCTTGCCCAGTCTTCAGGATCATAAAAGACAACTCGAACTGGATTGTGGCCTAAACACCGGAGGTATGGGCTGTTATGCGCCTGCTCCGGTTGTGACTAAAGAAGTTGAGGAAAAAATCATCAAAGAGGTTGTTGAGCCAACGCTTAAAGGAATGAAAAAAGAAGGAAATCCCTACAAAGGAATATTGTATATAGGCTTAATGATCAAAGATTCACAACCTCGTGTTGTGGAATATAATATCCGATTTGGTGATCCCGAATGCCAACCCCTGATGATGTTATTGGATTCTGATCTGGTAGAAATCGCCCTGGCCGTAGCTGAAAAGAGACTCAATCAGATAGACGTTAAGTGGAAAAACAAAGCTGCTGCAACTGTTATCCTGGCTTCAGGCGGATATCCACAATCCTATGAAAAAGGATTCACTATCCAGGGATTAGAAGAAATTGAAGAAAATGACACATTGATGGTGTTCCATGCCGGTACCAAACGTAATCAAAATCGTTTTATTACATCGGGCGGTCGCGTCTTAGGCGTCACCTGCACCGGTGATACGTTTCAAGAAGCACTGGATACTGCTTATATCAATGTTAGAAAAATTTCCTGGCCAGGCATGCAATATCGCAAGGATATCGGTATAAAAGGTTTGAAAAGAATCACAACTCCTAAAAAGGGTCCTGTTCAAATCGGCATTATACTAGGCTCTGCCTCTGACATGAAAATTGCGGATAAAGCCACCGGTATTCTGGATGCTTTTAATATACCTTATGAATTAATTGTCTCATCGGCTCACAGAACCCCTGAACGAACCAGATCTTTTATACATAATGCTGAACAAAAGGGTGTAGAAGTTATTATTGCCATTGCCGGTATGGCTGCTCATCTTCCGGGTGTCGTGGCATCGGAAACCCAGTTGCCAGTTATTGGTGTTCCGGTAAATGCTTCACCATGCAATGGTCAGGATGCCTTACTATCCATTGTTCAAATGCCTCCGGGGATTCCCGTAGCCACAGTTGGCATTGACAGGGGAGATAATGCCGCAATACTGGCTGTACAAATACTAAGTATTAAATACCCGGAATTCCGGGCCTATCACTACGAATACCGTTTGAAAATGGAAAGAAAAGTGATAGAAAGCATGTAAAAGATGGACATTACCAAGAGTATCTTTGAGTGATAGAAAACAGTTTGGATTAAACGGCTATATTCCCAATAATCACTGTTTTCAGCTAAAAACTATTAAACAGCAGGGTACATATGTCAAACGTCATTATTATTGGTTCCCAATGGGGAGATGAAGGAAAAGGTAAAATTGTTGATCTGCTTTCTCAAAAAGCTGATATCATCGTTCGATTTCAAGGTGGCAGTAATGCGGGTCATACAGTCATGTTCGGTGATAAAACTTTTATTCTACACCTGGTGCCTTCTGGAATATTCCATGAAAACACAAAATGTGTCATTGGCAATGGAATGGTGGTTGACCCGGAAAAATTACTGACAGAGATAAAAAACCTGGAAGAAAAGGGTATAGATTGTAAAGATCGATTGTATATCAGTGATGCTGCCAATATTATTATGCCATACCACAAACTGATAGACAGTGCGAGGGAAAAAAGACTGAAGGCTAATAAAATAGGTACAACTGGTAGGGGGATTGGACCAGCTTATGAAGACAAAGTCGGAAGATGTGGTGTACGTTTCGCGGATATCGAGAATGACTCAGTTTTCAAGGAAAAGATCGATCGATTTGTCCAGGATAAAAATCTGATTTTAAAGTATGTATTAGAATATAGCGGAGAATTTCTCAATGCCGACCAGGTTTTTGAAGAATTATCCCAGTTTCATTCAGAGCTCTCACCTTACGTATGCGATACCTCAGAATTAATTGCCAATGAAATGGAAAAAGGCAAACATATTCTTTTTGAAGGTGCCCAAGGAACATTTCTGGATGTTGATCATGGGACATATCCTTATGTCACATCCTCAAACACGGTAGCTGGCGGTGCTTGCAGCGGTAGCGGAGTTGGCCCGACAAAAATTGATAAAATAATCGGTATCGTAAAAGCATATACGACCAGAGTGGGTGAGGGGCCCTTCCCTACTGAGTTATCGGATGAAGTAGGTCAATTGTTAGCAAAAGAAGGTCACGAATTCGGGGCCACTACAGGACGCCCCAGAAGATGTGGTTGGTTTGATGCCTGCCTATTAAAAAAAGCCGTTCGTATAAATGGTATCACTCATTTATCCATTACTAAATTGGATGTAATGGATAAATTGGAAACTATTAAAATATGTACTGCATATACCGATAACCAGGGCAAAATCATTAACAACCTGCCCAGTAAACAAACTCTGCAACAGGAAATTTCACCGGTTTACGAAGAAATGCCAGGTTGGCAATGTAATTCTTGCGGTATCACTGATTATGACAAACTACCGGAAAACGCCAAGAAGTATATTCGAAGACTTGAAGAACTATTAGGTGTCCCTGCTTCCATCATTTCCACCGGTCCCAAACGAGAGGAGACCATGCTGTTGGAAAATCCATTTGAGAGTTAACTGTAGGCACCGAAGAAAGAATTATGGAAAATTGAAGGTTAGAAAATCTTAACACTCTTTTTCATAATTTCTTTTTTAAAGTTATTAACAATATCTGTTACATCCATAACAACAAGATCACCAACCACTTTAATGTTTTTTTCTTTCTTCAGAGTGTGAAACCGGGTATTCAAGAAATTATTGATTTCGTGTCCCGGTTGACTCCTTTGTTCATTTAGAATCTCTTTGAGGCCGTAACGAATCCAATCCCAAAACCTGTTTTTGAACACCAGCATCACAATAAGCTGCTCCAGAATTTGATCTTTCTTTATTATCTCATACATTTCGTCAATAACCTTATTTTTCAACGCTCCCGCCTCATTTATGGTGGCTTGGCTTAATTCATTTTTTACATCCAGCAACGCTGCTTCCCGGATACATTTTCGGCAATATAGCCTAAACTTTTCAATAACAACTCCAACAATTTTTTGTTGATTGCTGCCATAAACTGAATACGCCCGGGTAACCTGATCCGCATTCAAAGGCTCAATAAATGTCTCTTTACCCATAATTTTCTGAGCTAGTCGGTATCGATGAGCATGGGTCTCCTCCTCTGCTTTTTCGGACTCTGTCTCCTCTGCTTGGGTCTCTTCGTAATCCGTTTCTTTTGTTTTGGGTTCTTTGGATTCAGTTTCTTCTGCCATATTTAGATCACGCATTTATACTTTAACTGGGAGGGGTTGACATGCACTTCAACTGATAGACCGTTTCGACAAAACCGGGTGCCCATTCGGGAACGACGGTACTATGAATATGGGTATAGGCAGCCAGAATGTTATGATGGATGATACCATCATGTTTTCCATCAATGCCTGTCCCCCGCTGAATGGTGTAATTATACTTTATACCCGCTTCAAGGTTGGATAATCTTGAATAATGAAATTCATGTCCCTTAATCAAACGATCCGTCTTAAACCAGCCATCAGCCTGCATTGTTGTCAATTCCGCATAACCTTTTCCCACCGGTTTTTTCTGAAACAAAACATCAGCCGGTATTGCTCCCACCATCTCTCTTTTAATTCCGTTTCTAGTGATAGAACGGGTTAGATACATTAATCCACCACATTCTGCGTAAACCGGTAATCCCCTCTCAATTTTTTCATGAAGTGCCGATCTAATGTTTCTGTTATTTTCCAACTCATTTAAAAAAGACTCCGGGAAACCACCTCCCAGATACAGACCATCCATTTCCGGTAAACTACAGTCATTTAGCGTATCGAAAAAAACAAGCTCGGCACCCGCTTCTCTCAAGGCCTGTAAATTATCGGGATAATAGAAACAAAATGCCTTATCATAGGCCACCCCGATCCTCACTTTAGAAGCAACCGGTTTAGCGAATAACCCGATATCTATACTCGGTAGTTGAATATCCCCCGCAATGGATAGAATTTTATCTAAATCACAATTTTCGTTAACCGTTTTAGCCAGCTTATGTAAGATGTCTTGAACATCCGGATTTTCATGAATGGTGACTAATCCCAAATGCCGCTCTTTTATACCTATATCCAACGACCTGGGTAAAGCCCCCACTACCGGAATATCACAATAATGCTCAATGGCAGCGACCTGTTTGCCAGCTTGTCTTTGATTGGCCACATTGTTAAGAATTACCCCGCCGATTTTTACTTCCGGATCAAGATTTTGCTGCCCCAAAACAATGGCAGCAACGCCTCTATTCATACCAGAACCATCAACCACAAGCAGCACTGGAATATTCAGCAGTTTTGAAAGAAAGGCTCCACTGTTTTGACCTTCCAAATCCATGCTGTCATGTAAGCCGTGATTACCCTCAACTATGCTTATATCGACTCCCTGACTCCATGTCAAAAATCTTTTTTTACACAATGTGCTATCCATCCAATAAGGATCGATATTATAGCAATTTTTGCCAGTGGCAGCCTTATGCCACATAGGATCGATATAGTCGGGACCTTTTTTAAATACCCTTAGTATTTTTCCTTTCTGAACCAAGGCCTGAGATATTCCCAAGGTTAAAGTGGTCTTGCCTGAGCTTTTTTTTGGCGCTGAAATCATTAACCCTTTGCACTGCGGCTTCATATTTTCGACCATAAACAATTTCTAATATTTTTTCGATAACTTCCATCATATTGAGGTAGGTGATAAATCACCACCTATTTCTTATTCATTAGTATAACAGCATATTTTATGTAATCAAAACACAAAGTCTCAATGAAACTGGAATTGATCAAAATTACAACCATTTGAGGATTACCTGCGAATGCTCTTACTCTTTTACCGGGACAATCGAATCAAATTGACACAGTTTACTGTTAGGTGTCATACGTCTGCCGACAAACGGATCAGCAAATGAATCACTTCATAGTGCACTTGCTTCTAAAGGCTCTTTCGGCGGGGAAGTACTCCCACTGTCATTAAGTTGAGGGGTGATTAAAAATTAGTTCATATTCTGTTACTCTGGAGCCTAAGGCGACATGAAAAATCTCAAAGGAACCCCAAGCAACATTCAGTAACAACATGATTGCATGAAGATCTTACAATCATGTTGTTTGTATAAAGCTCAAGACAATGTTAAATGATATTATCTGTTTTTGGTCCGATTGATCCTTCGTCGTACCTCCATGGCAAAGTTCACATAGAGCCTCACCTTACCATAGATTTGTACCTTTATTATGTTTATTCGTTTTCATGTGATTGTCCCTGAATCGTTTATAAGTGTCCTTGACGAAATCGCCCATTTAATACAAAGTACCAATTAACTATCATGTGACAAATCAGTATGGTAAACGACTACGAAAATTCATGCTATTACGTTAGATTTTATAGTTAAGTCATCTTTTTTTCAGTTTTATTGCTAATCATCCATTATTTCAGATTCATAAAAGAATATAATGACTACCGCAATAACAAATACGGCGACCATTATCGGTATTGATGCTCATGTGATTGAAGTTGAAGCGGATATCAGCATTGGATTGGGAAGTTTTAGTATTGTTGGATTACCGGATGGCACTATAAAGGAAAGCAAAGATCGTGTCATTGCGGCTTTAAATAATGCCTGTGGAGATTTTCCCATACGAAAAGTTGTGGTTAATTTAGCCCCGGCGGATATAAAAAAAATGGGAACCGGTTTTGACCTACCCATCGCTCTGGCCATTCTGGAGGCCATTGATCAAATTCCCGCCCGATCACTTCAATCCAATCTGATCATCGGGGAGTTATCATTGGAAGGTAAAATCCGTCCCATTGATGGTATTCTGGCAGTGGCCTTGGCGGCAAGAAAAGCGGAAATTACAACCCTAATCGTCCCATACGAAAATAGAATCGCTGCAGCTCTTGTGGACGGTTTAACAATTCTACCAGCTTCTGATATCCAAAGCGTGGTTGCTCATTTCACTGGTTACGAGCTTTTACAGGAATATCAAAAAACTGATATTCTGGATATTGAAGATGATCCTGAAAATGAACCTGATTTTTCAGATGTGAAAGGCCAGGAGACGGCCAAAAGGGCTCTGGAAATAGCTGCTGCTGGCAAACATAATGTGCTACTTTCAGGGCCTCCCGGTTCAGGTAAAAGCATGTTGTCTAAACGTCTGCCGGGAATTCTTCCACCGCTTTCTTTTGAAGAGGCATTAGAAGTAACCAAAATTCATTCCATTGCCGGTATCCTTCACAAAGACCACCACATCATACAAGCTCGCCCTTTCCGTAATCCGCATCACTCAATTTCAAGCGCCGGGATGGTGGGAGGAGGAACCTATCCTAAACCAGGCGAGGTATCACTTGCGCATCATGGTGTATTGTTCTTAGATGAACTGCCCGAATTTCCCCGATCAATTCTGGATTTGTTACGACAACCCCTGGAAGATAAAAAGGTGTCCATTTCACGGGTGAACATGACCTTATCTTTCCCTTCTGATTATATTCTATTGGCCGCAATGAATCCATGTCCTTGTGGATATCTTGGTGATTATGGCAAAGATTGTGTTTGTTCGGCCGCCGGGATTTTAAAATATCGTTCAAAGATATCCGGTCCTATGATGGACCGAATCGATATGCAAATAGAAATGCCATCGTTAACCTATGATGAAATGAATTTTTCCAGTAAGGGGGAATCCAGCAAACGAGTCAGGGCAAGGGTATTAATCGCCCGAGGCATGCAGCTTGAACGATTTAAAAACAGTCGCACTAAATACAACAGCAATATGCAACATAAGGAGGTGGAAAGATACTGTCAACTGAATAAGGAAGGTCACACCCTACTTTCTGACGTATTGCAGAAATTCCGACTGAGCGGCCGGGCGCATGACAGTATTCTAAAGGTCTCAAGAACCATTGCCGATCTGGATCAATCAGAGCGTATCCAAACCTGGCACTTGGCTGAAGCGGTTAATTATCGATGTCTGGATAAGGAGCTAAATTACTGAGCCTGTGTCACTGCGCTCCTTCATCCGCTATTCAGATTACATCAATGTGCAATCCAATTCATCCTTTTCCAGCTATTTTTTCCCCTTACTTTTAGTCTTGGATTTAGGGGTAACAGTAGACTTGCCCTTAGCTTTTTCTCCAGCCTCAGCAGGAGCAGACGGTAACACTTTATTAAATACAAATTGCTGACCGACTGAGATAATATTGCTAATCACCCAATAGAGAACCAATCCCGAAGGCATGTTCAGAAAAAACAGAACCATCATTACCGGCATCCACTTCATAATTTTAGCCTGTGTAGCATCCATGGTTGGTGTCATAGGAGCCAAACTCTGTTGAACAAACATACTCACCCCCATCAAAATCGGCAGCACTAAGGTATAATCCGAGGTGGAAAGGTCGGTCAGCCAGAAAACAAACGGTTTATGCCGTAATTCAATGGCCGGGAGCAAAGCCTGATATAAAGCGATAAAAATAGGAATCTGAAGCATCATGGGTAAACAACCGCCCACCGGATTAACCTTGTTCTGGCTGTAAAATTTCATGATTTCCTGATTCATACGTTCTTTATTTTTTTTGTACTTTTCCCGAATTTCAGTAATTTGTGGATTCAATAGCTTCATTTTATTCATGGAGGTCATGCTCTTAAACGCCAAAGGAAACATGGCCGTTCTGACAATAATGGTCAGGAGAATAATCGCTACACCCCAGTTCACAACATATCCCTGTAACCATCTCAAAATGGCTAATAACGGATGCGCCAGGACATCAAACCACCCCAAGTCCATCGCCGCTGTTAGTTTTATATCAAACTCTTCCAATTTGGACTGAACCTTGGGGCCGATATAAAGTTTGAACTTACGGCTGTATTCCTGGTTATTATCCAGTCTCACCGGTTTATCCACATAAACAAATTTGGGCACTTTGACGTCAGCACCATCCAGTATGGAATCCAAAGGTGACATTTCACCGTTAAGCTCGCTGTTGTCACTGGTTTTTACTACATTGATGAAATACTTATCCATAACGCCTATCCATCGTGACTTAGTGATCTTCAGCGTATTTTCCACATCATCACCATCATATTTTTCAAAGTCATCATCAATAAACGAAACACCCAGTTTGGCATGGGGAAGCGATTCCCTGTCAATGGCTTCATTACCGGCACCGAAATTAACTTTGGGGGCAATTCTTTGGGGTTCACCGGTGCGATTGACATACCTGATCTCCATATCAATCATATAGGAGTCTGGATAAAATGTAATCGTTTTGTACTCCTCCAAACCAGACGGTAAAACAGCGTTTAATTTTAAAGTTTCAGGTGATTGTTTCAGCTGGATGTTTTCATTGGAAACGTTATAGTTGACGGTTTCTTCGTTTGAGGTAAATGTCTTCCAGATTTTATTGTTTTCTGAAATATCACCTGCCATATTTACCAACCGTCCTGGCACATAGGGTTGAGCTTTTTCTTCATTGCCGGTAAACAGGGAAATAAAAAATTTCTGAACATTAAAATGAGGTTCAAGGGTGTATAAATAATCCTTGAGCATAAACCGCTTTAGAACTCCATCTTTTGAATCCATCTCAATAGTATATAGATCGCTTTCGATATTGATCGTTTTCCTGGGCACATCCACAACTTCACGTACAACGGGTTGATCTGTTTCGGCTCCTTTAACCATTTTTACAGCAGTTGGCAGCGACTCTTTTTCCTTTTCAGCGACTATTTCGGTTGTTTCTTTCTTCTTCTGCGTATCCGGCGTTGGAGTAGGAAAAAAATAGAAGTATACTACAATAGCTATGGTTGAAAGCAGAAAAGCCAGTAAAAAATTTCTATCCATTTTGTTTAGATTTCAAAAATTGTATTGTTTCAGGAACCTCATCAATGCCACCTTGATAAAATGGATGGCAGCGAAGAATTCGTCGCACCGATAAATATCCGCCCCAGAAAACACCGTGTTTTTTAAAAGCCTGCTTTGAATATTCCGAACAGCTTGGCCAGTAAATACAGGATGGTGGAAAAAAGGGGGAGATAAACCTCTGGTAAAGCCAGATGGTGATCAAAAATGGACCACAAATAATGGTACGTAAATTACTTTTTAAGTTCATCCGGTAGGTATAAAAAAAAGCGATCGAGATACTCCTGGGTTTTAACCAAGGAGGGCTTTTTTTGAAGAGGTTTGGTAATATAAATACCACAATCAACAGATATGTTTCCAAGCTGACCGGACAGCCGTAACGCTTCACGTATTAAGCGTTTCAAACGATTCCGCGCTGGGGCTTTTCCAACTCGCTTTGATATGGATATAACTACTCGTGTATATCCTCTCTTTTGAGGAAGATACCGGAATTTTAAAAAACCGCAGGATTTAAACTTACCGATCTTGAATAATCTGTTGATCTCTTTCCGACTTTTCAGCCTGTGTTTTTTGGAAAATCCGAATTCTTTCCGTCTAGCTTTATGCACTCAGTTTTTTTCTACCTTTTCTTCTTCTGTTATTGATAATATTTCGTCCCGGTTTGGTAGACATTCTATGTCTGAAACCATGTTTCTTCTTACGTCGTCTGTTATTTGGCTGAAATGTTCTTTTCATTTTCCCTCGTTATGAATATCGATTATCTGGATAATCTCTAAAATTATAGATTTTTATCTCTTTTGTCAAACAACATATGGGATTCTTAAGCAAAAAATATTATTTATTAAATTAACTGGTTATATTCTATCCCATTGGTTTCTCCTATCGCCTTCTAAAAGCACTTATCCCATTTTTAAAAACTGTTATACAATTAAACCTGACACACAAAAACCATCCAGAAAAGGAAAATATCTGATATATATATTTTAATACTTGACAGTTGTGGGTTTAGAAGTGATTATCTTGTAAACGATGCAATAACCAAGGAGAGTAATAAAGGGATGAACATTGTATCTGGAAATGATTGGGTATAATGTTCATCCAAATGCATTTTTTTGAGATAAACCAATAACCTTCCGTTCGTTTACTAAATTTACCGCTCATCTTTGGTTGACATTAGAGATACCTTCACGATCGCGAGAACAAACCGTGTGTATTCATCGTGTCCGTATTCAATGGATAATAGTATCGATATCACAGTGTTTAACCACGCAGTTAGAAAAAACAGTAACATCAGAAGAAAACCACCGGCTTGGATTAATAGAATATCACGGAGATTAACCCAATGAAATTGTTTCCGATTCTAAATATCAACAGAATCGCCACTAAAATCTGGATTATGTTGATCGTTAGCACCATTGGAATTATTGCTTTTGTTGCAACCTTTTATTATATTGGCCAACGATCAAATGAAGCCTTGAGACAGATTCACAAAAAAGGATTTATTATTCTTGATAACGTTCGATCAATGCAGCTTATTTCACACAGGTTTACCCCTGAAATGTATGAAAATGTCAGTGACCCAATTAGCACCGGCATGATACTAGACGAAGCTCTGACTGAAATTGAAAGTCTTTGGCTTGAGATTAAAGAGGCGGAAAAGGGTGAAGAAGAGGATCGGGCATTTAATCAGGTGTTTGATGAGTTTAAAACGCATTCTAAAGAATACCGAACCGCCAACCTGAACCCGACTATCAAAAATGTCTCCGAATATAACCGGCGTTGGGCGGTTTCCCGGCAAAAATTACTGACTTTTTTGGATGATCTGGCCAGCAGCAAACGTGAAATCACCGAACAATTGTATAAACAGGAAAATAAATTTCAAGAACAAGCGGTACAACTTATTATTATTTTATCGTCTATTACAGGTGTAATTTTTTTGATTCTTTCATTCTGGAATATTTCATTGATTACCAATCCTTTGTCCAAGGTAATCAACATGATCCACGATCTTAGTGCTGGGAAATTCTTTGCCCGAACCAACCTGACAGGACAGGATGAAGTTTCTCAGGTGGGTGAGACATTGGATGAACTGGCCGAAAACCTGTCTGGTATGTTTAGTAGTTTTATCAATAATGCCAAAATATTGGGGGAATCATCTGAAGAGGTGTCGGATTCCACCACGGATATTGAACAAGCCACTGAAAATATTGCCCAGAATGCGAATCAGGAAGTACAATTGTTAAACATGAGCCGTACGCTGATTTTGAGCATTACTGAATCGGTAAACGAGACAACACAAGAGATTATTGAACTTCAGAAAATCGCCAGCTTAGCGGAAAAAGAAACCGAGGCTGTTACCGAATCAATTACTAAAGTCGACAACTCCATGGCTCTGATTCAGGACAGTGGTATCCAGATCGAAGATATTGTTGGAGTAATTACCGATATCTCCAATAGAACAAACCTTCTGTCGTTGAACGCAGCCATTGAGGCCGCTAAAGCCGGTGATTATGGAAAAGGGTTTGCCGTGGTTGCGGATGAAGTGGGGAAACTTGCCGAAAAAAGTGCCGCCTCGGTGATTGAAATCCAGGAATTGATAGAAGCCAGTACCCACAACATTCAGGTAGGTACCGAAGTAATTCAGGATACCCGTAAAGTACTGCAAAGTATCATTAAACTGGTACAGCAGATCTCTACCATGACCAACGAAGCAGCTGTAAAACTGACAGAACAAAACAGAAATATGACGGAAATCGCCCATTCGGCAGAAGGGGTTGTGAGTATCAGTGAACAAAACTCAAGTTCAGCTCAGGATCTTTCCGGAACGGTAAAAGGTATTGCCAGAACCATGGCATCGCTTCGTGACATGGCGGATAAAATTAACGATCAGCTTTCCAATTATGCTGTATAATCTAATCTTCAAATGACGAAGCTTTTTAGCGGCATAGAATGACCTGCTTGACCAATCTTCACTCCAGCCTTCGAAAAACATTGGCAACAGCTAAATTTGGCTGGATGAAGATCAAAAATCCGGCCTCCTGTTGTATCCAATAAAAATCTATAATTACCCATAAAAAATAATTATTTAGAGCACGCACCCTTTATCACCAATAGAATTCTAATTGATTTGTGCCTAATAATCCTATCAAAACCTATAGATGAAAAATCATATTCAACATCTGTCGTCTTCTAAATAAGTCAACATTGGTTTATAATAAAAGCCGATACTGGCCAAGATTTTGCTTAAATTTTAAGATCAACACTTGTATTATTCAATTCACTTTCATCCAATTGAAAATTTAGCAGAATGAAACGATCCGGTTTTTACATAATTTTTTTGATCTTGCTTTTAATGCAGAGTTCGACGGTTTTTGCCTGGGATTTTGTCGTTGGATATAAACGATTGCTACCTAGATTGGGTGTTAGTGAACAGGAATATGAAAGAGAATCCGGGGGAAATTTTGATATTAAACCGGTGGTTAATAATACCGTTTTGGGTCAATCTTTGTTGTTGGCTATCAAGTTCGAAACTATCTCAGTTGAACTGGAACAATCGGAATACAAATATGATTCAACCATACCAGCAACTCATGCTGCCGTTTCCGAAGAGACAGATATTGAATGCAATACCGTGGAAAATCGCCTGGGGATAACCTATAATATCGAAAGAGAACTGGCCGGTATATATGCCGGCGTTGGACTGTCCAGTGCCAAAGAAACCCTGAAATCCTCAAGTGACAAATGGGAATACCAAGGCATATCACCGTTTTTTAAGTTCGGCATCGATTTAATCCTGGGGTCTCTAATCGCACGATACGAACAAATCCATTCTTCTGTGGGTAATCATACCGTACGTGTCAATTCAATCGGCTTGCTTTTAGCTTTCTAAAAACACTGCTTCACCGTCTATTATAGTGTTATCTGTACTCATCAAAAAGAACCTGTCATGGAAAACAATAAAAGAAGCGGGGGGCTACTGAAACCACCAATCACACTGATTTTATTGTTGTGTAATCCGAAAAGAAACAACGGTTTTGTTAGAGACGTTTAATTACAAATTCGGATTAGAAAAAAAAGCTTCCAGGGCGGCTGAAGAGTTGCGTTGTATAATATGAATACTGCTTTCGTGTTCGGCCAGAACATTTAAAGCGAAATACTCAACTGTTATTAATCTATCATACCATTTCATCAAAGACGGCTCCCGAAAAACCTCCTGCTGCAAGTTATAGAAGTTTATACCCTCTTTTTCCAGTTTCTTTTCGGCCTCTAATCCCTGGCAGATTAAATGATAACAAATTATCACGTCGCCGAATAAACGTAATACTCTTCCGGCCCATAACATAGGCAGCCGGGGATCGTTCAATTCATTTTTTTCGATGGATTCGGATTCATTCATGATATCATCAAATAACACGATTAACCCGCCGATATAATCCTGCCATACTGCAATGGCTTCGATCATGGACTCCGATTTTGCCTGGTGAACCTCAACACTTTCAAATTGTTTGATAAGATTGTGAAATCTTCGACCTTGATTGGGTTTAAAAACGTGCTCAAGCAATTCCTGGGCTATAACTTCGTTTATTCCCCCCAGCAGTGTTCCCGCTTGTAAATCACGAAAGTTCTGTTCGATACCATAGTTCTTTGTATAAGCATTTTTGCCCAAAACCTGAATACCTTTTTTAATCACTTCCAAACCGGATGATGTGGCATGAACTTTTAGAATGCGCGTATACAAATCAGTGAGATCGGAGAAAAATTCCTTTTGTTCCTTCCCCCCATGCAAACTGCAATCGGCGAAAAAAGCAACAGTATATACAGCCCCCCGCAATCCTTCATTAATGGCTTTCATATACATAACCGAATCAGCAATTTGAGGGTAGGAGATAAGACTGGTTTCACGGTTTCCCAAATCTGAGGCCTGATCAGGTTTGCCCTTTTTTACTACTCTGCAAGCATGATTCAATGCTTGTCGAAAAGAACAGCCCGATATGGAAACTCCCTGAAGGGCGACCTGCAAGCGAAAGCTGTTCAATGAATTTTGTATATTTTGATAACCGATCCCTGCATTACCCAAAAGATATCCTCTGCAATTATCTTGGCTACCAAATTCCAAGGTACAAAAGGGGATGCCTTTTAAACCCATTGCTTTGCTGTTGGACATTATAGTGACATCATTTTCCACCAGCTCTTTTTTTTCGGGCCGTTTTGATGGAACAATAAACCAGGCAACTTCACCGTCTCCATTTTTATCTGTTTTCATTTTGGCTAAAACCAGATGGGCAATATTCCCGGTCATATCATGATCACCGGCCATAATCAAAGATTTGATACCGGAAATACGATAGTAATCATTTTCTGCTACGGCTTTGGTTTTAATATTGTCCCAATCATAATCCATTTCTGGTTCCGTTGCGCTTAACGTTCCGGTCCAATTTCCGCTATATAATTGAGGACAATAAACCTGTTTCTGGCTTTCAGATCCATACTGTTCGATCATTTTGGCAGCCTCCAGCGTCAGCATGACAAAGTAGTAAAAAGCCGGATAGGTAGCTAGCAAAATTTCCTGAATTGATATTCTAACCGACTCTGGAAAATTCAGTCCGCCATATTCTTTTGGAACTAGTGACTTGATAAAATCCGATCCCCATAATTTCTTCCAGGCTTCATTAATACCTGAAGGAATAGTAACTCGCCCCTTTTTATAAACAACGTCTTCCATATCATTCAACCGATTTAATGGAATCAAAACGTTTAAAGCAAAATCAGCCGCCTTTTCAATGGCTTCAAAATACTCATCAGGATTGTTTTCTTTAAATGCATCAGCGTATGTAAGTACATTGACTTTTATTACATCCGTCAATAAAAACCTGATCTCTTCAGTGTCAGTAATAAATATATTGTTCATGAGTTAAATAGCAATCTGAAGGTTTAAAAGACGACGCTGATCAATGGAGAGTTTGTGTGAATATGATGTTCTTTTCAGTTGAACAATAGAGCGCCGATATTAGAATTATACAGGGAATTGAATTGTGTTAGCTTAATATATAATATATATCGAAAGGCTGGTAAAGCAGTATTGACAGTAGCAGTCATTTAATAAGGGAGATATAGAAAAAGGTGCCGGTGCTGACAGGCAGAAACGATTTTTATTGTTCGGGGGGTTGCGGTGCTCCAGCCGATGGGGTATCCTGCTGATTTTTAGTAGTGGTTTTTGCATTCTTTTCTTCTTTAAGTTTGGTTTTATTCAAATTTTCAACAAACTTTCCTTCATATGGAATACTGATAAGTTGGGTCAGGTCAAACCGCCAGTACTCGCCCTCTAAGACAACTGGAAATGTCATGGATTTTTCTACTGTATTCAAAGAATTAACCTTATTTTCAAACTCCTGCACAAAGTATATGATAGCAAAATTTCGATATAAAATGTCGATTTTATCAATATTGATGGGTTTTAACGAAGGTTTCCACTTTAACTCAACCATACGTTGTGAAAACTCACTACGCGTCAACCGCTTTTTGCTGTTATATTGCCCCAGGTCGTACATCTCGAAATAAAGCTCCTCATTCCAGGTATCAATCAGCAAATCAAATGCTTTTTGGATTTGATCGTTTATTACCTTTATCTCATAATTATTCAAATGGGCTTGGCTAGGTGCCGGTGTAAACAAAATTAACACCCAGAAACCCATTATGGCATATTTTAACCGCACTATTTTACTTAACTGTATTATTCCGGGTAGCTTCAATCCGAATATCTCCTTGTTACTCATTTTTAAACATATCAGGTTGTGACAGAATATACTTTTCGTAAAACAAATTTAAAAAATTCTTTTGATTTTCGTCGATATACTCAAATGTGTATCCTCGATCGGTAATTTCCCAAAACCGTCTATCGGTAATCGCCAATAATCCATCTCGCCACTTAATCAACTGGGTCAATGTCTCACTTTTTAAATCCTCCACCACGATAGGTAACAGTTTTTTATCCCCTTTTGACAATAAGTAAGTAGCCAGAATCAATTGTGCATTTCGAACGGCTGTATACCATACCATGTCCTTTTTTCGGTCCACCTTATCTTCCAAAGCCATAAAAATAAGTAATAATTCTTTGATATTTTTAAGCTTTTTATCAAAAGCCGTAGCTACCATTCCACCCAGATCAAAAGCGGCTGTTAGCAAGACAAAACCTAATCCGCGATTCAGGCACTGTTCTCCGTAATACAAAAAGTATTCAAAGACTTTTTCCGACAGTTTAATATCATAATCAAAAATCGATTCCGTCAGCTTACGGTATTGGTAAAAAAGATTAAATATCGCCCTGTGGTTTCCTTCGTTTAAGGAAACTCGAATAAATGTATTGTAAAACTTAACCGACATTTCAAGCAGATGATCATCTCTGGCCCTGATAGCCGCTTCACCAATAACTCTCGTATTTAAAGCAATGGCACTGATTGCATCGGACATATTGTTGATGCAGCTTCGATAGATCAAATCCATGTCCATAAATGCCTTGGCCTCAACCCAAAGATGTGTTTCGCAAATCTCCTCGTAAAACTCAGAAGAGATACCGACAAATTTATCCTGAGACACCATAAACCATAACTTGGGAAGTTTTTCTTTCAAATCAACATAATCCAATACCATTTCCCGAATCTGATTGATGGCCATTAATCCAAGATTACGATCCATCTGGGAATTTGCGCTTAGAGCGGTATCACTGACCTGATCCAGTGATATTCCCACTTCATTCTGTAATTTTTTCAGATATGGATAGTACCTCCGTTCCGTTGCCTTGATAATGGAGCCTTTGTTGTTTTTCTGAATGGACGATAACAGGTTGGTTGGAGTTAAAAACCGAAAAACAAATAAAAAATAGGGACCTAATAAAGCTATTTCAATCAATGTGATAATCAACAGGATTTCAATAGCAAAATTGGGGAAAAATTCCTTTTTTGTGGCAAAAACAATCAGAATTGCATACAACAGTGAACAAACCAATAAAAGAAAATATGAACGGTTAACTTTATCCGCCAGAAACAGATCGATCAATCGTGTGCCATACCGTTGGGCTGCCAATTGAAGAACGATAGCCACAACAGTAATCATAATCCCCAGAATGGCGGCCAATAATTCAATAAATCCGCCAATGGCATCACTGACATGATCCGGGTCAGTTGAAAGAACAGTAGAGAAAAAGGGTAAATTTGCTTCTTGCCATTCAAAGGCAAATAAAGCATAAACCAGATAAAAAACCAGGCTGATTCCCAGTATTAACAGGCTTAATCCCCCCCAGAACAATGCCTTTTGCCAAATTGTTTCCTGCTGTTTCAGCGGTTTTCTAATTGATATATCATCTTTTAAAATACCGGTATGACCAGCATTCCTTTTTTTCAAGGTGGATAGTATATCCGGATTGACTTTACTCTTGGATCGATTCTTTGGGATTTTTGGTTTCATATTTAAAGAATTATGGAATAACAAAGTCAATATTATAATATCAATCAAAGCCCAAATTCACCGGTACTACCGATTTTTGTCGTTTTCGAATTCTGCGGTTATTAATCATCAATCAAATGGTTTTTCGATGGTTAAAAAAAATCTAAAAAGAACAATTTTAGTCTTTTGACATAGTGTTCAACGTATTTTACTTTTAGTCTATACCACAAATGACTCTGTCATTTTGGGTTATGAACTTTATTGACACAAAAGAACGATTTTTGGAAAAACTATCCTGTTTTTGGACGGTTTACATTTGCAGGAAATTATTACACGTCGTCAACAATCTCCCAATATTTAATGGCGTTTTTGTTGATAACTTTGCCGGTTTTTAAGCCCAAGTTATCGTTTGTATGCCAACGTAATTGGTCTATCAGATACTCACCATCCGGAAATGTAATCTTGATAGACTGTTTTTCCGAAATAATTTTACTCAACATAATCGCGTCATGAGCAATTTGAGGTTTATGCCTTTTATCGGTCATGCTACACCTAACATTTATTTCTATATAAAAAGTCTAGAAAAAAGTGGAACATCCAGAATCCGAATCGAATCTGAACAATCCAGTTGAAATTCAATTTCAGCATGGGACTATAATAGTTTATACAAATTATTTTAATCAATTACCCGATATATTGCCATGGCTTCAATGGGATAAGCGTAGTAAATGCCATCGGTGTCATGCTTATCGATATAGAGATTTGATTCGTTATCTGTTTAAAAACAACATTCGGTATACAGATTCCACGCCAAACTACAATAAATTAAGTATATTGTTTCATACCCAGTTTACTCCTTTTGACTATCAATCTGAAGCATTAAGTACTTGGAATCACACCAAGCGTGGGATTGCTGTATTACCAACCGGTGCTGGAAAGAGTTTTCTGGCAGCCATGATTATTCAAAAAACTCAGCGATCAACATTGATTATCGCCCCTACCATCGATCTGATTCTTCAGTGGCAGAAAAATCTGGAAGAGTGGTTTCAATGTTCCATTGGTTTAATCGGTGGTGGTAGTAAAGAATTAGCCGACATTACCGTATCTACCTACGATTCGGCACGACTGTTGGCTGAAAATATCGGTAACCGATTTTGTTTATTGATCTTTGATGAATGTCACCATCTGCCTTCACCTGCATATGCCGAAATGGCGCAGTCATATATTGCACCTTATCGACTTGGACTCACCGCAACACCAAGCATTGAACCGGATCGTCAAACCATCTTGAATGAACTGGTAGGCCCTGTTTTATATACCAAACAGATACAACATCTGTCAGGCGATTTTTTATCTCCTTACCGAATCGAAACCATTGAAGTGGATCTTACCCATAAAGAACGGGAGATATACGACCACCATCGGGAGATTTACCTAAACTACAGGGACAAAGTTCCCAACTTGTTTGGACGTCGGAACTCCTGGGAAAAATTTATCATGTATAGTTATCGTTCAGCCGAGGGGCGACAGGCGATTCGCAGCTTTAATCTTCAAAAACAGATTTCCCTGTCAGCAGAACGAAAAATGAAAGAATTGGCTCGCATTTTAGTAAAACACAATGAATCCAGAATTCTCATTTTTACTAACGACAATAAAACTGCCTATTATATCAGTTCTTTATTTTTGTTACCCCTTATCACACATGAAACCAAAGCCAAGGAGAGAAAACGAATATTGGAGCAGTTTCGAAGCGGGTATTGGCCATTTTTGGTGAATTCTCGGGTGTTAAACGAAGGAGTTGATGTTCCCGAAGCAAACATTGCAGTGATTATATCCGGCACTGCCACAGTACGGGAACATGTACAAAGACTGGGCCGTATTCTTAGAAAAAAAGAGGATAAAACCGCCATTTTGTATGAAATTGTAACTGCCGACACTGGCGAGGTATTTGCCAGTAAACGAAGACGAACTCACAGTGCTTATGAAAACTTCACCTGATTGGGACAGCCAACCCTATTATCCTATCAGTCGTTTCTACAAAAATCGGTTTGGGGAGAAAGTATACAAGATTACCGTCAGTGCTGCTCAGACCTGCCCCAACAGACAACGCAATAATGGTGTGGGATGTATTTTCTGTGATGAGTGGGGATCAGCAGGAAGCCATTTGATTAAACATATGCCGCTACGCCAACAGATTCGTATTAACCGGGAACGCTTGCACAAACGATTCAGAGTAAGTAAATTTATCGTATATTTTCAGCCATTTAGCAATACATATAAACAATTATCTCTCTTGAAAGCGGATATCGAAACTGCATTATCAGAAGAACAGGTTGTTGGAATCGTTCTAGGCACCCGTCCCGATTGTCTGCCCGATGAGATTTTTCCATTTCTGAAGCAGTTCAACGAACAGGTATATGTTTCTGTGGAGCTGGGGGTCCAAAGTTTTGTCGATGATCGTTTAAAATTCTTGAAACGAGGACATACAGCCCAACAATCCATTGAAGCCATAGAAAAACTTCATGAACTTTCCGGTATTAATATTGGTATCCATTTGATTTTTGGTTTACCGGAAGAAAACCAGGATGAAATCATTAATACTGCCCAAATTGTGAACGATCTTCCTATTAACAACGTTAAACTGCACAACTTGCATGTATTAGCTCACACTGAACTGGCAGAATATTATCAAAAGGAACTTTTTACCCCTTTGGAGCTGGACGAATATTCTAGAAAAGTCATTCTATTTCTCGAACATCTCTCCCAGGATAAGGCCGTTCAACGATTGGCCGCCGTCGCCCCACGGTGGAACGAACTGATTGCTCCAGCCTGGACTAAAGACCGCCTGAGACCCACTCAATATATTATCAAACAGATGGAAACCAGGAAAACATTCCAAGGACGATGTTTAAAGAGCAACATGATAAAGTCCCACTAACTATCATTCTGAATATATGTTTCGATGCTCGGCTAAATGTTTTTTGAATCCTTCATTATTTCACTCGAAGCATTACCTGAGAAGATGATTTTACAGCTTTTTTTCATTTTTTGTATCCTTTGGACTTAATATGATAGCCGATAAATAGAATAATCATCATGCAATTACCCTGATCGATGCCATGGGGTTATTGTTTTTCACAATTTACTCAGGTAGAATAAAAAACATCTTGGACATCACAATATTATTAACCTTTTGATTTGAATAAATAATATGTTTCTTCAAGCCAAGCTTTTACAAATTGGGAATTACCTTTCCATTCCCAGGATACTTTATACTGTAAATGCTATACTTGCCTGCTCGATTGTATGGTTAACCGGATCTTTGGGTGCTCTGATAATTGAAAATGAATTGTTGGAGGTTCCCTATCAGGAAACAAAATACATACCACCAGCAAGTTTGCAAACTGATAATCCACAAAAATTCAGTCGGTTTCAGCCTATCATCGATATGAATGTCTTTGACGCCGAAGTAACAGCTGAAATAATTCCGGAAGTTGCAGAAACAGAGCCGACCGGTCCCGCCCCTGGTGAAATTCTCAACGGGATATTGGCCGATCTCCAATTACTGGGCATTAACTATCGAAAGGGATATTACAACTACTGTATATTAAAAAGCAAAAAGAAGAATTCAGAAGAAATATATACTATTGGTGATGAGGTTTTTGAAACCGGAGTAGTCGTCAAAAGAATCTTTACCAGTTATGATAATCAACGCGTACATCTGAAGCTGGGAGATGAAATTGGAATCTTAAAATATGACATGGACGATAAAGAAACTACTAACCAACCTTCAGAAAAGAAGGTTGAAAGAAGACGTCCTTCCAGATCACAACTAACAAAATCAGTGACAAATGAGTATACAACCGATGGAAAGGAATTTTATATTCCTGGCAGTGAAGTTGATTCTCATTTAAATAATTTTGGAAATCTCCTGAATCAGGCAAGGATGATTCCCTACTTTAAAAAAGGAAAACACCAAGGGTTCAAGGTCAAGGCTATCGACAAAAACAGTCTATACGAAAAGCTTGGATTAAAAAACAACGATATCATCAAAAGTGTTAATGGCGAGACATTAGCTGAAGCCGGGGGGGAAAAGTTGATGGGATTATTTAAGCTGTTGCGGAACGAACGAGAATTTTCAGTTGAAGTTGAAAGGGGCGGTGCTTCCCACGTAATGAACTATCATATTAACTAGGGACTGGACGAAAAACTATTAATGATGCTCTTTATGGGGCTCACCTATTGGTGGCAACGTAGGACTCAGTGTCATTTAGTTAAGGAGGATTGTTTACTTGTTGTCATTCTGAGTGGAGTTAAAAGGAAAAGGCGACAATAAGAATCTCAACGGAGTCAAAGCAACATTCAGCAGCAGCTTAATTGTACGAAAGTTCTTCTATACCAGGTTATTTGAATAAGACTTAAAAGGCGAGGTTAACTTAACAACTTTATTTGTTTCTGATCTTGAAAGAAAGATCCTTTATTGTTTCTCCCCAGGATGATATACGGTAGAGCTTAACTTAATGTAGGTACTCTACCGATTGTCCTTGTTTCAGTCTGCATTTGTAACTCATGATGATAGTTAGCTTAACTTAGGGTCGGCTAAAAAATCAGTTCACATTCTGTTTGCAAAAAGCCCATTGTTTTTGGGATGTTTGTAAACAAATTATGTGAAGTTATTTTTTAACGATCCCTTAGTCAAATGATGTTGAGTTTACCCTGCCAACCCAACAGCGCGGTGCTTTATTGGCGAAACCATCGCCTCATTTTATATTTCACCAACTAACCACTTATCCAACCAATACTGTCCAGAGTACCCCGGCAGCAATGGCTGATCCGATTACTCCGGCCACGTTAGGCGCCATGGCATGCATGAGAAGAAAATTGGTTGGATCTTCCTTTTGTCCTACAATTTGAACCACTCTGGCTGAATCAGGAACAGCCGAAACACCGGCAGCACCAACCAATGGATTTATTTTATTTTCACCTTTGAGGAACAGGTTCATGAATTTGGCAAATAAAACACCACCTGCCGTAGCAATAGCGAAAGAAGCCGCACCCAACAAGAAAATCTTAACGGATTCCAAGTTCAGAAAAACATCAGCCTGAGTACTGGCTCCGACTGAAAAACCAAGTAATATTGTTACAATATCGATCATGGCGTTTCGCGCTGAATTGGCTAATCGTTCTGTTACTCCACTTTCTTTTAACAGGTTTCCGAACATCAACATACCGACCAATGATAGAGAACCTGGAGCAATCATTGCGCAAATTAAAAAAGCAACGATGGGAAAAATGATTTTCTCCCTGGTAGGAACCATTCTCGGTGGTTTCATGCGCATTAAACGCTCTTTTTTGGTTGTCAATAGCTTCATAATGGGCGGCTGTATAACGGGAACCAGTGCCATGTAGGAATAAGCTGCGATGGAGATGGCCTGTAACAAATGTGGTGCCAGCTTAGCAGACAAAAAGATGGCCGTAGGTCCGTCCGCACCACCGATGATACCAATCGCTCCCGCTTCTTTAGATGTGAAGCCAATATATATTGCCCCAATCAGCGTTAAAAAAATACCAACTTGAGCAGCAGCTCCTAACAAAACCAGTTTGGGATTGGACAACATAGTGGAAAAATCGGTCATGGCACCGATACCAAGGAAAATCAAGGGAGGAAATATCCCTTGGCTGACGCCGAAATAGATATAATATAAGACACTTCCTTGGTCATAAACCCCCAGCAACATTGACGAGATATGGGGGATGTTACCAACCAATATTCCAAACCCAATAGGGCACAGCAGCAAGGGCTCATAATCCTTCACAATGGCCAATGTGATAAAAACAATACCAATGATGATCATAAGTAAATGTTGCCATGTCAACAAGGCAAAACCCGTAGCCGCAAAAAAATCAAACAGTGTTTCCATCAAACTTCTCCGATAATCTTATTAATAATCCTTTGCAGTGATGTGAGTTTACCCGATAATAATTAGCTCTTGCCCTTGGTTGACGGCATCGCTGACACTCACTTTGATTGATTGAACTGTACCACTGGAAATGACGTTTATATCATTTTCCATTTTCATAGCTTCCATCTTTATAACCGTTTGACCGGCTTCCACTGTATCTCCCTCTTTTACCAGAATCTCCAAAATAGAGCCTGGAATGGGGGCAGTGACGATTTCGGAGCCTTCAGAAGCGGCGGAAGCTGAAGGCGGTGGAGTTGGAGTGAGAGAAGGTGCAGATTGAGTGGGGGTGACACCCGGAATGGAAGGTGTAGCCTGAAAAGAAGGCGCAGTATTGGAAATGGATTTTACAGGAGAATCCAACGTTATTAAATATGGCTTACCATTGATCTCAAATTCAGCTTCGGTTCTTTCATATTTTTTTACTAAAACCGAGTATAGTTTATTATTAATATTGACTTCGTATTTACGCATGTGTCCTCCTGCGAGGTATTTTTCTCATTTTTCCTGCGGTTCCCCACATAGATGGTTGATGTAAATCTCGAACGATAGTGATCAACTCATTGTCAACCTTTGACATTCTTTCTTCTTCCAATTGAAGTACCAAGCCTATCACACTGGCAATATCGTATGATTCCGTATCGTTCGTTTTTTCGATGGGCACACTAACCATTTCTTCGGTTGCAGGTTCTGCTTTTTTTCCTTGTTTTTTCATCTTCTTTGAATCGCTTTTGGATAAAAAAGCAAGAATTTTGGGCAATATTGCAATGTATATACTGATGAATAATAATCCACTGAATACAATCAACATTCCGGTAAGGCTGATGCCGATGGCATCACCATTAATGATGTTTTGTACATCAAAAGCCTTAATATTTTCTTGTACTGCTAAAGCCTTCATAGATTTTTCCCTTTCTGGTTTAAAAAAATAACAATTCGTTATTATAAAAGTGGAGATGAATAACGTCCAGCATCAAAACTGGGTTTGCCGAGGTAATCGCATCTCCAGCTCTCCTGAAAAGAAAAGCAATGAAGAGTCTTTTTGATTTTCAAATAACTCCTCATTGCTCTTAGAATAACGTTTTAGCTATTTAAGTTTAAGTCAACTAAGAATATGTACATCCCAAGTTATACGACACCCTATCGAATTTATAACGGGATATTTCCATGTTTTTTGGGCGGATTATTGTCCTGTTTGTTTTCCAGCATGATTAACGCCTTTATAATTCTGAAGCGGGTCCGACTTGGTTTGATGATGTCGTCTACATAACCTCTTTTGGCTGCAATATAGGGATTGGCAAAATTAGCGGCGTATTCGTCTTCCTTTTTCTTAAATTGTTTAGCCCTTTCATCGCCATCGTATTCATTTAATTCTCTGGCATATAAAATTTCAGTTGCCCCCTTGGCACCCATCACTGCAATTTCAGCTGTTGGCCAGGCATAATTGATGTCACCGCGAAGATGTTTGGAACTCATAACACAATAGGCTCCACCGTATGCTTTACGTGTAATCACCGTTACCTTGGGAACTGTTGCTTCGGCATAAGCATATAACATTTTGGCACCGTTACGAATGACACCACCATGTTCCTGTACTGTACCAGGTAAAAACCCAGGAACATCAACAAATGTAACAACCGGAATGTTAAAGGCATCGCAAAATCTCACAAACCGGCCACCTTTTACAGATGAGTCAATATCTAACACGCCCGCTAAAAACTTCGGCTGATTCGCCACAATACCAACGGAAATACCGCCATATCGAGCAAATCCAATCACCAGGTTAGGTGCATATTCCGGTTGAATCTCCAGGAATTTACCGT
Source organism: bacterium (assembly GCA_041556995.1). Taxonomy (GTDB): domain Bacteria; phylum SAR324; class SAR324; order XYD2-FULL-50-16; family XYD2-FULL-50-16; genus JAHJTV01. The sequence continues at coordinate 182,785 of JBFFHJ010000003.1, read as the reverse complement.
CATCGACTGAACTGTAAATGACTTCTTTGATATCATATGCTTCATTTGGATTTTCTGGAATGATCTTGTCCAGAGCTTCTTCAACCCGATTACTGGGATCATCGGTGGCAACAAAAGGTGCGGCTTCCATGTTATTTTGAGGAATGTAGGAGAATATCTCTCTTAAAAAGGCTATTGCTTCCTCTTCTGTTTGTGCTGCCAGATGAGCCACGCCGCTTTTGGTTGTATGAACGCCGGCTCCTCCCAAGGCATCAGTATCAACTGTTTCGTGTGTCACTGCCTTTACAACCTTTGGACCGGTTAGAAACATGTAGCTATTTTTATCTACCATAACGGTAAAATCAGTCAATGCAGGTGAATACACAGCACCGCCCGCACAAGGGCCGAAAATTCCAGACAATTGAGGAACAACACCTGAAGATGTTACATTGCGCAAGAAAATGTCAGTATATCCAGCCAGACTTTCGATACCTTCCTGTATTCGAGCACCGCCGGAATCGTTTAATCCGATAACAGGTGCGCCGTTTTTGACCGCCATGTCCATAATTTTACATATTTTTTCTGCAAATGTTTCGGATAAAGCACCGCCAAAAACTGTAAAATCTTGTGAAAAAACATATACCAATCGACCGTTTATCGTTCCATAGCCGGTTACCACACCATCACCAAGGTATTCTTGCTTCTCCATATCGAAGTGGTGACATCGATGGGCTTTGAACATATCAAATTCTTCGAAACTCCCATCATCCAATAACAAAGCCAACCTTTCCCTAGCCGTTTTTCGCCCTTTTTCATGATGCTTTTTTATTCGTTCGACACCACCCCCTTCCAATGCCTTTTCACGCAATTTTAAAAGCTCATTTACCTTTTCTTGCATTGCCATTAATTGTCTCCTATTAGCTATTCAATACCATCAACTTTAGTTTGTAGCGAATCCCATGGCCGTATAAGCGATATTCAAAGATTACTGATTAATACGGCTTATTCGACTATGGGTTAAAATAAAGTGCAAAATTATTTGGTTAAGCATCGTACGGTTTGTACGATGGTCTGTCTTGAGTCTCTATTTTTTTGAACAAAACTCGCTGAGAACACCAAATGTGGATTTTGGATGTAAAAAAGCCACCTGCTTTCCGCCTGCCCCTTCTACAGGAGTTTCGTTGATCAACTTACACCCACCGGCTTTTGCTTCTTCCAACTGATTCTCAATTTTGTCAGTTGCAAATGCTACATGATGAACACCTTGTCCTTTTTTTTCCAGAAATTTGGCAATCGGGCTATCATGTGACATAGGTTCCAGTAATTCCAGGTGAACCTCACCAACAGAAAAAAAGGCGGTTTTCACCTTTTGAGAAGGGACCTCTTCAATTTTTTCACATTTCAAGCCAAAGACCTTTTCATAAAATGGAATAGCTTCCTCCAACGAATTGACTGCAATTCCAATGTGATCTATCTTCGTTAACATAATCTGTCCTTGTTTTTATTAGAGTATCATATAGGTAATATTTACTAATATTCTCCTCCTCCAAAATTGTAATAATTCTTCAATAATTCTTCCACAGCTGATGTCACAGGTAAGGTTCCCCGGGTAACTTTGTCTTCAAATTCGGATAGTTGGGAAATGACGGCCGGGTGATTGAAAAATCTGGATTTGATTTGTTCTGTAATCATCTCGTGCATCCAGCTAAGTGATTGATTTTGACGTTTCCTGAAAAACTCACCGGATTGCTGCATTTTCTCTTTGAATGTCATTATTTTTTGCCAGATCTCTTCAATTCCTTCCCCAGTATGAGCTGAACAACAGTAAGCTTTGGTTTCCCAACCCTCTTTTATCGGTTTCAGATAGTGAAGTGCCTGGTTAAATTCCTGCATCGCCCGAACAGCAGCGACTTTATTCTGACCATCTGCTTTATTGATAAGAATGGCGTCTGCCATTTCAATAACCCCTTTTTTAAAATTTTGCAGCTCATCTCCAGCACCAGTCAACGTTAGCAGCAGAAAAAAGTCCACCATGGTACTGACCATGGCTTCACTTTGTCCCACACCCACGGTTTCCACCAGAATAATATCAAATCCGGCCGCTTCACAGGTCAACATTGTTTCTCGGGTTTTTCGGTTCACTCCCCCCAATGTTCCACCGGAAGGGGATGGCCGGATAAAACAATTGAGTTCCTGACTCAAGCTCTCCATTCGGGTTTTATCTCCCAGAATACTACCACCGCTAAGGGAACTGCTGGGATCAACCGCTAAAACGGCCACGCGATGTCCTTTTTGACAGAGCAGACAACCCAATGTATCAATAAAGGTGCTTTTACCGGCGCCGGGAACACCGGTTATCCCAACCCGAATGGCTTTGCCGGTATGGGGAAGAATCTGCTGCAAAACCTCTTGAGCTGATTTCAGATGATGTTTGGCATTGCTTTCAATCAAAGTGATGGTTCGAGCAAGAATCATGCGATCACCCGATAAAACGCCTTTAACATGTTGATCAATATTCAGCTTCTTTCGTCTGATAATCTTTTTGGCGCCTGATATGGATTTCTGTCGCTCCATTCCGTCATGACCACCTTCTACGCCCTTGATTACCGAAGAAGATAGATTTTCTTCATTTTGGGTTGATGGAAATTCAGATGTCAGCTTTTTATCATTCACGGGCACAAGTGGTTTAGTCCGTTTCGATACGACTCAGCAACTCTTTAAGCACTTTCTCTGCCGCAACCGGTATAACCGTACCGGGGCCAAAAATGGCTGTGGCACCATGTTCTTTTAAAAAATCGTAATCCTGCGCTGGAATAACGCCGCCTATAACTACCGCAATATCCTCACGACCCTGCTTTTTAAGTTCGTCAACCAACTGGGGTAGCAATGTTTTGTGTCCACCAGCCAGTGAACTCATTCCGACCACATGTACGTCGTTTTCGACTGCCTGCCGGGCGACCTCCTCCGCAGTCTGAAAAAGTGGTCCGATGTCGACATCAAATCCCAGATCGGCAAAAGCGGTGGAAATGACCTTTGCTCCTCGATCGTGTCCATCCTGACCCAGTTTTGCCACCATGATTCTTGGTCGCCGTCCTTCCTTATTTTCAAACTCGTCTGCTAATGCTTTAACTTCTTTCACTGCTGTTTCTTCTCCAAAAGTGCTACTGTATACACCTGAAATGGAACGAATCACTGCCTTATGTCGCCCGAATACTTTTTCCATGGCAAAAGATATTTCTCCTAAAGAAGCCCTGACACGCGCCGCTTCAACCGCCAACGACAATAGATTGCCATTTTTTTTCTCACAACATTCAGTAATCCTGTTTAAAATTCCCTGGACCTTGCTTTCATCTCTTTCATCTTTCAGTTTCTTCAATCGTTTTAATTGCGATTCTCTCACCGCAGTATTGTCAACCTCAAGTATTTCAATGGGTGCCTCTTTGTCCAGACGATATTTATTAACACCGACGATGGTTTCCTTTCCTGAATCGATCAGTGCTTGCCTTCGGGCAGCGGCCTCTTCAATTCTCATTTTTGGCAAACCGGTTTCAATAGCCTTGGCCATGCCACCCAATGATTCAACTTCTTCAATGTGCCCCCAGGCTTTATGCATGATCTGGTTGGTCAATGATTCCAAATAATAGGAACCAGCCCATGGATCAACAACATTGCAGATGCCTGTTTCATGTTGTAAATAGAGTTGGGTATTGCGGGCAATTCGAGCTGAAAAATCGGTGGGAAGGGCGATGGCTTCGTCAAGTGAGTTAGTATGAAGAGACTGCGTGTGCCCTAACGCAGCTGCCATGCCTTCAATACAGGTTCTTGCCACGTTATTGAACGGGTCTTGCTCAGTAAGGCTCCATCCTGATGTCTGTGTGTGAGTTCTTAACGCCATGGATTTCAAATTTTTAGGATTGAACTGCTTGATCAATTTAGCCCATAAAATCCTGGCTGCCCGCATTTTAGCGATTTCCATGAAAAAATTAGTTCCCGCACCCCAGAAAAAGGATAACCGTGGTGCAAAATCATCGATTTTGATTCCGGCTTCAATTCCTGTTTTAACATATTGAAGACCGTCGGCCAAAGTATATGCCATTTCCAAATCAGCTGATGCCCCGGCTTCCAGCATGTGATAACCCGAAATACTGATACTGTTGTACTTCGGCATGTTCTGAGAAGTAAACTCAAAAATATCCGCAATGATTTTCATGGATGGTTCGGGTGGATAAATATACGTATTCCGAACCATGTACTCCTTCAGAATATCGTTCTGAATTGTACCGGTTAATTGCTCGTGTTTGACGCCCTGTTCTTCGGCGGCCACAATATAAAATGCCAAAACCGGAAGGACAGCACCGTTCATTGTCATGGACACAGACATTTTGTCCAAGGGAATATCGTCAAACAGAATTTTCATATCCAAGATGGAATCGATAGCAACACCAGCCTTTCCAATATCCCCAACCACTCGATCATGATCGGAATCATATCCGCGATGAGTAGCTAGATCAAAAGCAACAGATAAGCCCCTTTGACCGGCAGCCAGATTTCTGCGGTAAAAGGCGTTACTTTCTTCTGCTGTCGAAAAACCGGCATACTGCCTTACCGTCCATGGACGGGTGACATACATAGTTGGATAAGGTCCTCTGAGGTAAGGAGGAATACCGGGCAAAAAGTCTAAATGCTCACAATCCTTTATGTCTTCAGCGGTATATAGAGATTTTATATTAATCTGTTCCAAGGAATCCCAACGTAGTGAATCTGCTGAAATCCCATTTTCTTTTTGAACATTGTTCTTCCATCTATTCAGATCTTCCGTGACTGGGTCAGGTTTGTACGATATTTTTGTAAAATCGGGAAACTCTGTCATTTTTAAGCCCCTACTTTCTCTTGAAATTTTTTCAATATTTCAAGGTTATTTGCCTTAAGATGTATAAATTCATCGATACCAGCTTCTTTAAACTGGACGATATGTTCTTTTGGATATCCAGCGACTACCATAGTGATGGATGCATCTATTTCTTTAACACGCCGCGTGATTTCAGGTACAAGCTCCGAATACGTATCATCAGTAGAGCAGATGACAGCTATTTTCGCTCCCGATTCCAATGTTGCCTTGGCGGCGTCTTCAACATTGTCAAAACCGTCACTGGAAACTACATTGAACCCACCCGGCTGTAAAAAATCTGTGGAAAAATCCGCTCGGGCTTTGTGCTGCCTTAATGGTCCCATGTTGATCAAAAATACCGATAATGGTTGGCCATTTTTTTTCTGAAATGCAGCAGCCTTATCACGCAATTCTTCATAATCACTGGCTTGTCGAAAAGGCTTCAAAGGTGTGATTTGTATTTTCCGACTGTCATCAGCAGCCATTGCAGCTGAGATTTCCCCAAGGGTTGCTCCCTGCATGGCCAGGTTTATGGCTGTATCTATCAATTCACCGGACTGAATACCGGCATCACTTGTCCGTTTTTTCAGTTGGTTAACATCAATATCGGTTTGACGTTTTGCTTTAAATTCTTGCGCTATTTGAGATCGTTTCTTATAAAAAGCATCATAATCAGGTAAACGGAGAAGGGGCAATGTTTCATTAAGATTCGGATACATGTTGGTGCCCACAATTACACTTTTCCGTTGCCCGACACTTTTTAGTCTCTTTTGTGCTACTTCTGTAATCCTCTCTTGAACCAGATTCTGCTCAAGTGCTTTTAACATACCACCATTCTTTTCAATTTCTTGAAATAATGTCCAAGCCTCCTGACAAATCCGGTCTGTCAGATTTTCGACAAACCACGCACCTCCACCTGGATCAATGACCTTGTGTCCATGGCATTCCTCCTTAAGGATGATCTGAATATTTCGGGCAATACGCCTGGACAGTTCATCCGGTAGACCAAATACCTCATCAAATGGAGCTATTTCCAGACTATCACAGCCACCCAACACACCGGAATATGCCTCGGTCGTGGCTCTTAAGAGATTCACATATGGATCATGAATGGTTTTATTAAAACGAGCGGTTCCGGCGTGTATGTTCATCTTCTGAGCAACATCCTGACCGCCGCAGGTGGAAACAATCCTGGCCCACAATGTTCGGGCAGCTCTTAGCTTGGCAATTTCCATGAAAAAATCGGGACCCAGACCGAAAAAGAAGCTCATGCTTTCGGCTGTATGATCTATGGATATACTTTGACGCTGCATCGCTCGCAGATATTCAACTGCCGTGGACAAAGCGAATGCCAGCTCTTGAACAGCACTCCCACCACTTTCACAATATATACGGCCATCTATGCCGATAGCTCTGAAACCGGGAGCATTCTTTTTCGTCCAATTTACCAGACCAGCCATCTCATTAAAAAACCGTTTATCGGAGCCTGAGAATTCCCCTGAACCAGCCAGATTTGCGGATATATCAAAAATAGCACTACCGTTTATTTTATCTAAAGAGATACCATTTGACTTTAACGAAGCGAATAAGAGGCTCAGGGCGGGAATAACGCCAGGTCCGGCATTAATTAATAAGTATGCGTTGGTTAGGTCCACCCCTTTAAAAGCGGCAGTTATATCATCCTGGCAAAATACTGAAAGACCGCCTTTGCCTACTGTATCTCGGTCTGAATTATCCGGGTCCAAACCCGATTGAGCCGCTTTGTCCAGCGTCAAAGAAATGCCAGTCAATCCACGGGAGAGGTCTTGGGAAATCGCCTCGTTAAACTGCAACGTATCCGGATAGGTATATTGTTGAGAAATTCCCCAACCTTTCATAGCATTACCGGATGCATTCGTCCCCCGGGTAAAAGGAAATAATCCAGGTAGGGAAGCCAAATTTTCCTTATCCTTCATTTCGGATTTCCGATAGATTGGCTGAATTGAAATCCCTTCCACCGTTTGGGTCACCAGCTTCTTTTCAAAAGGGGCTCCCTTTAACTGTTTATCAACAAGTTTAAGCCACTGATCGTATGTTGGTTCGGCAAAATCCTCCAACAGTTTTAAATGTTTGCTAGTATCATCCATAACTAAACCTATTTTAGAAAACAGATTCCAATTCTTTTACAAATTCCATTTTAATTAAAAACAGAGCGTTACCATATCTCGCATTTTAGTATCTTAAAAGATGCTATAATATGAGATATATCTGTTGGTTCCAACAATCAAATATTATTTTTGAAGACAATCGTTACATTTTATCAAAAAATGGATAATCATCTGAAAACTGAAAATTAAGTTTTGTTGATAATACGAAACACTTAACCTTGTAAATAACTAATTCTTGCAACCATTGGGGGTAATCACACCTTATGAGAATTCTGTTTAGTGGAATGTAAAAGATAGACGAAATTACTTGGATCGACCCATCCATTATTTTACTATTTTACGAATTGTAATTCACAATTCAATAAATGATGTAATCGTTGGGATTCAAAATCAGTAATCAAAGCACCGACTTAAAACAAGAAGATTATCTAATTCGCAGGTGTGTTTTTGGTTAAACTTGAATGTCAATGATATGTGGCATTAAAATTTGTTAAATTTCAATTGGTTATTTTATACTGCATTTCCCAATCGACTGCTCCTGGCATATTTCACCGTTAATCCAAATAGCGCCGTCCAATCTGGCACCATCAAAGTATGTTTGGTTTATGTTTGCTCCCAGTAGATTGGCTTTCTGAAGATCGGCTCCTATGAAATTTGTTCTATACAGATTTGCCTCTTTTAAACTGGCCCATTTTAGATTAGCTCCTTCAAAATTGGCAGCCTCCAGTCTGGCTTCGTTTAAATTGCATCGGCTTAAGTCTGCTTTTACAAGGAAGGCACCTTCCAGATTTACGCCTTCCAAATCTGCCAACATAAGATTAGCAGACCTTAGAAACGCTCCTTTCAGATTGGCAGATGTGAGTGTCGACCAACTGAGATCAGCTTTCTCCAATACTGCTTTTTGGAAATCTGCCCCTTCGAAATATGCCCATTTTAAATTGGCTTCATTCAGCATTCCTTCGCTCAGAATTGCTCCCTTTAAAATAACACCTTCCAGTTCCGCCTGTAAAAGGTTGCATTTTACACATTTATTTGTCTTCAATAATTTCTGAACATCTTCCGGATAAAAGCCAAAAACAGCAACACCATTCTGAATAAACAACAATATTGCCAGAAACCAAAGTACGATTCGAATTTTCATATAAACATTGCTGGAAGGGATTTATTATCTATCAAAGATATGAAAACAAAAAGAAAAGATCTCCACTATCAAAAAAGTGATCTTCTATCATCAGATCGCTTTTATTGGCTTAATTGAATTGTGATTTTGTTACAACAACTCTTTTTTCGAGTTGCTCTGCTATTTGATGTAAATCCTCAATTGTTTTGGTATTGTCTTCAATTGATTGTGACAATTCTTGAACCAAAGTCACGTTGTCCTCACTTGATTTTACTATCTGGTCGGTTTCTTTGGCTATTTCCTGAATACCAATATCTTGCTCAACAATGGCAGTTGTTATTTCGCGGACCTGATCGGTAATAGTATCCACCAGTTGGGTAATGTTTTTAAAAACTTCTTCTGTCGAAAGAATAACATTCTTTCCCCGCCTGACGATAAAATTGCTCTTTCTCATTTCCTTTCGAATATCGATCATGGCATCGTTACTTCTTTTAGCCAGATTCCGAATTTCTTCCACAACCACAAAAAAACCTTTTCCAAATTCACCGGCCTTGGCAGCCTCAATGGCGGCATTTAATGAGAGCAAATGCGCAGAGTCAGCAATTTCCGTGATGGCCTGTAGAATAGTGTCGTATTCCTTTTGACTTTCATCAATTTTACCCATGGCTTTGCCGGATTGCATGACAATATCGGCCCCTTGTTTTCCTTTTTCTTCGGTGGAAATCGCCAGTTTTTCCAACTCCTTCATCCGTTTAACCGTATCCTGCAAGGATGCTGCCAGTTCGTGTATGGTTGCGGTACTCTGACTGATTGCAGTAGAAGCAAATGTTTCGATTTGAGTGATCTCTTCAGCACTCTTTTTCATTCCTATGGAGGTTTTAGTTAATTCATCCGTGGAATTGAATACAAATGAGGTGTTTCTTTTAATTTCGTTAGCAATATTCTGTAAGTTAATGGCCAATTCTCTCGTTTTTTTAACTTCTTCGTTCCTGGCTTTCACCGCTGCGTTTTTAGATATTTGAAGATATAAAGAGATACCGGTAAAAACAATAGTTAATACAATAATATTAATTGTAATATCCAGATTTCCAAAGCTGATCTGTCCTGGGAGCTGATAACCAATTGCTTCAAGACGGTTAACCGCATAAATTCCTGCCAGATTTACTACTAACCAAAATACTCCACTGATGTTTCCCACCAGTGATACGACAATAACGGGGGGAATAATGCACCACCATAATACGGTTATTTCGTAACCATCGCTGTAAAATACTCTGTAAAAGTTGGACAGGGTGAAAACCATCGCAATACAATGAGATGTCCAAAACAGTGAAGACGACCATTTTAATAGCAGGGGCATAAAAAGGACAAAAACCGCGATTCCGAGATAGGTAATAACCGATAATGGTCCTTTTTGAAGGGTAAAAGGAAGCCAAAAACCTGCTACCAGCAATGAAATCACAACTAACGATCTACTCCTGAGCAGTAAGTCCAGATCATCGTGAAATTCGTTGGGAACAAACAAATCCAGAAATCTAATAAATGTTTTCAAGCTGACCATAATTATTCTCTCCAGTTTGGATCGGCTTTGTGAATATTTGTTTTTAACAGGATTACTTGGCGTATTTTAATTATCTATGGCTTGCGCTTCCAGACGATTGGTAATTTTACCGAGATCTGCAATCGACTTGCTGCTTTTCGAAATCAGGTTTACCAGTTGATCCACCAAGTGAACGTTTTTATCACTTTTTATTGTGATTTCTTCAGCACCTTTAGCCACTTCGCGAGTTCCGATATCCTGTTGAGAAATCGAAACCACCATGTCATTCACCTGGTTGGCAATGTTTCCTACATGTTGAATGATCTCTTTCAAAACCTCCCCGGTTTTATTAATAACATTCTTACCTTCTTTGACATTGGACTCACTTTTTTGGATTAATTCATTAATTCTCAGAGCTGCCTGGTTACTCCTTTCCGCCAGACTTCCCACCTCTTCGGCCACAACTGCAAAACCCTTTCCATATTCACCTGCCTTGTCAGCCTCAATAGCCGCATTTAAAGAAAGCAGGTTTGTTTGCTCTGCAATATCTGAGATGACTTGGGTAATTTGCTCAACTTGTCGGCTACTTTGTTCAATTTTGCTCATTACTTCATTGGACTCATTGACAATTTCCGAACCAAAACGGCTTTCGTCTTCTGCGGCATTAGCAAATTTGCGCAGTGCTTTCATATTCATTGTGGTTTCCCGTAACGAGGTCGACATCTCCTGAATAGTACTGGCACTTTGACTGATGGAAGCAGATGTATTGACTTCGCTGATGGATATCCTATCCGCACTATCCTTCATTCTTTTGGAGGTTTGAGAAAGCTTCTCAACTGAAGAGGCCAAAGCTGAGGAATTGACACCGATCTCCCTGATAATGCGTCTGATGTTATCAGCCAGTAAACGAGATTGTTCTGCCGCTTCCTGTTGCGTTTTCAAGGATTGGTTTTTAATCGTTTGAAATACCATGGCGGTTAAAAAGTAGGCCAAAACAATCACAAAGGCGTAGTAATGCTTTTCTTGCATCAGCTCTAAAACAGCAATATCGTAATTCGGAAATATATGGCCGATCACTGTCAAATAATATAATCCGCATAAATAAACGATTACCATTACGGTAAAAAACAGTCCTGCGGAGAAACTAACAAGTAAAACGCTGCCCACTGGAGTGGTCAATATAAATCCCAGACCATTAGCAGTTAAGCCGTTGGTAAAATAAGAAGCTGCAACCTGCTGTGCAAAAAGGGTTATCATGATCAAAGCCCCCACCAGTTTCATTCTGCCAGTAACTCGTATAACAGCCAATAATATGATCATAAACATCATATGTGCGGCATTAATATATGCCATAGGTGAGTTTAAAGCCAAAAACTTGATAATAGGCCACACATGAAAAGGTATCACCATTAACGTCATAGCCGTTACTAACTGAGCACGAATCTTTTCAATGGATGTTCTTTCAGCAAAATCGGGAATTAACCATTCAACAAATTCAAAATATTTTTTTTGCAATCCCATCTAAATATCTCCGATATAACCCTATATAACGTTTGAACAAACGTCTGACAAATACACCCTCATCCGTTTAGCCATTTATACTGATTTTGCATCATTTTGAAAGAACAATCTAAATAAATAGCAGGGTAAATGTCAAATGACTTTAGCGTTTACACACTTTTTATTTTTATTACATTTTCCAGTTTTTTTTTAAGGTGATCGCCCCTATTTTATTAAAAAAAAGTGTATCTGCCGCCTAAATAGAGGCTTACAGCACACGTCTGTTATTTTGCATTGGACTGAAAGAATTGGTGAATGGTTTTTGCATCTTTTTCAGAGATGCCTTTAATGGCTTTCAGATTCTCTATGTCCGCCGATCGGATATTTTTTACATTGGTAAACGTCTTAAGCAGCAATTTTCGCTTTTGGGGACCAATACCGGGAATATTCTCTAATCCCGATTGAATGGATTTTTTACTGTGAAGCTTTCGATAGTAGCTGATAGCAAATCGATGCGCCTCGTCCCTGATATTCTGCAAGAAATGCAAAGTGGAAGAATTCCGTTTTAGATTAATAACATTTTTTCGATTGGGTTTAACCACATATTCATAATCTTCCTCACCTTTTTCCACACTTTCAGCTTTTTCGCTTCGTCCTTTGGCTAAACCTATCAAATCGATTTTGTCCAGGTTAATCCCCTTTTCCCGAAGGATTCTAATAGCAATTGAAATCTGGCCTTTTCCACCGTCGATTATTATCAGATCAGGCATGGAACCATTTTGTTCCTTAGATTGTCGATATCGGCGCGAAAGCACCTCTTCCATGGCAGCATAATCATTAGCACCGTCAAATGATTTTATTTTATATTTTCGATATTCCGATTTTTTCGCTTTATTTTCCTCCCAAACCACCATAGAAGCCACTGTGTTTGTGCCTGCAATATTTGAAATATCAAAGCATTCCACTCGTTGGGGAAGATTTTTCAGATGAAGTCGTTGTTTTACCTCTTCAAGGACGATGTGATCTGCTTTAACAGTTTCCATTTTCGCAGTCAGATTGTGATTACCATTTTTTTTCGCCATCTCTAACAAAGATTTCTTCTCTCCACGTTGGGGAGATAACACCTTGACATTTCTATTACGGCGGCTGGTACAGTAGGCTTCCAGCATGGTTGCTTCATCATATTCAAATGGAAGAATGATTTCCATCGGGATTATTTTTCCACCGGATACATAAAACTTTGAAATTATTGAACGAATAATCTCCTGATCATCATATGGTTCTGCTTGTTTAATAAAAATAAAATCATCACTCAATAATATTCCATTACGTATAAAGAGAACCTGAACCCCGGCAAATCCTCCGGAACGAACCAGATAAAAAACATCTCGATCGATTTTTTGTTTGGAGACAACCTGTTGCTTTTGTAGTGTGCTTCGAACAGCATTTATCTGATCCCTGATTTTGGCAGCCTCCTCAAAATTCAGATTTTCCGATTTTTCCTGCATTTCAGCTTTCAGATTTGTAATTAATTCATCATAACTCCCCCTTAATAATTGCAACACCTGCTGTACAATACGACCGTACTTTTCCGGCGTAATCAATCCGGCACATGGTGCAAAACACCGTTTCATCTGATAGTTGAGGCATGGACGATAGGTTTTAGTTCCGTCCAACTCGATAGCCCGCTGACGTAAAGGAAAAAATCGTCTGATGGTTTTTTGTGTTGCCCTGGCTTTACCTACTGCTACATAAGGTCCAAAATAAGCTGCGTTATCCTTTTTTAACTCCCGCACCAATGTCAACCTGGGAAATAGTTCATTAATGGTTAATTTGAAATAGGGATAGGATTTATCGTCCTTTAGCTGAATATTAAATTTTGGACGGTGGGTCTTTATTAATTGATCTTCCAGGATTAATGCCTCTGCTTCCGTATGCGTCACAATCCATTCAACATCATGAATCTGAGGTACTAGAAATGCGATTCTATGATCGGTTTTTTGAGAATCAAGAAAGTAATTGCGAATTCTGTTTTTCAGGTTTTTGGCTTTACCAATGTAAATAATTTTTCCGTTTTTTGAAAAAAAACGATAAATGCCTGGAGTTTCAGGCAGAATTTTTATTTTTTCATCAATCGACATAATCTACTTCCATAAATTTCTCTTTATTCAAATCAAAGAGCGTATACCCTATATCACACCATTATCTCATCCGGTAGGTTCGATTATAACCATTCGGAGTACTTTTTAAAATGTCTTACAATAAACCAATTCCATTCTGATTCACAAGCTGTTCAAACAGCATGACATATTTTTGCTTTGACCGTTTGTAACCGGATCAGAACCTGATTTTACATACTGACGACATACATCCAAATTGATGCGATTTGCCGCCAGGCTTTTTTCCGGCTATTATAAAAGCTTAGTGACGATAAATACAATTATTAAGCACGATCATGGAAGAACTGTCTGGCTTTTAAGACTGTTCTTAGCCGATCATCTATTCGATAAAATATATACATTGTAGTTAAGGAGATAGTAAATGATCATCACATGCTTGGATTTAGAAGGCGTATTATTCCCCGAAGTTTGGATCAATGTTGCGGAAAAAACCGGCATTAATGAATTGAGACTAACAACCCGTGATATATCCGATTATGACGAATTGATGCAAAAAAGGCTGCAAATCATTGCCGCCAATAATCTAACACTGAAAACCATACAAGATACCATCGACACCATGCAACCTTTTCCTGGTGCTTTGGATTTTATTAATTGGTTAAGAGAGATAGGTCAGGTAATTATTCTTTCGGATACATTTCAGGAATTTGCCAAACCCATTATGAAAAAATTGAATATGCCGACTATTTTTTGTCACTCTCTGGGAGTGGATGAAAATAATATCATCACTTCTTATCACTTAAGAATTAACGATGCAAAAAAGAAAGCAGTTGAGTCGCTTAAAGCTCTCAACTATAAAATTATTGCCGCAGGAGATTCTTTTAATGACATCTCTATGCTGAAAGCAGCAGATCGGGGTATTTTTTATTGTCCTCCCAAGGAGATTGCAGCAAAATTTCCGGATATTCCTGTTTCCGATAATTATGAAAAGTTAAAAGCGCTAATAAAAGAATCCATATCAGTTTTATAGCGTTTAAGATCATTTTGGCATACTTTGTTTTGTCTGAAAGACAAACCCACTATTTTCAAACCTATTATCCCTTATCGAAATAATAAACTCATGACACCCGACGAATTCAAAAACCTGCTGGAAAAACAGGTTCTCATTATTGACGGCGCAATGGGCACCATGACCCAGGGCTATAATTTTTCACCCGATATATACGGCGGCGAAGAGTTTCAGATGTTGTCTGATATTCTAACATTGTCCCAACCAAAAGCCGTTCAGGAGATTCACTTCAAGTATTTTAAAGCTGGGGCTAACGCCGTGGAAACCAATACCTTATGCTCATCCCCACTGAGACTTGAAGAGCATGATTTTTCATCTATTAATCCAGAACAATTTCCCCTGTTGAACGGAAAATCCATACGGGATCTGTCAATCATTGAGCTTTCACATCATCTGAATAAACACGCAGTACAAGTCGCCAGAAATGCTCTGGAAGAGTATCGCCAGGATCCGGATTACGATAACCGGCCATTACTTGTTTTGGGTTCCCTAGGACCGTCCAACTGGGTACTTTCCAATACCCAGGCCGATCTGAAAAAAGGTGAAGCGCAACAAATTCAGGATAACTTTTATCACCAAACCCTTGGATTAATTGATGGTGGTGTAGATGCTCTTCTTTTTGAAACACAACAGGATATTCTGGAATTGAAATATGCCATCTTCGGTGCTCAACAAGCCATGAAAGAACGAAAGACCGATATTCCAATCATGGCACAGGTGACTGTGGATGCTTTTGCCAATATGCAGATTTTTCATACCAGTATTCATGCAGCCCTGACCACACTTCATGAAATCGGTATTCATGCCTTTGGTATCAACTGCGGACTTGGTCCGGATCAGATGTTACCCGCAGTGGAAACGTTGAGTCGATATTCAAAACTACCCATTTCAATTGTCCCCAATGCCGGTTTACCGCATTCCGAACATGGTCAAACGGTTTTTAATTTATCGCCGCAGAAGTTTGCCGATCAGTTAAAAGTATATGTCGATGATTATGGTGTCAATATGGTCGGGGGCTGTTGTGGAACCACACCGGCGCATATTCAAGAATTAAGTACAAAACTCGGTTCTCCGAGCCCCAAATCCAGAAAAATCGATCTTTCAGTATTCATTTCCGGTCCCCAGAAAGCTATTAAACTGGATAACAGCGAATCGCTGATACGTATCGGTGAACGTTTGAATGTCAGGGGCTCCAAAAAGGTTCGAGATGCTGTCGAAAATTCTTCTCCTATCCGTCATGAGGTATTAGAAGAAGTCGTGGCCGAGCAGACGAGGGATTTAGGACTCGAAATCTTAGATGTTTGTATGGATTCCAACGTAGTCAATACGCGAGACACCTTGGCCGAAGTCATTCGTTCCCAAACCATGGATTTTTCCGGCGCCATGTCACTGGATTCTTTTGATGTGGAAGCGTTACAACATGCCCTGACGGTTTACCCAGGAAGACCTATTATCAACTCCATATCTCTGGAGGAGTTTTCTCCGGGAGTTGACAAATTGGATGCCCTGTTAAGCGTTACCAGGGATCATGCCCCGATTTATATTGCATTAACCACCGGACCGGAAGGTCCGGCAGTAACATGGGAAAAAAAACTGGAATTGGCACGGATTATTGTTGAGAAAGCCAAAAAAAATCATGGTGTTAATCCAAGCCAGCTTATTATCGATGTCAATGCTTTTCCTATCGGCTCGGAACCGGAAGAGGGATTAAATTTCGCCTTGGAATCCATAAAAGCCATTCCGGAAATTAAAAAACTGCACCCTGACTTAAAAACCATCATCGGTGTGGGTAATTTGACAAATGGATTGGGAAAGAAGCCATACATGCGCAAAGTATTAACGTCAGTATTTTTGGATGAAGCGCGAAATAAAGGACTTGATGCCGCCATCGTAAATCCAAATCACTACGTACCGGTAGATAGCTTGCCGCCATCGGACTACGATTTGGGTAAAAAAATTATCCTGAACCACGATATGGATGCCTTCGCTGAAATGGAAGCCATCGCAGAACAGAAAAAGGGAATTATAGTTAAGAAAAAAGTCGGATATGAAAACCTGGAAGATATTCCGGCCGTTTGCGCTAAAATAAAAGATGGTTATAAAGAACATTCCCAAGGGCAAGTAACTGTTTCAGGTCAGGAATATCAGTATCAGGATAAAATTGTCATTCAAGTAGCCCGTATCATTGAATCGAAAGAACCGCTGTCCCTCATTAACGATTTTCTAATGCCCACTATGGAAGATCTTGGCTCCGATTTTGCTGCCGGAACCGTATCATTGCCTCATTTGCTTAAATCAGCAGATGTCATGAAACAGGTGATGGGTTTTCTGGAATCCTATATGAAAAAAGCCAGCGGTTCGAATCAACCAACGGAACCCAAATCAAAAGGCACAGTTGTCATGGGAACAGTATACCAAGATGTGCATAGTATCGGAAAAGACTTAAGCAAAACCCTGATAGAAAATTACGGATACAAAGTGGTTGATTTGGGGGTTCAAGTGCCGCTGGTAGATTTTATTGAAGCCGCTAAAAAACATAAAGCCATCGCTGTTGGTATGTCAGCTTTGCTGGTTCAAACATCCAATCATATGATCACAGTATCGTGTATGTTAAAAGAAGCGGGTCTTGAACAAACTCCCATATTGATAGGAGGTGCACCGGTAAATATGCGTCATGCGGCATTCGTAGCTTTAGCCAATGAAAAAATCGAAACATCGATCCGTTCCAATGTTTTTTATTGTCGATCAGGCATGGACGGCGTTAATTATTTAAATCAACTTAATGACACCAAAGTAAAGAATAAATTACTATCTGATAACAGAAAAAAACTGATCCAGGCATACCAGTCAGGCCAACGGGTTGAAAAAGAACGCCATGAACTTTTGAAAACACTGCCCAAGCGTAAAGTAGAATATGATATGACACCCATCGATTTGAACGATATCGGTCATATTAACCAATGTCGTTATACCATGGCAGAATTTCTTCCTAATTTGAACCAACAACTACTTTTTAGCCTGAACTGGAAATACGGCGGAAAAGGAGGTTGGAAGAAAAAAGGAATTCAGTTGGAAGATCTACAAGCTCAACTTCAGGAATGGATCAAACGAACAGATGAAAACAGTTGGTTGAATCCACAAGCCGTGTTTGGCCTGTTTTACTGCCGCAGAGGTAGTCGGAACTCCATTGATATTCTTGATCCTAAAACCGGGAACAAAGCTGCTGAACTGACATTTAATGATGTCATTGGAAAAGGAAAAAAGGATGTGTTTAATGTCTCCCAATTTTTTAATCACGGGCAAAAGGATATTGTTGGACTTCAAATCTGTACCGGTGGAACAGGCGTTAATGAAGGCCTGAAACAACTGAAAGAAAATGATCGGGAAGGGTCACTGCTGTTACAGGGATTATCCAATCGAGTGGCTGAAGATTTGGCGGAACATGTGAACCAAATTCTGAATAAGACCGCATCCAAAGTTGGTAAATCCGATGGAAAACGATATTCTCCAGGTTATCCAGCCATGACCGATATCAGCAATAATAAAGCCATATATGATCTATTGAATACATCAGAAAACATAGGAGTGACCCTGACTTCCGCTTTCGAATTTAATCCTACTGGAACAACGGCAGCAGTTGTTTGTTTCCATCCTCAGGCAGGCTATCATTAAATAAGAACCTGGATGAAAAGGATCAAGTTCAATGGTTTTTTATTATGAACCCAGAATCGAGCTTTATAATTGATTTTCCATTTATTCTTCCATATCTTTATGACAAATTTAAAGTAGATCATAAAGTAAAGCAGCAAATTCACCGAAAAAAATTGCCTCCAGATTGGGAATCACATATACTTAAAGTGTTATTTTATCTAAGTTCGAATTCGCTTTTTCCTATAAAAAAAGTACTATGGGCGGCAACGACGGGCAAAAACAAGCTGGAAACGCTATAACAAAAGCTCATGATGAATTAGAGATTATCATTGAGGAACGAATAGCTGTCTTAAAAAAGGCAAAAGAGGAAGCGGAAATAGCTAATAAGGCAAAATCCGAATTTCTGGCCAATGTTTCTCATGAACTAAGAACTCCCATGCACGGTATCTTGAGTTTCGCTGAACTTGGGATCGAGCGTTACGAACACCTTCCCAGGGATAAGGTGTTATACTATTTTGCTCGCATTCATGAAAGCGGTAAACGATTGTTGATTTTATTAAATGATCTATTGGATCTGGCCAAATTGGAAACAGGTAAATTCGAACTTAAGAAAAAAGAGGAAAACATCTTTAAAATCGTTTGTGACAGTGTTAATGAATTTGTGTTGCCGGCTCAGGAAAAAAATATTGTCATCGAAATCGTTGAACCGGATTTGCCCATATTAGTCATGTGCGACGGTTATAAAATTGGACAGGTATTACGCAATCTTATATCCAACGCTTTAAAGTTCACACCTGTCGGGAAAAAAATATCAATATCCTTTAAAGAACGGAAAATCGCCACTGAAAATAAAAACGATATACCAGCAGTACAAATCATGGTAGCCGACCAGGGAGTCGGCATCCCTCAAAATGAGTTGGACTCGATTTTTGGTAAATTTATACAAAGCAGTATAACAAATATGGCAACGGGTGGGATCGGATTGGGGTTGGCAATTTGTCAACAAATTATCAAAGAGCACCAGGGAGAAATCTGGGCGGAAAACTATGAGAAAGGCGCGGTTTTTAGTTTTACTTTGCCCCGTATCTGAACGATTTACCAATTTTGAGAGTTTGTGAAAAACATGAATTGCCTGATTCAAGCGAAAAGCTTCGCTAATCGTGTTTGGGCTTACTCATGACTTGAAAAATCGCGTATTTAACAATTTCTTCAATATTTTCATCAATCAATTTATCTTCCTTAAACACCAGACTTTTATCCTTCACATAAACAGAAGGTATTCTGCTCAAAGCTAACGCATACACGTCCTCAATACAGGTTTTACAGTTATCGAATTCAGGAAACTGTGGAATGAATGTTTTCATTAACCTGATGACCAAAATTTCAAAACGATTTCGAATGTTCTCTAAAGAAATACCATTAATAATATAATCCTGATTTTTCACCATTCCTCCGGAATTATCTTCAAGTTTTACTTTTTATTATCAGTATACAATTCGACAAAGAAAACAATAGTCTGTCTATCAGTTTTCGATAAAACAAATAAAAAAACCGGATTTTTCCATCCATTTCATACCGGACCACATTGTTTTATTATACGGTTAAAAGCCGGTGATAAATACTGTCACCTAAAGAATGATGAAGAGCTAGGTAGTTTGTCAAATTTACCGAAAAACAATTTCGGATTAGGGTCTGATGTAAATGATCAAAAAACGAACAATCATCAAATAATTTAAACACTTCCATAATTGCAGGAGGACTTATACAAGATAAGGATTTCAATACCATAAAGACAAAAGTTTTTAGATTTTTGTGGACTTCATTTTTTAAGGCTGATACGTTTCATTATTATTTTCTTTTTATATGGATTGATTGAATATTAGAATCACAACATGCTTTTAATACGAACTTATCATGAAAACAGGCACTATTTTAATCGTCTTCACCTGGTCCGTTTTATCCATCGTAAGTTGTCGTTCAATACCAGGAAAATTCAATTCAAGTCAACCGACTATAAAAAAAGGTATACTAGATCTTAGTCATTGGGATTTTAAGAATGACGGTCAGCTGGATCTATCAGGAAAATGGGAATTTTATTGGAATCAACTCCTCGTCTCGGATGATTTTTCCGGAAAAACACCACCGGTTAAAACTACCGACCTTGATGTTCCCGGACAATGGACCGAATTTGCATTGGACGGTGATAAGCTGCCTAATTACGGATTTGGAACTTATCGGTTAAATGTCATCCTACCCCCTCTTGCCAAGCAAATGGCTTTAAAACTGCCGGATGTATATACTAACTATATTATGTTTGTGAACGGCCGACAAATACACACCACCGGTCAAGTAAGTACATCTATGGAAACCGCCGCCCCTTCCTTCAATTCAATTGTCAAGTATATCAAAACATCGGATCATCGCATGGAATTCATTATTCAGGTTTCCAATTACCGCCATCAAAAAGCAGGGATAAAAAAAACCATAACACTTGGATACGAAGAGAGTATTCGATTTAGTCAACTTCGCAATATGGGATTTAGAATATTCTTTTTCGGTTCCATACTCATTACTTGTATTTATAATCTTGGACTTTACGCTATCAGACGAACGGAAAAATCTATTCTGTATTTCGGCGGTTTTTGCTTTCTGATCGTTATTAGGTTGATGCAATGGGAATCACCCTGTCTGCAATCGATGATTTTTGATATTGGCTGGGAATGGCATATTAAACTCAGCTATTTGTCTTATTACCTTGCAATCACATTCTTTTCACTTTTTATTTATTCGGTTTTCACCATAGAATTCAGTGATATTTCCTTGCGAATCATTCAGGTTTTGGGAGTGGGATTCTCATTAATTGTTGTATTTACCGGTAGTCACATTTTTACTTATACCCTTCAGGTATATCATTTACTGACTATATTGATTTGCAGTTATATCTTTTATGTCATTATGAAAGCCTATCAAAATCGAAGAGAAGGTTCGAAATTTCTGTTAATCTCTTTTTCGTGCATTTTGATCATCTTTATTAATGATGTTCTCAACGATATCGATTTAATCAACACCGGCGATTATATTTTGTATGGACTTTTTGTTTTTATTGTTTTCCAGTCATTTATTTTTTCTCTACGCTTTTCTAAAGCGTTTTATGTGGTTGAATCACTTTCCTCCGAACTCAAAGAAAAATCCAGTGAATTGACACAAAAAAACCTTCAACTGGAAAAATATAATGATCAGATGGAGAGATTAGTTGCCGATCGTACCAAGGAATTACATGAATCGCTTCAAAAAGTGGAAAAAGCAAAAATAGAAATTGAAGCAGCTTCCAAAGCCAAAGCAGACTTCATGGCCACTATGAGTCATGAAATTAGAACCCCCATGAATGGCATTATTGGTATGACCAATCTACTCCGCCACACAATACTGTCGGCCGAACAGCGTAAGTATGTGGATACCATTCGTATCAGCGGTGATGATCTACTGATGATTATTAATGATATTTTGGATTTCTCCAAAATCGATGCCGGAAAACTGGACTTGGAAGAGCAAACATTCAACCTACATCGTTGTATCGAAGACACTCTGGATCTTTTTGCCATTAAAACAGCCGAAAAACGAGTGGAACTTTTATATTTTATCGAATCCGACGTTCCAACACACATACACGCTGATATGACAAGGTTACGACAGATCCTGGTAAATCTGATTGATAATGCTTTGAAGTTTACCTTTATCGGCGAGATTCACCTGTTAATCAGCCGTATCAGTCAAGTAAACGACAAAACTGAAATACAGTTTTCAATTAAAGACTCCGGCATCGGAATTCCGGAAAACAGGCTGGAACAACTTTTTAACTCATTCACTCAAGTGGACTCATCCGTTAGTCGAAAATTTGGTGGTACCGGACTTGGATTGGCAATTTGTAAAAAGTTGGCAGAATTGATGGGCGGTAAAATCTGGGTTGACAGCATTGCCGGTCGCGGTTCTACATTTTGTTTCACCATCACTGCCAAAAATTCAACGGTTAATCTTCCGAGTTTTCATCAGGTTATTATTGATCCCGATGAAGACAGATCGCATGTCCTGATCGTTGATGATCACTCAATCAACAGAGATTTGTTGGCTAAATTATGCAATCAGTGGAAAATTATCTCCACTACGGCTTCTTCTGGCAGCAAAGCGTTGAAACTGCTTCAATCCGGAAAAGAATTCAACATCGTAGTTATGGATATGCGTATTCTGGATAAGGAAGATACCAACCTGATTACCAAAATTCACCGCATCAAATCCTGTCGTAATATGCCGATTATCATCCTTTCGTTTGTGGGAAAATTTCAACAACGAAATATAAAAAATAAATATACCGTTTGCCTAAGCAAGCCGATCAACCATTCTCAACTCAAACGTGCCATAATCAAAACGTTTGATCGAAATATCGAACTAGACGAAGCCACCGATATTAAAGCGGAAAATTACCTTGATCCCGGTCTTGCAAAACGTTATCCTGTCAAAATCCTTCTGGCCGAAGACAACGCTGTAAATCAAATGTTGATGCTACGAACCTTGGAGCTGTTGGGATATAATGCAGATATAGCAGCTAATGGCTATGAAGTTCTGGATGCCCTGAAAAAACGACATTACGACTTGATTTTGATGGATATTCAAATGCCGGAAATGAGCGGTTTGGAAGCAGCCCAACACATTGTCCAGTCTTACCCGGTGCATAAACGACCAAAAATCATTGCCATAACAGCCAATGCCCTACTGGAAGATAAAGAGGAATACCTGTCTGTGGGCATGGACGATTATATCAGTAAACCGGTGAATCCTAAAACCATTCAATCAACCTTATCTTTATGGGGAGATAAGATCATTAATGGCAAAATTAAGGAAAATATTCCGAATGCCCATCTGCAATATGAAGTCTTGGATTACAACATGTTGAAGACATCACGGGAATTGGGTGAGGATTTTTTTGAAAAAGTTAAAAACAAGTTCAACGAGCTGGCACC
Organism: bacterium; assembly: GCA_041556995.1. Classification (GTDB taxonomy): domain Bacteria; phylum SAR324; class SAR324; order XYD2-FULL-50-16; family XYD2-FULL-50-16; genus JAHJTV01. The sequence goes on along the minus strand of JBFFHJ010000003.1, from coordinate 159,756 downwards.
CAAGCTAATTTTGCAGATAAAGGAATATTGCAAGGAAAACAACAATCAAAAAACAGTCGAATTGAGTCACCAACTCAAAGGCATGTGTTCCAACGTGGGTGCAAAAAACATGAGAGAAATCTGCATGAACATCGAATCCAGCCAAGATCTTGAAGATCCGCTGGACATAAACGAACTCATTTCACAACTGGAAGAAGCATATGCCAACACCCAGTATGAATTGGAAAAACTTGTTTGATATTTTATATTTAACAAGTTACCAACTTATATTGGATGTTCCATTCTTTAAAAGGTATTCCACTTATCTGTGTCTCCTACATGTTGGGGTGTACGATGATTTGACAGCATTGTTCCAGTAAATGTACACAGTGTTTCTTTTTAACCCAATATGTCAGAGTATTAAGTAGTATTTTTAGAAACTATAGAAGTTATACTTTATTAATGATAAATATATTAACCCCTCATTTTTTGGGTTTGAGCACGAGTGGTTTTTGTTCTATATAAATTAGTTCCGGCAATAATTTTATCAACTAATGCCTCAAGCGCCCAAAACTTTTCACGAATATCAAACTCAATCGCTCGGCACTTCATTGTTTCAATAGTTCCAAGACGCTGATGATAGAGCTTTGCAAGAGCCGGATAACCGAACGATTCGCCCATTGCAGCCAATGCGAGGAACATCGACAACTCCTCAGCTAATCCTTGATCGCTATCTCCATACTTATAAATCCACTTATATAGGTCAGGATGAAAGTTATTGAAGACTCCCCCGAATCCTGCTGAACCGGATTTCATAGCTGACCAGGCAATTGCAGCATTTGCATTGACAATCGCTAAAGGAGATCCTGCGGACAACTTTGCGCGACGAGACACAGTCTCAAGATCGCAAGATACATCTTTTAATAAAACAAAACGCCCGGAATCTGCACAATAGCGTATTTGATCGTCACTAAGTAATTGCCGAAATGGTGCCGGACATTCATAAAGGCCAAGCGCAATCTCCGCTGGTAATTCCTCCACCAATACTTTAAGACCTTCAGTTACCGTTTTTTCATCAGCTTGTTTATTTACGGCAAACCGATTTGTAACCAGAATGACACCGTCAACGCCAGTCTCTGCCACTGCCCGGAGCTCAGTTAATTGGTCGTCAATATTATTTGATACATGTCCGGAAGCAACGACAGGAATTCGGCCATTGACTTTATTCATAGTAAACTTTGCAAGCGCCACTTTTTCGTCAAGACTAAGATAGTGCATTTCACTTGACTGACACACAGCAAACAATGCATCAGCTCCATTATCTATATACCACTCAATAAGTTCGGCATAGCTATCCCAGTCGATTAAATTGGATTCGGTAAATGGGGTTAGGGCGACAGGAATAATTCCACTGATTGAAGAGTTCATTTTTACGCCCCTTTTTCAAGCGTTTCGGGATTGATGACATAAGATTCAAGATCTGTAATATCACCGTTCATATAAGCTAAAATATTCTTAACACAACGTAGCGTGACATGTTTTTCAGCTGATGCATCCATGCCGGAAACATGAGGACTTAGAATCACGTTTGAAAATGAGCGCAACAAGGAATCTTCCGGTAAAGGCTCCGATTCGAATACATCCAATCCGGCACCGCCAAGATGTCCATTTTTCAATGCATTGACAAGTGCTTTTTCGTCGATTAACGGTCCGCGTGCCGTATTAATCAAAATCGTGCCGGGTTTCATCGCTGTAAGAGTTTCTGCGTTTATTAAGTGTCGTGTTTCAGGAGTCGAGGGTGTATGCAGGGAAATCAAATCGGAGTTGGCTAAAAGTTCGTCAAATTCGACGAGTTCTACTCCTAATTCAAGTGCTGTTTCTTTATTCACATTAGGATCAAATGCTAACACACGCATATCACAACCTATCAATCGTTTGGCAAACGCGGCTCCGATTCGGCCTATTCCAACAAGACCAGCCACTCGGCCATGCAATCCCGGATGAAATCCATCAAAAAACCATTCTCTGTTGCGTACTTGTTTGTCACGAGGTATCAATCGACAAGCCAATGCCAATGCCATACTATGAGCAAACTCAGCAACACTTTTATGATTCTGACCAAAAGCCATGGCAATAGGAATACCGGCTTCGGTTGCCGCTAAAATATCCACTTTGTCATAGCCAACGCCCCACCGGGCAACAATTCGCAAATAGGGGGCTGATTGAAACACTGATTTCGTATAAGGTTCGCCCCCGGCAATAGTAGCCACAACTCCTTCCTGTAGCATATCAATCAATTCTTTTTCATTTGGTAGTCGATTGGTTTCATTCACCCATACATCATAACCTGCGTCACGAAGGTGATCGAACCATGGACTCGAATTGGTAAATTGTTCCGTTAAAACAAGAATTTTTTTAGGTTCAGTCATATTGTTCATCTAAAAAGATTTGGTAAGAAAAGGATCAACTCGGGACAGAAAATCATTACAGCGATGGCCCCTATTTCCGCAATCAAGAAGGGAAAGATGGCTCGAAACATCTGCCCGATCGGAATATCTCCAATTTGGGCGGCTACAAACAAACAAATACCCACAGGTGGGGTCATCAGGCTCATGGTTCCGGACAGCAAAAAAACAATGGCAAAATGCAGATTGTCAATACCAAGTCCACGAGATACCGGCAATAGCATCGGCACAAGTAAAAGGACTTGCACACCGGGTTCCAGAAAAAAACCAACGATCAATAACAAGCCCATGACAAAGAACAGAAAAATCTCCGGTGTTAAGGCAAAGATATTTATAATCTCTCTTACATTGGAGATAGCACCGGTAATTGTTAAAACATAAGATGCAACCGAAGCTCCGGCGATTATAAGGTAGAGACTTGAGGTAGTACGTATTGATGATTTGAGTGATTCCACCACCGCGCGCGAAGAAAGAGTGCGCAATACTGTTTTTCCCAAAAAAAGTGCATAAACACAGGCAATTCCACCGGCTTCCGTCGCTGTAAAAGCTCCACTTAAGGTTCCGACAACAATGAATACAGGGATAGTAAAGACTAATAGACTTTCAATTGCCATACGACCGGGCGCTTTATTAGTCGCTTGAATTATTCCTTTTGGAAGACTACCATCCAAACCACGAATAAAGACAACCATAGCGCAAGCAAATCCCAGCATTATACCCGGCACAATTCCGGCTAGAAAGAGTTGAATAACCGAGGCCTGTGCCACCGATGCATAAACTATCATTATCACAGAAGGTGGAATGATCGGCCCTATCATCGAACTGGCAACAGTTACGGCAGCTGAGAAATCTCTGGTATACCCCTGTTTCGGCATTCCGGTAACGAAAATCTTTCCCAGGGCAGCCGTATCCGCAATCGCTGTTCCAGATATACCGGCAAAAAATATCGAAGACAGGATATTAGCGTAGGCTGTACCACCACGTAAAAATTTAGTTAGACGAGCGGCGAAACTAATCAGTGTTTCGGCGATACCACCCCGATTCATCAACTCACCTGCAAAAATATAAAAAGGTGCTGCTAAAAGAGCAAAGTTATCAAGTGAAGTGAAAAACCTGGTCGGAATTGTTACCATCGGGAAACCGGCAAACCAGGCGCCTAGTGTTCCAGACATTCCTAATGCGATAGCGATTGGGGTACCGATGACTACCAATAGCATGAAGCTGAAAAATAAAATTGCCGGACTCATGATTGCTCCTCATGTTTCATATTGATAAATTTCGCAATCGTTTGACATGCAATTAAAAAATAACCGACTACAACAGCAGCATAGGGAAATGCCATTGGTATACGCATGGATGGCGATACTTGTCCCGTATCCATGATAAACGGGATACCGTATATCAGAATTACGGCAGATAACAAAAGTGTCACAAACAGCACGATAATATTCGCAATGCGGCGCACAGTACGTGATGGTATGGCTTTGATCAGATCCACTGTCATATCTTCTCCTCGTAAAATCGAGGAACCAACAACAAGGTATACTGCCCAGATCATTCCGTAACGCATCACCTCTTCACTCCAACCGATCGGATTATTGAGACCATATCGAAAAATGACTGCAAGCATATTGACTACAATAATAACTGCCATAAGTAACGCACTAATGGACTCGGTTATCCAGGCAACTGTATTACTTAATCCGACAAGTCGTTTGAATAATTGTTCCATTGATTGACTGATCTCCCTCGAAAGTACCTCCGTCACCATCACTGGGCATTGACTGCCAATGTCGAAGGAAAAAAAACAAAAAATATCAACAAATTTTATAGAATGGCAGGAAGATTTTATGAGTCGATTTCAAAAAAGTTCCTGCTGAATTTTTATTCTTATTTGTACAGACTGGCTTCAGTTTTTTGAACCGATTCAACAAAATCGTTGACAAATTTTTTCCCGAGTTTTTCCCGCAAAAATATAAGGACAGGTTTTTGGGCAACATCTCGAAACGCTTTTTTTTCACTGGGAGTATTCACATAAACTTTGACACCCATATTCTCAATACGCTTGGTATCGGCCAGATATCCCTCGCCCTTACCCGCAATCATGATAGCAGAGTAAAGATCCAATCCTTCCAATATGATACCGCGATTTTTAGGGGAAAGTCCATTAATCCAGGAATCATTAGTTGCAACAAACACCGGTGAGAAGATATGCTCGTCCATTGACATATATTTGATTACTTCTCCCCAACCGCCATTGATTATCGTTGAAGGAGGATTTTCTCCTCCATCGACAACTCCTGATCGAATCGCCATCGCTGACTCTGGAAAAGGTATCGGTGTTGGAGCAGCACCAAACGATTTCATCAGGCGAATCATTACGGGGCTTTCCATTGATCGCATTTTTAATCCCTTAAGATCCGCTGGAGTTTTAATCGGATGAGCATTGTTTACAAAATTGCGAAATCCATCAGCCGCATAATCAACGACGCGAATGCCGGTTTGTTTAGCCATGTTTTCAACCATATTTGCCATTACATCGGAGTTACGCATGAAGTATATAGCGGTGCGAGCTGAACGAAACAGATAAGGAATGCTGAACACTTGAACCTTTGGATAAAATGAGGCAAAAGCCCCACCCGTTGTTGCCGTAATCTGAAAAACATTGTTTCTTATACTTTCAAGTATTTCACGATCTCCTCCTACTCCACCGTGTAGTAGTTGTACTTGTATTTCACGAGCCGTGTGAAACTCTACATACGTCTTAAAGACTTTCATAGCCCTAGTTTCCGGATTATCAGCCTCGGGTAAGGTTGTTGCAAAATAAACTTTTGCCGCAAATGCCATTCCACTGGTTGATACCAGTAAAGCCCCTGTAATCAAAAGGGCTATCAGACTTTTTCTAATATTAAACATAGGTTTCTCCAATTATTGTTAGTGTTAGCAATTTGGATCAAAACAAATGAATTGACATGGTAATATGTGACTATTAACATGTTAACTATATCGCAGTGACATGTATGCATGCTATAAAATATTGCATGTTCACTAATCACTGATAAACTGAGTGAATGTCGTTAGTCAAGTTTTTTTTTAAAAACGTTCTTTTAACTATTGATATACTTTAAATCATAACTGAATAATAAGCTGTTCATTTTTTTTAAACAATTTGCACTGGAATTGTCCCCGTGATTGCAATAGTATCAAGGTTTCAAAAACAGAACAGCAAATATAGCCGGATTTTGTATATTTTACAGAGTGAGAATCGATGCGATACATCTTTCACACTTTCATTAAATCGGAAATGTTGTAGTTTGACAATTTTTCTTCGCAACAGTACGGTTCGTTTTAGTATTATATTTATATTATTGCTTAAAACCCATGCCAATTAGCAAACCAGCCATGACAATGAGAGAAGAAGCATACATTAAAATCATTACGTTGATGAACAATAGCCTTCTAACACCAGGTATGGTGGTCAGCCAGAGGGAGTTGATGGAACGTACAGGCTCAACTTTGGGAGCGATTCGAGAAGCCATCCCCAGACTTGAAGCTGAAGGTTTGATTATCACACTTCGGCAGCGTGGTCTCATGATTCCTTCGACAGATGTAGCCTTTGTACGCAATGCTTATCATTTGCGGCGAATTTTAGAAATAGAGGCGATCCATGAAGCAATAACAAAACTTGACCATTCAATGTTAAACGCTTGGATCAAAGAACACTTGCGATTCCTGGAAATACTGGAAGCAAGCCCGACCGAGGAAATTGCTGATCAAGTGCAGACTAAGGACTGGCAATTACATGAAAACTTAATCAGTCTTTTGAAAAATGATCTGATTACCGAAGTATATCGAGTTAATTCCATAAAAGTCAGAATGGCCAAACAAAGCTACTTGCGTGTTACTACCGATAATGTTGTCCGGGTAGTACATGAACACTTGGCGTTTTTACAGGCTTTAAAAGAAAAAAACAAAAAAATTGCTATTACTGCGATGGAAAAACATATCAATAACTCACTAAAACTAGCTTTGGGAGGTTCTCTTTAAGAAAATAGTAAACTGAATCTCTGTGCCTGACAAAATAACAAAGAGTTGTATCTAACGGAATCTCCTTGCATGATACGTTTGGCCGCTTATTTTCGTTGCTGAATCCTAAAGAATTCCAAAACTGTTTTTAAGAATGGATTAAAACAGTTGCATCGCTAACGTCTGATGAAGTCATTACCGTTGATGGAAAAACACTGAGACGGTTCCATAACCCGTGCGAACAACAAGGATGCGATTGCTCTGTTTGTTAATTTTTGTATCTAACTCAAAACGTAAACACCAATTACAAAATCTTAACGGAACAGAGGTAAACGTTTATAAACCGACAACCTTTTTTGATTTCAGAACCGACCAATGTAAGATCAGTCGGTTAATGTCGCAACTTCTAAAAATCTGATCCCATTTTCCGTTATCCGTGTCCCACCCCTTCCTTTGAGGACTATAATGAGGCCAAAGCTTTTCAATTTGTAAAGTATCGAACGTATTTTCATCTCAGATAAATATTTATATTTTTTCCGAGAGAGTTCGGCTATACTCCGTCTGCCCAGTATTTTTCCGCTCTTCTGTGCTTCAGTTAGAACCTCAAGGATATAGAGAGTCTCCGACAGATTATGCCCAAGTTCCTCTTTCCATGTTTGCATTCGATCTATGTCTTTTTTATCGGACAGAGTACTTATGTCTCTCCGACTCTGAAGAAAAGGAACATCCTCGATATCTATACTGGTTTTTCTTAGATTTTTTAAATATTCGATATAGTTACGAAGTTCCCTGACATTGCCTTCCCAATTATGTTTTTGAAATTCCTCCATTATAGTGGGGTGAATAGAAAAATTGCCTCCCATCTGCCTTTTAAACTCGTCAATCAACCAGGGAATATCTTCCTTCCTTTCTTTTAGGCTCGGTATCTTCAGAGTAATGACGTTAAGCCGATAAAAAAGATCCTTTCTGAAAGAGCCATCCTGAATCAATTGTGTTATATTGCAGTTTGTTGCAGCAATAACCCTGACATCAACACTAATTACCCGATTACCGCCAATATGAATGATTTCTTTTTCCTGTAAGGCCCGCAGAAGTTGTGCTTGCAAATGGACCTGCATTTCACCGATTTCATCAAGAAACAAAGTACCGGAATGAGCCAGCTCAAACAGCCCCTTTTTTCCTCCCCGTCGTGCACCGGTGAAAGCACCCTCGTCATATCCAAATAGTTCACTTTCAAGAAGGCTCTCCGCTACGGCTGCACAATTAACAGCGACAAAGGGATTGTCTTTTCGTTCCGAAGCATTATGGATGGCTTGGGCAAAGAGTTCTTTCCCCGTTCCGCTTTCGCCAAGGATCAGTATTGAGGAGTCAAAGGCAGCATTGAGTTCTGCGATTCTTTTCAAATTTTTTAGTTCTTTATTTTGAGTAATAATATCACTGAAAACATATTTGGCAACATACCCATGACCGATGGCTTGATTCTTATAATCCGGCATTTTTATGGCCGATTCTCGGACACGCTTGAAAATTAAGTAGCAAATTTTTGTGGACCTGACGAGCTCTATATTAATATCAATAAGCAAATCCTGACCGTTTATTCTGATTTGCTTTTTCTGCATGGGTTTGAGATTTTTAATCGTCTTTCTGATTATCGGTTCGGGAAAAAGGCTAAGGATGTTTTCTCCTATCACTGAAGATTTTTTATAGCCGAGAATTTTTTCTGCAACACTGTTATAAACCAGAATTTTCCCATTTGGGCTGAATCCGATAATGCCACATCTATAATTGGCTATTAAAAAATCGTTCATGCTGAAGGAATTGTATTTGGTGATAAACCTCGGATTGCAGCTCTGTGGCATTATCTTCCGATAGTACGCTTTTGTTTCCTCGGTATTAAACAGCTCCTCTATGTTGAAATGGATAAGTATATTTATTATTGTGCTTATATCAATAACCCTGTATCCGATGTCGATTACCTGTTCCACCCATTTTGGAACATTCAGTACTTCCCCCGGAGTAATGGCTATTGTGATGTCACTGGTGATTTCAAGGTAGGGAGAATATGGAATTAACTCAATATGTCTTGCTCCAAATTGATAAATTTGCTCAATACTTTGTACTGCCATATTAAAATTAGCATTGACAAGAAGTGCCTTTGTTCCCGCTGGAAGATCCCGAATAAGCTGGAAACTGCTTTTCAGGATGGTTAGATTGGGAATCATTATCTGTACATCATCAGAGACTTGTCGCTCTATCAGGTCATAAAGATCATAGTTGGAAATGATTACCAGATCTGCCTCGATACGATGGTTAACGATATCTTTTTCCACGCTGTATTTGGTTATGTGGATTTTACTCTTCAGCAGTTTGTTGAGATCATTATAATAAACAATGGCGGCTTCTTCTGAATAGGTCAGTATGGCAATCTCTTTCATCTAAGTTCCTTTGATATCTTTTAATAAGAAGTCTCATCGTCTGTGAAGACAGCTTGTCAGTGCCGTATTTCCGCTTTGATGTTTTTATTGGATGTGTAATAAGAAAAGAGGGAACTTCCCGGTAAATCGTTCGGTCATCAATTATTTTGTCATCCACGGAAAAGGGATTATCGGGATAAACTAAAATCCCGCTAATCCCAATCTTTTCATATTCCTTTTTTCGAATCCTTTAAAAAAACAACCAAATATCACCATGGCATGGCTTTTGCGACTTTGCTCCTCGACAAAGAGGAAGTTTTATTTTTTATCCGTTCATTAGAGGAGCCTCAGGGCTCGAACCTGTAATGGGCAAAACTTAAGAAAGGAGAAGAAAATATTATGCCTGATGCTCAGATTAAAGCAAGCAAAAACTCCGTAACCTATGGTGGTGTCATAGGTGGTGTGATGCCGCTTATCGTAATGATCCTGGTCATGATCATTCTTGCCGTAAGTGGGATGCGTTCCACAAAAAATTTCTGGAGTGCCGGTTTAGCCGCCGTTGTCATTGGCTTTTTAGTTTATCGGGACAAATCCCTTTTTCAAAATGCCCTTCTAAGCGGCATCAAAGACAATGTATTTGCCTTTTTGGTTGCCTGTTTGCTGCTTGCCGGAATTTTGTCGAAGATTCTCACTGCATCGCATTTGGTTCCCGCCATGCTTTGGGCTGCTTCGAAGGTCAACCTGAATCCTTCACTGATGCCCCTGCTTATATTCCTGCTCGGTGTCGCCTTGGCCAGCGCGTCTGGCAGCGCCGCCGGGACTTTAACGACCATCGCACCTGTAATGATACCGGTAACGGCAGCCATGGGTTGTGATATCAACGTGATCTGCGGGGCAATAATTTCCGGCAGTTGTTTCGGCGACAACTTGGCGCCTATTTCGGATACCACGATTGCCTCCTCTCTGACTCAGGAAGTCAGCGTAATCCGAGTTGTAAAATCGAGGTTGAAATATTCGCTGGTCGGAGGAATTGCAGCTTCCATAGCATTCATTATCGTAGGAATAAATACTACCAATGTAGCCGCCGCAACTGCTGGTGTTGCAGATGGAACGTATGCATCCAGCCTCCTGTTTCTGATCCTTCCTGTTCTCGTAGTGGTCCTTATGCTGAAAAAGGCAAATCTCTTCACCGCCCTACTCATCGCCGAACTAGTCGGCCTTGTCATGCTGTTCGCCTTCGGTTATATGAGTTTCGAGACATTAGTCGCCAAGGACGGTCTGATCGCTTCCGCTTTTGGAGGAATGCTCAATGCTATCGTCTTTCTCATGTTCATTTTCATTGTTGTCAGCCTGATCCGCGATGCAGGAGTTCTCGATGCTTTGCTTTTGCGCATGCGGAAGTTTGCCAAATCCGATATGACTGCTGAGATTGCGTCCGGTGCCATGGTGAGTATCATGAGTATTGCCATCAGCAGCGGTACATCCGCAATCGCCTTCTGCGGACCAATCATCCGCAATCTTTTGCGTCCATTTAAAATTGACCGGGCCAGGGCCGCCAATTTTCTGGATGGCCTGGGGTGCGGTGTCGGCTATCTGGTCCCAACCAATATGGGATGTATTGTTCTGGCTTCTTTTGCCGTAGCCAGTGGTGTTGTCGATGAAGGCTACAACCCGATAGAGTTTATCGGTTACAATTTTTATAGCATGGCGCTTGTGGTTGTATACTGGTTCGCCATCCTCTCCGGTTGGGGCCGCAAGCATGAAACCGATGAAGAGCTAGCCGCCGACGGTATCGTAATCAGTTAGGTAGTCTGAGATCACTTTATATTTCTGAATTCGATACTTTAAAACAAAAAGCGGATCGAAAAACGCCGAAACTTCGATCCGCAAATCATTTAACAAGGAAAGCATATTCGTGAAAACAAAACTTGAAACAATAAAAGTTCCGACAGCCATCGGACCCTATTCCCGGAAAACCGCCGGTCTAAACCCGGTATTTGTTTCGGACCAGCTGCCGATAGACCTCGAAACCGGAACCATGCCCAAAGGAATAAAAAAGCAGACGGAGCAGATACTCAAAAATCTCAAATATGTGTTGTACAACGGCGCAGGCATTGACAAGGTTTATCAAGCTACAGTTTTTTTAAGTAACATGAGCAATTTGGGTCCAATGAACCGGACCTATGAAGTCCCATTCAACGGTGATATTTCCCTGGCACGTTCGACAGTTGAATTCTCCGGATTACCCAAAGATGCATTGGCGGAAATAGAAGCTGTCGTTTGGAAAAGCAGAACGTTCAAAAATCGGAGAAGAAAATGAAACAATACGATTTCGAGACGGTAATCAAACGCATTGGAACCGGAAGCTTCAAATGGGATGAAATGACCAAAGTTACTCATTTGGAGGCGGACGTAATCCCTTTTTCCCTGGCGGATATGGAACTTCTAAATCCGCCAGAAATAATTAATGGACTGAAAGACTTTCTGGATCGTTCCGTTTTGGGCTATGCGATGCCGACAGAGATCCATCGGAAAGCCATCCAGAAATGGATATTTCGCCGCCACAACTGGAAAATCGAGGCCGAATGGCTGAAAGACGCTCCCGGTGTTATTAATGCTTTTTTTACTGCGGTGAAAGCATTCACCAGGGAAGGGGAGGGAGTTATGCTCATGACTCCTGTATATTATCCCATGTACTTCGCAATCCAACGAAACAAACGGGTTTTGGTGGACAATAAGCTTCTCATCAGGGGAGACCATTATGAAATCGATTTCGATGATTTTGAGCAAAAGGCCAAGCTTGCCAATACAAAACTTTTGATCCTGTGCAGTCCCCATAATCCTACAGGCCGGGTCTGGACGTCGGAAGAACTGACAAAAATCGGCCGTATCTGCATCGATAATGGCGTAATGATTGTGGCGGACGAGATTCACAACGACCTGATCATGCCTGGTTACCGCCATACTGTATTCGCCTCCCTCAGTGAGGAATTTGCCCAGCATTCAATTACCTGTACTGCTCCAAGCAAAACCTTCAACCTGGCCGGGCTGCAAGTCTCCAGTCTCATTATTCCGAACAGGGAAATTCGCGATATCTACTGGAAAGAAGTTTTAACTACGGAAGGCAACCCAAAATGCAATATCTTGGGTATGGAAGCCTGTCGTCTGGCATATGAAAACTGTGAAGAATGGCTTGAACAAGTGATCAAACTGATAGACACTAACCGCAGGATCATCGTCGATTTTTTGAGTAGGGAATTTCCTCAAATCAAGGTTTTCCGATTGGAAGGCACCTACCTTTTATGGATGGATTTTAACGGACTAGGTATGGAATGTCATGAACTGGCAAGGATTCTGAAGGAAAAAGCCAATTTGTTTTTTGATGAAGGCTCCATTTTCGGACAGCAGGGTGAAGGTTTTGAACGCTGGAATCTTGCCTGTCCAACAAAATACATCATTAGTGCGCTTGATCGCCTGAAAGTAACGTTGAACAAACTTTAACAGGTTTGGAATGTTACAGACAAATAAACGTCAAGTTATTTCAAAAATCATTTTATTAACAAATTCCTTCTTGAAAATCTACTTACAGTCTTGTTGTAAAAATAGTTGTGGAAACCACAAAGTATCTTTTTTGCATCATATGGTTTTAAATAGTTTTCAAGAGTCCGATAAGCGTTTCACTGAGTTCGGACTTTGGATTGTAAAAAACCAAGAAAGAGCTTTATAGTGGGGAAAAATGTGCACTTCATAATCCTTCCCAGTTCTACTTAAACTAGATATTTCATTCATTTAGTTGAACAATGAGTAAGTGAATAACCATTTTAATTCCAAATTAAATACAATTCATACATCTATCGAAACAAATTAAACATGTCAGAGTCCAACACTCAGCAAAAATTTCTTGGAGATAAAGGTTTGATCGTACTGCTGGCTCTATTAAGTGCCTTCATCCCCCTCTCTATCGACCTTTACCTCCCTGCTCTTCCCCAAATGTCAAAAAAATTAGGCACTTCTGTTGCTCTGGTGAACCTTACGCTTATAGTGTTTTTTGTTTTTTACGCAATCTGCATGCTGCTTTGGGGGCCTTTGAGTGATAAATATGGACGTAAACGAATACTGAGAATAGGGCTTGCTATTTTTTGCCTGGGTAGTATTGGATGTGCACTTTCCAGTAATATATATCAGTTAATTTTATTCAGGGGATTACAAGCCATAGGCGGAAGTGGAGCAACATCCGTTTCCATGGCCATCATCAAAGACATGTATGCGGGAAAACAGAGAGAAACCGTACTGGCTATTGTCCAAGCAATGATTATTCTTGCACCGGTCGTTGCTCCCATACTGGGGGCTCAGATTCTGAGGTTCACAACCTGGCATGGTATTTTCTGGACACTTGCCGGAATTGGATTTTGTGCGCTTTTCCTGAGCATTTTGCTTGAAGAAACAAACAAAAATCCATTTAAAGGAAGCGTATTACAGGTTATCAGCCGAATACCGGTTGTTTTGAAAAACCCAGGATTTTCATTATTGCTGTTAACATTTTCCATGATAACCATCCCACTCATGGCGTTTGTAGCTTCATCTTCCTATATTTATATTAATGGTTTCGGCTTATCAGAACAGGAATATAGCTATTTCTTTGCTTCTAATGCAATTTTCGGATTTATCGGACCGTTACTTTACATCCATCTTATCAAGTATTTTCAACGCCGTACATTGATCATTGGTTCTTATTCAATTGTCGCTCTGAGCGGAATTTTAATTCTTAACTTAGGAAATATGAGCCCTTGGCTGCTTGCGGCTTGCTTATACCCGTCAACTCTTTGCATTATGTTGGTACGTCCCCCGACAGCGAATCTGATGCTGGATCAACAGGAAGGAGATACCGGAACTGCATCCTCGCTGATAGCTTGTTATGGACTATTAAACGGAAGTTTAGGCATGTTTTTAATCTCTTTAAATTGGCCCAGCTTTACTGTTGGACTGGGCACTTTGAACCTGATTATCGGTATTCTATGTGGGGCATCCTGGTTAGTTCTATCAAAAAAACCTTTTATAAAGCAAATTGCTGATTAATGCGCATATTATCTGGCTATTTCCCTGGAAAAAGCCAATTATTGAATCTAAAAATGTCAATTTGAAATAAAACTTTATGTCGCATCGGACGATTTTTTATAAAGATTAGATTCTTCTTGCAGGATATTTATCTTAATAGGTTTGGTTTTATTTTGACTCCTGACTTCATGCCAATGGGAAGAGGCTTTCTCTAATCAGCGGTGAACACTGATTATAATTTTAAAATTTTATTAAAGTTAAAATCATATTTATTGCTCTGGGGTGCCAATGATTTTCTTCCAGTCGGCATGACCGCCTCGAACTACCTGAGCACTGATTCCACATGATTCCAGCAGCTTCAATGCCTCAAGACTTTGACTACCATCGCTGCAAATAATCAGGGTTCTTTTCTTTCCATCCAGGTTTGGAATCTCCTGTCCGAGTTTATTTAAGGGAATATTGATAAATCCTTCCAAGGAATAGCTACTAAACGCATCCTTGCTACGCACATCAATTAATTGCAGTTCTTTATGTGACTTTATTAAATCTCGTGCTTCAATTACTGTGATTTCTTTTTCCATTTCACTCCTGGAATATTCTATTTTTTAATTTATTAGATGTATTGTATGAAATAAAAACCGGCAGCCCAAAAGTATAAAATCCACTGAGATTATTCAAGCGGCATACTTCTTTATACTACGAGGAGTTTATGTTCGCTGCTCTCTGATTTAAGGAACTATTTAGCTTTATAGCCTGTTTGGTGTTTTTCATCACTTACTTAATCCTGTTAATTAATTTAAATCAGCCTAATATTAAATTATCCCTTCCTGTCTTGACACCAGCAACTATGATCTTTGGCCTAATAGAGCGAACCATAATGGCTTTTCGTTTTTACATCTGTAACGGGATACTAAACGTTGATTGGGTTCCCTTTCTTTTCTTCGTTTCAATATAGATTGTACCACCCAATTCATTCACAATTCCACCAACGGCACTTAATCCCACACCTCTGCCAAATGTACCGCCAATGTCCTTTTTTGTGGAAAATCCCTTATTAAACAACAATTGCAAAATATCGGATTCCGATATGCTATTGGCTTCTGTTTCGGAAATGATGCTGTTTTTAAGAGCGGATTTTTTGATTTGTTCCACATCAATCCCCCTACCATCATCGGATATAGATATGGTCAACATACCATCTTCCAATATGGCCTTAATACTGATTTTACCTTCCAGCGATTTGTTTAATGCGATTCTCTCTTCCATGGTTTCCAGCCCATGTTCAACACTGTTTCGAATCACATAAGTCAGAGATGAGAAAAGACTTTCCAAAGTATGTAGCGGGACTTCTATTTCAGCACCGGTTAATTCAACTTCAACTCGTTTTTTCTGCCGTTCCCCAAGGTTTACAGCAATGATGGCGTATCGTTTTAAAATCAAACCAACCGGTTGCTGTTTCAGACCAGCCAGCAACACTTCGATGTTTTTTGAACTTGGATCGACTACATTATTCCAAATATATGCCTTAATTCGATCCATTCTTTTGTGGGTGATCTCTTCAAGGCTTTTCAGACGTGTAAAAGGCTTATAATTCTTTTCAAAAACCCCTTCCAGTTCTTTCATACTCTTTTGGATAACGTTCTCAATAATATCCTTTTGAATGTGGGCAATTTTGGTTTTGGTTACTCTGTAAATGGTTTTATCCAATAACTGCTCATCTGATACAAGGTTGTTTAAATATTGTGTTTGTAACAGCTGAAACGTATCCTCCAAAGCAGTAAATTCCTGAATCAAAGCGCTTAAATGCTCTTCCAGGATATTATCGGACTGATTCAGCATCTCCTCCAGACGGGTAACGATTTTATCGGATAATTGAGTTATTTCATTTATCTCATAAATCTCAGCCCCACCTTGCACTGCCTGTATATTGTGCAAGATTTTTTTAAGTTGAATCTCCTGTAGAGGCTTGGAAAGTTCCTTGTTTATGCTGTCAAACGTCTCCTCCGAGCTTTGCCTGAATTGATAATATCCATCAACATCCAGGGCGACTTTTATGATCATATTGGCTCGTTCTGCCTCAATGGCAAATTGAGAAGCCAGCTTCTTTTCTTGAGAGACATCATTAAATACAACCAAAACATTGTCCTGCTCTTTTGAAACTTCGGACTTCACATAATGATACGTTAGTTCATAGGTTTGCTTGTCACAAATAATCTCAGCCGGCAGCAGTTCTTTTAATACGTCAAGATCGGTTATCCTGGAAAAAACAGACACCATCAGTTCACGAATCATATTAAAATCCGGGTCCTTCTCAAAACTAGCCGAATCAATATTTGCAGGTGTTCCCCACTTGAAAAGAACATCAAGAGCGTTTTTACCGTTCAACGGCTCCTGAAAAAAGTCTATGGTAGTTAAAACATTGTCCGTTAAAATGTTGCAGTCATTATCGAAACAAAGGAATCCAAGCCCGGAAGATGCCAGAAAAAGCTGCAAACTATCGGACTGAATTTTGTTAAGAGACTCTGCTTCAGCTAGTTTTTCATTGATTTCAGCAAGTTCGTTCGAAAAATCCGTTTTCTCAACTTCCACCTCGTTTTCTTCTACGATTGGTTCTTCCGAAGGTTCCAGGTCCGAGATATTTGATTGTTCACCCTCTTTATGTAAAGGATCAATTTCGATCACTTCTTCCAGTATTTCATCTTGAGAATCAGGTACTATATCTGCTGATATCGATGACTTATCGGTTGTTAAGTTATCAATGGCAACCTTATCACCCATGTCTGTCAAATCTTCGCCGGTTGGCCCGATGTCTATACTACTGGCTTTTCCGTCTGTCGGCATTTGTGCTTTATTATTGATATTCGTCGGCTGCATCAAAACACCATCTTTCAGTCCGGTAATAATGCGGGAAGAGATCAATCCCAATACATCCAGGAGCTTTCGATCCGTTTCACCAATCGGACTTGTTTCAGGTACTCCCCAAAATGCCAAAACCCCTTGTTTGTGATCTTGTTGGTACAGCGGGATCACAAACAATAGATAAGATTTTTTGTGATCCTGCTTTTTTAGAATTATCAGGGGTTTCCGAACAGCATTGATCATTGAATCGCTTAAACTAAACGTGTTCTCACCATCGGGTTTTTTAATCTGCTCGAAGGGAATGGTTGCTTTACAAGCAAATTTGATATCATCATGCCAATATAATGCACTATGTTTTAAGTCATACCTCAAAGCCAGTGCATCGGCAGCAATTTGTAATATCTCTCGATAGAAATGATCCATAACATCCTGATTAGTATAATCTAAATTCATTCGGATGATTATTATGCCCAACGCTATGAATTCTTGCCAGAGCTTAGTTAAAATAATTCAATTGCTTCGTATTGTTTTTCTGAATGGAACAGAAGCGATACTAAGAACCTTATTTATCATAATAAGATTCTTCATTGTGATCATCTTGGAGTATCAATCATTGGCCATAAAAGTTGCTTTTTAGCCAAGATTTTACGAAATCCGTAGTGTTTGCCAGATGATTGAGTTTTACCGAAGGACAACCTTAATCGAATCTTTTGATAGCTCATCTTTTATCTTAACGCCCAACTGAAAACGCATAGACCGGTCTTTTTAATCATTTAACCATAGCTTTGACCATTTCATTTTCTTGGAATTTTGTCCAATTTATTTTCGGCCAACACTTTCACTGACCGGATCTATGGTAGATGAGAAACCGACAAATCTTTGGTCCTGGATTTTCCCCTCCAAGTCTTTCTTCTTATTTTATTAAATCCAGAGTAGGCTCAAAATATTACAAAGGCGTGATTAAAAGGCAATCGTTATCATTGAAAGTGCGGTCAAGGGGCAATATGAAACATTGAATGGAATCCATGGTGACATCTTTGTAAATTCAGATATATTCTTATATATTGGCAAGGCTTTTTGCACAGAACTAATAATAGTGATAAGTAATAAATGGCCTTAGAAGATTATTCGTTGTCCCTCCTCAAGATTGCAGATAGCAGAACTTGGCTTATTGACATCGGGATCAGGCTGGAATGCCAATGCTGTACTTTAACATGAATCTGAATTGACGTTAACCAACGGAGACTCTAAGATTAAGAACACAACAAATTAAAATGGTTGTGTATCAAAGACAAAATTAAACCGAAAAAAAAACCGTTGTCCAAAAGTCAACCGACCAGATTTCATAACCTGTATAATTTATCCAAGAGAAACGCTTGAGCCGTTTACGCATCAAAGACTTAAGTTTCCTGGAAAGGGCCCCCATCAGCCTGATAGTAGAACCGGGAGAATGTGTGTGTTTGTCCGGTCCGTCCGGTGCTGGCAAGACTTTGCTGTTACGAAGCATTGCTGACCTAGATGTTCATCTGGGAAGCGTTTATCTGGACGATATCCAATCAATGGATTTTGAAGCACCCGAATGGCGAAAAAAGATCGGTATGCTGCCGGCAGAAGGTTCCTGGTGGTTTGATAACGTGGGTGATCATTTCACATCTTATAATGAATCTTACTTAAACCGGCTAGGTATTAACAAAAAAGTTATGTCCTACCAGGTATCTCAACTATCGACCGGTGAACGACAGCGACTGGCCTTAATCCGGCTGCTTGGCAACCAACCCGAAGCCTTGTTGTTGGATGAACCAACTGCCACTTTGGATGCGGAAAACGTCGCCAACGTTGAAAAACTGGTGGCTGAGTACAGTGACATCAGGCACGCTCCTGTATTATGGATCAGTCATGATATAAACCAAATTAACAGAATTGCCTCCCGTCATTTCGTTATCGGAATAAACGGCTTGGAAGAACAATCCCTTGGCCAATAATGATATTACTGACACCTTTCGATCTCGGTCTGGCTGCCACTCTGTTAATAGCCATGTCTGTATTAACATGGTGGACGCATATTAGGCTGGAAAAACAAATTATTATAGCTGCGCTACGAGCCGTTACTCAACTCTTATTACTTGGATTCGTTTTACGATTTCTATTTTCCCGAATCAATCTGTTATGGATAACTGGAATAGCTTTGATCATGCTGGTAGCAGGCAGCAGAGAGGTTCTTGTTCGGCAAAAACGACGCTTTAAGGGATGGTGGAGTTTCAGCATTGGAGCTGGCTCCCTGTTTGTTTCATCTTTTGTTGTGACCACGCTAAGCTTGGTGATCATTATCAATGCCCAACCATGGTACACCCCCCAATATGCCATCCCTTTATTGGGCATGCTGTTGGGAAACACCATGAACGGTATCTCTGTTTCCATGGATCGGTTAACACAGACTGTTTGGCAACAACGATCGGTTATTGAGCAGCGATTGTTGTTGGGATACAGCAGTCGTGAAGCCATTCGGGAAATTCAACAAGAAAGTGCCCGCTCTGGAATGATACCTATTATAAATTCCATGGCAACAGCCGGTATTGTCAGTTTACCCGGAATGATGACCGGTCAGATTTTGGCTGGAAGCCCACCCGTTGAAGCGGTAAAATACCAGATACTCATTATGTTTCTTATCGCATCAGGTACTGGATTTGGAATTATGGTAGCTTTATGGATCTCTACTCGACGACTATTTGACAATAGACACAGATTACGACTTGATCATCTGAAATACCAAGAATAAACATGCAAGAAAATAGATATATCGATCCTCAGGAAGATCCCATCAGGAAAATATTAATGCTCCGGCAACTGGTGATTGACGAACCCGATTCATTTGAAAATCACCATGATTTGGGTTTGGCGTTGATCCAGGTAGGTGAGATAAAACCGGCGATGGAAAGCTTTAAGCAATCTGTTAAAATTAATCCGAAGCATGCCCAGTCTCATTACAATCTTGGTTATTGTTACCAAAAGCTTGGATTTATCGACAGTGCCATATACTCTTACGAAGATACCATTTCCCTGAATCCCGAAGACGACCAGGCGTGGTGCAACTTGGGAACGCTGTTTTTAAAAAGAAATGAATTGAGTAACGCAATACACTGTTTTCAAAAATCCACCGATGTTAATCCACAGAATATTGAATTATGGAAAAACCTGGGCAATGCACAATACTTGACCGGTCTCTATTCAGAATCGATCGCTTCCATGGAAAAAGCGCTGGCTTTAGATAATTCCGATGTTTTTTGCCTGAAATTGGCCGGCCACAGTTATTATTCCACAGGTCTATTAGAGGACAGTATCAAGGCATTTTTAAAGGCATTGGATATGGATGCAGAATGCGAAAACACCTGGAATAACCTCGGTAACAGCTTTCTTGAAAACCAACAATATAAAGAAGCTGAAGCAGCTTATCGAAAAGCCCTTGAAATCAATCCTCAAAACACCGATTTCTGGTATAATCTGGGAGAACTATTGTTTAATCATGGTTCAAAAAAAGAGGCTGCCACCTGTTTTGCAAAAGTGGTAGCTGCTAACCAGACGGATATTGAAGCTTTGGAATATCTGGTCAACTCTCAATTCGACTATTTCCCGTATCAAGCGCTAAAGAACCTGGAAAAATTGATAGATATTAAAGGGGAAAGTGCTGAATATCTCAAAATGGCAGCTATGCTATATGCAATGAGCAATCAGCAAGAAAAAGAAATCAAAATCAGGTTTAGATTGGCAAGTGCCAATCCCTTTGATACAGAAAACAACCGAAAGATAGCAGAGGCAAACTTAACCCGGGGCGATCTGGAAAGTGCTTATAAATTTCTCAGTACAAATACAACGATTTCCAAGGATGATGATCAACTTTGGTTCCGCATGGCCCAGGGATTTCAATTAAAGGGAAAAATTAACGAGGAATTTAACTGTTTAAAAAAGACCATTCAAGCCCGTCAGGACCATTATCACGCTTGGTTGAGATTGGGTTTGATTGCCTTGGAGCAACAAATCCCCGACAAAGCATATCAGTATTTCACCAACGCTTCTCCGATTCTGATAAACAAAATCAATTTATGGAAAAACACTGCCGACCGTTTAATGGATATTGGAGAATACGATTTGGCTTTTTCATGTTGTGATCGACTCATCCCATCAGTTACATATACACCAAAAATATGGCTTCGTTTGTTTGCCAAATTCCAACAAAAAAAGCAAATGGAATCCTTTGCCAATCGATTACTGAAGACACTGTCATCCGATGTTATTAAAATTGAAACAGCCCTTGGTTTTGGCAAACTATTTTTGTTCTCTGGGCATTCTCAGTATTCGAAAACCCTTTATGAAAATCTGCACTCTAAAGAACCAGAAAATATCCAAATCATCAATCAACAGGCTCAATATTATCTAAAAGCTGATCAACCGGATAAAGCTAAAGCAATTGTCCTCCAAGGATTGGAATCTTGTCCGGACAATTATTCGCTGTTAAACACCCAAAGTGAAGTAGCTATGTTATTGGATGAATTGGATGAAGCGGAAAACTGTCTGCATAGAGCACTTGATCTCCGTCAAGACGACTACCAGGTTTGGCAAAATTTGGGCCGGGTAAAATATCTGAAAAATCAAAATGAGCAGGCATTATCGTATTACACCAAGTCTTTGTCTATTTTGGACACACTATCGGAAACATGGTATGGGAAAGGATTGGTCGAAGAATGTTGCCAACGTCAGGAAGAGGCAAAAACAAGTTATCTGGCTGCGGTGCAAATAGACCGAAGGAATTTTCAGGCTTGGCAAGCCTTGGGCGTACTTGCTCTTAAAAATGAAAAGTTTAAGACTGCAAAAAAATATTTCCTTAAAAGTCTGGCTTCAAATCGCCAATATCTGCCTGCCTGGGAAAGCCTGATTGATGTATTTGAATGTTTAAAGGAGACAGAAAAAGCTCAATCATGCAAAGAATATATGACTACACTTAAGAATTCAGCATGATATTACTGATTGACAACTATGATTCATTTACTTTTAACCTGTATCAATACTTGGGTGAATTAGGGAGAGACGTTACTGTTTTTCGTAACGATGAGATTACTTTGGAAGAGATTCATAACCTGAATCCCGAGCAAATAGTGTTGTCACCCGGCCCTGGAAGACCGAATCAGGCCGGGATTATCATTGATCTGGTCAAAAGCTTTTATGACAAAATTCCAATTCTTGGCGTTTGCCTGGGGTTCCAAGCAATCGGTATGGCTTTTGGTGGGACAATAATACGGGCACCGGATATTTACCACGGAAAAGCCACCCGGATAAACCATGTGGGAACAGGTATGTTCCAGGGGCTTTCCCAACAAATTGAGGTAGGACGGTATCATTCTCTAATTATTGAAAAAGAAAGCCTACCTGACAGCTTTGCTATTACAGCATGGACAGAAGATAATCTGATTATGGGTATCCGTCACAGGCAATATCTCATGGAAGGCATTCAATTCCACCCAGAATCAATTTTAACCAAATGCGGTAAACAAATGCTGAATAATTTTTTAGCCCAAAATCAACAACAACAACAAAGCAGCACTACTTCATGAAAACGGAGGACATGACACAATATAACAAGACTGTCTTTCCTTTGTTATATCGAATCAATTTAATGACTTATAAAAAGGATAAACCGTGAGCAAATATCTATATGATATATATAATTACGACACCCATGTCTCCTTTGAATTCTTCCCGCCAAAAACCAACCAGGGTCGAAAACAAATTTACCAGTCCATCGCCAAGTTGAAGAACATGAATCCCGACTTTTTTAGTGTGACATACGGTGCGGGAGGATCGACCGCTGATAGATCATTGGAGATTGCATCAGCCTTAACCAACCTGGCACAGGTCACCTGTGTTGCCCACATCACTTGCGTTGGTATGAATCGTGATCAGGTCAAAAGTCTGTTAAAATGTCTGGAATTCCATGGTATTTCAAATGTTTTGGCATTGCGGGGTGATCCACCTGACGGTGAAAGCACGTTTGTCAAACCAGAAAACGGTTTCTCCTATGCCAGTGAACTGGTACAATTTATTCGGGAAAATTCTTCATTGGGGATTTTGGTAGCCGGTTACCCTGAAGGGCATAAAGAAAATAACTCAAAAGATGAGGACTTTAAACATCTGGTTGAAAAAGTTAATGCCGGGGCCAACGGTATTGTCACCCAAATGTTTTTCGATAACCGTTTTCTATTTGAATTCGCTGAAAAACTGAATCAAGCCGGGGTAAACGTCCCACTGATAGCCGGTATTTTTCCATTATCCAGCGAAAAACAAGTGAAACGTGTTTTCGATCTTTCCGGTGCTACATTCCCACCAGAGCTAGTCAAAGGTATTGAAAAATATAGTAATTCACCAAAAGATATGGAGAAATTCGGTACTGATTTTGCTGTCAAACAGGTTGAAGAATTACTGAAGGGAGGTATTAACTTTTTTCATTTCTACACCATGAATCGTCATCAGCAGACACGCGACATCCTTTTTCAACTGAAAAAATATTTCCCACGGTTAAATTTCTTGTGATGAACACAAATCGGTATAAAGAACAACCAATAAGAGACTATTTGAAAAATCAGCAGGAATAAATAAGACACCTGCCAAAAATATATAGTCTCTAAATGGGGTTTGAAAGGCAAGAATGACTGCAAAATTTAAGACAGTTGCGTCACTTCGTGGAGCTTCAGCAGACTATATAGACTTTCCATATATGGAGTGGGGATACCGTTCTTTTTTGCAATGGTTATGGCATTACCCAGTATGGCATCGATCTCCATAGGACGACCCGCTTCATAATCAACCAACATACTGGTTTTGAAGGGGCGCATTTTACGGTTACCGGTGATGGCTTTTTCGATCTCCTCTTCCGGCACTTCGTTTCCGGTTGATTTGGCTATGGCGGCCACCTCATTCATAATATCCCGGACCAGCTTTACCGATTCAGGCGTTTCCACCATCTGTTTGGAATCAGCTCCACCACCCAATACGGATATCGGGTTAAAGGATGCATTCCATATCATTTTTCGCCACCGGCTGGCAGCGATATTCTCAAATGTTTTGCAGGGAACTTCCGCTTCAGTAAACAAATCAGCCAGTTTTTTTGTTTTTGGAGAAATACCGTTGGGATAATTACCCAAGTTGATCATTCCCGATCCCGTATGACGTGCCACTCCAAGTTCAATGCGACTTACAGCGATAAATGCAATGGCGCTGATGATTTCATTTTTCGGAAACGCCTTCGCTATGCCCGCTTCTATCTCGATACCGTTTTGAACAAGAACAATAGCAGTATCCGCTCCCATCACCGGTCGGATAATTTCAGCTAAATTTACTTCCGGCAAAGCTTTTAAACAAACCATTATATAATCAGGCTGGCCGGTATAGTCTTGCGCATTGTTAACCGTTTCAGCAGGCTTAAAATCAAAGTCTCCTTTATAACTCTCAATTTTAATCCCTTTGCTTTTAACAACATCAAAATCGGACCGACACAATGCAGACACTCTGGCTGTTGTTTGAGCCAATTTACCTCCAAAGTAACTACCTACCGCCCCTGTTCCCACCAACAAAATATCGATTTGATTTTTTGATTCTTTCATTATTACAGAATATTAGATCTAAAAACGATTGTTTACTGATGAATAATCATTATCTTTAATTACAAGTTGACAGTATGGAAAATAAATGAAGAATTTCCCAACCTGTTTTAATTAATTACATGTAATCCTACGACACATCATCAAGTCTATAATACAAAATACTTAAACTCTACCGGTTACGCATGAAATGAGGAATTTCAATTTCTTCTGATACTTCTTCTGTTTGCTTTCTTTGTGTAGGTGCCTGGTAAGTCTTTGTCTCTCTTGATTTTTGCAGAGGGGTCTCAACTGCTCTTGTATTTTGTTGTGTAGTTTCAGCCAACCTTGTGCTTGTCTTAGAGGTTTCAACCACCTTTGGGCTTTGATATTTGATGCTGTCTGCCACTCTCAATGGAGTTCGACGGAAACGACGGACTGATTTTTCCTTCAAAGATTTTTCATAACCGGTAGCGATAACGGTAACAAATACCTCTTCTTTTAACGATTCATCGTAAACCAATCCAAAGATAACATCCGCATCGTCATTGGCTGAACTTTGGATATAAGTGGCGGCGGATTCCGCATCCAGTATTGGAAAGGCTTCATCTGCCACGATATTGATGATAATCCCGGTTGCCCCGCTAATAGGTTTGCTGATCAACGGACTGTTTATCGCCTGCTTAACAGCAGTCAATCCTCTCATTTCACCTCGACCCACGCCGGTTCCCATCAAAGCGCTGCCTTTATCTTCCATAACGGTTCTTAAATCGGCAAAATCAAGGTTTATCATGCCTTCCAGATTTATCAAGTTGGTAATACCTCCGATGGCTTGTCTTAAAACGTCGTCTGCCATGGAAAATGCTTCCGCCATGGTGGTTTTCTCAGAGGCGATCTCCAATAGTTTTGTGTTTGGAATTGTCACCAAGGTATCAATATGTTTCTTCAACTCATTAATCCCGGTATTTGCAATACTTGCCCTTTTATTTCCCTCAAAACTGAAGGGTGTGGTCACCACTGCTACTGTCAAAATTTCCATTTCCTTGGCTATTTCCGCTATAACAGGGATTGCCCCTGTTCCCGTCCCGCCCCCCATACCGGCAGCTAAAAAAACCAGGTCTGATCCCTGCAAAACCTCTTCAATCACATTGGCATCTGCTTCAGCTGAAGCTTTACCTATCTCAGGTTTCATGCCAGCTCCCAGCCCCTTTGTGATTTCAGATCCTAAATGGATAATAATATCAGCCTTGGAAGAGTTTAATGCCATGGCATCAGTGTTCATGGCTACATATTCCACTCCACGAACATCATCCTCAATCATGCGATTCACCACATTGCCGCCGCCACCACCAATTCCGATGACTTTGATTGTCGGCAATCCGGTATACGCAGCACGTGAATTAAAATTTTCAACATTGATAGCCATAAATTCCTATTCTGAGGGGTTTGCTCTTACTACATAAATCTTGTCCTAACATCAAATGGCATTGGGCATAAGCCATCATAGCTCGGTATACTGTCGTTTATTTCTGACAAAAGTTGTTAAAAGCCTTTCACGCCATATCTATCAACCATCTCAATCTATGAAATAGCAAAGCTTTACCCTTAAGTCTACCATATAGTTGGATTTATCAGCAAATTGAATTTTTTGATTTTGGGTAGAAACGACCGCTTCTTTAATCTTATTTGAAGTTTTTCCGCATCCGCCCTAATAATCGACATTTAAGCTCCAACAGGGAGTTCCGGATTGGTTCTGATACTGCTCAAATCGTTCAAATTCTGTTAAGCTTTAAACTGATCATATTTTTTCGGAAGTAATATCAGGCCTTTCTAAAAACCGGTATTTTAATCTATTAGTTTAATTGGAAGCGCTTAAAAAGGGAAACAGCTAATTTCTTATTTGGGAAATTTTTCAGAAAAAAAATGGAAAAATATAGATCTTTAAATCATTTTGCTTTGCATCGACTTGTAAATGTTTTGGAAAATTCTTCAATCATCGTATCGTTTGTTGATTGCATCCATCTCTATTTGTAACTCAGAATAATAGCTGATGGGATTACATGTGATTACACCTGTAAAAAACCAATCTGATTTCAAAGTGTTGATCTAAGAATTTTTCCGATGATGTTAATAAACAGATTGAACTGCAAATGTTTTTATTTGGCAATTCTGTACCAAGATGGTATTGTCAGCGTTTCATGTGTCAGGTTAAAATTGAATGACATTCATGGTTGTCGAGGCACAATTGCTATAGAAACATCATGGATGGAAAAAAGCTGAATAGAATAAAAAAAAGGAGAGGTTCTTTTGGTGAAGGTGTAGCTTTAACTGACCGTTCGCTGGCTGTTTCGCTCAACACTTGAAATTTAGACTGGTAGGATAAAATAGAATAGTAGGAAAGAATTGAATAATTATAGATTTTATTTATGCGATAGCCTTCAAAGGCGTTTTTTATAGAAATGATATGTTCATAACATAAATCGGAGTAAACATATGGCCAAGAGAGCACATGAGTATTCAACTGATTTTTTAAAAGCATTGGAAATTGGTCGCCCACCCAATATAAAAAAACTATTTCCTCATTCAAAAGCACTCCTGGTCAGCGGTAAAGTCATTGACAGGGCAATGTTGCTTAAAGGAAACGCCGCTACCATGGCTGCCAATGGTAGAAGTAATATCATCATTCACGGTGTCTTACGGGCAGCTCAAATGGCCAACTCCGCTATTATCATTGAGATTGCCAAATCAGAGGGCGGCGCCAACGCTTATTGTGCAGTAAGCTTTTGGAACATAGCCAGACAAGTAGATGCCGCCTGTAATGAGCTCGGGATAACCGTTCCTGTTGCTATCCATGCCGACCATTACGGGATCAAAAATGAAAACGATGTCACTAAGGCGCAGGTTGAGATTCCCAGCATGTTCGACGCTGGTATCACATCCATCGCTATCGATGCTTCCCATTTGCCTGATGATCAAAATCTATTAGCCAGTTTAAAGCTCAATCCCTTTATCCCGGATTGGGCAGGTTTGGAAACAGAAGTTGGGGAGATTAAGGGTAAAGATGGACTATCCACAGTGGAAGAGGCATTGTTTTTAGTTCAAGGTTTTAACGCACACGGAGTGTTTCCCGATTGGATTGCTTTGAATAATGGAACTACACATGGTATCGAAGCTAGTGACCAAGGCATCCAGGTTGATTTGACGGCTGATATTCACAATGCCCTGGAACCTTACAAAGTTTCCGGTGCTCAACATGGGACATCGGGTAACAGCTCGGAACGTTTACGAAATATTGTCGCCAAAACCAGAACCACCAAAGCCAATGTGGCAACCGCCCTGCAAATGGTTTCCTGGGGATTGGAGGTCAACGACTATGGAAACGCCCTCATGGACGATCATGGTCAGTTTAACAAACTTAAAGAAGAAGGCGTCGCTGGTGCGTTGTGGAACGAAATGACTGCTTATGCCAATGAAAATGGCCTAAAAAAAGGTAACTATAAAAAACTGAATCTGCCGTTTGAAAATAAGATCCTGGGGCAACCCGTGGAGATCCGAGAACGGATGATTCAACGGGTGGAAAATTTTGTGTATAACATGCTGGTTAACGTCTTGAACGCGAAAGACACCGGACCATTGGGCTTGGAAACCATCCTAAAATCTGGATCATATAACGTTGGATATAAAACAGAACGTACTGAGGATCCGTCCAATTGGACAGTTAGTAAAATCATGGAAAAAGGAGCTTCCATCAACTCCGATAAGGGACCCGAAGGCGACTTTGATGACTAGAAAACTTGAATTACGCCGATTGCACTTTAATACAATCAGGACCTTTGTTCCGTGGACTATTGACATGGGTTGAAACAGCAAATGTTTCCATTTCATCCGATGGATAGGCTGTCAATAGATGATTTAAGTTTTCTGTCTGCTGTTCATCTGCGTCCAGCCAGGTTTCATATTCTTCCGGTTTTAGAATAACCGGCATGCGGTGATGAATCGGTTTTAGCAATTCATTGGCTTCGGTGGTAATAATGGTGCAGGAAAAAATCGGCTCAGTGGCTGATTTCTGCCATTTTTCCCAAAGTCCGGCAAAGGTGAACATTTTCCGGGATTTCATCCGAATATAAAAAGGAGTTTTGGCAGAGGCGTCTTTTCGCCATTCGTAAAAACCGCTAGCCGGTATCAGGCACCGCTGCCTTTTATAAGCGCTTCGAAACGACGGTTTTTCAGCCAGGGTTTCAGCTCGGGCATTAATCATTTTGTATCCGATATTCAGGTCCTTTGACCAAGGTGGAATGAGTCCCCAACGAAAAAGCTGTGCTTTTCGATCAGTGATGTTGGGAATTACCAGCACATCTTGAGATGGAGCAACATTATAGTTAGATCCAAAATACAGTCCGAAATCGACTCCAGGAAATGCTTCCTGCAATTCATCAATATCCATGGTAAACGAAAACCTTCCACACATTTTGATACTCCTGATTAGAGTTCCATTTTTTTATGACAGTATCTATTTTACAGAACATCTAAATGAAAAAAAAGAATTTTGCAACAATTGATTTTTCCATTTACGAAGAATCAATACCGCATGCTCTGAACTTGATTGAGGCCGATAAAATACTGAGTGAACAAACAGCTGTTTTGATCAAACCAAATCTGATCAACGCCTCACCGTTTCCGGTAACCACTCCAGCGGAATGCTGTCGATCCGTCATTGAATATGTACGGGCTCATTCTAAAGCAGAAATTGTGGTGGCTGAAGGGTGCGGTGATGTATCACATGAAACCGGTGAAATCTTTGATATCCTTGGATACAACCAATTGTCCAAGCAATATGAAATCCGCCTGGTTGACTTGAATCATGAGCCGTTGATCCGCCTGGAAAATGATCAGTGTACATTTTTTCCAGAGATGTATCTGCCCAAAATCGCTTTCAGCCATTTTGTCATCTCCTTACCGGTTTTAAAAGCGCATTCATTGGCTACTATTACCGGAACATTAAAAAATATGATGGGATTTGCACCACCCAAGTATTACTCCGGCGGTTATGGCATATGGAAAAAATCTTTGTTTCACAGTAATATGCATCAATCGATCAAAGAGCTGAATCGTTATCGATCTCCCGATCTGTCTTTAATCGATGCATCGGTCGGTTTGGCAGATTATCACCTGGGTGGCGATATCTGCTCACCACCTGTTAATAAAATCATCACCGGATACGATCCGGTAGCTGTTGATCGAGAAGCAGCTTCTCTATTGAATTTTAATTGGAAAGATATACCTCATCTGCAAGTTGAATTGTAAAGGGTCTGTTTATACCGGACTAACATATA
This sequence comes from bacterium, assembly GCA_041556995.1. Lineage (GTDB taxonomy): Bacteria > SAR324 > SAR324 > XYD2-FULL-50-16 > XYD2-FULL-50-16 > JAHJTV01. The sequence continues at coordinate 130,000 of JBFFHJ010000003.1, read as the reverse complement.
AAAGCTGATGTATGGTTTTAACGTATAGCTGCGCTCCTTGGAATGCCCTTCAGTTTATGCATGGCTCCGATGCCTGAACATCAATTGCCTTAAAAACTTCGTCGTCCCTCATCAGGATGGCAGAGCTTAGGGATCGTTAAAAAATAACTTCATATAATCTTTTTACTAAAGTACCAAAAACAATGGACATTCTGTAAACAGAATGTGGACTGATTTTTTCCCGATCTTAACTTATTGACATTATGCTTTTATGGAAATGGCATAATGCCCAGGGTAAAGACGCACGTATTCAAATTCAAAACCGCTCTGATAACACTCCGTATTTTCTTTGACAACAGCTCTGCTATTGGGACACTTTTCCATTAACTGGTGCTTAATATCTGTTTTTATTTTTAAAATGCAACACCTGTTTTAAAAACCATTTGCTAGACAAAAGAACTATGGTAAAGAATTCAAGTGAAGACTCAACTTGAAAATCGCTTTGTTTAGGAAAAAGCTCATTGATATTAGGCCATTAACTTATTAATACACGTGATCCGAGGGGATCGATCAAAGATTGATTCAATGTGGAAAAACAGGCAGGCTTGTGCAGCACAGTGAAAACATGCAATTTATCAAAGTTACATCTTTATCAATCAAAACCAGCTTAATCGATTTGACCTATTGGTCCAGGTCCTGGATAAACTCTTCCAGCTTCTCCTGATCTTCCGGTAGTATGTCGGCAAATGAAACACCAATTTCGTAACCGTCATCAACTTTTGTGGAATGAACCAATACACCTTCACACTTTATTTGGTATTGCTCATTTTTTATAGGGATATCGAACATCATAAAAAATCGGGAATGGTGAACCATTTCTTCGCTGACTTTGCACTTCATCCCAAACTTACCAATATCAACTGCTTCGGAAGAAATAATATTCTCTTTCCCATAAAATAGTTGAATCATCTGGTAGATGTTCACTCGATCCGCTCTTCGTTTCTCTTCCATATTGTTACTCCCTTTATTGAGAGTTCTTGATTCGGCTTTAATCACCCATATTTTAGGGCTTTTTATCCTATCCCAATGACCAGGGATTCTTGTTCGCGATCAGCAAGCAAGTTTCCTGTCATTATGAGGAATTACGACGAATGGTTTCTCAGGAACAACAGCAGGAAATATTGCTGATTACCTGGAAGCATGTTTGCTTCAAATTCTGTGAAACCAGTAACATCAAACTTCTTCCAAATCTTTTTTTTGTGATTGATATTACCAGTCTGCTCTCTGACAAAGCAAGTGAGTTATTTTCTAAGTTAGAATCGGTCATCTATCATCCTGAGTGATAAATTCTTCGATAAAAAAAATAACTAACAGTAGGTGCCCTGCATGGGCAAGGGAACCGATGAAGTTAAAATGGCTACATCGGCTTCGGCGATTAGTTCTTTATTTGGGAAGGTTGGATTGAATAGTGCTTTGTATAATAAGCCTCCTGTTCCTTTAAAACTTCAGTATAAATCTCCTCTGCATCCTCCTGGGATGAAAAAAGCAATTTGTGTTCGCCACCGTCTTTAATCATCATGGTAAACGACCAAAAGGGGTTTTCCTCTTCAATTTCAGTAATTCCAAAGATATTATCGATAAAAAATGGAAATTTATACACTTCATCTTTTGTCACATGCTGAATTTTCTTATCGCCATTCGCTCTGGGGATTAAGGCGGACAAGGCAATATCGCGAACCACCTTGGTATCACTTCCGTTGTTGCTAAGATAATACTCGATTCCCCGCAAGGCTGCTGTTAATTTTGACGTTTTTACCTCCAGCGCTTTGTTTGGTGACTGGTTTTTTGATTTATTACTCATATGCTACCTCAAATGTACCGATTTTTTAGTTCGGAAGTCATCTCTTCCATGGCTGTCAACTTTTTCAAGCCTCCCACTCAGCCATTTTCCATTCCATTGTTGACCAACTGGAAATTCAATAGAAACCTGGTAGATGCTCAAAATAACCCATCATGATGATTTGGCAAAAAATTTCTATTGCGATCCATATTTTTTAAAATTTGATGTGGTGTGATCAAATTTAAGTAATTGACATATTAGTAAGGATTATGATTGACGTCAACTCTTGAGTTTTTTGTTTCAAAAAGCTGTTTTTATTAAATTATCATTAACTGTACGTTTTAGCTATTTGGATTCAAATGATAGTGGATTATGTCATCAGGGTATCTATAATTGAATCGTCCATATATTCAAATATATACATGGCAGAATGATAAATTTGGGAGCTAAATCCAAAGATGAAATAAAAGAAGCGTTATGATCAGAAATATTGATTAACAACAACATAACCATAAAATTTACTGAAGAAAAAAGTGGCTAAAAAAGCTTACCCACCAGTCAATGCCGGCATAATCTTAACATTCATACCGTTTTGTAACACAAATTGAGGATCACACATTTTATTATCGGTCATAAACAATACAATGTTGTCTTTTTTTCAGGATGAACAAGGAATTTTTCCAGATTTTCTCCATATTGTTTGATTAATTTATCTACCAGATCTTGGATGGTTGCATTTTCTTTCAGGGATATATATCAACATTATCGAGTCCTGTTTCGAGCTGAATATATGATAAAAAATCGACTCTAATTGAAATCACCCAACCTCCTTTTTGTCAAAATGTCAGATATTTATAGTATTGGAATTTAATATGGATTGTCATAATATTGGGGTGACATTAAATTCCCACAAATAAAACAGAAATTACCCGTAACACCGGTGGTTTTTATTTTAAAAATTAATATTACAGAAATTTTGCTATTTTAAAAAGCGCTCGTCACGATAAAAGATCCGTTATCTTTCAAACTGATTTTCGTTGGAAAACAAATCAGTAATAAACAAATTTCCTAAATTCATTTAATAACTACTTTTAACACACATTTTAGAGTTTGGATTTGACCTTTACCTGTTCAAATTTTTCTAAAAACCAGTGTCATTCTGATGGGAGCCATGGTGACCTGAATAAACTCCATGCTTTTAAAGAGATCTTTTGCTACTGGTTTCACAGGACTTGAAGCAAACATATTTCCAGATAATCAGCAACATCTCTTGCTTTTGCCCTGAGAGATCCTTCGTCAGATCTTTTGTCGTTCCTCCTCAGGATTTTGCTTCACCCTCAGGATGACAGGAAGCTTGCTTACTGATCGACCAGGAATCTGTGGTTATTGGGGTAGGATAAAAAACCTAAAATGTAAGTTTAACTATTTAGCCTGTTATGAAAATCGGATCATATACCTTTGATAGAATGGAATTTGCTGGTTCTTTGGGAGATCTTGGGACTATAATCCCACTCTCAATTGCTTTAATAATGATTTGCCAACTCAGTTTCACTACTGTTTTTTTATTGGTTGGACTTTTTTATATTTTTTGCGGCTCATATTTCAAACTTCCCATTCCGGTTCAGCCTTTGAAAGTTTTTACCGCCATTGCCATCGCAAATCCGGACAAGGTAACCATCACAATACTGGCAAGTTCAGGCTTAATCTTAGGCATCTTTTTGATAATTTTGGCTATTTCCGGATGGATTAACTGGATAGCCAGATTTTTTCAAAAACCGATTGTGCGAGGGATTCAACTGGGCCTGGGATTAATTCTCATCACAAAGGGTATTGACTATATTCTGAAACAGGAATTGTTGATTGAACAATCCGAGAATGTCACTCTTTTATACGGAATTCATTTAAATCCCATTATTGGAATATGTGGTAGTTTTCTGGCCTTGTTACTCATTTCAAATAAACATTTCCCGGCCGCTTTGGTTATTGTCATATCCGGCTTATTCATCGGTATTTTTTCAGGCTCACTGGATAATGTTATCCTTTCGCTGGGCCCTTTACCCATAAAAACATACTTACCTGTTATCGATGAGCTGCCAACAGTCATATTTTTGCTGGTTATTCCCCAAGTCCCGTTAACACTGGGCAATGCAGTCGTAGGAACATCAGATACCTGTTTTACGCTTTTTGGCAAAAATGAATCCACCAACCGTATCTCAATTCGCGCCCTTTGCACCAGTATGGGGTTGGCCAATGTTGTGGCCGGTATTTTGGGAGGTATGCCCATGTGTCACGGTTCGGGAGGTCTTGCTGCACACTATCGTTTCGGTGCACGAACCGGAGGATCCAATATCATTATTGGTCTGGTATTTCTTTTTTTGGCCATTGCTTTTGGAACTATCGGTATTGCTGTTCTTTCAGCCATCCCCAATGCCGTTTTGGGAATTCTATTGCTTTTTGCCGGACTTGAATTAGCTGTTTTGATTAGAGATATTGAGGAGAAAAACGATCTTTTTGTATCACTAATAATTGCCGGAATTGGCTTTGCAACCACCAACATGAGCATTGCATTATTAGTGGGGATAATGGCTATGTTTTTGATTCGATGGAAAAAGTTGAGTCTATAAACTCATCAAAACAGCAGAAATAGTATAAAGTTGGCGTCGAACAAAAAATGGAAATCAGTAAAAAAACAAATCTGTCCAAAACTTCATAATTAACCATTCCTGCTTTTTTAAGAGACAGCGCTAGATTTTGGAGAAACCTTTTTCAAGATCAGCGATTATATCTCTGGTATCTTCAATGCCAACCGCCAGGCGGAACAAAGTATCGGTGATACCAAGATCATATCTCCTTTCACGGGTGTAATCGTAGTAGCTGACCAATGCCGGATGGGTAATTAGCGTCTCTACTCCACCAAGGCTGGGAGCAATGTACATCATCTCCAGGTTATCGATAAATCGTTTGGAACTTTCCAGATCTCCCTGTATATCAAACGAAACCACACCGCCGCCGCCGGACATCTGTTCTTTTGCAATCTGATAATGTCTGTGGCTTTCCAAAAATGGGTAATATACTTTGGATACCTTTGGATGTTTTTCCAGGTATTGAGCAATTTCCAATGCTGATTCATTCTGTTTTTTGACCCTTAGGGGAAAGGTCTTTAATCCCCTTATCAACAAGTATGCACAATTTGCATCAATAACACCGCCCAGCGCCTTGTGAAGACTTCGAATGGGAGATATCAGCTCAGTTTTACCCAAAACCGCACCGGCCAAAATATCATTATGCCCGGCAAAATATTTGGTGGCACTGTGCATCACCAGATCGATACCGTATTCCAAGGGTCGCTGGTTGACGGGTGTGGCAAATGTACTGTCGATGAAAGTGATAACGTTATGTTTCCTGCCGATATCTCTGAATTTATTAAGATCAAAAACATTGAGGTACGGATTGGTAGGTGATTCTGAGAAAATAAAACGGGTGTTCTTTTTCACCGATCTGTCCATTAGATCGTAATCACCAAACGGAACAATGGTGCATTCGATACCGAATCGTTTTAAATATGATTCGCAAAATTCCAAAGTTTTTTTATAACAATCATCCGTGATAACAATATGATCACCGCTATGTACAAGGGCCAATATGGTAGTGGAGATGGCCATCATACCGGAAGCAAATAATACGCAATCTTCCGCATTTTCCAAGGCTGCCAGCCGTTTTTCCGCAATTTTTTCTGTTGGATTCCCATATCGCCCGTATTCAAATCGCTCCTTTTTATTAATGGTGTAAGCTTCTATCTCTTCACTATCCTTAAAGGTATACGTCGATGTTTGGAAGATTGGTGTGGTCAACGAATCTGCATATTTTTCCCTGGTTTCTCCGGCATGAACTGCCTGAGTATCAAATGAATCGAATTTTTTTATTTTCATGTTACCCTACCTGGTACTTCATTCAAGGAATATTGGTATCAATCAAGATGTAAAATCAATCTATCATCATCCATATAATACAAGTTAAATATATTCTCTCGCGTGAATTTACGAGTTATAAAAATGACTTTTCGTAACTATTTGTATTTTTAGCGTTATTTGCAATAGCATGTACTTCCTAATTTTTTAAAGCTAAAAACTTCAACTTATTGATATTATTAGGTTGTTTTAAAAAGATTACTAACTCGTAAACTCACGCCAGGTGTATAACTGTTATTTATCTGGTGTTTTTTCATCTGACATTGGCCATTTATCGAATAATATGGCAATCTTAAAAAACGCCTTACAATCAGGTCTTTTTGACTCAAAGATAATATGTAAGTCTCTACGATTCTCAGTTAAATTGCAACTGTGTGACATCTGGTTGCGGTTACTAAATAGCTAAAAACAAGATATAAATGGTTAAAAATAAAGCCGATATAAAATCAATCCTCAGCCGTTCGCACTGGATTTTTGATCTGGATGGAACATTAACTCTTCCCGTCCATGATTTTCCAGCTATTCGCATGGAATTAGGGATCCCCGACAGCCAGGACATTCTTGGTTTCATTGGCAGTTTAGATAAAAAGGATGCTCAACCGATACTTAATAAACTGAACAATATCGAAATCGAGCTTGCTAAACGTTCGCAACCGGCAGATGGAGTTCTGGTATTAATGGAGCAACTGTCGAATCTTGGCATTCATATTGGTATTATCACCCGCAATACAAGAGATAATGCCCGCACAACCTTGAAAAAGATAGGGATCCTTGAGTATTTTTCTGACGACTGTATTTTGGGACGTGAGGAAACACACCCCAAACCAGATCCAGATGGAATTTTCAAACTATTGAAATATTGGGATATATCACCGGATAACACTATCATGATCGGAGATTACTTGTACGATTTACAGGCAGGAAAGTCGGCCGGAACAGCTACCATTCATGTAGATAGGAACGGACATTTTTTATGGAGTGATTTGGCTGATATCGAAGTTACGTCATTACGGGAGTTGCACGATCACCTGCATTAGTTAAAATGAACATAACTATCTAAAGTGCCTGGAGTTGATTTGTGTATAAACATATTGATTTTATTTCCAAACTATTTATCAGGACGATAAAAACATGGGATGGCGGGGACGTAGTACTACATAGTCCTTGCTCCACCGCAGTTCTCAATTTTTAAATTCCTTAATTGATCGCTTATGGGGGTAAATAGATGATTATACTAGGTATCACTGATATTCACGGAGCTGTTGATAAATTGGAAAAAATATTCCATGAGATCGAACAAGCGGATTGGGTATTACTTGTTGGGGATGTGACAAATTTTGGCCATGAACAAGATATCCTGAATATTGTTAAAACTGTTAACCGGATTAATTCACAAATACTGGCGGTTCCCGGCAATTGTGACTTCCCGGAGACTGATAACGTTTTGAATGAGATTAATATAAACTTAAACGGAAAACATAAAATCATTGATCAAAAGGTTTTTCTTGGATTAGGTGCTTCACTGCCAACGCCTCACAAGGGTACGCCGTTTGAGGTATCAGAAAAGCATTTAGGTCAAAACCTGGAAAAAGCAATGGCAAACACACCAAACGGTATTCCCAAAATCCTGATCTCACATCAACCCCCCTATGGCACAATTGTCGATAAAATAACCAGTGGGATGCATGTGGGATCTAAAGAAGTCAGACGTTTTATTGAACAGTATCAACCCATGATATGTTTCACCGGTCATATACATGAAGGCATCGGTATCGATACCATTGGTGAAACAACAATTATTAATCCGGGTCCCATGTATAAAGGCAATTATGCCTATGCGGATATTGGTGAAACCATTCAAACTTTGGAAATCAGGAACATCAACTAATCGTTTTTAATAACTTACGGACCATCGGTGTTTTCAGCTCGATGGCACCTTCCGGACACAGCTCCTGGCAGCAATAGCATCGAATACAGTCTTTATAATTATAAGTGGGAGTTTTCTCTTTATCTTCATCAAACAAGTCAATAGCTTTGGGATTTGCCGGGCACACAGAAACACATGTTCCACAGGCATTGCATTTCTCAGCAACAACAACTGGCTTTGGCACCAGACGATCATTAATAAAACCGGAAACTCCTTTTGCCTGTTTTTTGAAGGATCGTATCGGTTTTCTTTTAATTTTAAAGGTAGTATCGGTAAATTCATCGATCGAATCACCCAGCAAATTAATTTCATTCTCCAAATATGTCCCCATTCCCGACGCCATCCCGAATTTTATTGTAGGTACATACTCCGGTTTAATATTAATGATTCTGCAAACCGTAGCATCCAGTGCTATGGGATCATTGGAGATTAATATAACATTCATCTTTTTTGGAGTTCCACCACGGGGACCGTTGCCTTCCATCGCCTGTATACCGTCCATGATATACAGCCTGGGCTTGATGTAGTTATTCAGGTCCACCAGCATTTTACCGAATTCGTAAGCATCCGAGATTTTTACATGATACTCCCCCTTCAACATACCCGGCACACACCCAAATTGATTCTTTACGCAACCGGTATATCGCTCCAGAGCATGAGTTTTTAATTTTGGCAAACTGATTAAACCGTCATTTTCTAAAACACCTTGGGCAATGATGAATTTTTTATTCTGAATACCATCTTTGAAAAAAACCTCTTTACCGGTTTTAAAATCTGCCGGAAGAATATTCAATTCCTCAGCCACTGCCGCAAGACCCGATTTTTTTGCAGCCCTTTTCATATTGCCCATAGCCGGGGAATCGCCATACATTAACGTCACCCCGGTTTTCTGAAGAATCTTCGCTATAGCTTTAAAAACTGCGGGATGTGTGGTAACACATTTTTTCGGTATCTCAGGAACCAAAAGATTGGGTTTTAACAAAATCCGTTCTCCCTTTTTTACAAACCTTCTAGCACCTCCCAACAGATCCATTCCTTTTTGTACTGCCTGATGAACTGCTTCTTCATCATATGTTTCGCATTTGATCACTGCCACACGCGCCATAGTATTTCTCTCTTCAAGTTGTGAATGAATTTTCCGTTTTTATATCAATTTGGTTTTATCAATACAATCTATTATTTATCGCCGGATATGTTTTTTACAGCTTGTCTTTATATCTCTCCAATCCTCTGTAAAAGAAAATTTTCATGCTTGTATGAGAGCCGGAATAATAATAGTATTTGAACTGAGGATTAACTTAAGATAGAGCTGAAGAATGCCATCAATACTTGAATAATGTGAGCGCCAAACCAGACAATTGACATTTAGGGAACGAGTGTCTTTAATCGAACGCTTAATTAGCAGTCTGGATGAAACAGAATATGAACAACTATGGGTTGAATAAGCTGAAAGACGATATAATGAATATAAACCGGTAATATGGACAGTCGACCTGCAAATGATATTTTTCCAGATATTAGGGCTAAATTGAGAGAAATAAAGTGAAAAATGTTCGTTTCTTATTTAATGAAAAACTATCAAAACTACAGTCCTTATTAAAATCATATAAGAAGGTGGCAATTGCCTTTTCTGGTGGAGTTGACAGCAGCTTCCTATCAAAAAAAGCATTTGAAGTTCTTGGTGAAAACGCTGTTGCTATAACAGTTGACAGTATGTTTATTCCCCGGGTGGAAATCAGGGACGCTGAATCCATTGCCAGGGAAATTGGTATTCGACACATGCTGATATCTTTTGATCGGATGGATGATTTGGTGCTCAGTAATACAGAACAAAGATGTTATCACTGCAAAAAAGCAATATTTGGCATATTATTGGAAGCCACCCAAAAAGAGGGGATGACATATTTGTTGGATGGTTCCAATATTGATGATCTGAGTGATTATCGACCGGGACTGAAAGCACTGGAAGAATTGAATATAGAAAGTCCTCTCGTAAAAGCTGGATTTACAAAAGACGATATCCGGCAGGCTTCCAAAAACCTGGGACTCTCGACAGCCGGTAAACCTTCACTGGCATGTCTTGCTACCCGACTGCCATATCACCAGCGTATTACACCCACATCATTAAAAATGGTTGAAAAAGCTGAAGATTTCCTGAAAAATAGTGGCTTTGAACAAGTAAGAGTACGATACCACGAAAACCTGGCTCGTATTGAAGTCGATCCAAGCGAGAGATACAGATTTATCAATATAGAATATATGGACACCATCTCCAAAGAGTTAAAAAAACTGGGGTTTAAATACATTACCTTGGATCTGGAAGGGTATAAAACCGGTAAAATGAATTGATAAATCTTTAAAAAACATTTGACGAAACAATCATTTAACTACAGTTTAAAAATTGTAATACAAAAATATGCAAGAAGATAAAATCAGAGAAATAATGGGTCGGGTGAAAACCGGTGAAATTGACATTGATGATGCCATCTCATCCTTTAAAAACTTACCCTTCGAAGATCTCGGGTATGCCATGGTTGATCATCATCGTGAATTAAGAACAGGCTACCCGGAGACAATTTTCAGTGAAGGAAAAACAATAGATCAAATAAAAGGTATTGTCCTCCGAATGCTGGATAAAAACAGCAACATCATGGCAACCCGGGCTAGTAGAGACGTATTTGTTGCCTTAAAAGAGATCAGTAAATATGTCGAATACCACGAACAGGCTCGTATTGTCGTGATCAACAGATGTAAAATCACTAAAACCAATAGCAAAATACTGGTAATGTCGGCCGGGACATCGGATATTCCAGTGGCGGAAGAAGCAGCTGTCAGTGCTGAAACCATGGGAAATTCGGTTGAGCGGCTTTACGATGTGGGTGTTGCTGGTATTCATCGATTGCTCTACAATAAAGCCAAGATTGATCAGGCAAGTGTCATGGTTGTAGTTGCCGGTATGGACGGAGCTCTTCCAAGTGTTGTGGCTGGATTGACCGATAAACCGGTTATTGCCGTTCCCACCAGCATCGGCTACGGTGCCAGCTTTGGTGGTCTTTCCGCGCTTTTAACCATGCTTAACAGTTGTGCCAACGGTGTCACTGTTGTTAATATCGATAATGGCTACGGAGCTGGATACTCGGCCTCCGTTATCAATCATATAGCTGATAAAACCTTAACTTAAAAAAAACAATGCAAAAAATCTTATACTTCGATTGTATGTCCGGTATTAGCGGTGATATGACAATAGGAGCCTTATTGGACTTGGGAATAGACCAGCAAGTGTTTTTGAACAAATTAAAAGGAATTAACATAACAGGTTACCAGATAGGGATAACAAAAAAACTGGTGAACGGTATCTCCGGAACCGATTTTGATGTAATATTGGAGCACCACCACCATCACGAGCATAATGGCCACTCACACCATCATCCCCATCGTAATCTTGATGATATTAATAAAATCATCGAAGATTGCCAAATTGATAATAAAACCAAACAGATCGCCAGAGATATATTTAGTAAAATAGCAGTTGCAGAAGCCAAAGTTCATGGAAAAACAGTGGACAAAATACATTTCCATGAAGTAGGAGCCATCGACTCCATCATTGATATTTTAGGTACTGCAATCTGTATCTCCATTCTGAAACCCGACAAAATCTATTCTTCCCCGCTTCATCTTGGTTCAGGAACCGTCAAATGTGCACATGGGGTTATCCCTGTTCCTGCTCCAGCCACCGTTGAAATTCTTAAAGATGTTCCGATCTATTCAACCGGTGTTAAGGGGGAACTGGTAACTCCCACCGGTGCTGCCATCATTAAAAGTCTGGTCGATGAATTCATTCAACTACCTGCCATGACTTTGGAGAAAACAGGTTATGGAACCGGTAAAAAGCAGTATGATATTCCCAACCTGTTGCGCGTATTTTTGGGCACTGACAACAGTAATGAAACGAATCTGTCAAATAAGCTTATTGCTCTGGAAACCAACATCGATGATATGAATCCGGAAACATACTCCTACCTGATCCCACTTCTGTTGGAAAAAGGTGCTCTGGATGCCTATTTAACCAACGTTATCATGAAAAAGGGACGACCCGGTGTGATGTTAAACGTATTGTGCCAACCGGAAAACATTGAAATGATGGAAAATATTCTGTTTACTCAAACCACTACTCTGGGAATCAGAAAAACTACAGTGAATCGACATTGTCTGGAAAGAAGACCGGTTATGATCAAAACAGAATTGGGTGAAATCCAGGCCAAAGCAGCCTATAAAGATGGCAAATTACTAAAAATCGCCCCGGAATATGAAGAATGCAGAAAACTGGCGGAAGAAAAGCAGATACCTATAAAAGATATTTATAACATGGTTATTACGGGATCAGTAAAACCAACGGTAAAATAAAGAATTGGACTGCTTGGAATTAAATAGCAGGAGATGTGTGCAGTTATGGTGAAACTGCACACCGAAATCCCACATAGTCAAACCGATCCATCGGATCATTCCAGTCTCGGGTTGTCGTACGAAGATATGTGGCAGTGTTGATCCAGCTGCCGCCGCGAGTTACACGATTTAAACCTGATGTTGGACCTATTGGATTTCTTTGATTGTCAGTTGAATACTCGCCATACCAATCGGCTACCCATTCCCATACATTTCCTGACATATCATAGGTTCCATTAACTTCGATTGTTTTGCTTCCAATTTTCCAGGTACTGCCTTTGCCACATCCGCTACTACCATCATCCATCACTGCCTCTTTACATGTTATGGACGAGTTTCCAGAAGGATATATAAGTTTTTTTCCATCTCTCCATGAAGCTGCTTTTTCCCATTCCGCTTCTGTGGGTAGTCTTTTATTAAGAAATCGGCAGTAACGATTGGCGTTGCTCCAGTCCACACAATTGATAGGATGATTTAACCGTCCGGGTTTTCCGGCGTTACAGTATTCATCATATTCTGATTGATGTTCGCCATCCCAGAAATTCGTGTTTGAAATCCGACACTGTCCTACCAGTGTGCATCTTTGATACTGAGCCACCGTTACTTCATACTTGTCGATATAAAAACTGTCTAACCAGACACTATGAAACGGTTTTTCATTTTCTGTCTGGCCCATGTTTCCCATTTGAAATTTTCCGGCTGGAATTTTCACCATATCTAGCCTGAGTTGTTTTTTTTCCTGTTTTTCCGTTTTGACCACTGATAGCGTTTTTAACTTTCTGGTAAGCTTTTCCGAGAGTTTTTTCAAAGTAATGCGCAGTTTCCTGAGATTTCCATCATGATCAACTGACTTGGTTGTAATGATCGTTCCATCTTTAATATCAATCATTTTTGCAGAGATAACATAAAAATCCCTATCCGCTTTTCTTAAGTAACTGGAGATAACCCGATCAACCCCTAATGATTGACCTATAATGGTAGCACATGTATCCCGGGTGCAACCGGAAACTCTTTGTATTTCATCGGGGTCCATTTTATCTATATCCGCACTGGAAGCTATCTCAATAACGTTCATTTCTCCCAATGCTTCTCTGAACATATCGCTGAAAATCTTTCGTTGATCTTTGTTTAAAACATTAGATTCTATATCCAGTACGGCTACCAAGGTTTTTTTTCGATATGACATGTCAAAACTGATCATAACCTGATCGATAACCTCGGCTGTTAATAATCCTTTAACCGCTTTCAGGTATAGGGTGGTTCTATCAGCTTTTTGCTCGTATGTTCCTTTAATATAGATGGTATCTTCTCCGGGAACTCCTGATATACTTTCCGATTCATCAACCAGTTTTACTGATTTGAATTGATTTCCAAAACCAAAATAAAGTTCTGTTTCGATCCTGTCTGTCAACTGATCCTTCTTTTTTGTGTGGAAACTGATGATCCCACTAATCACAATTTGACTGTTTGGATTTATCTGCCCGGAATAACGGAAGTGCCTAGTCGCCTCATTAATTGCTTCTCTTAACGACACTGCTTGGATATGTGGAGTAATTAAAATAGTTAATACGATGATTAATATCTTTCTCATTTTTTCTAACTTAATCAAATTACTGAAATTTTAATATTCCATTGAGCCGATATTTTACTTTGGGTCTTATAATTCAGTCAAATATATTGATTCTGAAACCCGGTATATCCTGACAATTCTAGAGTGTTGCCTTTGATGAATTTTCAATAGTTTTTCATGCCAAAAGAATTTGTGTTAAATATGGCAAAATAGACAATACAAACAACTTAACAAAAGCTGTATTAATCCAGCCGTTTAAGGCCCGCTTTTCTGGTCATTTTGACTGCCTGTTCGTATTCCTTTCCTGACAATGCCTGGGAGAGTTCATCGATATGGTAAGCTTTTCCGCAGGGCCTGTATTGGTTCATGATGTTCACATACGTATTTTTTGAAATCTTTTGGGCGATAAATTCCATTACTTCAGCCGTTCCCGCCATTCCGGCTGGTAGGACAAGGTGTCTTACCAATAATCCTCGGATGGCGATGCCTGTTTCATCCATTTTTAAATCACCCACCTGACGATACATTTCCGTCAGCGTCTTTTGGGCTAGTTCCGGGTAATCGGGAGCGTTGCATGTCAATTCTGCGATTTTGGGGTCCCAAAACTTAAAGTCTGGCATATAAATATCCACCACTCCATCTAATAGCTTCAGGGTTTCCATTTTTTCATAGCCACTTGTATTGTAGATAAGTGGTACTCTCAAACCGCCATCAATGGCTATACTAAGAGCGGCCAGGATCTGTGGAACCACATGTGTTGGTGTCACAAAGTTAATATTATGACACCCGGTATTTTGAAGAATCAGCATTATTCCCGCTAATTGTGAAAGGCCAACTTCATAGCCGTTTCCCTGGTGGCTGATATCGTAATTCTGACAAAAATTACATCCCAGGTTACAATGGGTAAAAAATATAGTACCAGAACCAAAAGCACCCACCAACGGTGCTTCCTCTCCAAAATGAGCGTTGAAACTGGATAGGACGGCATCCTCCCCTGTTTTACATTCGCCAAGTTCACCTGCCAGTCGATTTACTTTGCACTCCCGTGGACATATTGTACATGATTTCAAAACACTGCGTGCCTGATTGATTTTTTCCTGTAACAATCCTTTTTTTGCTGTTTCAATATATACCGGTGTGTATTCTGACATTATAAAACCTGTGGTTGTTATGTGAATCTAAAAATAAGTAAATATTTCAAGATATTCAAACAATAGCTCCCTTCTCAAAAGCTTTATATTTGTTCATCTTTATACGGTAACCATTCAAGGTAAGAAAGGCAATTTGCATAAAAACTGCATTTTATGTCATTATCTCTACATATTGATAAATTCAGGTTATATCGATATGTAAAATGATACGATTTGTTTCAATGGATCTGGCGATAAATTGAATATCACCAAAATTCAAATAAATAATTTGAAATAATCATATATAGTCTATAGAATTACAATCTAATGAAACGTTATATTGACAAATGATTGGTAAATCGGGGCTTATTGGTTATATTGTCTACGGTAACATCAAGATATTGATTAAAAAGGATCGATTATTTTTAATGTCAGAAAATGATGTTACGGCGTTAATTAATGGTTGTTATTGATATTATTAATCAAATATTAAAATATAACACAAAAAACCAAACTGGAATATTTCTGGAGATTTGCTTTTGTCAGATTTTTGCTGAAAAACTCTTATAACAAGTATTATAGTTTTCATTCAACTGTAACGTATTGGTTGTATTGTCTATTTTATTTTTAAAGTGAATACTTTTGGGATGAAATAGCATTACAGGAAGGCTATTAAAGGCGACATGCTGGAATATATCTTCAGATATATTGAATCTTCTCTGCAACAATTAAATTATTGAATATACTTAATTATTGAACTCAAAACAAAAAACATAACTAATTTCATTGTATGGAGAAATCAATGGAAAATAGTGCGTTGTTCAATGAAACGGAACTGAAACTGGTTATATATTGTGCCGCAATGATGTCATCCATCGACAAAGAAGTTCATGATAGAGAATGGGATGCCATTCAGAGCTTTGCCGATAAACATTGGAAGGATATGTTTGGGGATTTTGTTGAGTTTCAAAAAAGAATTTTCACTGAAATCAACGACTTGCTAAAAGATGAATCCGCACTGTACGAAAAGGTTGATACATTGACTACTGAACTCGGACAGAATCTTTCCTCGGAACAAAGAAAGGTGATTCTCGGCCTTTTGGGAGATGTGATCGATGCAGATAACGTTCTGGCTATTGAAGAAACAAACTTGTTTGCTGCGTTTATAAAAAGGCTGGGTAAAAATTAGATAAAATACATTAATTTGCTTAATTACCTTTAAATATTGGCTTTCTCTTTTCAAAATAAGCACCTACCGCTTCATAAAAATCCTCGCCGGATACGGCAAAAAGAAATTGATCCGTATCCATATGCATGATGGCCTGATCCAAAGCAGAACTGATCGCATTTATACTTCGTTTGACCATTTGCGCCGCCAGGGGGGCTTGTAAAGCATATAATTCTGCCATTTTTACCGCACTTCTCATTAAATCGTCGGCAGGAACAACTTCGTCCAGAAATCCCCAATTCAACAAAGTTTGGGGATCTTGTCTGTTGGCCAGGATCACCATTTTTTTTGCTCTGGCTTGACCAACGAGATGAACCAACAACGGTAATGACACCCAGCTGAGATTCATAGCCAAGTTGACTTCCGGATAACCGGCAAAACAATTATCAGCCCCAATCCGAAAGTCACAGGCAGTTGCAATGCAGGCACCTCCGCCCATAGCTGCACCATTGATGGCTGCAATGGTTATCTGATTCATTTCGTAAACGGCACGAATCATTCGAGGGCCGATTTTGGCATGACGGTATTTGAGTAGCAACGTGTCTTCAGTTTGTTGTTTGACTCTTTTTTCATCCTTTAAATCGACACCGGCAGAAAAATGCTCGCCATTTCCGGTAAAAATCACTACCCGGGTTTGATCATCCTCTTCAAACGTTTCTACTGCTTTGACTATTTCGTTCATCAACTCAATATTTAACGCATTGTTACTTTGTGGACGATCAAAAGTGATAGTAGCCAAATGCCCACTACGACTGACCTTTAGATGCCTATATGTCATTTTTTTGGATTCTTCTTTTGGATAAAAGAAATATCAAATTAAACATTGACATTTAAAGCGGATTTTCATTTTTGAATTTTATTTTCCAATCATCCAACAGCATAAATTCCAGTGTTTCCTTACCTGACACAAAAGTCATGGTGATCCAACCGCCGCACCATTTGGATAGCTCTTTAAGTTCATTAATTTCTGCACTGGATAAAATATCCTGATCTCCAAGCATTTCATTCCAAAGTTCAAATTCCAATCCCATGGCCCATTCCGTGTTATGGTGCTTGAGACTCAACTTAATCATATAATCCGCTAAATTCTGGGCAGGTCCTTTTATCAAACTCATCTTTTTTTCTTCAAAATTGTTGAAACTAATCGGTTAATACCGGATGGATGAAAGTAATAGTATTTAGTGTTTACTGATTTCCAATAAAAAATGATCTGAATGACGACTCATCTTGATTAAGCGCATTTCTTATTTTTATCGACATAGCTTCTTTATCATCAGGAAGCTTACCTTCAATATTGATATAATTTGTATAGTGATCACTTGTCAAATATGAATTAGCTGTTAATCTGTCAATCAACAGTTGTGTCTCTCTTAAAATACCGTGGGGCCCCAGCATTTTAAAGGATTTATTCATAACATCCTGTAAAAGGGGTGTATTTTTTTTGGGAACAAAAGTTCTTAACCTGATAAAATCGGGTTCAATCTGGTTTAAGACCCTGGCCGTTTCCAAGGCGTGAGATTCCGATTTTTCTACTCCACCAATACCAAGAATAACATACAAGCTTAACCCAATGCCAGCATCCATCACATATTTTCCGGCATCGATCTGTTTTTGACTCGTGACTCCTTTTTTTATCCGTTTCAAAATCTCGTCATCACCGGATTCCAATCCAACATGAATTCTAGAAAGACCGGCATCAGCCAGTTGTTTCATTTCCTCCGCTCCTTTTTTGACGATGTACTGCGAAGATCCGTATACTGTTATTCGTTCAAGATTGGGAAATGATTCTTTTGAATAACGACAGATTTTCACCAGTTGATCTGTTTTCATGGCAATACTATTCCCCGCCGGGAAAAACAAGGTGCGTACATGTTGGCCGTAATCATCCGCCGCTTCTTTGATATCAGCTTTGATTTCTTCAACTTCCCGAACTTTGTACTTGATACCATTTTTATAAACCAGGCAGAAAGTACAACGATTATGCGGACATCCCACAGTTGCCTGAATTAATAGTGAATCCGCTTCACTGGGTGGTCTGTATATGGGGCCTTCGTATTTCATCGAAAAACTTGAAAATCAGATAATGATAATAATATTGTATTAAAAAAACTTTTTTCCCCAAAGTGATGAAATTGAACCATTTCGACTTAGGGTCGGCTAAAAAATCAGTTCACATTTTGTTTACAAAATGTCCATTGTTTTGGAGATTTTTGTAAACAGATTATATGAAGTTATTTTTAATCATCCCTAAATTTAAAACAATCACTCAAACAGGGATTCTGCAAAAAAACGGGCAGAAAACGGTTGTAAATCATCAATACCTTCCCCCACTCCAACATAGTATACAGGGATTTCAAATTCATTGACAATTCCAATAATCACTCCCCCTTTTGCTGTTCCATCCAGTTTTGTTACAATTAATCCATCCAAGCCAATAAGAGATGCAAACTCTCTGGTCTGTACGATTGCGTTTTGTCCGGTATTAGCATCCAAAACCAGAATCGATGCATGGGGTGCTTGAGGTAGAATTTTCTGCAAAACTTTCTGCATTTTGGATAGTTCGTCCATCAGGTTTTTTTTAGTATGAAGCCGTCCGGATGTATCGCATAACAATACATCATAATTTTCCTCCACTGCCTTGGTGGCTGCTTCATACAAGGTGGCAGATGGATCAGTATTGGTCTCCTTGGCCACAATATCAACGTTGGCACGATGACACCACTCGGCCAATTGTTCAATTGCTGCTGCCCTGAATGTATCCCCAGCTGCTACCAGGACTTTTTTCCCTTCGTTTTTTAATTTTGCAGCAATTTTGCCGATTGAAGTCGTTTTACCGACACCATTAACCCCCACAAATAGATAAACCGTAGGACCGGAATCAGCATAAGGCAGGCTTAAATCCCCTTTGTCCAGAATACCAGAAATTGTCCTTTTAACTGTGTCAACGGCTTCCGATTGGGTTTGGATATCTTTGGCAGACAGTTTTTTTTCCACAATTTCAATGATTCGGGTAGCGGTCCCGGCTCCCAGATCAGCGGCCAGCAGGCTATCTTCCAAATCTTCCAAAAAATCATCATTGATGGGTTCGTCACCAGCCAGATCCATTAGTCCGCCAACCAGCATTCGTTTTGTTTTGGAGATACCTTTTTTAAACTTTTGGAAAAAGCCTTTTTTACCGTTTTCTTCATCAGGTGCTTTGATATCTTTCTCCAACACAGCACCCTTGTTTTTTAATTCACTTTCCGCCTGCAATAGCTGCTCGGAAATTTCTTTGGCTTTTTGCTTGTATTCTTTTTTCTTCTCTTTTTGTTGTTTTTTTTCTTTTTTTTTCTTCTGGTTAAAAAGCATTATATTTCAACATGATAAAAGGTTTGATAAGTTAAAATGTATGTTGAGTATTTTCATTTCATAAACTATAAACCTACTCCTTGTAATTCATTTCATCAAGTACTGACCCAATTAGTACTAAAAAAATCACATTAAATCAAAGACATCCATATGGGGTCAAAAACTATTCAAAATGTCATTAAATTCTAAACAATTGATTCTTATCTCCTTTACTCTTAGTAAAGTTTTGCCGGTAATTCGTTCAAATTGTTGCATCTCATTCAAAATTAGGTCTTTTTTGCTCGGTAGTTTTCATTTCCCTTATTCTGACAGGACTGTGTCTGATATAGGTTTATCAACCAGTAATTAAGGTGAACAGGGCCGTCGCATTAAACTCCATTACAAAAACAGCCACGAAATCCACAAAAGAACATTAAAAACGGAAAAAGAATCACTCGTTGAGTATCCCTCTTCATTTTTTCTAATAAGAGTATTGCTGTAATTCAGCACAGATTTTTCTTGTTCATGCTTTTCGTGGGGTTTGTGGCTATTTAATTAATATCCTCTAATATTTACTGTATTTATCTGATTAGATGAGATATTAAATGGTTATAGTAGAGATTTTTATAATAACTTCAAAATAGTTCCAAACAATCTATTTTGAAGGAGCTGACAATGGCAAATAATATTATTGATCTTGGAATCACTCAAATTGAATCACAGGAGCATTTGGATTTGTATATTAAGAATGAAGTTGCCGGTGAACTTTTTTTGAAATTGATGTGACAACTGATTTATCCCTGGAGTTCTGTGATCCGGTACATCTATTTCACCTGAAATCTATTCATCAACTTGTGGAGTGTTTACCTATTTCATTTTATCGCTGTTGTTCTATTGTCAGCTTTTTTATGAACTACAAAAATCCATATACCATAATATTGATCAAAGAATTAAATACGAGGTAGATATGTTGGATATAAGTTTAAAATTAGGTATATCATATTTTCTTTTTGTTTTCTCTATTTTTAATTTATTCTTTATAAATTATATTGCTAAATTACGAGTATTCAGGCTACAAATAACGCTTGCCGTCTTTCTGGCGTCTTATGTGCTTTTCAATATATTTGGCTACATTGAGCTATATTCCTTGTTTTTTATTGGTTTATTTATTTTTTTGTGTTTTCTTTTTACCTTGAGTAATAAATTAATAAAATGGATTTATTTTATTAGTGTTTTATTATTATCTATAGCATTTTTAACATTCATACTACCGGGGTTCCATAATCAGATTGTCATTGATAATTATCAATTCAGTTTTGCCTCCTCAAATTATCGATTATTTTTTAATTTTGATTCTCCATTGGTTGGCTTATTGATAATACTTTTTACACATGGCACTTTAGAAAAGGTTAGTGAGTTAAAACAAATATTTATATCAACTTACAAATATTACGTTTTTATTTTATTATTATTTTTACTTAGTATTTATTTGGGGGATAGTAAATTTGATTTTAAACCCTATATATTTATTGAAAAAGAATTTTACCTTTGGTTTTTGATTATGTTATTTTGTACGTGTGTGACAGAGGAAGCCCTATTCAGGGGGTTTCTACAAAAAAACTTGTGTGTTGTTTTGAGTTTTAAATATTCAGATTATGTAGCAATACTATTGGTATCAATTCTTTTTGGGTTGGCTCATTTTAAATATGGACTATTGTATATTGTGTTGGTTTTCATTGTAAGCGTTTTTTATGGATTAGTATATCTTCGATCAGGAAATAAAATTGAATCTTCAATATTCGCACACTTTATAGTGAATTTCATAAGATTAATGTTTTTAACATACCCCAGACCAGCATGAAAAAGCTAATTTTTCTGATTTTGTTTGTTTTATCATGTGAAAACGTCTTTAGCTCTGTTTCCATTAGATTAGAAGACGGTTGGGTGTTTTATTGGCATTGTTTCTACAACAAGGAATAATGCATTTATGAGGGGAAAAACACTAGAGGTTTTGTCCATTGGGGCACTCTTGGAAATGATCGGTTCGGTTGGGGAAGCTACAGAGAAACTTTCCAATCTAAAACAAAAACTGTGGGGCTAAAAATTCCTTATTTAGCCTCAGCATATGAGCTCTATGTGTAATTCGGTAAATCTGTACATCAATCACATTAATATCTCCGTTCAACACCTTTTCAATGTAAATCATCACAAAACCAACTCCACTCAGCACATATTTTTGATGGGATGAAAAGAGATGGTGCGAATAATTGTCAATGGCAAATAATATTATTGATCTTGGAATCACTCAAATTGAATCACAGGAGCAATTGGATTTGTATAATAAGAATGAAGTTGCTGGTGAACCTGTTTTTAAAATTGTTGTGGCAACTGATTTATCCCTGGAGTTCTGTGATTCGGTACATCTATTTCACCTGAAATCTGTTCATCAACTTGTGGAGTCGTTAACAGTTTTACTGCATCAATATGAAGGGGAATTCAAAAATCCTAATGAATTTCCCTCATGTTGTAATTAACGAGCCATCATTTACCGTGAAGCGTCTCAATCTACTAGTCTTTCAATGTCTTTAAAGCAGCCCTCGACACCTTATGAATGAGACTGATTTCCTTTTCCTCCAAAGTCCTAAGATACGCAATAAACTTTGAAAGCTCCCTCTCAAACGAACTGCTTTTTGGTTGTGCTTCACCAAAATCAAAAAACGTTTTCATTGGAACATCTAAAACCATTGAAATCTTTTCGATGGTTTTCAGCGAAGGAAAATTCACTCCTCTTTCCAGCCGGGATATCGTTTCCACACTTACATTAATCTTTTCTGCCAGTTGCGGTTGAGTCTGTTTTTTTTCTAAACGTAATTCAGTAATTTTCGCACCGATTCTTTTTTCTATTGCAGACATAATTAGCCTTCCTTTATCAAACCCAACATATTTATTCTATCACAAAAAAGGCCAATTGTCCTAATTGCATGATTCTTATAGAAGGAATTAAAATGACTAAAAAAAATATAACTTGACAAATAAGGTCATACTTAATCAACTGGATATATCATTTTACACTTCCCACACAAATCTATCAGAAGCGATTCAAAGGAGGATGTTATGATTAAAAAACTTTCAAGATACTCAATCAGATTGATCATTTTTATTGTCTGTTCATGGCTATTATCATTTTCAGTTGCACTTTCCCCTATCGTTCTTTCCGGCGGTAAATATGATGCTTGTAAGGAAGCCTGCAATAAGGCTGAAGATACCCACAAAAAACGAGGGCTGGAATCTACTGACGGCAAAGAAACCAGACATGATACAATTCTGTTTGAAGAAGAATGTGAATGCACTGATTGATTATAACTGAATACACGCATTATACGGTTTGGATTTTACTTTTATTTATCCAAATTTTTTAAAAAACCAGTATCATTCTGATAGGAGCCCCGACGATCTGAAGAATCTCCATGTTTTCAAAGAAATCTTTTGTTACTGGTTTCACCGGACTTAAAGCAAACATGTTTCCAGCAATCATCAACATTTCTTGCTTTTGGCCCTGAGAGATCCTTTGCTATCCATCCTCAGGATGACAGGAAACTTGCTTACTGATCGACCAGGAAACTATGGTCAATGGCGTAGAGCGAAAAAAACTAAAATGTGGGTGAATGAATAATAAGAGCAAATGATATCCGCGTGGGCACAAAAAGTGTGCTCACCCTACTGTATGGCGCTTTATTGATTTGTATAACTTTTATAAAGAAGCAGACCTGAGATACCTATAAATCCATGAAAATAATAATTTATAAACTAACGATTTTATTATTATGGTTTTTTATGATCTTCTTAAAAAGTGAACACAAAAGACATGCAAAAAGAACATATTGCATACCGGTTATCTGGACGGAATACATGGATTGTATTCCAATGTTGGAAAATTCAGGGTTTTAATCATGAAACTAATACAAATCCATCCGGAGTTATTTCCGCTGGAATCGAAAAGGAATTCAAGATGAAGGATTTATGACACTCAGTTAAGTAAGGTATTACAATTAGGCGGATCGAAACCGATTCAATTTCTTGATAAATTCGTCCTTCGTTTATAATGCCTTATATGATGACAACTACCCAAGATACGGAAAAGAGTCTGTTTATAAGTAAAATCGCTGTTCCATTTTGGACGATTAAGCGTTTCAAGTATAAATAAATAACTGAATAAAAACATCTATTCGAATACCGATATGAGCGGCGGTTGAGGGGAACAAGGCGACGATTCCCTTACTTCAAAGAGTTCAAATAATCTCCGCCACACGTGTAACATTTAATACGGGTGATTGGCTGGACATTACCGGAAGGGGCCTTTCACTCCGCAAGACATACCAAATTTCGCTTGGCGTGCTAAAATGCACATGAGATGTTTTTTGGAGAGATTGTGCCGAAAAACACATCTCATTCGCATTTGTTAATTCGTATTTATATCAATTACTATTTTCCCCCTAACCCGTCCAGATTGACTATAGATATGAGCCTCTTGTATTTCATCCATTGAATAAATACGGTCAATTACAGTTCGAAGTTCCCCATTTTCAATCATTTTTGTTATGGTTTTGAGATCTTCACCGGATGATTTGACCCAGGCAAAGGTGTTCTTCTTTTTGAAACCCATAAACTTGAATGCTGGATAAAGAGTATTGGAAAGTATATTTAATGGATTTGCTAAATTGGATATGAATACTCCATTCTTTGCTAATATTTTTCTACATTTAGAGAACGATAAATTGACAGCAACATCATATATTATATTGAATTTTTCAATAAGTTCTGTAATGTTTTGTTTTTTATAATCAAAAGTCGCATCTGCTCCCAGACTACATACTAATTCTTGATTTCGTTTGCTACAAATGGCTGTGACTTTACCTCCGGCAGCTTTGGCAATCTGAGTGGCAAAAATACCGACTCCTCCAGATGCACCATTAATAAGTACCTTATCTCCTTTCTTGATTTTGGCTTTATATCGGAGCGTCTGATATGCAGTTAAAGCGGCAAGTGGAACTGAGGCAGCTTCTTGATGAGTCATCAAGTGAGGCTTCAATGACAGAGTATCTTCCCTTGTTACTGCTATTTCAGCATAAGCGCCACTTATAGCAAATCCAGTTAAAGATGGCTTAGGTGAAGCATCTAATAAGCAATAGACTTCATCACCGATTTTATAATTTTTCACAGACTTTCCAACATCCATGATTACGCCTGAAACATCATTTCCTAGAATTATTGGAAATTTTGCTCCTAATAAAAATCTTAGTTCCCCTTTACGGATTTTCCAATCTAATGGATTAATACCGGCAGAATGAACTTTGATTAACACTTGATTATTTTGAATCGATGGGGGAGGAGTATCAGACCTTAATTCAAGTACTTCCGGGTTTCCAAATTGATTAATAACTATCGCTTTCATTGTGACTTTAGAATAAATTAATATTTAATTTGCGCAATATTTTAGAATTAACATGTGGCTCAGCAGTTGCAATTGCTGTTCATTGTAGCCTTTTAATATTCATTATGGCCTTCTCATAGTAGGAAGACCATGATATTCGGCCGATGTAATTTTAAATTATTCCATTAACCAATAATAAAGACCATAATAAGATATTATACAAACAGCCTAAACACTACTGCGGAATAGTTGCGCCAGAATCATGCACTTGTGCATTTTAAACCGGGATGGAGGTATTTTAGTGCATAAAAACTACAAAACAAACTCCGATTTGTTTCAAAAAATCACAAACCCGCATACGTCGGATTTGTTTATTGTTGTTGGCTGTATCGATACTTAATATTGGGTAGCAGATTTCTGCCACAAAGAAAACATCCTTTTTGTCCTTGACCATGCGCTTTATATGAAAGCGATATCAAAAACCATGATAAAGCCCATGACACAAACTCTTATCACCTGTTACGATCCTTTCCGGGTATTGGTAAAATTTTGACACTAAATTTTTTGTACGAAATCCATGTTATCGATCATTTCATCTGCTGCTCGAATCTGACAGTCAACGGAGGCAAGTTAACCGCTTGTATCCCTCTTTAGAATAGGACAGTAACTAATGTGTTTCCAGGATTAAGGATTTTAATGGATAAAAAAACCAACTTTAAACCGTTGATTCTGGCTGGATTGTTATTTGTAGTATTATTGTTGATTGCGGTAACGTATCGCAGTATGAGCGTCATCACAGAAAAGACCATCATCAACCATCAACGGAGTATTGCAGCGGAAGCTGCAAAAACCACTGAATTATGGCTGAAGCAGCACGTGGATATCATTGAGGCCACTTCAAAAGCGGTAATGCAGGTGGAGCTCGGCAATAATCAGGAAACACTGCGTTTGCTTAAAATAGCCATGGATGCAGGGGAGTTTAGTGATGTTTACATCGGACTTGCTGATGGAACCATGATAGACGGAGCAGACTGGCAACCTCCCCACGACTATGACCCAAGACACAGACCCTGGTATAGAGCTGCTGTCAGCGAAGGAAAAACTGCTTTCACCAGACCGTATATCGATATGACCACCTGGAAACTAGTGATTGCACTGGTTTCTCCCTTATTCAGAAATGGTCGTTTTATTGGTGTAATCAGTTCCGATATTATCCTTGATACCTTGCAAAAGAATGTGGTCAGCGTCAAGATTGGGAAATCCGGTTATTCTTTTATTGTTGACTCCAAAGGGATAGTCCTGGTTCATCCGGAACAGGAACTGGTGATGAAAGTCAAAATTCAGGATGTTGATTCTTCTTTGAAAGGTATTCTGGAGCAATTCAAATCGACGACTTCTGGGACTTATGCCTATAAATATCAGAACGAAAATAAAGTTCTGACTTATCAGAAAATATCAAACACCGATTGGTTTCTCTGTACGACCGTTTCTGAAAAGGAAGCGCAAACCCTGGTTAATGAAACAGCCTCCTTGCTGGTGTTGAGGATGGTATTGTTTGTGTTGCTGGTTTTTATTTTTCTGACTTTAGCTGTGATTGTAGGTAGCGCCATTATGCTGGTCATTTCCAAACGACGGTTTCGTATGATTGTTAAACAGCATCAGTTGGCATTGTCTGATATGGATGAAGGATTAAAATGGGAAACCAGTCGTCGAAAAGAGGTGGAGAGCCGGTATCTGACCTTGTTCAATGTTGCCAATGATGCGATTCTATTAAGCAGAGGGTTGATGTTGATTGAATGCAATGACAAGGCAATGGATCTGTTCGGTTTGCCCAAAAAAGGTATTATCGGTCGATCGATTTTAGATCTTTCTCCAAAATATCAGACAGATAGTCAAACCAGTGAAGACATGGCCCGAAAAATTATTAGCGATGCCATGGCGGGGAAACAATTATTTTTCAATTGGACCTATCAATGCCCGGATGGTACAGAATTTCCTACAGAAGTTTCCTTAAAAACACTCTATCTCGACAATGAAAAGATTGTTTTATCCAGCATTCGGGATATTTCAAAAAGAGTAAACGCTGAAGAACAGCTTCGTCACGCCCAAAAATTGGCGGCTATGGGAGAAATGCTGGGTGTGATTGCCCACCAGTGGAGGCAGCCGCTCAATACACTTTCATCCTATATTGCCAGCCTTCCGGCGGCTTTTTATAATCAGTGCATTTCAAAGGAATTTGTTGAGAAACTGGTCGATGGGGCCGACTCACAAATACAGTTCATGTCGAGGACTATTGACGATTTCAGGAATTTCTTTAAACCTTCCAAGCACAAGGCCCCATTTGATATTATGGAAGCCATTGAAAATGCAGTAAAATTGATGGAACCGCAATTGAGCCATCAGGAAATTTCCCTTAGGATTACTGGCGATTATACCGACAGGGGGATCTGTGTATATGGATATAAAAGTGAATTTGTTCATGTACTTGTTAATATTATCGCCAATGCCATCGACGCTATCAAAGAAAAGCGGGGTCAGTCAGCTGATGGAAATTTCTCAAATGTGATTGAAATTCATGTTTCACGGGAAGGGCAGGGGGTTAATCTGGAATTCAAAGACGATGGCTGCGGTATTCCCGAACACTTACTGGATAAGATTTTTACTCCGTATTTTACTACCAAGGAAAAAATGACCTATTCCGGGATTGGACTATACATGGCTAAAATTATTGTGGAAAAGGAAATGAACGGTAGTTTGACTGCTAAAAACCACTCGACAGGAGCCCAATTTACCATCCATTTACTGGTAACAGAGAATTCAGGAATGTAAAATGTTTAATTTTAGCGATATTGAAACCACTATCATCTTTATCGATGATGAGAAATCAGAACTGGAAGCATACAGTTTCCTTTTACAAACGCTGGGAATAAAGGATATCATTACTATCTCGGACAGCCGTCAGGTGATGTCCATTATTGAGGAAACTTATTCTCCCATTGTATTTCTTGATCTCACTATGCCTCATAAAACGGGTCAGGAGGTCTTGGAAGAGATCAAGGAAAAACATCCTCATATTCCTGTCATTATCTGTACTGCGAATTCAGAAATCGAAACTGCTGTTGAATGCCTGAGATTAGGGGCTCACGACTATCTGGTAAAACCGATCTCCATGAAAACATTTGGTTCCGCCCTTAGAAATGCGCTGGAGATCAATTCGTTGCGTAACGAAGTACTTTCCTTAAAAGGCGTGGCATTACCGAAGAACTTGCGTCATCCTCAGGCATTTTCACGGATCATTACACAAAACCCCGTTATGTTGGGCTTGTTTCAATATATTGATTCTGTTTCCACTAGTGGGCAACCGGTATTAATCCTGGGAGAGACAGGTTCCGGCAAGGAACTGATTGCCAGAGCGGTACATGATGCCAGCAGGGTAGAGGGAGAATTCGTTGCTGTGGATGTGTCGGGACTGGATGATACTTTATTTTCGGATTCTCTTTTTGGTCACGAAAAGGGAGCGTATACTGGTGCCATCAAGCAAAGAAGCGGTCTGATTGAAAAGGCCCATAATGGCACTTTGTTTTTGGACGAAATCGGTGATTTGAATGAAGCATCGCAGATCAAACTACTCAGACTGGTGCAGGAAGGGGTTTATTATCCGTTGGGAACTGATCAGGCGAAAAAAAGTTCAGCAAGAATTGTAACTGCGACCAATATGGACCTGAACCGTCTTGCTGGCAAGGATGAACAATTCAGAAGGGATCTTTATTATCGTCTCAGTACACACCTGGTCAAACTCCCACCGCTGAGGGAGCGTAAAGAAGATATACCACTATTGGTGGACTTTTTGGTTTCAGATGCGGCTGCCAGCATGGGAAAGCACAAACCAACCATTTCCAAAACCCTGATGTTGAATCTGGTAAATTATTCCTATCCGGGTAATATCAGAGAGCTAAAAACCTATATCACTGACGCTGTAGCTCAATGTGAAAACGGGGATCTTTCCGAGAATGCAATAATGGGCAGACTGGCTTTGGTGAATCAGGATCATCTAACTCTAAGAGACAGTAATGCAGATTCTCTGGAAAAGCTATTCGGTAAATTTCCTTCACTGTTTGAACTTTCAGAATATGCTGTCTACAAAGCTTTGGAAAAAACAAACAACAATCAGAGTCAGGCGGCTCAACTCCTGGGTATCTCCAAGCAAGCCCTGAATAAGCGAATTAATAAAAAACGGAAGTAACTATTCATCGTTATTCTGATTCCAGGTCATTCCCCCTAAGGTATGATGTTAATAATCTGTCATTTTTCATATTAAAAACATTGTTAAGAATTTCAATGTGTTGGTTTTAAATGTCAACTTTAGTTGACGATGTCAGCCAAAGTTGACCGAACAGTTGACAGATGGTTTCTGTTTTTACGCAGTTCTTCCAAACGATTTCTCTTAATGCTTTAAATCCGGCGACTCCTGCTATTTTCTCCATTGTGGCATATCAATTGCGAAAGCAAACCCTGCTAATCCATGGGAACCCCGTTCGAAAAACCGTGTCACCAATCTTCTTTCGAGTTAATTGGCTGACCGGGTTTCCGGTTTGATTTTCCGCCAAATCGGTTCTAATCCTTACCATTGTTTTCCCTTCGGTTTAGTAGACTTGTAGATTGTACCCAAATGAAAAAACCAATGTAGTGTTATCAGTATTCGATTAGATTACAAACGTTTTTTCAGGCTGGTGCTAACAGTCAGATTAGTTGCCATGAAAAAGGGATTATTATTTTATGGATGTTAATCAATATCGAGCGGTTAAATCTCAAGTTTGAATCCATTTATGTTACACAGCGTTCTGAATGAAAGGTGAGTGTTTTTCGTTCTTACACGAGTTGATTAAATTGATTTTTATCCAAAGGGCTGTTCCAAAGTCTTTCAGTCCGGTAATTCGCATAAGTTAGTTATCTCCTGCCTCAGTAAGCAGCGAGAAGTGAAAATGCGTATCAAGCCGGTGCTGAATTGGCAGCGTTTCACCTCGCCCACAGTTCGATAAATTTTTAAAAGAAGGAGTAATCATGACAAGATTTTGCCGTTTTAAGCAGTCGGTTGTAATGATTTCTGCATTGGTATTGTTGCTTAGCACCTCTTTGGTATGTCGGGCGGCTGGCAAAACAGTGAAGATAGGAAACATCATTCCATTATCGGGACCATCAGCATCCGTTGGTGTTCAAGGAAAAAAAGCCCGCGAAATGGCGATTCAGGAAATCAATGATGCGGGTGGTATCAAATCTTTGGGTGGTGCCCAAGTTGAGATGATCTATGTGGATAGCAAAAGTGATCCCACAACCGGTGTAACAGCTGCGGAAAGGCTGATCAATACTGAACGAGTTCATATTCTAACCGGTTGCTGGAACTCGGCAGTGACCTATCCGACAACCCAGGTAGCGGAACGATACGGAATTCCTTTTATGGTTCCGGTTTCTGTGCGAGATACGATCACTGAACGTGGATTCAAATATGTTTTCAGGTTGGCGGCCAAGGATTCATGGTGGACCAGGGATCAATTCCGTTTTTTAAAAGATATGCAAAAGGAATTTGACACAAGTATTAAAACACTTGCTCTTGTTTATGAAAATGGAGATTGGGGAACCGGTTTTGCCGCAGGATGGAAAAAGCTTGCCAAAGAATTCGGATATTCAATTGTTTTGGATGAACCCTATCCAAGCACTATCAGCGATTTAACACCTGTTGTCATGAAAATCAAGCGAGCGAAACCCGATGTGATTTTGTTGGTATCCAATGCTGCGGATGCAATTTTGCTAACCAATACCATGGCTGAAATGGGAGTCAAGGCAAAAGCTATTATCGCAAGCGGTGGAGGACACGCTGATCCCAAGTTTCTAAAAAATACAAGAAAAAATGCAGATTATATTTTCGATGAAGTTGAATGGGAAACCGATATCGGTAAACCCGGCGTTAAACAGGCTAATCAAAAATTCAAGTCTCTTTATGGATACAATATGACTGGTGAAGCGGTTGATGCTTATGTTTCCATGTATGTATTGGCAGATGCCCTGGAAAGAGCCGCTTCATTAGACCCTAAGAAGATTCGGGATGCACTGGCCAAAACCAAAATCACGGAAGGTCCTGCAATGA
The DNA here is from genome assembly GCA_041556995.1 of bacterium. Lineage (GTDB taxonomy): Bacteria > SAR324 > SAR324 > XYD2-FULL-50-16 > XYD2-FULL-50-16 > JAHJTV01. The sequence goes on along the minus strand of JBFFHJ010000003.1, from coordinate 99,015 downwards.
TTGTTTCTTATGATGCCATTGAATTTGACGAAAATGGACAAAATAAAAATGCCGGAATCGTCATCGTTCAAATCCGCAATCAAAACGGTAATATGGAACGAATCAGTGTCTGGCCTAAAAGTGCCCGTAGAGCAGGATATACACCTGTCTTTCCTATGCAATAACAACTGTGGATTTCATTTTCATCTCTTCTATGATCTGACTCCATAAACGTAAATGACAGTATCTGGCGGTGGATACACGGTTATTAATGGTCCACCTCCTTAGCCAGGTATTTGCTTTTATTGATATATCAAAGCCAAAAAGAGTCGAAGCGGATTCGGTTGAAATACGCTTCCCGGATTCCCTCATATTATTATTTATATATCAGTACTGTTGCAGAGGAACGCCTCTCGGTTCATGGAGATGAAACAGACTAGGATTTTTCAGGTGTCAGCCCTGTGATAAAAAAGGAAAACTATGGATATTTTTATTCAATCCGTTTTAAACGGAATTCAAATTGGATCCATTTACGGCCTTACCGCTGTTGGGCTCACATTAATCTTCGGAGTGCTTAAGGTCGTAAACTTTGCTCACGGGTCAGTATTAATGGTCGGGATGTATGCTGCCTACTGGCTCATCAAAATTACGGGAATTCACCCTTATCCTGCATTGATAATTGTGGTTCCCGTGTTATTTCTGTTCGGATACATGACCCAACGTATCATAATCCAACCGGTATTGAAGTCGGAAAGGGATGTCAGAGAACCACTGACCATTATCGTGATAACAACCGGGCTATGGTATCTCCTGGACAATTCAGCCTTGATGTTTTTTGGTGCCGAATATCGAGTGGTGACAACGGGTCTGACAGGAAAAACATTCAGTATCGGTGAAATGATCTTCTCTACCCCTAAATTCCTGGGATTTTTAGCAACTATGGTGTCTTGTGGTGTATTATTCTGGTACTTGAAATTCACGCGTATGGGCATGGCAATCAGAGCGGCCAGTCTTGATCGGGATGCAGCCAGTTTAATGGGAATCGACCAATACAAAATATACAGCATCGCATTTGGAATAGGTACTGGAATTGCCGGAATTGCCGGTTGTGTTCTCATTCCTTTCTACTACGTTTTCCCGACAGTGGGTGTGATCTTTGATATTAAATGTTTCATTATTGTTGTCCTGGGCGGATTGGGAAGCATTCAGGGAGCATTGCTGGGCGGTATTATAATAGGTTTGATCGAAGCCGTTTTTCCACAATACATGGCATCGACCTGGACAGAAGCAATAACCTACAGCATTTTCTTGTTGATATTGTTTTTCAAGCCTTCGGGTTTATTTGGTAAAAAACAGGATTGGTAATAAAAGGAGGCTACAATAAATGACAACAATACAAAAATCATCTCTGGGCCTGATCATTCTTATTGCCCTGGGACTGCCACTCGTCGTGACGAGTCCGACCTATTTGCAGATCTTGATTCTGATCTTGTTTTATGCTTACCTGACCACAAGCTGGAACATGGTTGGAGGCTTCGCTGGTGTGTTGCCTCTCGGGCATTCAGCATTTGTAGGTATCGGAGCTTATACATCCACCTCTTTATATCTTGCCTTTGGAATCAGTCCCTGGCTGGGCATGATAGCAGGAGGATTTGTCTCTGTTGTGATTGGAGTGATTATCGGTAAACCGACGCTAAAAATGCGTGGCGCTTACTTTGCACTCGCCACTATTGCTTTTGCAGAAGGAATGCGAGTCCTCTTCGAAAATATAGATAACATTGGCCCGTTGAAAATCAATGGTCCCAGGGGACTTTTGGTTCCTTTGAAAGGGAATTCATTTTTTGATTTTCAGTTCCTTTCCAAAGTCCCCTATTATTACATCATATTGATTATGTTAGCGATCGTTCTGATTGTTAATTTTGTGATCTCAAAAGTCAAACTCGGGTACTATCTGGCAAGTGGAGGTGAAGAACCGGAAGCCGCAGAAGCTTTGGGAGTAAATGTGGCCAGGTACAAGCTGATGGCCATGGCTCTAAGTTGTTTTTTTACCTCAATGGCAGGAACTTTTTATGCGCAATTGATGCTCTATTTCTATCCCAAAGGGTTGATGGGACTGGATCTTTCTTTTGAAATTGCATTTATAGCCTTAATCGGTGGCAGGGGGACCATTGCCGGACCCGTTCTGGGTGCATTGCTGCTAAGACCGATCAACGACTTTACCCGCATCTATTTAAGCGGTTTTTTACCGGGGCTGCATCTGGTGATCTTCGGTTTGTTACTGATTATGATAATGATTTATCAACCGCGAGGAATTCAGGAACCTTTATCCAAAGCCTATGGCTTTTTGGTCGGAAGAATAGAGAACATGTTCGGTAATAAGGAGGCCAAATCATCATGAGTTTACTTGAAATAAAAGGTGTTACAAAAAAGTTTGGAGGATTAACAGCCGTTGATACCTTTGATATGAATATTGAAAAAGGAGAGATCCTGGGGTTGATCGGACCTAACGGTGCCGGGAAAACCACTTTGTTCAATTGTGTGGCCTGTAATTTTCCTCCCACAACAGGAAAAATCCATTTTGACGGGGATGATATCACCGGACTGAAGCCGTGGACCATCTGTAAAAAACGTATCGCTCGAACCTTTCAAATTGTCCGGCCCTTTGGGGAAAGAACGGTCCTTTACAATGTAATGGTGGGTTCTTTTGCCCGCACCAATTCACCAAGGGAGGCAGAAACAAAAGCCATAAAAGTGCTGGAGCGACTTGGTCTGATCGATAAGAAAGATATACTTTCCAAAAATCTTACCATTGCAGATAGAAAGCGTCTTGAATTGGCAAGGGCCATCGCTACGGAACCCAAATTGTTAATGCTTGATGAAGTGATGGCCGGACTCCGTCCCAGCGAAGTTGAAGAGATTGTTGCCATTATCAAAAAAATCAGGGATAGCGGGGTCACTATTTTTGTTATCGAACATATTATTCGAGCCATCATGGCATTATCAGACCGCATTGCCGTGATTCATTTCGGTAAAAAAATTGCGGAAGGGACACCTGCTGACGTATCAAAAGATGAAAAAGTAATAAAAGCTTACCTGGGAGATGACTATGTCAATGCTAAAAATCAATAACCTGGACATCTCTTATGGAGATGTCCAGGTCGTTTACGATGTTTCCTTAAACATCAAAAAAGGGGAAGTCGTCAGTATCATCGGCTCTAACGGTGCAGGTAAATCAACCATGCTTAAATGTATTTCCGGGTTGATTCAGCCGGGAAAAGGTGAAATTTCCTTTAATGACAAAAGAATTGACAACAAAACACCTAACAGGATTGTCGAAAGTGGTGTAGTTCATGTGCCCGAAGGAAGGAGACTTTTTTCTCTCATGACTGTCAAAGAAAACCTGCAAGTCGGAGCCTATAATAGTGAAGCTTACAAAGAGCGACACCAGACCATGGAAGAAGTGTTTGAATTGTTGCCAAGGTTATACGATCGTCAAAACCAACTGGCCATTACCCTGAGTGGTGGTGAGCAGCAAATGGTTGCCATTGGCCGAGGGCTGATGTCCAAACCAAAACTGTTGATGCTGGATGAACCTTCACTCGGCTTGGCTCCCTTACTTATCAAGGAGATTTTTAAAACGGTTAAAAAAATAGCAGAACAAGGTTTGACAGTTCTACTGGTCGAACAGGATGTGAGGCATTCCCTGAGTATCAGTAATCGGGGTTATGTGCTGGAACATGGAAGAATCGCGATGGAAGGTAAGGGTGAAGACCTGGTCGATGATCCCCACATCCGGGAAGCATATTTGGGATTATAATATCACCGTTGGTTAGCCCATAGGTTGGGTCTGTGCACAGACCGTGTCAGAATTACCAATAGCCCGAATTTCAATGGTCATGCCGGAGCTGATCCGGCATGACCATTGGGTAATTTGCTGAAATAGAACCAGATCCCGGATCAAGCTTGAGGTAATAAGTGTGACTATGTGTCAGTCAAACTAAAAAGCAAAGATTTTTCTATCAAGAAACAGTCTGACAACGAACCTAACATATTAAAAAATCTTTCATTAATACTGCTGATGAAAGGCATTAATTATTCCCTTATCGTCAAATTTTTCTATTGTTGACAACAACAAAGGAAGACTCTAACTGTTAAATATTGGCAGGATTGTAGCGAACCCATCCGGTCCATGGATTATTCCCACGAGTTTGACTGGTGTCTGAAGATAAGTCCGGTACAAGGCCACAATGTCTTGCTTAACAGGTAAACATTTCCGAGCATTTAGAGAATCCGCAACGTTGGGATCTGTTCACCACTTGGAATGGAGGATAAAGTGAAAACGTCACATGATAAACTGATAACCTTAAGAAACACCCATGTCCCACAGGGACCGGTCAATATAGCTCCGATTTTTGTTAAACAAGCAAATGGGGCTATAATTACGGATATTGAAGGAAAAGAATTCATCGATTTTGCCGGTGGAATTGGCGTTAACAATGTGGGACATTCCCATCCCAGGGTGGTGGAAGCCATAAAAAAACAGGCTGAAAAATTTACTCATACCTGCTTTCATGTTGCCATGTATGAATCATATGTGGAACTGGCTCGCAAACTGAATGAGCTTACACCCGGAGACTTTCCCAAAATGACGTTATTGGCCAATAGCGGGGCTGAAGCTGTGGAAAATTCGGTTAAAATTGCGCGCTATGCGACCGGAAGGGACGCCATTGTCTGTTTTGAAAATGGTTTTCATGGCAGAACCCAATTGGCCATGAGTCTGACCAGCAAAGTAAAGCCTTACAAATTCAAATTCGGTCCCTTTGCACCGGAAATCTATCGAGCTCCCTATGCTTATTGTTATCGTTGTCATTTCGGTCTGCAATATCCTTCATGTCAAACCGAATGTGCAGACTACCTGGAAAAATTCTTCATCAGTCATGTGGCACCCGAATCAACCGCAGCAATCATTGCTGAGCCGATTCAGGGAGAAGGCGGGTTTATTACGCCTCCACCGGAGTATTTTCCAAAACTGAAAAAGATCTGTGAGAAATACGGAATCGTACTGATTATTGATGAAATTCAATCGGGAACCGGTAGAACCGGTAAATTTCTTGCAATTGAACATTGGGGGATTGAGCCGGATATTATCACCATGGCAAAAAGTTTTGCCGGTGGCATGCCTCTCAGCGCCGTTACAGGTAAAGCTGAATTGATGAACAAGCCCCATGTTGGTGGTTTGGGCGGTACTTACGGTGGGAATCCAATAGCTTGTGAAGTGGCTTTAACTGTTTTGGATATCCTGATGGAAGATGGATTGATCCAAAAGGCCAAAGAATTAGGTGAAGAACTGGAATCACGATTCAAGGAAATGCAAAGTAACTATGAATTGATCGGAGATGTTCGTGGAAAAGGTCCCATGCTGGCGCTGGAACTGGTAAAAGACAGGGAATCCAAGGAACCCGATGCGGACAAGGCTAAAAAACTGGTGAATCTATGTTTTCATAAGGGTTTGATAATTCTCTCTTGTGGAAATTTCGGTAACGTGATTCGCACATTGATGCCTTTTGTCATCACAAAAGAGCAATTGGATAAAGGATTGGCGATTCTGGAAGAATGCATTGCAGAAGTTGATATTTAATACTGACAAAGTGAACTACTTCGACAGTACATTCGTTTTGATCCAATCAATAAAGACCCTGAGGCGTGGATTCTGATTGAGTTCCTTTAAGGTTGCCAGGTAATAGGATGTTGTCTTAATCCCTGTAAAGAGTTTAATCAGCTTACCCGCCTTGATATCCTCCTCCACCAGGGAATGTCTGCCCAAAGCGATTCCCTGGCCTAAAATGGCGGCCTGTATCATTAAATCCAACCGATTGAATACGTGTTGGGTTTTAGATACAATTTGTTTCATGCCCATGCTTTCCCACCAGACTTTCCAATCTGCTCCAAAATCCATTTCAGGATAAGCTTCGGACAGAATGGGGAAATGCTTCAAATCCTCCGGTGATTTCAATCGATCAAGATGCTCTAATCGGGGACTGCATACTGGATAAATATAGTCGTCAAACAAATACTCCTGATAAAAATCCTCCGAATCAAGAATCCGGTGACAGATCGCTATATCGACTCCTGCATTCTTAAACTGATGCTGACCGGTAGCAAAATCAGCTATGGTAATATCAGCAATGATACTCAGGTTAATTTCAGGATAAAGGCTGGAAAAAGCAGGCAGTTTGGGGAGCAACCATTTACTGACCGCAGAGGGAGGGGCGATAATGGTAAGATTACCTTCCAGCGTCTGATTGTCGATCGATCGCAATGTGTTTTTTAACAGATTCACCGCCTCTTTCGCTGCTTCAAAGAGAATCTCTCCTTCCGGTGTTAAAACTAGAAACCGAGGTCTGCGATAAAACAGTTTATAGCCGAGCACTTCCTCCAGTTGGATGATTTTCTGACTGACCGCACTTTGTGACAGAAACAGCTCTTTTGCAGCTTTGGTAAAACTCAGATGCCTGGCTGAAGCTTCAAAATACCTGATAGCTTCCAGTGAAGGTAGATCCTGGTACATAGTTCATCCGGCAGAAATCAATTGAAGAAAGTCTGTTTAGTACCTATAAGCCATTTTATGCGTTTTTTTAGGCAATAAATAACTTATAAGGTACTTATTTGGGCACCAATCATTATTGATCAATCGTATCGTATTATTTGCCGCCTGACTTGTCCAGTGTAGAGGCTGGAGAATAAGACAGGTTGTGGTTAGTTAACCCGGATCGAGGAACAGCTTCAGGAGGACTTTTTTCCCAGAAGCTGGAATGTCCTGCGAAGTTCAAGAAAACTTTGCAGGACTGGCATTATTTAATACAGATGGTCTTGATATTGACGAACTCTTTCATGCCGTAGGCGGAACATTCCCTTCCATAACCTGAACGTTTGATTCCACCAAAAGGAAGGGCAGGATGGGACGCCGTCATTGCATTGACAAAAACCATCCCGGATTCAATTTGCCTGGCCAATCGTTCTCCTCGCCGGATATCTCTGGTCCAGATACTTGCTCCCAAGCCATAAGGAGTGTCATTGGCAACTGCAATGGCTTCTTCTTCTGTTTTTACGGTAATGATGGAGGCAACCGGTCCGAAAATCTCGTCGTCATAAGCCGGCATGCCGGGTTTTACATTACCAAGAATTGTGGGCGCATAAAAGTTTCCCGGCTTTTCAAGCCTTTTCCCGCCGGTTACTAATTGAGCACCTAATTCAATCGACTTTTTAACTTGTTGATCCACTTCTTCCAGCAAATCAGTACGGGCCATTGGTGCCATCCGGGTTTGCTCATCTGTTGGATCACCAACAATCAGGGATTCCATAATCGCTTTCTGCCTGGAAATAAATTCTTCAGCAATCGATTCCATAACAATGAATCGTTTGGCAGAAATACACACCTGACCGGCGTTCATGGTTCGTGCAGTAACCGATACACTCACGCAGATTTCCAGATCCGCATCATCCAATACTACATAGGGATCGGAACCACCCAGTTCCAAGACTGTTTTTTTCAATTCTTTTCCGGCAGACGCTGCCACTTTGCTCCCTGCCGGTTCACTACCTGTGAGAGTGACTGCCTTGACCAGTGGATTCCGAATAACAGCATCCACCTTAGCGGATGAAATTAATAGGGATCGAAACAAATTTTTGGGAAATCCGGCTTTGTGGACAACCTCTTCGATTTTTACGGCACATCCGAAAACATTAGAGGCATGTTTTAAAACAGCTGCATTGCCAGCCATCAGCGCCGGAGCAACAAATCTCCAAACCTGCCAAAAAGGGAAGTTCCAAGGCATTACAGCCAGGACAACTCCGATTGGTTGAAAGGCAATCAGGCTTTTTTGATAGTCGGTTGCAATCAACTCATCCTTAAGAATGGTTTCAGCTGACTTTGCAAAATGTCGACACACCCAAGCGCTTTTCTCCACTTCCCCCCTGGATTCTTTGATCAATTTGCCCATTTCTGCTGTGATGAGTTGGGCACAGACTTCCTGTTCTTCCATCAGAATCTCGGCTGCACGAATCATCAATTTGGATCTTTCCTGAAAAGAGGTCTGTTTCCAACAAAGCCATTCATCGTTAACATTTGAAATAATCGTTTCAACTTCTTCTGGCGAATGCTCCTGATACTCCCGAATAACCTGATTGTTCGCTGGGTTAATGCTTTTCATAAATTTTCCATTAATAGGATCTGGTAAGATAGTCGACGTCTATAAACTCGATTTACTACTACTTAACTACCATTTCCTGAAGCCTGTTTTCAAATGCAATATTCTTATTCGCCATATAAGACAAGCTTATGTGTTATTGGGGCAAAACTGAAAATTAACACAGATTAATAAAATTTCACATCATAAAGCTCAAATCTTGCTCCCTTCAATTAGCGTGACTGATAGCCTATCATTCATCAAGAATCGTTTCACTACGGTCCCATAGATTTTATGAACCGCCCATCATGGACCCTCATACCGGGCGATGTGGCGACCGAGGAAGAACAATCCTCGGTTGCCCGATTTTAGGCTTTTCATCAATTTGTCGTTAAACCACCATCAACCGCAAAAATCGCACCGGTAATCCATTTGGCCTGATCTGATGCCAGATATACGGACATGTTGGCGATATCTTTTGGGTTTCCAATTGTTTGTAAAGGATAAATTGATTGAATCATGGATTTGAAACGATCTTTTGCCTCACTATCAAGCCGTTCAAAGTTTTTATCAACTTGAGGTGTTTTGACCGTTCCGGGAGCAATAGCATTTACACGAACACCACAAGGACCAAGTTCAAAAGCAAGGGCTTTGGTAAAAGATTCAATAGCCCCCTTGGTCAGGGAATATGCTGTTGAGGGTCTATCCGGCAACATTCTTTTGGCAAAATATGATGATATATTTATTACATTTCCTTTAGATAAAAGAAGATCATCCAACAAAGTCTGGACTAGTAAATATGGCACTCTCACATTTAAACGAAGATGATAGTCCAACACTGATTCATCAGTTTTAGCAAAAGGAATGAACCGAGCAATACCAGCATTATTGATTAAAATATCAACCCGTATGCCTTTTTCTCTAATTTGTTTCTCAATTTTGAAAATAGCCCCATCACAGCTAATATCTATCGCCATAGAAAAGACATCAATATTATACTGCTTTAGAGTTTTTTCTCTGTCCAGCAACTTTTGTTTGTCTCTTCCGATAAGCACTAGGTTTGCTCCCTGGTTTGCAAAAGTTGAGGCAATTGCATAGCCAATTCCGTCACTTCCTCCAGTGATCAGGGCTGTCTTTCCTTCTAATAATTTCATTTTATTATCCTCTGGTTTTTGAGATTCTAAACAATGACTCACTACTGTTCTTGAGGATACTAGAATGAAAAAATAAGTAATTATCATTTGTTAAAGTCTATTGCTTTTTTTATCCTGGATAGCGAAACATTAGTAATACCGAGATAGGAAGCCAAATGATAATCAGGAAGTCGTCGGGCCAGCTCAGGGTTTTGAATACAGAAGTTTTGATATCTTTCCGTTGCAGAATTCAAAAGGAATTCGTATTCCCTTGAAAATTTTTCTTCTGCAAATAGTTCTGCATACGGCAAAGCGAACTTTTCCCAATCGCCATGCTGAGTGAGCCAGGAATGAAAAGTAGCAAATCCACAAATAGATACACATATGTTCTCCAATGCAGCAATGCTAAATAGAATATCATTCTTTCGGGCTGATGGAGCGACAGGCCAAACAATTTGACCTTCATGGAAAAATCCCTTATTAAATTCACTTCCTTCTTTATCGGTGTAGTAGACCCGTATAATTCCCCGATGGACAAAGAATACCTTATCCCATTTCTCACCAGCTGGAACTAAAACTTGCTTTCGCGGATACTCTTTTTTTATAAATAACGCTGATAATTCAGATAGTTCGTTTCTATGATGAAAATCTTTTACAGCTATTTTTTCTTCTAGTGCCGCTAAAAGAGATATCTTATCTTTATCAATCAAATTGTTTCCTCCCCCATATCACATGTCAATTTGAATTTTTTTAATTTAATGAATCTTTTTATGACGTTTATAGAGTTAACACCAATATCAGCTATGGCAAACTTTGAATGTAGACCAAAGCGGTAATATGCGCCCGACCACTGGGGAAAGCGAGAAGTCCAACCAAACGTGCCACTGATCAGCGATCTTTCTCTGCCGCCATTTTAAGAGCTTTTTTAGCCCTGGAGTAAACCATATCTGTAAACGGTCTGATTTTTTCCTTGCAACAGTATACCTTCTTAATAAAGTAAAACAGCATATCATGGAATTACATACGAATCAATTAAGTACTTATGATATGATCGGTGGGAATAAAAATATGGATTTGTATATGGATTGTTAATGATGTTCCCTTTACTTTAACATTATGATTAAATTGTCGATTCATAACACCAAAAGAAAAAACGAAATCATGTTTTATATTATTCATTGATGATGACAAATCAATAGTTAAACTGGGAAAAGAGATGATAGAAAGTGTAGACGATTTAGGAAGATTGTTTAGTAACAGTTTATTGGCGCTCCAAACATTTCTAAGAAGTCCAAATCAATTTGATTTTGTTTTTACCGATTACAATATGTCAGGTCTGAATGGCATCAGATTAGCGTTAGAAATGCGTGCTATAAGAAAAGATCGGGTTCCTCCTCATGAGCCTAAAAATTAGCCAGAATTGATAAGATTGTAGAAAAAGCTCAATTTATCAACATCTTTCAATTTAGAATTAAAGAATTCATACCGATGTGGATTTTTGATCAGGTACACTACAAAATCGTGTATTTTCGTTCAAGCACTAACTACCTAGGAAATATGAAAATCCATGTCCATCATTTTGAACAGTTGTGCAAAGATGGGTTTTTTAGTAAAACAGGGAGTTCACTTCGCACTACCATGCTCAAAATAACGGACATGCGATTATTCCGGCTGTACCGACAAAACTTCCATTTATCTGCCGATCACATATCGGAATGGATCGACTTCTTCTCTTAAAATCCGGAGTTCATCGGCAGACGGTGGTTTTGTTTCCGATATATCAGATGCTTTTAACAGCTCAAAACCACAGTTTTCCTGAACCTCGTCAAAGGTATAACCGGGATTAATGGATATCACACGCATTCGTTTGGACTTGGGTTCAAAATCCATTACTGCCATATTGGTGATAATTTTATACGGTCCGGTTCCCGCAGGAAGACCGGTTTTTTCTCTGGAATCGCCTCCTTCCAGCCAACCCGGAGTTGTCAGAAAATCCAATTTCTCTACGAACCTTTTATTATTCTGGGGCGTCATTACCATCATTTTCCAGCAAAAAGAGGCAAAATCATTGGCCCCGCCACTGCCTGGAAATCGAACTTTTGGTTTTTTATGCTCACCAATAACGGTAGAGTTCAAATTGCCATACATATCGATCTGGGCACCTCCCAAAAAGGTATAATCGACAAACCCCCTGGCACAGGTTTCCATTGTATCGCCCATACTTCCTGCCATAGCGGCTTTATAAAAAGTTCGGGAATCACCTACTGAAATGGGCATTTCCGGAAGCTGCGGACTCATACCACCCGCTTCAAAAAGAATCACCAGGTTGGGAGAGGCTGTTTTCTGTGCCAGCATTGCAGCGGCACAAGGAGCACCGGTTCCAACACCAACAGTTGATCCGTCCTCCAATTCCCTGGAGGCAATTGAAATCATCATTTCCATATCGTTATAATCTGTCATACCTAGTTCTCCTTGAATAAAAGCATTTCTTTAGCCCTTAAATCCTTCATTTTTTTTAATCCGCCATTACGATTGACGTAATCCTCATGATCTTTACAATCAAAAATGTTGTTTTTCAGGAATTTTTCAAATTCTTCAGGATTTTTTTCCACAGTCATCCATTCTTTCAGATGATCTTCGTCGGAAAAGTATTCATAGGGCATTGTTCCCGGGTATGCACCAAACGGTATTTCACATACCGCATCAACCAGGTGATATGGAATGTTGGTTAATGATGGATCTCTTTTTATTTCATCATTGCTTATTAGCTTTTCGGTTGTAATAATCAACCTTTTGGAAGCAGAGGCCAGATCCAGGTCTGAAACAGCAATGCCTTTAAACCTGCAATTTCCATAAATATCTGATTCATGAACGTGTATAATCCCTACATCTGGATAAAGGGCAGGTAACAGTACCAAATTGATGTCGGTAAACGGACACTTTGTTAGCTTAGCAGCGCTATACTTATAGGTGTCGGTGCCCATGATATTCCTGGCTGGTAGAAAGGGAACGCCCATGGCAGCCGCTTTCATTCGCATGGTCAAGGCGTAGTTGGTCCATTCTGTTACTTTTACTTTACCGCTTTCAATATATCGACGAGAGCAGGCAGAAAGTCCCCTGGCTTCTAGTCCGACAATATATGCTGCGTCAAGTCGGTTGAAGACTTCCCCGGCACTGAGTATTTGCATATCGTGAGTGGAGGTGTGACCGGCAAAACCCATATTTTTTCTACCTTGTCGGACGATCTCATGACAAGCCGCCACCGGGGTTCGGTTGGCCCCGAATCCTCCGATCCCCAAGTATTCACCGTCATGCACAAACTTTTTAACGGCATCTTTCAGCTCCATCACTTTGTTTACCATTTTGCGATTTTTTTCCCGAAAAAACGCCCTCGCCTTATCCGGGTGAGGGTTGGTAAACAGTTCTCCGGTGCTCTGTTCATTTATATCCACTTATTTCGCTCCTATATCTCTGAGTTGATGTTTTTCTTGTTATCTCTTCAATTTACCGGTCAAAGCACAACCTGGGTAAAACGATGATCAAGTTGTTTATATCAAACCACCGTTTACATAGATTAACGACTTACTCTACTCTCGTCAATGTATCATATCGTCTATAACTTGCTTAAAGAAAAAAAAACGATTCCTCCTCAAGAAAATCGGTTTTTTTATCTTTTATAAAAAGGTGTTCTCTTTTAAATGCTCAATGTCTAAATATCTTACTGATAGTGATATCTTTCCGATACCTTTACAGGCTGAAGTTTAACAATCCTTGATCAAATATATAGATACCAAAAAGTATTAATATACTCCCACTTAAAATACGGATGATCAAACGGTGCTTTTGAATACCAGTAATTCTTTGCCTGAATAACTGAGAACCATATCCGGCTAAAAGAATTGGAACGGAAAACCCTAATGAGTAAACCATTAACAATACAATACCGCCGACCAGTTTACCTTGACTGGCAACCAAAGCCAGGACTCCTGAAAGGATGGGACCAATACAGGGAATCCATATAATACCAAGGGACAAACCCAGGAAAAATCCCGACCAATTTCCTTTAAAATTACTCTGAAACCGGCCAAAAAAGGTAGCTTTTTTAAAAAGGTTAACATCGAATAGCATTAAAATACCAAAAAGAGCAATAATAACTCCTGCGGCCTTTTCAATATAAAGAAATCTCCCCGCGATCAAAGCCCCAAAAATAGTTGAGACGACCCCCATAATAATGAATGAAATTGACAAACCAGCTACAATTAATAGGGGACGGAATTTATGATCGTTACTGGTTCCAGTTACGATAATTGGAACAACAGGTAGAATACAGGGAGAAATGACACTGGTTAGGCCGGCAATGAATATAAAAAAGATATTGGTAAGGCTTATATCCATATGCTCAATTTCATTTTTTTAGCGCGTCTATTAGCTGCGATTTTGATTGTATTCCTGGCGGAAATCTTTTATAAACTTTGCCGTCGGCATTTAGTAGAATTATGGAGGGCAATGTTCTGATTCCATATTTATAAAACATGAAACGACTGGATGAGTCAGTAGTTTTTAGGTATTTGATTTCAAAATGCTTTTCGATTTCTTTTTTGTTATTGTTTAATATACTTGCCTGAATCTGACATGGTCGTCCATTCGGATTCAGGAAAAACAGCAGTTTACCTGTTTTATCTGACTGTGAATGAGCTGAGTTTACGACATTAAATTTCTGAACTGTCTCTTGTTGATGGACAGCTTTTTTGAAATAGGTCGTTCCGGTTGAGGTGCAAAGCGCTAATAATGCGATTAACAATAATGGATTTTTTAACCTGTTTTTCATAAAATCTGTCAGCATTTGAGCATATATATTATTAATAAGAGTGAGTACCAAGCATTACTTTGACATTAAATTTCCGTTCTAATGTATCCTTCAACTCATGAAAGTCAATAGGACATTCCGCTGTTTCCATTGCCAGTTTCATGCATGTTCCCAAATGAACAACATCAATTGAACTATCAAGGTTTTTTGTTGTTTCAGTTAACAATTTTACCCTTGGAACAGCTAACCCAGGACATCCACCACAATCTGTCATTGCTACTAGTTCAATTTCATCATGTTTAGCAAACTCTCCATTCTTTTCTTTAATCCCTTTATAACACTTTGCACAGGCAATGCAGGAATAATCCTTAATATTTTTACAATATAGAATAGCTACTTTTGGCATAAAATTCTCTCCAAAAAACAGTTAAATTACAATTTGCTCAGCAGACATAAAATCTCTCCACTGAAAAAGCCGAAAAAAAAATAAAAAAAACCTTATGCTTCATTCAAAATCCATCTTGGAATCCTAAAGACCACTCGCCAAAATACTAGAATTTATAGTGTCCTCAAAAGTAAGTATTTTTTTCAGAGTTATCACTAAGGATTTTATTCCATAATGGATTCTGTTTTTCACATAAGGTTTTTTTGGGGATATTGTGGTTGAACAGTACCAAACATTAACGACGTTTCAGTAAACAACGTTATGTCTTTATCAAATAATTCGTTAACTGACAGGTTTGTTTTAATAAAGAATTTCTCAGGGCCGGATATTGATGATTACCTGGAAACATATTTACTTCAAGTCCTGTCAAACCAGAAACAAAAGATCCTTTTGAAAGCGTGCAGATTCTTCCGGTTGCCAAAGCTCACATCAGATTTAAAATGGTTTGCGAGCTGGCAACAGGTTCCAAATCATGTTTTCCCGATACGGTCGGCTCCGTGACAATCAGCACAGCGGAAATACCATTGATTGAATTAATTACAGGACAACCTGTTTCGGGTGGACCGTTTGTCAGAATTAAGTCCAAGTCGTTCATCCTGGCAAATTATTTGGATCGTTTACCTGTCAGTATCACAAATCTGCCTGAATTTTCCTCCATAATATTCAGCCGAGTGTGAACCATTGGCCCCAAACGAGTATTTGACATATACCATTCGCCACATTTATTGGAAACATTCCGCTCTACCAAATCAAGCATCTAGTGTAGAATTCAGATCTTTTCCGTTGGATGTGACTGCAACTTTCATTTTATTATCAATTTGAAGGTTTAAAAGTTTTTAATACCGGAGTCTGATCCTGATTTATTAAGTTTCTTGTTGTTTTTTTGTTTTTTTTGATTCTTGTAAGAGTTCACTTTGCCTTTCTTCCAGGATAAAGCGTGAACCAAATCCCCTATTCCTTCTCAGAGCGTTTTTCCATCCCATGAATCCGGCCATTAGACCTAAACACAACTTACCGGTTTTCCAGTACCAATCGTTCTTTTGTTTTTTGATGAATGGGTCACTAGATGGGCCATTATAATCGCATTTATTTTTTCTTTTGATTTGAAAATCGGCTCTACATCTGCCCATACCCCTCATTCTTGACTCCGGTCTTCCGGCCCTTCTTCCATCTCTATTTAGCATGATGTTTACCTCTTCGAGTTAATTATGAGACTTTTAAGAATTTAAAATAGATATTAAAAATATGTGTCTTATAATAAAAAAACATCACATAATCGAGGCCGTTGATTGATCACTGAGATAACAATATTCCTTTTAAGCAGTTTCCAGCCAACGACCCAGGAGCGTTCCGTTTCAGTTAATGATGATTACTGACTATGTTTTTATATTGTTTGCAATGTTTGTTCTTATACCGCTTATAATGTTTACAACAGCCTGGCATTTGCAGTACCGGATTTGGCAATTTTCCAGCCAGATGTGCCAAAATAACTTCCTCAATATCACCCGCAATAAAAGGAATTGTATGAATTCCATACGTAGATATTATTCCAGCATGAGATTTTGAAATCGCGCCGCAGATCAAAGTGTGAATACATAATTCTACTAATTTGGCGGCTTTATGCATCGGTTGATCACTACTGAAGACATCGGTTTTTCTATTTATTATATTTCCGTCCTCTATTTCTATTACCACTATTCTGCGAGCAACATCAAAAACAGGTGATATTCGTTTATTCCAAACAGTAATAGCTACATTCATCGACCGCCCTCCATCTTTAACTTTATTCAGCATAGTCTATGCCATAAGAAAAACTAAAAAACACAATCTAAATAATACATCATAACAATGCCTTACGCACATTGATAATAAATTGATATAAATACCATAGTTGCAATTCCGCTACACAATTCATTGCAATGAGTCGCAAATCTGAGATGAAAAGCAGTTTTAAAATCGATCTTGCAACCATTCCAATCAGGCAAGAAAAGACCAGCAATTATAACTGTAGACAAAATATCATAACACGGCAGGATGAATGAGAATGATCAAATCCTTGGATAGATAACAAACGTAAATTGGGATTTCTGGGGTTATTTATTTATAGAAATTGTCAATTATTTTATCAGGTTTATCCAAGGGTATTGTTGATAGCTTTTCGGTTATATATTTTCGAGTCATAAAGCGCCTATTGATAAAAAAGGAAATACATTCAATATATTACAGTTTAATAAAAACAATATATATTTGTTATGGATGTTTTTTTTGCAAATAACTGGCAAAAGCAACTCCCTGGAACAACCCCCATTCAGTGGAATAGATATTGAACGGAGGATATTAAGTAGGTGTAATTTCTTTTTTTCTGTCAGACGAACTTCAATCTTACATGATCAAATAAAATATAATCGAGTCATATGGCTAGTACCCGATCTTACCTTCAAATTTTGAAGAAAACCAACCCATTGCGAGAGTCTACCATTCAATCCGCAATTAAAGCATTACAAATTCCACAAGGAAGTCGTGGATTAGATGTGGGATGTGGAATTGGTTTGCAAATACCTTTATTAGCGAAAGCCGTTGGGAGTTCCGGCAAAGTGGTCGGGTTAGATCAATCAGCAGAATTTCTGGTGTTTGCCAAAAATAACATTGATAAAAAAATAATCGGGCAAATCTCATTCAAACAAGGAGATATAGCCAAACTGTTGTTTGAGGATAACTCCTTCGATTGGGTATGGAGTTGCGATTGCGTTGGATATCCATCTGGGGACCTGCTTCCACTTCTTAACGAAATGCGGAGAATTGTAAAACCGGGAGGAAAAATTGCAATTCTGGGTTGGACATTCCAACATTTATTGCCTGGTTATGCATTGTTGGAATCCAGGCTAAATGCAACCGGTTCAGTTTTTATTCCACATTATAAAGGAATAGCTCCACAAAGGCACTTCCAGAGATCATTGGGGTGGTTTCAAAAAGCGGGTCTTAAAAAATCAACTGTTAAAACGTTTGTTGGAGATATCTGCCCGCCACTCAATGAGGAAACACGAACTGCATTAATATTGTTTTTTAATATGCTTTGGGGCGAAAGACAATCTGATATTGCAAAGAAAGACCGGGATGAATTCCAGAGATTATGCCATCCGGATTCCCCGGATTTTATATTGAACATCCCTGATTATTACGGTTTTTTTGTATATTCGATGTTCTATGGAATTGTTTAATCGTTTAATAAGTCGCGATTATTCGAATCAGTGTTGTGAACAGTCAATTCACTTCGCCTGTTTTGCCGTCCGTCCTTTTGGGGAAGGGATATTCCCAGGGCTTTTATTTTACGGAATAGAGTACTTTTATGAATACCCAAATCCTTGGCTGTCAATAAACGATTATAGTTATTTCTTTCCAGAGCATTCCGAATTGTTTGTGCCTCAACGGCACGTAATGTAGAATCAATATCGTTATGTGTACTTGAATCCGGAAATTGAGTCATAAAATCATCTGGTAAATGTCGAGGTTCAATAAACCCCTCAGAACAAAGTACAAACGCGTATTCAATAAGGTTTTCCAATTCTCGAATATTCCCCGGATAATTAAAAGCCATTAGAAGAGCCATTACCTCTGATGTTACTCCACTCAAGGTTTTTTTCTGAATTTTATTGAATCGTGATATAAAATGATCCACTAATAATGGAATGTCCTCTTTCCGTTTTCGAAGTGGAGGTATATCTATCTTTGCAACGTTTATGCGATAAAACAAATCCTGTCGAAATGTGCCATCCTTAACTTTGGCAGCTAAATCTCGATGTGTGGCAACAATCACTCTAATATCTACATGGGTTGTTTTAGTGTCACCAAGTCGTTCAAATGCCCTGTTTTGTAAAACTCGTAACAACCGAACCTGTAAGGCAGGACTGATTTCACCAATTTCATCCAAAAACAATGTACCGCCATCCGCTAACTCAAATCGACCTGCTTTGTCCCTGTTTGCTCCGGTAAAAGCACCTGATTTGTAACCAAAAAGTTCAGATTCCAATAAAGAATCCGGTAATGCGCCACAGTTGAGTTCAATAAACGGTTTATTTCTTCTATCGCTCTGATCATGTATAGCCCTGGCAAGAACTTCTTTACCTGTACCGGTTTCTCCCTGGATTAACACAGTACTGAGGCTGGTTGCCAGCAAACGAATAAGTTCAAAAATCTTAAACATTGAAGAACTTCTGCTGACCATATTTCCCACCTGAAAACGACCTTCAAGCTCTTTGCGTAATTCCTCCTCCAGGCTCAAATCTCGAAAAGTTTCAACACCACCTAAAATATCACCGTTTTCGTTTTTCAAAAGAGCTGTTGAAACACTTATCGGGATTTTTTTCCCTTCGGCATCAACAATAAAAGCGGATTGATTGATAATCTTAGATCCCGATTTCATTGTGCGTCGTAAGGCACAATTTGTTTCACACATACTGGCTCGAAATACCTCTGAACATTGACAACCTAATGCGTCTTCTCGCGTAATACCGGTAATCTCTTCAGCGGCCCTGTTAAATGAAGTTATTCTCCAGTGATTGTCTACCGTAAAAACACCGTCAGAAATACTTTCCATAATGATAGTTGTTGAATCAACAGGTACTGTCGTACCCCATTTTTTATTTTTATTCATTTTTATGGAGTGTGTTCCAAGGTTTTAGTAGAACGATACTTTATGCCCATGTCGTTAGTTCTTAACAAACTACTTCTTTAATTTGTTCAAAATTTAAGGTATACCCCCTGTTTTTCAGGCGGGTATTTTTTTTCTGGCAATTTAATCATACTTGATGGCCGGAATATAAATATGGTTCCGATATCAAATGCAAAACAGAGTACCACTTTTCGTATGAGGACCCAAAAACCTGTATTCTTGTATTATAGAATCCTAAATTTAGACAGTGTTGTTGCGAGAAATTATACTCCAAAAATTTCTGTTATCGTCTGAAAGGAGTCTGGCTTCATCGCCTGGGAGATAGAAAAGAGGATATCCTTTTTGTATAATCACCTTAAATAGTAAATCAATTCTTCTGGTTTGACAATAACGGATGAGTAAGAATAACCGGTTTTGATAGTAGATTTGGGTATCAATAATGCCCTTTTTATCAGTGTTTATTGATACAAAAACCCAGATGAGTGCAGGTTTTGGGATTTGAGAAATCAGGTTTTTTATAACCAACGGTGGGAAAGATATTTAGTGCCGGCTTTTGGTTTGAGCATCTTTTGGTAAAAAGCCGGCATTTTTATAATAAACACAGTTTATATCATAGAAAGTTGATAGCTGTTACAGAATCTAAATAACTTGATTATTTAAACGTTTAAAGCTGTTTAACTGAATGTCGAAACGAAAATCAAATTACAGACTTCCCATCTCTATTTCCAAGTCACAAGTATAAGAAAAACCAACTTCTGCAACATATTCTTTAACAAAACCGGCTTCCTTTTCGACCCAAACAGGCTTTACGGTAAAATTCTCTGCTTCAAAATCAACACCTCTCAAATGCTGACATCTGTTAGTTGCAGCGGCTAAAACAGTTCTATTCGTTCCGGCCTCGATCTGAGAAGAAATCGTCTTTGCCTGGTTAATGGCGTCCATTTCATTTTCGAAACCTTCAGTTGTAACCAGACCATTCAGATTAGCAGCCATTGAAACTTGAGATATCAAAAACATACCAGCTGACAATATAATTGCAATAAACTTTTTCATAATATCTCCTTTTTAAGTGGTTAAAATGCTTATTTTTTTTGTTGAATTCTCTGCTTTTCAATTCAAAAGAATCTACTGAACAGATACATGAAATATTCGAGATCAGCTTTTCCAAATAATGAGTTGTTGAAAAGTTTTCTCGTTCATCATAATTTTAAGACTACGCTCTGAAAAACCAAAGATCTTTAACATCCTGTTAAAAAGTGTAACGAAGTGTAAAATTCTATCTCAAAATGTAACGATTAAACAGGAGGTAGGATAACTGGATCAAACGATTGTTCTGTTGTTTCAGCCTAACGACTGGTACTAATTGAAAAATCTGTTTAATATTAAATTTTAAATTGTTTTTATTTTAGTAATTTAATAGGTATAATTTAATTATTTCAACGATTTGGTTAACTTGCTTAACTTGTTGCTGAAGACAAAAAATCAAATGGACTTGGTCGTATAACACGTCTTAACAAAAAATGTATATTTAGATGAAAAGAGCATTGGAAGGAATGAAAGTACTGGAGTTCTGTACTAAAGTCAGCGGAGCTTACAGTACAAAACTATTGGCCGATCTTGGTGCTGAGGTTATCAAAATCGAATCACCGGCTATAGGGGATGAAGCCAGGAAAAAGGGACCTTTTCCCAATGATATTCCTCATTCGGACAGTAGCGGCCATTTTATGGTTTTAAACACGAATAAATTCGGTATCACTCTTAATCCGGAATCCCCTACCGGGCAGAAAATATTTAAGAAACTAGTGGAAAATGTTGATGTTTTGGTGGAAGATTCTCCCCCGGACAAAATGGATAAAATTGGATTGGGGTATGAGGAATTAAAACAACTCAATCCCGGTTTAATTATGACCTCCATCACCCCTTTCGGTCTAAGCGGTCCATACAAAGATTTTAAAGCCAAACATTTGAATACCATCCATGCCAGCGGCCAGGGAAACATTCTGCCTATTCCTGCCAAAGACGACAGTCGTCCACCGGTGATTATCGGAGGCAACAAAGGCGGGTTTGATGCAGGTATGAACGCCGCCGTTTCTATTCTGGCGGCATATTTCTGGAAAGGCATCACCGGTAAAGGACAGTTTATTGAGATTTCGAAACAGGAAGGATTAATATCCATGCAACGTGTGGAATCAGCCACTTATCCCAACGACGGCATTAATGTCAGTCGGCTTTATGAGACCCATAAAAATTATATCGGTGGTGTTATGCCCTGCATAGACGGTCATATCGTCATTTTGTCACCTTTGGAACACCAATGGCAATCCTTGTTGAAACTTCTAGGAGAACCGGAGTGGACAAAGGAAGATTTCTGCAAAGAGAGAAAAACCCGAAATGAAAATGCAGAAAGAATAAACCGATACATCATGGAATGGACAAAAGACAAAACCAGAAAAGAGATCGTGGAAAAGGGCCAGGCTCTCAGTATACCGGTTTCTGCCGTTAACACAGCAGAGGATATTGTCACCTCAAAGCAATTTGAAGCCAGGGAATTTTTTACGGAAATAAATCATCCCATTGCAGGACGGATAAAATTTCCCACCTCACCTTATAAATTTTCGAAAACTCCCTGGAAGCTGGAACGATTAGCCCCCAGCTTGGGAGAACATAACGAAGAGATATATCATAAACGCCTGGGCTTAGATAAAGAGGAGCTGGTTCGGTACAGAGGAGCAGGTATTATTTAGGAGATAAAATATGGAAAATAATGGACCATTGAAAGGAATCAGGGTGATTGAATTCACATCTGCCTGGGCAGGACCCTACACTACGTGTCTTTTGGGTTTTTTGGGGGCGGATATTATTAAGGTTGAAAGTCTAAAAAGAATCGACCATGCACGTTATATTTCCTTCAGCACAGGTAAAAACTTTGAAACACCGGACGAATCATCGGTGTTTAACAGCATTAATGTTAATAAACAGAGTGTAACATTAAATCTAAAACACCCAAAAGCCATAGAAATATCTAAAAAGCTGATAGCAGAAAGCCATATCATGGTAGAAAACATGCGTCCCGGGGTTATTAACAAGTTGGGCCTGGGATATGAAAGCATCAAAGCGATAAAATCGGACATCATCTACCTCTCCTCATCCTCTTGTGGGCAGGATGGACCGGATGCCAAATTTGTCGGATATGCCCCGAATTTTGCGTCCATTGGTGGATTTACATTTAATACCGGGTATGAGGACTGGGGCCCTAGCAACTTCACCGGTTCCATTGATATTAAAAGTGCCACGGCATCGGCATTCGCCATACTGGCAGCTCTATGCCACCATCAAAATACAGGTGAAGGTCAATATATTGATCTGGCATCTCAGGAAACTGTGGCTATTTTAAATACCGACATGCTACTCGACTTTATTATGAACGGGCGTGAAGTAAAACGGAAAGGCAATAGAGACGAAGTGATGGCCCCACATAATTGTTACAAGTGCAGTGGTAAAGACAAATGGATCAGTATTGCCATCGAAACCGATGAAGAATGGGAATCCCTGTGCTGTGTGATGGGCAAGGAGGATCTGATAACAGACGAACGATACCTGGATACCAACAGCCGTTGGAAAAACCAGGATGAATTAGATGACATTATAAACGATTGGACAAAGGATTTTGATCATCAGGAGCTAATGATAACGTTGCAAAAAGCGGGAGTAGCTGCTGCGCCTTCCTATTGCAGTGAAGACCTGTTCAATGATCCACATATTAAAGAGAGAAAGATATTTCAGGAAACGGAACATCCGGTCATCGGCAAAGACTGGGTAGTCGCTCCCCCCTGGCGTCTCTCCGAAACTCCAGCCTCAATTAAACGCCAAGCACCGACGATTGGAGAGCACAACAAGGAAATAATCTGTGATCTGTTAGGGATGACGGAGGATGAACTGCAACAGTTGGTCAAAGAAGAGGTTGTATACTGATTGGAGTAGAAACATTTCTGAGATGGTTTGCTTTACTCAAGGCAAACCATCGCTCTTTATAGAAAGAGCAACGGCAATCTTTATTGTGCCTCAGCATATTCGATCTGTGCACTTTCTCGCAAGGCTATCAGGTAATTACCAAAAGCCTGTTGTTCATGAGTACTCACCAGGTGTTCTCTAATTTTCTCACTGACCTCATTCAGTTGTAGATCATGCGCTTCATTATGGTCGTGCACTTTGATCAAATGAAATCCAAAAGGAGACTCGACAATATCGCTCAATCCTCCTTTTTCAAGAGAAAAAGCTGCATCTTCAAAAGGTTTCACCATTTTTCCGCGTTCAAAAAAGCCAAGATTTCCGCCCTGTTGACTACTGGGACATTCTGAATGTTTTTTAGCCATTTTTTCAAAATCGGCTCCTTTTTCGAGCTGACCAAGCAATCCCGCAATTTCTAAACGTTTTTGACTTTTAACGGCATCTGATTCTTTTGAATCAATTTTAAAAAGGATATGACTTGCATGAACCTGTTCCGGAATCTTAAAGCTGCCAGGATTTTCATCAAAGAATTTTTTTATCTCCTCATCGGTTACACTGATATTAACGTTTGACAGGGATTCTTTTACCATCATGCTGATCTTTAATTGCATCTTAATATCATTTTCAATGATTTCCATTGAAATACCGTTTTTCTCCATTTGCTGTTGAAAGGTTTCCAGAGAAGGAAAACGACTGATAATATTGTCCAGTTGAGCCTTAATATCTTCGGGTGTCGGATGCAGGTTTTTACGTTCTGCTTCTGCGATCAGCAATATTCTGTTAATGAGATTTTCAACAGCTTCTTTATTAAGTCTTGGCATCATTTGCTGCAACTGTTCCGGGGAAACTTCGTTTTGCATTTGTGCCACAATGTTTTGTACTTCCTGTTGGACATCTGCTTCGGTAATAACTGTTTCATTGACTTTTGCAATCATAGTGTTCCTTCTCCGGATTAATTTCCATTCAGCCGGTTTGCGTCCAGTTTATCGCACTGTCAGACAGTTATCCAACATATAGTTGCTGATTTTTGTCAAAAACAAAAAAACCTCAACTTGCAATGAACGCATAAAAAAAGCAATTAAAAAAATATGTAATCCCAAGGTATTACTTTAAAACCAGCTCCTAATTTATTGAATTCTGTATCTTATTTTAATACTCATTAAACACACAAATTCAATGAGGGTGTCAAGGAGTTATTCCCAACATTGCTGTCCATACCGATTATCAAACTACCAATACAAAATTCTTATTATTTTGTTCAACACGATACGGTATTCATTTGAAGCGAAAAGTTCCGATTTGGAAATGATTGGATTTTCTCTCATAGAATAGTTTAGTTACCTGAATATTCTATATTTTTCCAAATAAAATCCTTGTGAATTAACAACCCGATTAATTCAAATGATTTTTAATATCATATGAACACACATTTTGGAGTTTGGATTTGACCTTTACTTGCCCGGATTTTTTAAAAAACCAGTGTCATTATGTGAACTAATTTTTTAGCCGATCTCAAAGTGGGATAATTTTCTGAGTAGCATGGCTGGAACGTCGCTTAACACTTGTACAAAAAATTTGTTGAGCGACGTTTTTTAGACGATACAACAATGGTTTTATACATTCAGAATCTTTCTAGCTTCATCAGGTGTGGCAACTTCTTTATTGGCTTCATTGATTAACCTGGCGGTTCTTTCCACGAACTCGCGGTTGGATTTGGCCAATTGTCCCTTGGCATAAAATACATTGTCCTCCATGCCAACTCTCACATGTCCGTTTAAGGCAATAGTTGCCAACATAATGGACATCGCATCTTTTCCGATGCCAAAAGCCGACCAGGTGGCTTCTTTAGGAATCAACCCCTTTAGAAAAACCAGGTTTTCAACTGTGGCAGCCATTCCCCCGGCAGCCCCAAGAACAAATTGGTAGTGGGCTGGCGTTTTAATGACGCCCTTTTTTATATAATGAAAGGAATTGTAAATCATGCTGGTGTCGAAAACTTCGATCTCCGGTTTGACGCCATTTTCTATCATGACTTGACCCAGTTTTTCCAGGAAAGGCGGCGGGTTCAGGAACAAAGTGGTATGCATCCAATTCATTGACCCTGCATCATAAGAGGCCAATTCCGGTTTCAGATCAATCAGATGGGCCATTCGGGTTTCGTCAGTGGCATTCAGGTCGCCGGAAGTGGTCAGGTTCAAAACAATGTCACATTTGTCCTTGATCCGCTCTACGGTTTCTCTGAATCTATCCTTGTCCATGGTTCCTGCACCCTGATCGTCTCTCATGTGCAGATGGGCAATAGCCGCTCCACCCTGCCAACAATCAAATACATCATCTGCAATTTCTTCCGGTGTTAAGGGAATAGCAGGATTATCCTTTTTACTCGGCCAAGCTCCGGTTGGGGCTACCGATATTATTGTTTTTTGTGATAAATCATCCATTTTTTTGTTTTTTGGCTGAATTAATGTGGTTAACTTGAAGTAATACTAACAATAATCAAGTTGACCATATTTGTAAACTCTATCAGGAACATCATTTAGTTCATATTCAACAATTTTGGCCACTAATCTGACAGTGGAACCGTTTTGCCTAAATCTGCATTTTTTAAGTTAGTATAGTTCAGCAAGGCCCCCGTCAAATCTGTATTGATTAAACGGGTGTCACTTAAATTAGTACCGGTTAAGATAACGTTCCGCAGCTTTAGATGACTAAGATCCGCACCACTCAAATCAATGCCATGGAGATTCCTTTCACCGCTTTTCAGTCTTTTCAGATCCTTTTTTTTATATGCAACAGCAGTGGCTACAAAGTGCAGATAAATTAATAGAAACAATACAAAAAATGGGGTTTTGTTTTTCATGGTTTATTTTTGGATTGAGTATATTATTTTACAACATCCTTCAGGAACGAAAGGTAACAGCAAAAAATTGGCCACCCTTATAATACTGATATCTTCTCTCATTTCAGCATAGAATGCAATGGTCATGCAGTTTTGGTCTGTCGAAACAAATTGATTAATACATTAAAATCCCAGATTAGACTGATGATATCGATATATTGAGTTATGATCTATCTAATTCGGAGACATTTTACTGGAAACGAAAAATAGAATTCTTTAGAAAATGGGTCTCGTGTCCACCGTTTTATATTAAAAAAAAGAAATAAGTCTCACGTCCCTCGATTTTAGCGGGCATTTAATAGGAGCAAACAAAGTGCCACCCTTTAGGGGCATAAGATCGATGTCACTGACGATATTACAACAGAAAAGCGATGCAACTTCCAAAGTTTTGTATTTATTGTTTATTTTATATTTTGGGATTGAATATTATACAAGGAGAATAATGACTCATTTGAATTTGTAAACATCAAAAATAGTTGAGGTGTTTCGCTACTGTAGGTAAGTGATATTATTATTAAAACAACTTGTAAGTATTTGTTTTTATGGTATGAATATTGAGAAATATCATGGCAATTTTTAATGATTTATAAACTGGCAATTGTCATCAGATTGACACAACTCTGCCATATTATGGAAATAATATGCAGATACCATTTTTATATATTTACCAGGTATCCAGTTGGTGGTTGAGCCAGTGATATCGATTTGAAGTGCCTTAGTTTCTTACATTAATTTTATAACAGCAAATTCAAGGAGATCTATTAAAATGAAAAAACCAATCAAGACAATAATTATGGTCATACTAATATTTGCTTGTAGTGCGACAGCATTTGCGGCGGGTCCTACATTACAGACAAATAAAAAGCTTTCCTTTTGGGACCAACAGCGTAAAGGTGCCAATGGTGATGGTGGCGCTATCAATAATAGTGGGACAACTCCTGACGCATGGTTTAAAGCGGCTTCAGAAAAAGGGCTTGAGTATGTGCGGCTCTATCCAATTGATTGGAAAGCGGAAAAGAAGGATTTTCTGATCGGCAATGCGGATCATTTTACAAAAATTCCTGAACAGGATTTACAAAAGCTGATATCGGTTCTCGATACAGCTCAGCGATATAATGTCAAAATTCTGTTGACAATGTTCAGCTTACCGGGACAACGTTACCGTCAACATAATAACAATCAGTTTGATTATCGAATTTGGACCAATAAAAAATATCAGCAACAAGCCCTGAATTTTTGGAAAGAACTGGCTACTGCACTTAAAGATCATCCGGCGATTGTTGGGTATAATCCTCTCAACAAACCTTTTCCAGCTCGGAAAGATGGGTTTATGGGGGAAGACGCCCGTAGATTTAAAAAGTGGTTAAGTAAAAATAAAGGCACTACTGCCGATCTTAACTATTTCAATCGCTCTATGGTTAAGGCAATTCGGTCTGTGGATAAAAAAACACCTATTGTTTTAGATACCTGGTTTCATTCAAACGCAAAAGGTTATCGATATATGGCCCCAATCAAAGATAAAGCTGTGTTGTATGCTTTCCACTATTATGGGCCACGGAAATTCGTAACTTACCGAATAAACAAAGGACGATATTCTTATCCTGATAACATGCCGGCGAAAGGATCATCTACAGAAAAATGGAATATTACTGAATTAGGTCGTCACGTTTTGCCGGTAGTAAATTGGGCAAAACGATTTAACGTTCCAGAATCCAGAATTATTGTTGAAGAGTTTGGTGCTGATCGTCGTGTCGATGGTGCAAAACAATATCTCCAGGATCTTATAACATTGTTCAACGCAAAAGGATGGCATTGGGCTTATAGCTCTTTTCGTTCTTCAGACTGGGATGGATTGGATTATGAGCTGGGGACCGAGAAGCTGGAGGCGAAGTATTGGAAGGAACGTGAGAATGGCATTTCTCATGAAAAACTGGTTGTTCGCAAAGATAATCCTTTATGGGATATCTTCAAAAAAGAATTTGAAAAGAAATAGAAATTTACACCAATCCCATTTTCAGATCTTGTTCCTGATGGTTTACTTAATGGAAATGAATGGGTTGGTGCTCAAAATTTGGAAAAAACGTATTGAAGCAACCTGAAGGTTGAACATCGAACATTCAACATCGAATCGGAAAACTAAAAAACACCCTGTATGGCGAAAAAAGAATATGTTTCAGCCTTCCGTTTTATAATTTTGGCACCATGCTTAACTATTTGATATACTACTTATTTTCAATCACTTTCATATAGTCCCGAACAAACATTGCTACTGCTGTGGCAACCGGTACGGCGATAATCGCCCCGATAATTCCCAGAAAATGCCAACCAATTAACAAAACCAGCATGACAATAATCGGAGAAAGTCCAACTACCTTTTTCATCACAGTCGGTACAAGGATATTTCCTTCAGCAAACTGAATAATTGAATAAAAGATGATCAGCTTAACAACTGTACCCAATGATATTCCAAAAGCGACGGGAAGTGAAAAAACTAAAAAGATAACAGGCCCGATATAGGGAATCATTTCAGCAATTCCCATAATTAGCGCCAACGTTAAAGCATATTTACCCATACCAATCAGAATAAGGCCGACAAATGTAAGCATAAACATAATAAAAGCCAATAGGAATGTGCCACGTAACCAGGCACCCATTTGTTTTTGAATGGCTTTTGTTTTATCTGAAATATATGAGCCATATCTTTTTGGAAAAAGAGCCAGAAAAAAATCATGAAGGTGGTTTTTATCGACAACCATAAAGAAGATCAGGAAGAATACCAATACCAAATTGAAGAAAAACCCGGCAATTGAAACCGTTACAGACGTAACACCGGCACCTACCACTCCAACAGTGGAGCCAACTCCAGAAGCTAATCCTTTGATTTGTTGAGCAAAATTTGAGAAGTTGTCCAATAATTGCTTAATTGCGTGTTCAATATTGATCGATTCAATACCATTGATGACGTATGAGCGAATGGTTTCCGGCAAAAAATCAAATGCTTCTCTGGATTTAAGTTTTTCAAATAAACCGACTGAATATTCGGCAATATTACTGGCAATCAGTGTTACCTGCTCAACAATAATCGGGATGGCTGAACCAATCACCACAACAAATACACTGAAAAATAGCAGTAGAATCAATATAACTCCGATAGAACGAGGTATACGCCGTTTTTCCAGCCAGTCAACTGATGGTTCAAGAGCAGAAGCAAAAAACAGTGCAATAAAAAACAAAACCAGCAGTCCTTTGATTTCATATAAAAAATAAGAAAGTAAGAGAATAGTTAAAATAACAACAGTGGCTTTTGCAACTGATTTACTTGAAATATCAACTGTTTGAATATCTTTTGGACGAGGATCTTCTGCGTTACTTTCCGGAAAAGTTAGTTTTTCAACCGTGTTTTTTTGTTTAAGTTCTTCCTGTATTTGCTGAACCTTTTTCAGCATCGATTTTGTTTTATCCAGTATTGAAACCATATATCTGTATTTTAAAAGAATTTAAGGTCATAATCATTCCAGTGTAAAAATTACACAGAATGTTTGAGATTATCATTTAAAGTTTTAAAGATCTTTCACTTTTCTTGAAAAAGATTAACAGTCTTTGTTGAAATCAATCAAGGTGTTGTTGGTCAAATTCTAATTTTAGTTTGAGGAAAATCCCCAAAGAGTATAGAGGGCTACGTGTTGATTTTAGCTGGTCGCAAAAGGATAAATTCCATATTGAAACTGTGTCCTTATACCAAGAACTATCATCCTGGGACGCTTGTGACGGGGGATCTCAATCATCTGAGTGATGATTCCAAAAAAAATTAAAAACTAAGCGATTGCTGCCGTTAAAGATCATCCCACAAGTCTTTTATTTCGTCTGTGCCCACGTCAAGGAAATCTTTGAGATCGCCTCCAAATTCAGATACACGCCACTCATGATGTCCTCAGCCTTCATTTTTTATTTTTTTCGATAACACAATGGCGCCTCGCTAGTAGTAGTTAAACTGATTGAATCCAAAAAAGAATGACTTGTGACAGAATTTTTTAAAATTGGCTATAAATATCAATGGGAAACCATAAGGAGCAAAGGCAGGCTAACCCTTCCCTTCTTCTATGAAACCATCCGTTAAAATCTCTTTTTGAGTGGAAAAAACATATATTACCAGTGTTTTAACATCGGCAATTAGAGATCCATCTTTCGTTTTTATAGGTTCGAGAAAAGATCTTTTTCCCGGTTCCACAAAAACAACAGGTTTTCAGCCTGCATTCGGAATTACTCTCTTTCTGAAGCTACTGGGCGAGGTGGAGAAATATTTATTAAAATCGGAATAAAAACACGAAATCGACTCATATCCGCATTCATAAGCAATGTCAGTAATACTCGTCTCTTTTTCCGTTAATCGAGTTGATGCCATCAGAATACGATATAGTCGGATATATTCGAAAATGGTAATTTTTAAATCCTTTTGAAACACCCTGGTTATCTGTCTTGGGGACAATGGCAACAGGGAATAAATGTCTTTTAAAAGAATCTTGTTCTGATAGTTTGATGCTATATGCTTTATGATTTTTTTATTTTGTGGATGTTGAGCTTCCGGAAGTCGTACCAATGGGGAATGATGATGAATATCTTCTTCTATAACCTGCAAGAATAAATTTAGACAATCACGAGGAAATCCCGGTGTCAAATCAATAAACTCTTCCAAATCCAACCTGTTAAACAGTGCAATTCCCAACTGACTGATATCAAAAATAACGATTTCATTCTGGGGGATAGTAAAAAGATTTTTGTTTAAATACACTGACTGGTAATGGACACTTTTGCCGATAACGATCGACCTGTGAGGAAATCCGGCTGGTAAAAATGCCGTCATCCGACCGAATAACGGTTGCTTGCGCTTTTCATCCTCCAACAAAGTGATCCCTTTATTAACCATCAGAATCTGGTGATAAGAATGTGTGTGTAAAAAGTCTGTTGAATGTTTACGCATCAGACCATTCATCATTACAGCCGCCACACTTTGCAGGTCCGGGCCTAAATATCTGTGTTGTGATTCAGAGTTCATTTAACCGCATTTAGAATATTTGTATCAATTTGGTTTTGTCCATTCAGGTGTTTTATACTGCCTGTCCTAGTGAAGTCTCGGTGATTGTAATTATCGCCATATAAATCCCAATAACTCCAAGATTCATTTATCATTTGTGGCAATGAACGGTATCTCAAACGAAAAAAAATGTCCATATTTCATAAAAACTTGTCATTCATCCGATATATTGTCAAGTTGATTTCTTATAAGCTTAAATATCTTCAGCAAAATTTTATTAATCATACTGAAACAGAAGGAGAACAATGACACATCTAAATCTGGTTACCGGGGCAAACGGGCATTTAGGAAACAATCTTGTTAGAATATTATTGGAAAAGGGAGTAAAGGTAAAAGGCAGTGTACGAGATGCTAATAAACTTGAACCTTTTGAAGGACTTGATCTGGAAATTGTTTTTTCAGATCTGATGAATAAGGAATTGCTGTCAAAAGCCTTAAAAGGAGTGCATACCCTTTATCACTGTGCTGCTGTTTTCAGACACTGGGCCGAAGATCCGGATAAAGAAATACTCCTGGTGAACAGGCAAGGTACGCAAAATGTGATGGAAGCCGCCGCTGAACAGGGGGTAAAAAAAATTATCTATGTAAGTTCCATTGTGGCCCTGGATTACCGCTTTCCTCCCATGGATGAAACCCGTTGGAACATCAACTTTGCCAATCCCTACAATCATGCCAAAACAGAATCAGAGCAGTTGGCCTGGGAGTTAGCCAAAAAGCATAACCTGGACATGGTAACAGTATTACCTTCAGCCATAGTCGGACCAAATATACACGGGCACCTTACACCGACCATGAATTTTCTGGATAATATTATCAATAGTAAGATCATGGCAGATACATGCTTTAATTTTAACTACATCGATGTGAGGGATGTGGCAGTCGGTATGATGGCAGCCGCAGAAAAAGGCAGGAGTGGGGAACGGTATATTCTTGGAAACGAGCGGTATTTGAGCTGCGGCCAAACCATCGAAATCGCACGGTCCGTGATCCCCAATATTACAAAACCACCTGAAATCTCCAAAGAGGATCTGATGAAGATTGCCATTGAAATGGAGCGACAAAGTAAACTTACCAAAGAAGCCCCACTTATCACATCGGCAAATGTTAATATGTACTATAAAGTCGATGTACGTCTGGATATTTCGAAAGCTCGAAAGGAATTAAAATTCCATCCCAGAAGCCCGGAAACGGCTATTAAGGAAACTGTGCAGTATTTATATAAAAGGAAATAAGTAACTATTCAGCATAAAAAAGCATGACCTGTTTGTCATTCTGATGGGAGCCCAAGGCAACCTGAAGAATCTCAATGAAGCCCAGGTGACATTCCGAAATAACCTGATTATATGAATAACCTTCCATATATAGTAAACCAGGTTGTTTCTATAAAGCTCTATACAGGTTTAAAACGACATCAATTGCTTTTGGCCGTGAGAGATCCTTTGTCGTCACTCCTATTAACTAACTGGAAATTTTTATTAAAAATTTCAACCAAGTATAAAATGATAAAACCATTATACCAAAACTAGGTTAGACGCAAAAAATTTGCCGGCTTGCTGGCATATGTATCTCAGAATGACAGATAGCAGAGCTTAACCAATTGGCATTATGCCTCCGTGGGAACGACATAGAGCCCAGGGTAATGCTGAATAGTTATGAGCATTATTCGATTGATAATTTATACAGATCTGTCATTGACAAAAACTTGGAAAAATTATAATCATACTTAATATTGTATGAATAATGAAATTTTAATTAAAATCATATATACTGAAAAGCCATGAGTAATGTGTCTGACAGTTTTGGGAAAGAAATAAGAAAAGTCCGCAAAAACAAGAATTTAACACTTGCGGAAATGGCAAAAAAATGTGGTTGTTCACCGAGTCTGCTGAGCCAGATTGAAACCGGTGCTCTTAATCCCTCTTTAAGCACATTGAAGAACATATGCGATGCGTTGGATATGAGGATTTCATCATTGATATCTAATAACAATTTCAACAATAACCGAACTTTTTCATTGATGAAAGAAGAAGACAGAAAGACTATCATTACAAAAGGAAATGTAAAATTTCAGCTCATGTCAAAAGGAGTCAACATCACATTCGAGTATATTAGAAGTGAGTGGCCACCCGGGTCTTCATCCGGGTCCGAGGCCTATACGCATGAAGGAGAAGAGTGCGCCCTTTTGTTGGAAGGAGAGCTTGAAATTGAAGTAAACGATACAATCTTAACCATGAAACCAGGCGATACCATCACAATCGATTCGACCGCTCCTCATCGAGTTTCCAATCCGGGAAGTAAAAAAGCGGTTGCTCTTTGGGTGAATTCAGTACCTTGGGTTTTTACGACTCAATAAAAGGACTTGTATTCCCAAATTGCAATCTTATTGAGATAGATAGCTATCAGTTTTGCTGATTTCCAGTTGAGTAATGGTTAAGCTGCTGTTGGTTCAGCTGCATCAACCTCCGTTACATATACACAATTCAAAAAGAGATGACAGTGCCCGGTGCAGGAATATAGCCCTATGCTACTATCAAGTCTATCAACACTTGCTAGAGTTTATCGTGTCATAAAATACGTTTAACAAAAGCATTATGGGATTTGAGAATAGGCACCCGACAGGTTCTCTTAATTTTAATTAAATGAGGATTCAAAAAATGTTTCAAACAGTAGAAGAAGGGATTAAATCCGTCCGCGAAGGTCGGGGGGTCATTATTACGGACGATGAAAACAGAGAGAACGAGGGCGATCTTATTTTTCCAGCTCAATCAGTGACGATAGAGCAAATGGCCATGTTAATCCGGGAATGCAGCGGCATTGTTTGTCTTTGCCTGACTGAAGAGAAGATCGCTGAGTTGTCATTACCAATGATGGTTGAGGATAATACAAGCCGTTATCAAACTGCCTTTACAGTATCAATTGAAGCGGCTGAAGGAGTCACAACCGGTGTTTCAGCCTCCGACCGGGTTGCAACAATCAGGGCTGCTATAGCGGACGGAGCCACGCCAAAGGACCTGAACCGTCCAGGTCACATATTTCCATTGAAAGCTCGTAAGAATGGTTTGCTGGATAGAAGGGGGCACACCGAAGCGACAGTCGATCTGATGCGATTGGCAGGCTTAAAACCTTATGGTGTTTTATGCGAGTTAACCAACCCGGACGGCGTGATGGCACGAAAAAATGAAATAGTTGCCTTTGCCACTAAACACAATTTTCCAGTACTGACGGTTGAATCGCTTGTGCACTATCGAATGGAAAAATATATACATGATGACATACTAGAAAACCATGGTAAAAAAGAATTCGTGCCCGCATGAAACAACCAGGGTTCTGGTTGACCCACGGATACAGGAAGTTCTTACATAATTTTTTTTATGACCTAAGGGATCGTTAAAAATAACGTCACATAATCTGTTTACAAAAGTATCAAAAACAATGGTTTTTTTGTAAACAAAATGTGAACTGTTTTTTTTGCCGACCCGAAGAGCGGAGGTTATCACAAGCGAGATACAGAAAACGGGTGAAGTTGATGGAGAAACGACTTTTTTGTTGGAATCGGGAAAAGTGTCTATATGGACCTCTTGAAGATCCTCCTTCCCAGAAATCCGGGTATTTGAGGCTCTTTGAACCCGATGTAAATCAGTAAAACTCTGCCATCTGTCACCCTGAGGAGGCACAACCAATGATCTTCCAGGGACAAAAGCTGATAACGTCGTTGGGTATTGTCTTGAGTTATTATAAAAATAACCTTGTATGGAAGACCTTCATGCAATCAAGTTGTTGCTGAGTGTCGCTTAAATTATTATTGTTGCCTTGTATGGTGGAATCTTTTATTTTTGAACAGATTTTCGAGCGATTTAAAAAATTAATAATTTTTTCTACCATAAATCTCTCGAATATAATTGATTCGGTCTTGAAGCTGATGAACAGGCGTTAATAGTTTTTGCTTATCAAAGAGCATTCGTTGTCTGTCATAGCCGGCCAGCTCGAATTCAGAACTCATGACAATTGCCTCTTTTGGGCAAACCTCTTCACAAAACCCGCAAAATACACATCGTGCCATATCCAAAGTAAAAGATTCGGGATATCTCTCCTTATCGGCACTGGTTTCTCCAGGCTGAATCATTATGCAGAATGCCGGACAGATGATTTCGCATAATCCGCATGCAACACAACGTTCTGTTTTATTGACGTCTAATACCAATACTGGTCGGCCGCGATATGCGGGCGGCAAATTCGGTTTTTCTTCAGGATAGTAAAGAGTAAAAATCGGTCTTTTTTTCTTCCGAAGCACTATTTTGATCAGAAAACCAAACAGATTGCTGTAAAAATGCCTTGAGGTGATCAACATGCCACGAATAATTTCAGGCAGGTACATTCGTTCCCACCAGGTCATTGTTACGTTTCGATTGACTAACATATTACTTTTTATCTCATCTATTACAGTTTAACCGTATAACGTGACTTGATACCATTTATAAATTGGGAAAAACCTTCGATTTTTCCATTTTGACACAGTTTTTCAGTCCGACATGACAACAAGAACTTTCAACTTTAAACGGTTTGTTTGATTCTTTTTCCCTTTGCTGTTAGTTTTTCATAATTGATGTCACAATAAGCTTCAATCGTCCTGGAAATTTCTCCCATCACGGCCTTGGGCTCGGTTGCTGAAAATGGCTTCTCCAAAAATTCCGCTACTTGAGCAAAAATCTCCAAATCTGATTTAGCTTGTCCACAGAGCGGAACAGCGGGTTTTATTTGTTGTACGATACCGTTGATGTTGGTGAAAGTTCCCTCTTTTTCTGCGAATGTCGCCGCCGGTAGAACAATATCGGCAATGGAACATAAATCCGTCATATGGGTATCCTGAACAACAAGAAACTCGAGCTTAGATAAAACCTTATGTATATGCCGGCTGATATCCGGGTCATATACTATATCATGTCCGACAATATAGAGAGCTTTGATGATGCTCCTGTTTATAGCATCCGGTAATTTGTATTCGGAAAAAACACCATTACCCTCCAGGCTGATTTCCCTTGCTCCCTGCGGATTTGCCGCTTTCTCCTCTTTGATCAGTAATGTATCGCCTTTCTGACGATGAGTATAAAAATGGATGTGCCGACTGCCTAAAACCTGCTTGATGAGTTTAAAAAACAGGAAACATTCTTCATTGGTATTATGAGGTGACGCAATACCTCCGATTTTTTTTCCTTCAATCATTCGGAGTCGATTTACCATTGATTTAAGTGCTTCATCCCATGAAACTTCCACTAATGATCCATTCTTTTTTACCATTGGAACGGATAATCGGTTATCAGCATGGACCAATTTGTACGAAAGCCTCCCGTGGTCGCACATCCAAGCCTGGTTAACTTTTTTGTTTTTCCTGGGAAGTAATCGATAAATTTTTCCGTCATGATGACAAATTTTAATACTGCAATTATTGGAACAAGCGGGACATACCGAATTTGTTTCCGTTAAAAACCAGGCTCGAACCTTAAATCGAAAATCGATACTGGTTAATGCGCCAACAGGGCAAATATCGGCTGTATTAATCGAATAGTCGTTAATCATCGCTTGCCCTGGAAAAATATCAATGCAGGACTTGTCACCCCGTTGCAACACGCCTAACTCACCTGTTTTTGTCACTTCCCTACAGAATCTCACGCAACGTCGACAAAGAATGCATCTTTCTTCATCAAACATCACTTGAGGTCCTATTTTAAGACGCTTACGACCGGATCGTTTATTCCCAGAAAAACGACTATGAGCTATTCCATATTGATATGCGTATCTTTGTAGTTTGCACTCCCCGGCTTGATCGCAAATCGGGCAATCCAGCGGATGATTGATCAGTAATAATTCGAGCACTGCTTTTCGTGCATTTAATACCCTCTCAGAATCTGTTTTTACAATCATCTCTTGCACTACTTTGGTGTTGCAAGCGATTACCAGTTTAGGCATTTTTCCCACTTCAACCAAACATATTCGGCAACTACCATCAATAGACAAAAAAGAATGACTGCAAAAATGCGGAATTTTCACTCCATTAGCCTTTGCTGCCTTTAAGATGGTTTGACCCGGTTCAAAATTGGCTTGTGTTCCATTTAGAATAAATGTTCCCATTGGTATAGAAATCACAGATTGTTTATGGATCAAGTCAGATATATCGATATATCCAGATCAGGGTGGCGCACATGAAATTCGGACTTCGGGTGTCTTCAACCAGACATTGTTTAAAATCTGATTAACCGTGTCAAATTGAGTCAATATTCAAAGCTATTTGGAAAGGGACATTTTTTTTGATTAATATGGTTCTCAATTTCACCCCGAAAATGGGAAATAATTCCCTGAATCGGCCAGGCAGCAGCGTCTGATAACGCACAGACTGTGTTTCC
The DNA here is from genome assembly GCA_041556995.1 of bacterium. Lineage (GTDB taxonomy): Bacteria > SAR324 > SAR324 > XYD2-FULL-50-16 > XYD2-FULL-50-16 > JAHJTV01. The sequence continues at coordinate 61,399 of JBFFHJ010000003.1, read as the reverse complement.
TTCCATTCTTCCGGTAATATCCAGCAATAGATCAATGTCGGACAAACGACCCCGACCTTCCTCAATTTCCACCAGCACTCGATTGACCAGGGAAGATCCTTCCCGACAGATGGAGCATTGCCCACAACTTTCGTGTCGATAAAAACGGGATAAAACAATTCCCACCCTTACCATACAAGTCGTATTGTCCATCACAATCACAGCACCTGTTCCCAGCGACGTCTTCATATTTGCCAATGAATCGTGATCCATACTTACGTCGATCAGATGGGCCGGGAGTACCTTGGTGGAAGATCCTCCTGGAATAACCGCTTTCAGCGGGTTATCATTCCTTATTCCTCCGGCATGTTTATAAATAAGATCCTTAAGGTTGTACCCCATTGGTAATTCAAAGGCACCGCTTTTTTTAACATGCCCACTGACACTAAAAATAGTATTACCGGTGCTTTTCTCGGTACCGATGTTTTTAAACCAGGCTGCTCCGTTTTTAATGATATGAGGAACATGGCAAAAGGTTTCAACGTTATTGACAGTAGTCGGGTATCCCCAGAACCCATACCCGGCCGGAAATGGGGGTTTTTTCCTGGGCTGTCCCCTTTTTCCTTCCAGAGATTCCATCAGACCCGTTTCTTCACCGCAGACATATGCTCCAGCACCTTTATACAGATAAATATAGAAATTAAAACCCGAGCCCAGGATATTATCTCCTAAAAATCCATTGTGGTATGATTCGTCAATGGCTTTTTGAAGGATTTGTGTCGGTTTTGTATACTCGCCGCGAATGTAAATATAACAAACATCAACATCCATTGCATAAGCCCCGATAATCAGGCCTTCAATTAACTGATGGGGTTCGTTTTCCAGAATTTGCCTGTCCTTGAAGGTACCTGGTTCTGATTCATCCGAATTACATGCAATATATTTTACTTTAGTTTTGTCTTTTGGCATGAAGGTCCATTTTAAACCGGTGGGAAATCCGGCGCCCCCTCTTCCCCTTAGTCCGGATTTTATAATTTCATCGGTGATTTCGGCAGGAGACATTTTGAAGGCTTTTCGAGCTGCTTCAAAACCGCCGTTATTCAGATATCCGTTTAGAGTTTCCGATCCGGTAGTATGAAAGTTTTTAGTGAGATATGTTTCCACTTTTAATCCAGTTTGTTGATGAGTTGATCGATTTTTTCTTCGGTAAGATTTTCAAATAACTCGTTATTCACCATCATAACAGGGGCCTCACCACAATAACCGAGGCATTCAACTGCGGCTAAAGAGAATTTCCTATTTTTTTGGGTTTCCCCAATCTTTATATTCAATTTTTCCTCAAGGTAACGAACAATATGCCGACTATTAAGCAGGGAACATGAGATATTCGTACACACCCGCAAGTGGTGCTTGCCCACCGGTTTCAGATTGAACATATCGTAGAACGAAACGGTCTCCAGTACTTCAATCGGGTTGATGCTAAAAATGTCGGCTACTTCCTCCATGATTTCCGGTGAAAGCCAACCAAATTTTTCATGAATCATGTGAAGCGCAGGTAACAGGGCCCCTCGTTTTTCCGGGTACTTGACAGCTTCTTTTTCTATTTGATTTTTTAATTCTTCAGGTATCATTTTATCTATCACACTCTCCGCCAATCATGTTCAGTTGATCAAAGGTTGGAATAATATCCGCCAACAATCTTCCTTTGCACAACAAAGGCATTGCCTGGGTTAACAAAAAACTGGGTGGACGCACACGACATTTTAAAGGTTTTCCGCTGCCGTCGCTGACCAGGTAAAAACCCAACTCGCCGTTAGCGCCCTCGATTGGGAAATAAACTTCACCTTTTGGCGGTTTAACGCCTTCCGTAACAACAATGAAATGGTGAATCAACTCTTCCATTTTATTATAAATGTCTTCCTTTGCAGGTTGCCGAATACGCGGATCATCTATGTTTATAGAACCGTCCGGGATTTCCTTCAAACATTGCTCAACTATTTTTTTGCTTTGTTTGATCTCCTCCATACGCACCAGGAATCGGTCAAAGTTATCACCGGTAGTTCCGACCGGGATTTCAAAATCCAGCCGATCATAAACCAGATATGGCTGAGCTTTTCTCACATCATATTCAACGCCGCAGGCCCTTAGACAGGGGCCAGTAAAACCGTATGAAATCGCATTTTCCACAGATATACCGCCTACATCCCGCATTCGATCAAGAAAAATCCTGTTTTTTGTTAATAATTTATCAAAATCATCATACAGCTTTCGACATTTACTAAATACGACTTCAAGATCTTCCTTAAAACCGTCTGGCAAATCGTTTTTTAATCCGCCGATGCGAATATAATTTGAAGTTAAACGGGCACCACAAATTTTTTCCAGCAAATCCCAGATCAATTCTCTAGCTTCAACCAGATAAATAAATGCGGACATGGCTCCCAATTCAAGAGCGGAGGCAGAAACATTGGTATAATGATCGGTAATACGCGCCAATTCCGATGTTAATGCCCTGATGTATTTACATCTTTCTGGAGTATCAATACCAAGAAGTTTTTCAACAGCCAAGGCATAACCAACATTGTTAATAATAGCGGAATTATAATTCAACCGATCAGTATAGGGAAACACCTGGTTCCAGGTGACGCTTTCACATTGTTTCTCAAATGCCCGATGTAGATAACCGATCTCCACATCCATATCCACTACCGTTTCTCCGTCAAGAGTCACCAGGAACTTCACTGTTCCATGCGTTGCCGGGTGGGACGGTCCCATATTCAGGATCATCTGTTCGGTGTGTAAATCGGTTTTAATCGTAGCCATTATATCTTTCTGATCATGGAAAACTGGTTAATTTTCGATTTTCTTCACCAGCGGTTGTCGTTTATTTAGCGGGTAGTCTTTACATAAAGGATGTCCAACGAATTCTTTGTATAACAATATTCTTCTTAAATCCGGATGGTTAGTAAATGTGATTCCGTACATATCAAATGCCTCTCTTTCCATCCAATTTGCTCCTGCCCAGAGTGGGACAATGGAATCAATTCTTACCACTGAATCAGAGACAGGGGCTTTAATTCGGATTCTAGAATTAAATTTTAATGAATACAGATGATATACAACCTCAAAGCGTGATTTTTTGCCTTTTCCTAAATAATCGACAACGGTCAGATCCATCAAAAAATTAAATTGCAGTCGAAAATCGTTTTTACAAAACCGGCAGATATCCATAATTCCTTCTTTTTTCACAACAATAGTTTCCTCTCCAAAGTTGTTGTTACTCTCCAAAACAAAGTCCGGGAATTCCTTTTTTAAAATATCAATTGTGCTGTCAGGTTCTTCCATCACTTTTTTTGATCGATTATTAAGAGTTTTTTTTAAATTAGTGTCATTAAGTCATGCTCTTTTATTTATCATCCTGAGGAGGTAGGACGAAGGATCTCTAAAGGCTAAAAGCAATAATCGTTTAATAACGTATAAAGTTATGAATAAATAACCGGGTTTATTTAATATAGAAGATCATTCATGTAATCAAGTTATTTCCGAATGTCGTTCCTCCATTGAGATTCTTCGTTTCGCCTTAGTCTCCGGAATGACAAAGGAAGGCCTGTTTTTCTTAACGAAATGACACTGATTTATAAATAACAACAGTTTTTTGGATGAATTCTACATGAAAACAAAATGATATGTCTACAAAAATCTAAATAGGTGATTTATATGTTGTCAGGCGAGTTTTCTCGAAAATTGTTCGATACCTTGGAACGTCAACAAACGGATAGACACCTGGGTCTGCCCGTATTCAGTGTTTTATTGGATAAAATCCGTGTAGGAGGGAACCTAAGGGTTGAATAAAAAAATAGGTTCACATTCCGTTTACAAAATGTCCATTGTGTTTGGGATTTTTGTAAGCAGATTTTGTGAACTTATTTTTTAACGATCCCCAAGTATACATCTTGATTATATGATTGTTTTTGATTAAAAAAACCATCCAGGTAAAAATCGGTGGCCACTTAGATTTGCCCCCAATGTTATTCAGACTATTATCAGTGTGGTTGGCCTGTGCTTTTTAAAAAGAAATTGACTTTTAGCAAAGGATCTCTTACTATTTCAGTGTCTTTCTAATAATCTAAGAGGTTTTATGAATCAGTATGTTCCGGTTCTGGTTTTTATTCTGATTGCACTTTTCCTAGCCCTGCTCATATTGGCATTTGCAGTGTTCATTGGTCCTAAAAAAGGGTTTGCTGAAAAGATGGCCCCTTTTGAGTGCGGTGAGGAGCAAATCGTTTCGCCAAAATTGAGATTTTCAATAAAATTTTACCTGGTGGCGATTGTTTTTGTTTTATTTGACATTGAAGCTGTTTTTCTTTATCCGTGGGCAGTCTTATACAGACAGTTGGGTTGGTTTGGGTTGATTGAGATGATGGTTTTTATTGTTATTCTTGCGATTGGGCTTTTTTATATCTGGAAAAAGGGAGTTTTAGAATGGCGATAAAAAAAACATCAGGGCAAATCGATAAAAAGAACGTTAAGACTTCACCGGACGAAGTCGTTCTTCAAAACAATGTCGTGATTACTCGGTTGGAATCGATTGTAAACTGGGGTAGGAAGTACTCGTTTTTTCTGTATCCGTTTGTTACAGCATGCTGTGGAATGGAGTTTATGTCTGCTGCCGGTCCCAGATATGATATGGATCGATTTGGAGCCGCTTTACCACGGTTTTCTCCCCGGCAGGCCGATTTATTGTTAGTAGTGGGAACCATCAGTCATAAACAGGCCCCTGTGCTGGTTAAGGTCTATAATCAAATGACCGAACCTAAATGGGTTCTGGCTTGGGGAGTCTGTACCGTTTCCGGTGGTTTTTACGACAATTACGCCACCGTCCAAGGTATTGATACGCTGATTCCAGTCGACATCTATGTGCCGGGATGCCCTCCCCGACCTGAAATGGTACTCGATGGTTTGATTAAGTTACAGGAAAAGGTGAAAAACTCGAAATGGTCCGATTTTCCTAAAGGCCCCAGTTCGCTTGTTACACGCAAAATGTAAAGAAATAATAAATAAAACATTAAAAAAAATGACTTCTGATCTGATTGAAATGTCAGCTAAAATGCTGTTTATACTGGCATTAACATTAGGCTTTTTCTCGCCGATCCTGGCATGGCTGGAACGAAAACAGAGTGCTTTAATGCAAGATAGAATCGGGGCAAATCGTGCATCCATCCTGGGTTTCACTATAATCGGACTCTTTCATTCACTGGCGGATGTCATCAAACTCCTGACTAAAGAAGATTTTATTCCAACCAACGCCAATCGATTCTTTCATACACTGGCACCATTAATCAGCCTGGTAACCGTTCTGGTTGCATTTATAGTCATTCCTTTTGGCGGACGATACAATTTCTGGGGGCACGAGGTGAACCTGGTTATCGCTGATCTGGATATCGGTTTACTTTTTATTTTTGCTTTTGCCGGATTATCGACCTACGGAACTGTATTGGCCGGTTGGTCTTCTAACAATAACTGGTCTCTTTTGGGCGGTATTCGCGGTGCCGCCCAGATGTTATCATATGAGGTGTCCATGGGACTGGGTATCGTTGGCATATTGATGATTTATGGGTCTGTCAATCTATCTGAGATCGGGATGGCTCAAGGCGATTTTCTCCGATGGGGGATTTTTCTTCAGCCTTTGGGGTTTATCATTTTTCTGGTTTGCGCAGTGGCGGAAAACAAACGGATTCCCTTTGATATTCCCGAGGCAGAATCGGAAATTGTAGCGGGTTACTTTACCGAGTACAGCGGAATGAAATTTATTATGTTCTGGATGAGCGAATTTCTGGAAATCGTTGTCATTGCCTTCTTAACAACTGTCATGTTTTTAGGTGCCTGGCATCTTCCATTTATCAGCGATAGAACCGTAATTCACTTTCTAACCGGTATTGTTGGCCAAAACCCGGCAAATGTATTGGCCATGTGTGTGGCAGTTTGTACATTATTGATCAAAGTTTGTATTGTCATCTGGTTTTTGATGACCATCAGATGGACCCTCCCACGCTTTCGATACGACCAGATCATGAAACTGGGATGGAAAATCCTGCTGCCGTTGTCACTAGTGAATATATTGATGACAGGGATTGTTATTTTGATTTGAAATCACCAATAACAATATTTCACAAGGATTTGAATAAATGCAACTGATCCTTTTTTATTTGTTCGCCGGGGGAGCGTTGTTAACTGCTCTTATTCTGGTTACCACAAAAAAATCAGTCAATGCAGCAATGGCTATGGTCGGCACCATGTTTTTCCTGGCCGGGCTTTATGTATTGCAGGATGCGCACTTGATGGCCGCCTTAAAAATCATTATTTATGCCGGTGCCATTATGGTGTTAACCCTGTTTGTGATCATGCTTTTAAATATAAGGGAAAAAGAAGGTGCTTTCCGTTACGGGCAACACCGGCCGTTTTTACAATTTCTCTGTATTTGTATCATCGGTCTTTTTTTTATAAAGGCGATTAGTATATTTCATGGCTTACCTCCCTCTTCCAATATAACCAATCCTACTGATTTCGGAACGGTTAAAGCGGTTGGAGAGCTTCTTTTTACCAACTATATACTTCAGTTTGAAATGGCTTCAGTCCTCTTACTGGCAGCTATTGTCGGTTCAGTTACATTGGCTCAAAAACCAAAGAAAAAGGAGTAAAATAATGCTGACATTACAGCACTATCTGGTTCTTGGTGCGATATTATTTTCAATCGGTGTTGTTGGTGTTATCACTCGCAGAAATGCAATCATTATTTATATGTGCATAGAATTAATGTTGAGCGCAGTCAGTTTAACGTTGGTAGCTTTTTCTCGACATTTCAATAGCATGGACGGACATGTGTTTATCTTTATGATCATGACGGTCGCAGCGGCCGAAGCAGCAGTAGGATTGGCAATTATTATATTAATGTTTACAGCTAAAGAGAGCGTTAATGTAGATGAATTTAATTCAATGAAAGGATGAGTAAATGGTGCAAACCATCGTCTCAATCAGACCTTTTTTAGCAGTCCTGGTGTCATTGACGACGGTTGTGTTGATTTTATTGTCGTCCAAACGCCCCAATTTAAGGGAATTCTGGTCGTTAGCAGCAGGGATTGCTAAGTTTCTTATTGTAATATCCATGGCACCTACGGTTTTATCGGGTGGAACAATAGAATTTGTATTGGTATCGTTTTATGAAAACATAGATATCAAATTCAGGGTGGATGCCCTGGGACTGGTTTTCGCGACCGTTTCTTCCTTTCTCTGGATTATCACCACCCTTTATTCAATCGGCTATATGCGAGCCGGTAATGAGAATTCACAAACACGATATTACACCTGTTTTGCCATCAGTTTATCAGCTACCACCGCCGTGGCTTTTTCCGCCAATTTGATTACTTTGTTCGTTTTTTATGAAGTATTGAGCCTGGCTACCATTCCTCTGGTGGGTCACAAAGAGGATAAAGACGCCGAGATCGGCGCAATAAAGTATTTTTTTTACCTGGTGGGAGCATCAAAGACCTTGTTGCTGGCTGGTGTAGTTATTATTTTTACCGTCGCCGACAGTACCGAATTTGTTGCAGGTGGACTTCTGCATGGTGTAGAGGAATCGACACTGCTGTTTTTTACCTTTTTCCTACTTATATTCGGTTTTGCTAAAGGAGCGTTAATGCCCATGCATAGCTGGCTACCAGCGGCCATGGTGGCCCCAACTCCCGTAAGCGCACTGTTGCATGCAGTGGCTGTTGTAAAAGTCGGAGTTTTTTCCATTCTTCGGGTAGTGTTTCACATTTATGGAACCGATTTGTTAACTCGAATAAATCTGGTAATTCCTGCTGCCTACCTGGCTTCTTTTACCATTATAATGGCATCGGTATATGCACTGACACGCGACAATCTAAAAGTCAGGCTTGCATATTCTACCATCAGCCAACTATCGTACATTATTCTAGGAGCGGTACTGGTCACTCCAAATGCCGTCATCGGCAGCATTGTTCACATCGCCGCTCATGCGTTTTCCAAAATCACACTGTTTTTCTGTGCGGGCTCCATTTATGTAATGACACACAAAAAAAATGTCAGCCAACTTTCCGGTATCGGACATAAAATGCCACTGACCATGGTAGCATTTTTTATTGGAACGCTAAACATGATAGGAGTGCCGCCCTTGTCTTGTTTTGTCAGTAAATGGTACTTGGTTCTCGGAACGATCGACGCTGATCAGATACCATTATTGATAGTTTTACTGATTAGCACGGTTTTAAACGCCGCCTATTTTCTTCCCATTGTGCTTAAAGCGTTTTTTGAAAAATGTGAGGATGAACCGGTCAGTAACCCGCAAAACAAGGGAATAAAAGAAGCCTCCTGTTTTATTATTGTACCTATCCTGATTACCGCCGTAGGCTCCATACTCATCGGGATATTCCCCGGTTATTTTGTCACCCTGGCTCGGGAGGTACTGAAATGAAACCTGCTAAAATCATTGAAAAAATTGGAAACATCAAGCGGTTAAGACTGTACTGTTGTCTGGTGTTGATGGTTGTTGTTTTAATCGATTTTTTTGTTCCCAGGGATCATGTGGTTTTCTGGTGGGACGACTTTCCGGGTTTTGATGCGATTTATGGTTTTGTTTCCTGCGTTTTGATTATCCTGGTTTCAAAAACAATCGGCCACATGGGCGTTATGCAAAACGAGGATTATTATCAAGAGGACAATGTCGATGATTGACTGGATACATCCCGCTTTTATCCTGATTGGCGGTTCTCTTTTCATTCCATTGTTTAAAGGTGTCGTCAAAAAAGTCTACCTTGTGATTGTTCCTATTTCGGCATTCTGGGTAATATACAACCTGACGCCCGGTACTTACGGTATGGTAACCTTTCTTGATATTCCTCTTATCTTCAGTCAAGTGGATAAGCTAAGTCTGGTGTTCGGGTATGTATTTACAATCATGGCCCTGATCGGTGTCGTTTATGGACTTCACCTTAATGACGATCGACAAAAAATTGCTGCCTTTTTATATGTTGGTGCATCATTGGGTGTTGTATATGCCGGGGATTTTCTGACGCTGTTTATCTTCTGGGAAATCATGGCCTTTGCCTCCGTTTATTTTGTGTTTGCCCGAAGAACAAAAGCTTCAAGAAACGCGGGATTTCGATATATTCTGGTTCATACGGTTAGCGGACTATGTCTGTTGGGTGGATTTGTTATCCATTACCGCAGTACGGGGTCGATGACTTTTGGTCCGATGGAAGCATCAGGCGGACTTGGTTTCTATCTTATCATGACCAGTTTTTTGATTAATGCAGCCGTTCCCCCGCTTCATGCCTGGTTGGTGGACGCTTATCCCGAAGCAACCGTGACAGGGGCTGTTTTTATGTGCGCCTTTACCACAAAAACCTCCGTTTATGTATTGATAAGAGCGTTTCCGGGGACCGAACTTCTGGTAATACTTGGAGTGACTATGGCCCTATATGGAGTTGTGTTTGCCGTATTGGAAAACGACAGTCGCAGATTGCTGGCTTATCATATTGTCAGTCAGGTAGGATATATGGTGGCGGGTGTTGGTATGGGAACGGATATGGCGTTGAACGGAAGCATTTCCCATGCGTTTTGTCACATTCTTTATAAAGCCTTACTTTTCATGGGAATGGGGGCTGTTATTGAAATGACAGGAAAAAGCAAACTTTCCGAATTAGGAGGAATATACAAAACCATGCCCATCACCATGATTTTATACATGATCGGAGGTTTTTCAATTTCAGCGTTTCCCCTATTTAACGGATTTGTCAGTAAATCAATGGTAGTGGCCGCTGGCGTGGAGCTTCATAATCCGACAGTTGTGCTGTTGTTAACCATGGCATCTGCGGGTACATTTCTACATACCGGACTCAAGCTACCATATTATGTATTTTTGGGAAAAGATTCCGGCATTCGTGTTAAGGAACCACCGATAAATATGCTGATTGCCATGGGTATGGCCGCTTTCCTTTGCATTTTTTTAGGTGTTTTCCCGAAACCGCTATACGAGGTGTTGCCACATGCAGTTAAGTTTCATCCCTATACTGCGGACCATGTGGCCGGATCACTGGGGATACTGCTTTTTACTGGTTTGGGCTTTTTTCTGATGTTGAAACATCTTGATCCGGAACCCAAAATCAGTATTGATACGGATTGGTTATATCGAAAGGGCGCCAAACTGCTGATATGGTTCTCCGGTAAACCCTACACAGGATTTGAGACCTATTTGGGCGAAATATACAAAACCTGGATTATCACCGGGACATTATCGGTTGCTCACTTTTTAAAGGGTTTTGATAACAAAATCATTGATGGTCTGGTAAATTTTATTGCTACATTTTTCTTGAACACAGGTGGGGTTTTTCGCCGTTTTCAAAGCGGGGCACTTCGTTTATACGCTTTGGTTATGTTTTTGGGACTGGGAGTTATTCTGGGAATATTTTTATTAACGATTTAGTCAAAAGGTGGATTCTTCGCTTTCAGGCTGTGCCACAACGAAAAAACCGAAGTTTTTTGCAGTTTATAACTGACATTACATTTGCCAACAGGGTTCCCAATCAAGTTATGCATAGGCTTAGGGATCGTTAAGAAATAACTTCACATAATCTGTTTACTAAAGTCCCAAAAAAAAGGACATTTTGTAAACAGAATGCGAACTGGTTTTTTGCCAACTCTTAGCTCGGTATCCATTGATATTTATGGAAATTTTAACCTGTATTCCAGATCAAGTCTGAAAAGACGCTTCGCAGTAATTTTACGGAATATGGCTAATTTCCGAATTATAACACAGCATTTTTGTTCAGTATCCACTCTAAATAAGCAACACTTTTCTAAAAAAAATGGATTTTACAACTATCCCCATTTTATCAATCATCACTTTTTTCCCAATCATCGGGATTTTACTGCTATGCTTCATTGACAGGTATGAATATAGTCTCATTAAGGGCATTGCTGTTGGCGTATCAGCACTGAATCTGCTTCTATCGATTCCATTGTTCTTTTTGTTCGATCTGAACACTTGGCAGATGCAGTTTGTTGAAGAAGTTCCCTGGATTTCGGAATTGGGAATTCATTATCATCTGGGTATCGATGGCATATCCTTGTTACTGGTTCTCATGACGGTATTGATATCGCCAGTGGCCATATTATCAACATGGTCGTCCATTGACAAACATGTGAAAGGTTTCATGATTTCGTTACTAGCACTTGAAACCGGCATGATTGGTACGTTTTGTGCGCTTGATTTCTTTTTGTTTTACGTTTTTTGGGAGACTATGTTGATTCCCATGTATTTTATCATCGGTATCTGGGGAGGTCCAAGACGGATTTATTCGGCAGTTAAGTTCTTCATTTATACAATGAGCGGTAGTGTTTTGATGTTGGTTGCCATTCTGTTTTTATACTTTATTAACCACTCACAAACAGGACAGTATTCATTTGATATCCAAGCAAGCTATGAACTGCAACTTTCCATTAATATACAGTTCTGGTTGTTTTTGGCTTTTTTTGTTGCTTTTGCCATCAAAGTTCCCATGTTTCCTTTTCACACCTGGTTACCGGACGCCCACGTTGAAGCCCCCACTGCCGGCAGTGTCATTTTGGCCGGTGTTTTACTAAAGATGGGAACCTATGGATTCTTGCGGTTTTGTTTGCCTATTTTTCCCGATGCTTCGATTGATTTCATTCCTTTTATCAGGGTTTTAGCCGTCATTGGGATTATCTATGGAGCGCTGGTTTCTCTCGTTCAAAAAGATATAAAAAAACTGGTGGCGTATTCCAGCGTCAGTCATTTGGGATTTTGTATGCTGGGCATGTTCGCTTTCAATATGCAGGGTATGCAGGGCAGTATTCTTCAAATGGTCAATCACGGATTAAGCACCGGTGCCCTGTTTCTGATTGTCGGCATTATTTATGAAAGACGTCATACAAGATTGATAGCTGACTATGGAGGGATTTATCGAATCATGCCGGTTTTATCGATAGTGTTTCTTGTTATCGTTTTTTCTTCAATCGGTGTGCCGGGATTAAACGGATTTGTCGGTGAACTGTTAATTATGATTGGCGCTTATAAAGCCAACCTACCGACCGCGATCCTGGCAACCATTGGCCTTATACTGGGTCCCGTTTATCTTCTTTGGATGTTTAAACGAGTTATTCTGGGTAACATCACCAAAGAGGAAAATAAAAACCTGCCGGATCTTAGTCTCAGGGAATTGGTAGTATTGTTACCGATCATCTGTTTTATCATTGTCATCGGCATTAATCCCAAACCATTTATACAGACGACTGAAGTTTCGGTTTCACATCTACTGGAACGAATACAAAAAACAAAATTGCAGCAACCCTTAACTGTCATCAAAACTAACAATCCGATATTAAAGAGCGGGGAACAGGGGGATTCAAAATGAATATACTAATGCCTGCAATAAACCTCTATTCAATCCTGCCGGAAATCATTTTAACCGGTTTTGCCATTATGGTGTTGCTGATTCAGTTTATCAAATCAATATTCATGAGAAACGTTTATGCATATCTAAGTCTTGCCGGAGTATTATTGGCCAGCTGGTTCGTTCTTAAAAATTTTGGAACTTCTTCTGTCACGACATTTGAGAATTCCTGGATTGATGATAATTATGCCAGAATGTTCAAATTAATTTTTTTGATGGGAACAGGAATATCGATATTGTTGTCGATTGAGTACATAAACAAGGAAAAAATCCCACAAAGCGAATATTGCTTTCTTCTGCTTCTGACCACAGTCGGTATGATGAGCATGGCGGGAGGAGCAGACATGATAACAATTTTTCTTGGGTTAGAAATTCTGTCCATCTGCCTGTATGTATTAATCGGGATCAATAGAACAAAGCTGTCATGCATTGAAGCAGCGTTAAAGTATTTTATCCTGGGATCATTTGCCACTGCTTTTTTACTTTACGGAATGGTTTTAATCTATGGCATTACCGGAACAACAACGTTGGTTGGCTTTGAAAACTACCTGGAAAAAAACACCCTGAACAATACAATATTGCAGGTCGGTGTGATTTTTCTGGTAGTGGGGTTTGGTTTTAAAATGGCGGTTTTTCCATTCCATATGTGGGCACCGGATGTCTACCAGGGAGCACCGGCACCAATCACGGCGTTTATGTCCGTCGGCCCAAAGGCAGCTGTTTTTGCAGTATTTATAAGGATATTGGCCGAAATTTTTCCGTATTTGAATATCAACTGGAAAAACATATTATGGATCATCGCTGTTGTTACCATGACCATCGGCAATATGATCGCCTTGAAACAGGATGATGTCAAACGTATGCTGGCCTATTCAGGCATTGCACACATTGGATATATGTTAGTGGGATTAGTCGCCGTTGAGAGCGGAGGAATTTCCTCGATTCTTTTTTATTTGTTGGTATACGCGTTTACTAATTTGGGCACGTTTGGGGTATTGATTCTAGTTGCAAAAAAAGGTGAAAAAGATACCAGGTACAAAGACTATACAGGGCTCTTTCAAACAAATCCCTGGACAGCAATACTAATGTTGATTTTTATGCTGTCGTTGGCTGGCATTCCTCCTACAGCCGGATTCATGGGGAAAGTTTACCTGTTTTCAGCCGCAATCAATGCTAATTACATCGGACTGGCAATTCTGGGAGTGCTAAACAGCGTCATATCTGTTTATTACTATTTGCGAATAACGATTATGATGTTTATGAAGGACCCCGAAAGGCAAGTATCGCCGATTAAGTTTTCACCCGCAATAATCATTGCGTTGCTGGCAGCTTTATATGGTGTGATTCGGTTGGGTGTGGCTCCTTCCAGTTACATGGCGATGGCCAAATCGGCTTCGTTCATGTTATTATAAAAAACCATTTCAGGTAATATCGTTTATAATTGAATTCTAAAATTTAAGACGAGTAGGACAATGGTGAATGTAGAAGAGTTAAAGTTAATCGTTATGTTTGGCGATCTGAACGAAAAAATGTTGGAAAAAATATCAAAAATTACTGATATAATTGAATATAAAGCTGAAGACTACATCTTCAGAAAAGATGAACCTGCCAGTTATCTTTTTTCGGTTCAAGAAGGCGAGGTCGATCTGGAAATAGACATTGGGAATTCAGCACCAATCCATCTTCAGGGAATTACGCCAAATTTTACTTTCGGTATATCGTCCCTGGTTGACATGGATGAGAAAACGTACGTAAAAAACGCTAAAACGGTAACTGACTCCAAGATCTACAGATGGAAAGCCACTGAGCTGACGAAACTGTTTACCGAGGATTACGAATTGGGTTACCTTTTCATGAAACGGATCTCTAAAATATTAAAAACGCGATTTACTGCCAAAGCAAGCCTTATAGCAGATTTATGCAAGTATATGCGTTCAGGCTAATTCCCGGACCTCAAATTAATATTAAAAAAAGATCACCTGTTTTCCGTGCACTGAAACTATAGAGACATTCCTAATTCAACTCCAAAATGTAAGTTACTTAACCCCTGTTTCTTTCTGAGAAAGAAAAGGACATGGCTGTAAGGAACGGGTATTGCAAGTCCAGCGAATATAATGGACAATTCATATCATTTATTATACAAAATCCCTATGTACCATTGAATTTGGAAGGTTTTTTGTGATATTTAAATAGTATGGATATTACTGAAAAGATACGCAATTCTGTTTTTACTCCTTTATTATAGATGCCGAAACAATTAAATTCTTCCATCACTCAAGCATTACAGCACCAGGTATCCTTTGAGCAAGCCAGACTGAATGAAATTCAGACAGCAGCGATGAAAGGACTGGAGTTTTTTCATCGTTTTAATGAAAGCCGTTTGGATCTCGCTTTCAGCTCTTTTGCCGAAGAGATGAAACATGCCTTGTTTGAAGTTATTTTCTTCCTGCATGTCAACGATCCCCACTTTGAGAAACACATTTTTACCGCCAAAAGAAAGGAACGTATTAATGGTGTTTTAAAAAACATGTCTATCGAGACCAAAACGAATCTTTATGTTAAAAACGCACCCAGCGGAGTAATGGGGATTGAAAATCTGTCAGCTGTTTTTAAGGAAGAGTTTTACGAGTACATTCGGAATACGTTCGGTGTTCCAAAACTTCGACAAAAAGGTTTTGCTGCTATTTGTAGTATTTCTTCCCTGGGATCAATTGGAACCATTGGGCATAAGGCGTATAAATCCGACCTGGATTTACAGGTGCAGTACGAACTGGAACCGTTTTTGGTTGACGAAAGGAATTGTACGGATAAACATCTGCACCATTTTATCGATAAACTAATCAAGTATTTTGCTAAGATTTATGTACACCGACAATTAAAACAAAAAACAAGAAATTCACAATCGGAGATTATTCATAAGGGTAGTATCATTGGGAATAATACGGCTAAAAAACGATGGCCCAATCTGTATGCCCATTTTATTGAAAAATCCGACAAATTAATCAGGTATCTGGGATCAGTTAATTTTAAAAAAACCATTGCCGACGAGGTTATTACTTTATATAAAACATACTCACAACTTATTCGGAGAAAGGAAAGGGAAGCAAAGGACCAGCTATTAAAGAAGAAGATCAGGAAGATCCAGGACTATGTCCAGGCTAAATTCCCGGAAGCTGAGATATATCTTTTTGGTTATTCCACCGAAGATTATCGAAACGGACAACACGGGACGACCATGGACTCCAAGGAATCGTCGGGATCGGCTTATGAGTTGATCCTCAATTATGAAGTGTTGTTACCCGGCATTCAGTTTACCCCTGTGATTCCCATGCATTTTTTGTTTGATAAAAAGGTTAATACAAACAAAGAGATGTATTCTCGGTTTGTGGATTACATAAGATTTAACTATTTTAAGCTACATGATAGACTGAGAGGTTCTTATGTTGATCTGGGACCTACGCCCCGGTTAACCCGTGAATATATGATGGAGCATTCCGGGGCTGTTTATTGGGAGTCATTTAAAGCTTCTTCCGGAAACCTGCCAAAAGCATTGTTGAATTTACTGAGAATCGAGATGTTGTTCAGTCCTATGTTTCGCAATACCATCATCGAGATTGTTAAAGATTCAGATCTGCTTGATAAATATATTAATATTTTATCATCACCTCAGAAAAATAAAGCCCCGGAAGAAAATACGAGTCCTAAATTTAAAAACACCAAAAAAAATGGTGGCAAAGCCAGTAAATTTCCAGAAAGCTTACCCATTTTTGAACTTAAAAGTTTTGAAAAAGAATACCCCCGTTTAAAATTCGATCCCTGGTGGATAAAGTATAAGGCTTTAAAAATAGGATTCAGCCCGGAGTATTCAAAAATACGTGATCCGGACGAATTAAAACTGCTTTCAAGGGTTATTGATATATGCTTTGCACTTCATGTGCGGCTTTCTGATGTTTTTACTCTGCCCAAGGACCACACTGAGGTTATTTCGCATAGAGAAGGAGTACTTGAGGTTTTTCTGGAAAAAGCATTTCCTCCGGATTCACCTCAAAAGAAATTCTTGCAGAACATATTCATCGGTGATATCAACGACATGGGACTTTTTGAAGCTGGGATGAAAAGGCTTTTTAAAAATTCTCTCCTCCGAGTGGAAAAAATACTTGAACAGTACGAAGAAGTAGACTCTGAACGTTCAAATCGTGATGAATTCCGAATTTGGTTTCATTATTTCCAAAGCAATTTTGAACCATCAAAAAACCAAATTCAACGAAATATTCTGAATCAATTAAAAAACGCTCGGGAAAGGATTCAGATTGAGTTTGTTAAGAACGTTTGGAAATTTCGATCAATGCAAAAAAAGGCTGCTTCTTCACCTCAAAGCGCTGATAATTACAAAGTTCTAAGCTATCTTCCAGATGAAGTCGAATTGTTCCAGCATGAATCATTTATTCACGGTTTAACCCATTGTGTATTGAACGGCTATTATGGAACCGTTAATAAAGGAACAATGAAGGAGACCAAAACCCAAATCGAATTTGTGATCAGTCGCATTGATTTAGGTAGCCTGGCGTCAAACAAATGGGCATACCTTCGCCCGGAAGACGCAGAGGATATTGTGAGTCAAATTAATGAAGCTTTTACCTATCAAGAATACGATTTTCGTGACTGCATTAAAAAAGAAACTGTAATTGTTGACGTGTTTTTCTTTTTAAATTTGCTTAGATACGGTCAGCTTTCCATTGTTTATCGAAACAACCTCAGACACTGGTTTGTAGACAGTTTATACAGTTTTGAAATAGAGAAAAAAGCATCTACGTTTTTTTCCGATTATGAAGCATTGTTAAAAAACCACCATTTGCATCGAATGATTGCTAAATTCCTGAAAAAACATAATATCAAGCTTACTTCAGAAAACCAACAACACATCTTTTGCTGGCTCAACCCGAACAGTGCTAAGACAAGACATAGCTCAAACCAGCAAAAGCAAAAAGAGCAAGAGCTAAACAATAAGTTCAAATCCATCCTGCTGACTGTTCATCGGCACAAACGTACAGAGCCGATTGATATAACAAAAAACTAGAATCTTTTCCAAACTAAAAAAACCGTTTCTCAAACACATCGTTTTTCCTTCAATAGATCATTTTTCCTTTAATATTGGATGTTTATTTACTCCTGTTTTTGTTCATTTATTAGCTACCGGTGATATTTTTAAGAAATCGTTTTTTACCTAAACAGAACCTGGTGTTTACTGCAAAGAATGCTATCTGGAGCTTAGCCGAAAATGTCTAACTATTATATTGTCATTCAGAATAGAGCAGTAGCGACATGAAGAATCTCAGTGGTTTCCAGGAGATCCATTATCGCAAGTTCCTCAGGATGATAGCTATTGGTTATAATTTTTAACTTTACAGCTAAGATCTATCTAAATAGGATCTATTTTTCTTTATTTTTGGAGAAAGGCGATCCTTTTATCAGCGGATTTTGATATACTTTTTCAATTATCACACGTTTTATGGTTTAGATTTGGCCTTTACTTGGTTGGATTTATAAAAAAAACAGTTTCATTCTGATGGTAGCCCTGGCGACCTGAAGAATCTCCATGCTTTTAAACCGATCTTTTGTTACTGGTTTTACAGGATCTGAAGCAAACATGTTTCCGGATAATCAACAACAGCTGTTGCTTTTAGCCCTGAGAGAGCCCTCATGATACCTCTACAGGATGACAGGAAACTTGCTAGCCTGATCGACTAAAAATCCTTGGTCAATGGAGTAGGATAAAAAACCCAAAATGTGAGTGATTATGATTAGTGAATTTCCAACAGCAGCTTATCTATAACAAAACTGTCAGGCGATAACCTTTCATGAAGAAATTAAACTCCAGTGGGGAAATAAAGCCGTCTTATGAAAAGCTTGAGGAAAAAGTTCGACTTCTTGAGTCGGAACGGCAAAAGACCAACCAGTTAATCAAGGACTATGAAGAAGAAAGCAGCAAATATAAAACCCTGGTTGAAAACGCGATGGATGCCATTGTTATCGTTCAAGGAAATAAGATAGTTTTTGCCAATCAACAGGCGTTAAATTTGTATGCTTGCACATCTATCGAGCAAGTAAAGGACTTGAATTTTACCAATTTTATAGCAGAGGAATACCGCCTTCCTATGCTGGAAAAGGGGATTTTGCGCGAAAGTGGTGCCGATGTTGCCAACAAGTACGAATTCAAAGCGATTAGATTGGATGGAACTGAATTTGATGCTGAGATTTCAGTCGGTCGTGTGTTGTATCACGGTAAATACGCCAGACAAGCCATGATACGGGATGTTTCGGAAAAGAAACAAATGATGGAATCTCTTGTTAAAAATGAATATAAGTTCAGGAGTTTAGTGGAGAACATCCCGGATGTTATTTATTCCCTTGATCAATCGGCAAATGTTGTGGCTGTCAATTTACCATCATCCGATTTTTTTGGTTTCGAAGAAGCTGAAATCTTGGGGAAACCGTTTTCGGTATTTATGCACCCGGATGACAGGGAATGGATTTTTCACTCATTTTTAGAGGCCATTGAAACAAAAAGACAGATTACTAGAAATCTTCATTTTCGAATCATTGCTAAAGATGGATCTGTTCAATGGGTTGAAGCCAATACTCATATGCAATTTGATGAAAACGGAAATTATTTCAGAGAGGAAGGGGTGATAAGAAATATCACCGAGCGTAAACAAATGGAAGAACAACTAATTCAGGCAAAGGAGCAAGCAATATCGGCCAATAAATTAAAATCTGAATTCCTGGCAAACATGAGCCATGAGCTAAGAACACCCCTACACGGCATCCTGGGATTTGCAAAATTGGGTAAAGAAAGAAAAGAAGTCCTATCAAAGGAGAAACAGCACCAGTATTTCAAGGAGATACATGAAAGCGGTCTGCGATTACTGTACTTGTTGAATGATATTCTGGATTTATCCAGACTGGAGGCCGGTAAAGCGGATTATAATTTTGAAATTGAAAAAATCAGTCCCTTAATTGATATCGTAATTGGAGAACTAAAAGTACCGATAAAAGAAAAAAGAATTTCTCTGTTTTTCCATCGGCCCAATTTCCGGGATACGGCATTCATGGATAGAGAGAAGATCCTGCAAGTAATCAGAAATCTACTATCCAATGCCATTAAATTCTGTCGGCCCAACGGCGAAATTAATATTGTTTATACGCGAAAGAAAAATGAACTTGTCTTGTCTGTTTTAGACGATGGCATGGGCGTTCCCGAAAATGAATTGGAAACCATATTTGACAAATTTGTACAAAGTAGCAAAACAAAATCACCGGCAGGTGGCACAGGACTAGGCTTGGCAATCTGCAAAAAAATCATCGATGACCACAACGGCCATATCTGGGCAGAAAACAACCCTGACACCGGGGCAAAAATCAGTTTTTCTTTACCGCAAAATCAACCTAACAGGTTCTAATCCATTATTCTGTGCCTGTTGGAAAAAAGAGAAAGTAAGATCCTTTTAATAATAGTTGAAGAAAACCAGGACAAGATTGTTCATTCAGGTTTTTGGTTTTTTACAGTTTATGCATTGGGCATTGTCACATTTGGTACAAACAAAAAAATTAATTTGAGTAAAAGCAATCGTCAATAATGCCCAAAAAGCTAAAAACGCAGGTTTATATGTCCAAAGCCAGTATTGCGGGATCGATATCAATGCTAATAACGAAATGATTATCAATGTATAATCCTGTTTGGTATATAGATCCGATTTTCTGGGCGGGAAAAGAGTGGCTAATTTTCCAACGACAACATGGCCACAACTGTTGAATCTGGCAGGGCATTTTGCACAGAATGAATAGATGATGGTCAATGTACTGGTTATCATTATTGCTGCATATCCAACACCGATAACTAGGGAATTCATTAACATGGTAATCAATCCCAGGATAAATGCAGTATTCAAAAGAGTTATGCTGCTTAAACCATGAAATTTCTGTATCATTTTCCCCTCTCTTTTTAATATTGGTTTTTCACACTTTTTAAAGACCTAAAACTATAAAATCTCTGGAATGAAAATTTCCTCAATCCGTTTTTCAAAAAGTCTTGCAATTTTAAAGGCCAGTTTTAAACTGGGATCGTATTTTTCTATCTCAATAGCGTTAATGGTTTGCCGTGAAACCTCTAGATGATCTGCTAAAACCGCTTGGGACCACCGACGTTCAGCCCGCAAAACCCTGAGAGAATTTTTCATAAATGGATCTACATTTTCGTTTTGAAAAGAATGACGACAATGAGCATGAAAAAAACAGAAATAAAAAGCAGAAGCATTTTAGTGGATGGTTCCGGTAATCCAAGCTGAAAAAGTGACAACTGTACAATAACTGCCAACACAGTTCCCACCAATGTGAGTGCGGCGGCAGTCTTTGTAACATCTCTGATTAATTCGTCCGCCTGGCTATACAACCGCGATCCAAAATATAATGTCAGCGACACCGGTCCCAATGGGATTAATGAGATTGGGAAGGGCTTTTCTATTACTAAAAAACTCAAACAAACCAAAAGAAAGCTGATAATACATAAAACAGTGTTTTTTCTTGTTTTAGGGTTTCTTAAAAGCTCAATATCGGGTCCGAATATCCAATCAATCAGTTTGTTACCCTCGGATTCATCCTTTTTCATTATTTTCACCTCTGTATGGTATAACATTTTTTTTGAAAGGGAGTTTATGGTTAGAGATGTAAAGTATGCTTTACATAATGTCAAGTTTAATAATCATTTTGTCAAATAAACCTATGAATATTTTATTTTTTGCTTATCAGTAACAATCATTCGAAACTATATTTGGAAAACACAATCAAATCTCACTTGACTGTTCTAAAGGTCGGCTAAAAAGTCAGTTCACATTCTATATACAAAATGTCCATTGTTTTTGGAACTTTGGTAAACAGATTATATGAAGTTATTTTATAACGATTCCTAATCAGGATTATCGTTCCGTTTTTGGAAAAAGGGTTCACAACACAGTGTTTGATGAGGTAGAAGTAGTGATTAAAAACATTTCATAAATAATACCAAATAATAAAAGGAGGCCGGATGAAGAAATTGATCAAAATTTTGTTACTTGGATTGTCAATTTTTATTGGGATTGTGATATTCAACACAGTACGTTTTACTTCCCGGCAAGTGTCCGTTACTAATATCGAAACGATTAATGTGGATGAAGATGCAGTTTTACAAAGGCTTTCCCAAGCGATTCAATTGCCCACGATTTCGTATGAAGAGAAACATAAATTTAAAGCCCAACCGTTTATTCAGTTTCATGAATTATTGGAGCAAAATTATCCTAAAATCCATCAGGTGCTGGAGCGTGAATTTATTAATAGCTATTCTGTATTGTACAAATGGCCGGGAAGTGATCCTACCTTGAAACCTGTTCTTTTTTTGTCTCATATGGATGTGGTTCCTGTTGAACCCGGAACAGAGAAAGATTGGACTTATCCAGCCTATAGCGGCAAAGTTGCTGATGGTTTTGTCTGGGGACGGGGAGCATTGGATATGAAAAGTACTTTGATAGGTATTATGGAGGCCGTTGAAATGCTACTGAAGTCTGATTTTTCTCCTCGGCAGACTATTTATTTGGCTTTTGGCCATGATGAGGAAATAGGGGGAATAAACGGTGCCCATCAAATAGCAGATCATTTAAAGCAAAATGGTGTTCAATTGGCTTATACGTTAGATGAAGGCATGGCCATTTTGGGCCCGGATTTATCACCGACAAAAAACATTTCCGCCATCATTGGTCTGGCTGAAAAAGGGTTTGTGACCTTGAAGATCACTGCTAAAGCAAAAGGCGGGCATTCATCTATGCCGCCTTCAAAATCCTCCATCGGATTACTTTCCAAAGCCATTACCCGTTTGGAAAATAACCGGATGCCGGCTTCAATAAAAGGTCCGGTAAAACTGATGTTTAACCAAATGGGACCTGAAATGCCGTTTGTTCAAAAGGTATTATTTGCCAATCAATGGGTGTTTGAAGGTTTGCTGGTCAGTCAACTCCAGAAAATCAGTTCTCTGAATGCCATGCTTCGCACAACCACTGCTCCCACTGTCATTTCCGGCGGTGTAAAGGATAATGTATTACCCGCCCAGGCATATGCATTGGTAAATTTTCGCATATTGCCAGGCGATACGATAGAAGACGTGGTGGCTCACGCCAAAGCCGTTATTAATGAGCCTAATGTATCCGTTGAAATTCCAGAACACCACGCCTCAAATCCTTCTCCTGTTTCTTCAGACAAATCTATAGGATACAGGTTAATATCCCAGTCAATTAAAGGGATTTTTGGTGATATCCTGATTGTTCCGGGACTGGTTTTAGCGGGAACAGATTCAAAACATTATTCCGCCATCAGTGACAATAGTTACAGGTTTCACCCTCTTATTTATGCCCCAAAGGATACGGCACGAATTCACGGTACTAACGAACGTGTAGCTATCGATAATTATATAAAGATGATTCAGTTTTACAATCTATTGATTCACAACATTTCACATCCCGGCAAACAATAACATAAAGAATTTCCGGTAGTCTGATGCAGATTACCGGTTTTTATGTCCCTCCAAACAACCGTTGAAACATTATCATGTGATAGCCTTGGTTTATCGAGAAAACCAACTGGACAGCTGTGTTTACTTCTAATAACATTTTTTAACGAATTTGATTGACAGATTTTTTAAAAATCTTTTATTTCACCCCACCCTCAGGATGATATGGAACTTGTTTACTAACCGATCAGGAATCCGTAGTCATTGGGGTAGAATTAAAAAACCTATAATGTAAGTATTATTTGTCTTAATTATCTTTAATATGAATATGGAAAGTACCAAAAGATCTACCAAATGGTTTTATATTGGACTCGCTTTAGTCGAGATACCGTTACTAATCGGTTTTTGGCAAAAAAACACAGCTGTTTTTTATCTCGGACTTCTATTGATGCTTTTTTCATCATATAAACTCTGCAAAGAGGAGGCATTTTTAGATACATTGTATAATGTTTTAAAAATTATTAAGAAATATTTTATATTATTATTTATTCTATTTTGTATTATATGGGGACTGATTTTAGTCATCAGTCATTTTAGTTTGGCATATCGAACCTGGGATGTAGGTTATTTTTCAAATATAGTTGCTCGGTTTGCACTTACAGGTGAGCTGCATTCAACAATCATAAACAGGCATCCGTTGGGTGAGCATTTTCATCCAAACCTTTTTTTACTAGTACCATTTTTTAAATTATTCCCTTCCTTTACCTGGTTAGTCTTTTTCCAAATAGCCGCTTATTTATCATCTGCCTTGCTTCTTTTGGTTCTTGGAAAAAGGGTACTAGGCAGCAAAAACTTACTGATTTATATTGCGCCTACCTTGTTTTTGGTCCACTCTTATATGGCTAAAACAGCGCTATTTCACACGCAGCCATCAGCTTTTTCTCTTCCGTTTATTCTCCTGACATTTCTGTTTGCATACGAAAAACGTTATATCAAGATGTTCATCTTCCTGATTTTTCTTCTTGGATTTAAGGAACATATGGCGTTGATATGGGTCAGTCTCGGATTCTTTATAATGATACAGATGAAAAACAGATGGCTGGGAGGGGGGCTTATTTTGTCCGGAATAGCTATTGGATTAATCACCCAATTTGCCATTATGCCCATTTTTAATGATGGTGTACTATCACCTCATTTCAGCAAGTTTCAGCCCTTCGCTTTAATTCCACAAAAGATAGAATTAGGTGCACTGGCCTTGATTTCTGTTGGATGTTTACCTCTGGTGGCACCGGAAACACTTCTGTTTATTCTACCGGCTTTTGGAATTACTTTTGTTTCCAATGACAAAGCAATGCTGACATTTAATCACCATTACCAGGATATTGCTTTAATCGTGTTGTTTGTGGGGGTCATTATTGGTTTAAAAAGCTTATCAACCCAAAAAAGTTGGGTATTTAAAATCAACCATCGATACTATGAATTTCTGGCCGCTTGTGTATTCTTTACCATTTTGCTGATGAATTCCAAATATTCAACAGCCTGGATTCGTGACAGATGGCCAAAACCTGCTGAAAGTGCTTTGTATCGGGAAATAAAACAATATCAAGCAATTGCACCTACAGATGTAAATCTATGGGTTAGTGAACGATTTGGTCCATATTTTATTACTCATCCATCATTAAAATCATTTGATAGACTGGGTGGGTGGCAAAGAGCACTGGCTGATAAAAGCCCTCATATTATCTTAACACCGACAGATGATTTAATTTTTCTTCTTTCCGATGAAGGACAAAAGCGATTTAATATCAAAATGAAAGAAGCTAAATCTCAAGGTAAATATTTAGAGATTAATAAATACAAATATTTAAGAATATACAAATCAGTATTATAACACACATTTTAAGTTTTTTTCTATAGACTCAATAACCATAGGATTTTGGTTGATCGAGAACAAAATCTATATGCTGTCATCCAAAGTTACATATGCTGTCAAGCCGGAAAAATATTTGCATCTAACTTAGTTTTGGTATAATGGTCTTATCATTTTATACTTGGTTGAAATTTTTAATAAAAATTTCTAGTTAGTTAATAGGGTAAGGTAAAGTCTTGATGAGGAACAACAAAGGATCTGATGAAGGATCTCTTAAGACCAAAAGCAAATAACGTCGTTTAACATCGTCTTGAGTTTTATACAAACAATCTGGTCAATTTGATATCAAAGAACTTTCACACAATCAAGTTATTTTAGAATATCGTTTGTGCTCCATTTAGATTCTTCATGCCGCCTTTAGGTTCCATTCTGAATAACTCAAGTTTTGATTGGTTTTGATAATGCCGTCGCTAATTTAACCCCTTGAAATGCTTATCATAAAAATAAAGCTTTGTTTAATAAAACCGACAAAGAAGGCCAATAATTATATATATTCAAAGGAGTGTTTTTCAAAAACATGAAAAACTTAAGACTGGTTTTAAACAACTTCATCATAAAACTTTCATCGGATCTGTACTCAAGGCTTGGAATGCTTGTGCTGGTTGTGCTTATTGCCAGGATCTATGGTGCGGAACAATTTGGAAGATTTACATTGGCTTTTGCTTTGGTGAATATGCTTTACTTTGTCACGGACCTGGGACTGAGTGTGTTATTCATCAGGGATGCTGCAAGAAATATTACATTATCAAAAAAGTATTGGGAAAAAATTCTGTTTTTTAAGCTTTTCGCTTGTATTGTCACAACATGTGTGATCTTCATAATCGCTTTTTTATTTTCATACGGCGAGGAAACCGTTCGGATGATCGCCATTGCCACTGTATGGATGTTAGCAAACTCATTTATTGATTTGATCAATTCATATTTTACGGCGATGGAAAAATTGAAGCCTGTTTTAATCAATACTCTACTATATCGAACAGTTTTATACCTGATAGTAGCATATTGTTTTTATATCCAGGCATCAATAGAAGTCGTATGTTCTCTATTTGCACTCTCATCAATCATCGGATGCATGGGCGGTTTTTTTATTTTAATCCTGCACATTGGCAGTTTTAAAATACATTTTGATTTGGAGTTTATAAAATCAAAGTTAAAAGAAGCTTTGCCTATAGCAATAGCAGGTATTTTAATTGGTGTTTATTTGAGATTGGACACGTTGATACTGTCCAAAATAGCAGGTGAGGTGCAAGTTGGCTTATACAATTCAGCATTTAAGTTATTCGAAACATTGATGTTTGTTCCTACCATCTTCCAATCAGTAATAATGCCGAGATTTGTGCAGTACCTGGACGATAAGCAAAGATTGGTTCAAGCAGCGGAAAAAGCAGTACTGTTTTTGTTGATACTGGTTTTGCCGGTAAGTGCAATATTGCATTTTAAAAGCAGCTGGATCATCTCGATCTTATATGGGAATGAGTTTGAAGGAGGCGCAAAATCTCTTGCTATCATTGCACCGGCGATTACATTAATGTTCTTGCATTGCATTCCAAGCACGCTTCTAATTAGTCAAAACAGACAGAGATGGATTGTTATTTCAAGCTTATGGGCATTGGTCATAAATATTATCGGTAACTTGATATTAATACCCTTATATGGTTATTACGGGGCGTCAATTATGGTGGTGGTAACTCAGGCTGTTATGGTTTCAGTCATGTATTATTCTTGCCGGGAAACGTTAATTAATTGGGCGTTAATGATTGGAACGTTAAAACTCATTACATGTACGGGCTTTGTTGGTTTGTTTTTATACTATGTTGAATTTGAATATACAGTTATTGAAATTGGTTTATCGATACTATTATTCTACTTGCTCATTATTTCTTTCAGAGTGATAAACATATCTGAAATTAAAGAATATTTATCAGAAATATTCGTAAATAGATTTGGTTCAGCCAAGAAGAAATAGGGGGTGTTATTTTTCCGGCGGTCTATTTGGGATGTATCATCTTACATGCCACGTTTTTGTCGGCATGTAAGAGTTAATAGTAAGTTGATATAATTTACATTATCTTAGGTGGCTGCTTCCAGTGACGGCAGTACTTCTTCAAACAGCCTTCTACGTCCCAGTGGAACGGTGCAACGGATGACTTGAATGCCTGAATTTGAGGTGTAATTTTCCGTCAAACTGGCCACACCGGGCCCAGGTCCGAAATCCAAAACATACTTAATATCGGATTTGGCTGAAAGCGGTGCGATTTGACTTTGCCAGAAGGCAGGACGTGTAAAATAGGCTTTCATGACGGAAAATATTATATTCTCACAAGCGCGTAGGTCCTTACCTGAATCATTAGACCAAACAGGAATTTTCATGTCGTTTCCCTTAAAAACCAAACCCAATCTTTCAGCATCGACGGGTGACGTCTCCAAGGCATGATTTAGAAACGGGCAATGGGCAGCAATTGTCGAGGGAGTGAAGCGCCATTCTGCCTCCACAACATGTTCTTTTAGAAAGTAACGAAATGCCGTTAGACTCTCGGGAAGGCCTGAGATAATCCACCGGTTGGGCAATAATTCATATGCTGCATGCACGATACCGTAATCAGAAAAAAGGTCGATTTTCTCTTTTAGAGCTTCTTGTGAAAGATTGTTGACACTTGCCATACAGCTTGGACTGCCTTCCGGTGATTCCAGTAAGCTCTCGTCCAACTTTGATTGAACACCAAATTTGAGGATGGATTGTTGGCAACGGACACCTTGCCAAAAAAACATCGCTTGGGTTTTAAGGGCGATATCATATAGTTTATCCAGGGGAAGGCCCATTGAAACGATGATTGCTGCAACTACACCAGTAGAAAACCCTGTAGCACTATGAGTACGACTGAGTAGTTTTGCCGGTTCTATTCCCTCTTGAATGATCGAAATGTAATTAGCTATCTGACAAAGATAAATAAACGGATGAGACAATGGAGAAGACAAGAGATATCCAGTATCAGGCGTTGTATCCGGTCGATCGATCCATACATCAATGTCCAAACCTTGATTAAAAAAGCCGGTTTCTGAGTCATCGTATAAAGAGGCTTGTTTCTTTACTTCTGCAATCGCTTGTTGGATGAAAGGTCTGATGGCAGGATACGTGGAATATAATCGACGTAACTCATCCATGTATTTCACACCCTGTCCGGCAAATTGAATAAAAATGTTTGGATTTTGATTCATAACTGTTTGTTTTCTAGTTAATTAGATTTTTCCTTTTATAAAAAGTATCCTTTATCAAAAACTCTACGGAGCCGATGGCTAATGATTGACTTCGAGATCATTAATAGTAGATGAGATATTAGGAATTTCACATTTTTGCGTCAAGCTAAATTTCATGATTTTCTCTGCATCGGGATTCCGCTTCTATTAAAAACCGGATAAGTGAAATTCCCGTAAACCTCAATATTTAATGGAAAAGGATTCAGCTTTCATAATTTCTTATTAAACGGTCAATAACTCCAGTTAAATATGATCCGGTGTTGGGTCCGTACCAGCTCATTGTCCTTGTTTCGTATTCGTCCAGATCATACCATGTATCTTTTGTGACATATCCGATATAGCCTCCGTTAAAGCTTGTGACAGCCAAATTGATGTTGTTTAAATTGGAAACGGAGTCAAGATTTTTTACTAATTCTCCTGAAAAATCGGCAGGCATACCGACAAAAACCATGTTTCCTATTCTCAAAGTGCTGATATGTGCCGGATATTCGCCAAAAATATAGTAAAATAACCACGGTCTAATTCGCCAATTTTCCGCAAAACGCATCTGAGGATCTCTCAGTTCCAGGTCCAGGGTAGACATGTGAAAACGATTTTTGTTTTGCAATGATATGTTTTTTTCGTTTTCAACAATAATATCTGCCAGCTTTTCTGCCAGATAGGTTACCTGTTTAAATTCATCTTTTTGGGGTAATTCGTAAGGTCCCTGACTTCCCACTGCACCGGCCAGGAACATGGCAAAGTCTATGTGTGTATTTTTTTCCAGCAAATCAACCATTTTACCCGGGTAACCACCCGAGATTTCCATTATTTCAGCAGGGAGACAGGTGGCATGGGCGGAAAAAGAGCTGACAACGGCTGTTTTCCCTGAGCGGGTCTTTATTTTCATCACCCTCAACCAGGGATCAGTATCACCCTTCTTCCCGACCAGTCTGTTATAGATCAACTCTCCGGCATGATAGCGACTGTTTCCGAATGAGGCCTTTTCCATATTCGTTTCGGCCTTATTGATGGAATCTTTTATTTTGTAAGCTATATATTTGACGGTTTCATGGTTGTATTCACCAGCAAAGTGACTCCCTATATGTTTTTCTGCCCAGCCACCAATACTGTTGTGGGTATGAGTGGCGCCAAAATAGATCCGATCAATGGTTAACCCTGTTTCAGGCAATATGTCTTTTAGTTCTTTCAGAACTGCGGGCGGCATAAGGAGAATATCGGCCGTGACCAATGCTGCTTTCTGAAACTCATTTTCAAGCAATAACGTCCGTACCCAAATTTTATCATGTATTTTCTGATACGGTTTACCTTCTCGATCTCCATACCCGGCCATGGGCAAAGGTTTCTCGGGAGTCAGGTCAACTTTTGACCAACCAGCTTTAATGGAGCCGATTTGACTGGTTTGCATCTGCTTTTTTAGGTCCTGTATTTTTTTATATGTGTTTTCATAGTAAGACTTTCCCTCATGTGCGCTTCTATCAACTGGAGCAACCGAGACTAATGGAATTAACAGGATCAACACAAATATTGATAAAACGATGGTTTTAATCTTTTTTTTCACTTTCTCTCCTTGAATATCCCTGATTTTATAACATTAAATCTATCTTCATCTCATATTTTTGATATTAAGTAAACATCTGAATTTATAATATAATTGCACTTTTTCTATTTATCTATTTTGATTGTTTCTTGTAGACAGGTCATAAACAGAATAAACAAAACAACCAATCTATCTATAATTATCGCTTTTTATCCGTAGAATCCTAAGCTTGTAAATCAGTTAAACCTGTGACAAAGGTTTTTAGTTTTAAAGAAAAAACGCGGGTTTTAAACAAAGGTGCCCAGATAAAAGGACGTGAATTTGAAGAGTTTGTAGTAAGTAAATTTGATGATGAGGTTTTTAGATTAGAATAATGCGCCAATTCTGTATAAATGACTGATTTTATCGTTTGAATAGCCTAGTATATCTTTTAGGATTTTTTCGTTATGTTCTCCCAACTTAGGAGCCGCTCCTCTTGAAATAGTATCAGCTTCTCCAGAGAATTTTATGGGATTTCCAGCAACTTTAAAATCGGCTTCTCCTTCCAGAGGGATCAGCATTTTTCGTTCAGATACTTGATCCCATTCAAACAGATCTTTTACATTGTTGACCGGCGCACATGGAATATTGTGGTTGTTTAATTTTTCCAGCCAATTAGTGGTTGTGTCAGATGATAAAGCTTTATTAATAATTAGTCGTAGATCCAAATGGTTTTTCGTTCTAAGCTGATTGGTCTTAAACCTTATATCCTCGGCCAATTCAGGATGTTCCAGAACATCGGCTAATGACTTAAACAGTTTATCATTTCCGGCAGCAATATAAATACTACTATCTTTGGTTCTATAACTTTCAAAAGGTGTAATCGAAGGATGGCGTGTGCCGATAGGTGATGGAGACTGGTTTTCCAGTTGTGCCCTGGCAATGGCATTTTCCAGAACGGCGATGGAGGTATCCAGCATGGCTATATCCAGTCTGGTCCCGATTTGTTGTGTATCCCGGCGGAATAAAGCCGCCATAATTCCTATGGCCGTGTATAGACCAGCAATGATATCCGAAATAGACACACCGACGCGAACACATTGGCCGTTGTCCGTACCGGTTATCGACATTAAACCGGACATGGCTTGAATAATACCGTCATAGGCGGCTTTGCCTGATTCCGGTCCTTGTTGTCCGAAACCACTAACTGAAGCAAAAATAATCTTGGGATTCAGCTTTTTAATTTTGCCTTCTGAAAAACCCAAACGGCTCAAAGTTCCGGGTTTGTAGTTCTCCACCATTACATCTGATTTTTGAATCAATTGCGACAAAACTTCCTGCCCTTCCACCTGCTTAAGATTCAGAGATAGAGACTTTTTTTCAGTATTGATACTGGTGAAATATGCTGATTTTTCCTCCTTCTTATCAATGAAAGGTCCGTAACTACGTGAATCGTCACCGGTAAACGGCATTTCGACCTTTATAATCTCCGCTCCCAGATCATTCAATATCATGGTACAATATGGTCCAGACAATATCCGGGTCAAATCCAACACTCTAATCCCTTCCAATGGCTTTTGCGGCATATTATCATTCCTTGTACAAATTGATCTATTCAATTGTCCGATTAATGAATCAAATTGTATCCACGGTCTAAAGTTTACGGCAATAGCATCAATTGCGAAATAGGGAATTATATTAGCCTCGAATCAAAATAATACTGATTCCACTCAGATTCAAAAAACGGTTGAGTATCCATAAAAATGGTTTTACCGAATACACTTCCTTTCCATATTAAACAGTTTGACCGCATTTTCAGATAATTGGTTTTTTTTTTACCTTTTCTTTGCAGTTTTATCAGAGGCCGTAAAAACAGTAAGAATTCCAGTAAAGGATACAAAAAAATATCACAAGTTAAATATCCTTCAGCATAGATTTTTAATGCACATTTTTAAAAACCAGTAGATGCTTGTATCCTTGTATTTCCTGGTACTGATCAGTGGCTCTCAGATCTGTCAAACACTCATCAAAATTGCTGAGATTGTAAGTTCCCACCCCTTTGGCCAAAATGATATAATCAATACGGGGTTTTTCACCTACTATATGCATGATTGTGGTTAGATTATCTTCGATACAACTCTTACCTTTTGATGCAAAAACCTGTATTTCTTTTCTGTTAAAATAAATCCCAAGAACATCCAAAACAGCGAAACGTTTATCGCGAAATTGTTGATCAATGTTTCGAACCTCCTGTAACAGTTCAAAGTGTTTTTTTTCGGGGATTGTCTCGCGGATAAATCGTAAATTGCTTTTGGGCATGAAATGAAGCAGAAATAAAAATGAAAAAACAAGTGTTATTTGTACCCAGCGTTTCTTACCATACTGTTGCCAGAGGCTTTTAAATGGTAGATAGCGCAGTGACAAAATGGTGGCGATAAATAACATGCAGGATGCAACATCATCATAGTGATAGTGACTGGAATACATGGTGGGTGAGGATGAAATCAAATTGATCCCGATGGGGGGTCCAGCCATGATTCCTTTACGCCAGTATATCAATGGTAGGAAACCAAGTGGAAGTAATAGTCTAAAACAATATCTGGCTTTTGGACCTAAATCCTTAAAGGGATCTACGCCAGGGCGCCAGGTTTCCTTGTATTCTCGTAACCATGGCATTGCCTGTTCCATAATGAGATAAATGAATAAAATTCCCATTAAAATCAGGAATCCTCCAAGCTTTTTCCGGGGAGTAGCGAACACCAAATAACATCCAAAACCAATCCAAACACTCGCCAGGTGCTCCTTAAACCCCACAATTAAAAGTAAAGTGATGCCAAATCGCCACCAGTTTTCACGTTGTAGACTCAAAAACGCATAAAAAATGAATGGAATCGACAGGCATGAACCTTGAAACTCGTAGCGAATGCTACTGATAATGGGCGTATAAAGAAATAACCAAAGAATGCTTAATATTACTGCCCATCGTTTGTAGGTAGTTTGGCTTAGGTTTTCCTCACAGAGCTTCCAGATAAAATAGACACACGCCAGGTAGGCCAGCACTTTTAATCCCATAATCCAATGAGCGTGAGGCAAAATTTTATATAAAGGGCTGATAAAAACCAGGTTAAAATTAAAATGGTTGGCCAGAAAATTAATATTATGGAAGGACGAAAAAAACTCACCATTTGAGAGGTTATATACAATATTGTGATAAATGCCGGAATCGTAAGTATGATAACTGAATGAATAGTATTTTATGATGATATACAAAAACCACAATAAACAGTTTAAGCTCAAAAAAATCAATACAGGCTTATAGCCTTTCCCCGTGCTCCATGACAGACTGTTTTCAACGCTATTGCCTACAGTATGTTCAAAATACCCCTTTGTAATCAAGTAGACGGTATAAATAAACCAGATCAATGTGGGTGCCCAGAAAAACTCCGAGCCGGCAATGCCGAACCACCAGATAAGGAAAATGAGTGCGGTCAGTGTTAAGAATGTTTGCTCACGGGATCTAAATAGTGGAATATCAGTCATTTTTAGCCAGGGATAGTTGAAAAATTTTTAATAATATGAGTAATAGCGACCGATTATAAAGAAACCAAATATCTGAAGTCAAGAAGAGAATCAATAGATGATAGTGATACCGCATTGATTTACCGGTTTTTTTTCAAACACACAGATCTTAAATTCTCTGACTTGACCACCCAACAGCGACTGATTAATATCTTAAAGGGATTAAGATGGTTGATCTGTCAGTTTTTTTAATTATAATGTCGCTATCCATCTGAAAATTAATGCAAATACTATATATTATGGAAAAAATTTCAGTTGTTATTTGTGTCTACAATGAAGAACTCAATATTAACCCTCTGGTGGAAAAACTATACCATGCACTGGATGGTTATCATTTCGAAATTATATATGTTGATGATGGTTCAACCGATAAAACCGTTGAGGAGATAAAAAAGCTAAACAGAAAGGAAGTCCATCTTATTGAGCTTCGAAAAAACTATGGACAAAGCAATGCACTTTTCGCAGGAATAGAATATGCGACAGGTGAATACATCGTTACCATGGACGGTGATCTTCAAAACGATCCGGAAGATATTCTGGGTATGCTTGAAAAATTAAAAAAGGAAGACCTGGATTTGGTGGCAGGTAATCGGAAAGCAAGAAAGGACGGTATGTTTTTAAGGAAGATTCCCAGTAAGATAGCCAATGCCATTATAAGGAAAGTGACAAAAGTCAATATCATGGATTATGGTTGTACATTGAAGGTTTTTCGCAACGATATTGCTAAAAGTATTGGACTTTATGGAGAATTGCATCGGTTTATTCCAGTGCTGATTTTTATGGAAGGCGGAAGAATTGGGCAAATGGAGGTGAAACATCATCCTCGAATTCACGGTGAAGCCAAATATGGATTGAATCGTACATTTAAAGTTGTAAGCGATCTCTTGTTGATGGCATTTTTTCAAAAATATATGCAGAAACCTATGCATCTGTTCGGGGTTTCCGGGGTTTTACTGTTTGCGATAGGTGTTTTGATTAATCTATATTTGTTAGGACTGAAAATCAGCGGTGAAGGTATTTGGGGAAGACCACTGCTTATTCTTGGTGTCATGTCTCTGTTTGTCGGAGTTCAGCTGATTGCCACCGGACTTATAGCTGAATTGCAAATGCGTACTTATTATGAATCACAGAGAAAAAAACCTTATAAAATTAGACGTGTGTTTATTGGAAATACCGAGTCCGATAAAACAGAATAAGGTCTCTTTGGAGAGATTATCACAAACGAAAATAAGCTCAAGAGGCAGGAAACCTGCTCACTGACCGACCGGGAATCCGTGGTCATTGGGTTAGGATAAAAAACTAAAATGTGAGCTATTAATATAGCCTTAACCATTTTTAGCAGTTTAAAACAAGGTGACTGCTAAAAATACATTATACTTTTTTTTATGATACTAATTTTAGTTGAAAATCAGTGTGAATTGATAAATGAATAAAATTAAGATTATAGGAGTTATATTCACCCTTTTTTCCTTTGTTTTCATCGTTAATACACTCATTCAATCTAAACCTGATTTTTCATCGATAGTATTAAACCCATCCACTTTTATTGCAATAATCCTATCGATTATCAGCTGCTGCATAGTAGTTTTCGGCTTCGGTTGGGCATGGAGACAGCTGTTAATTGCATTTTCAGGTTTAAATGTTCCTTATCGATCAGCGGGTTTGTTATTTGTTCAAACGAATATCGGTAAATATTTACCTGGAAATGTCATGCATTTCGCTGCCAGAAATATTTTCGGTAAGAAGTGGGGATTAACTCATACTGATCTGGCACTTAGCAGTTTGTTTGAAGTACTTCTGATACTTTTCGTTTTATTCACAGGGTTATTCTTTTTTCAACCGGACGAATTGTGGCGGATTATTGAAAATGCATTTCATCAACTGGAACTCGACAAATATCTCCACTATATCATCCTAACTGTCTTCTTTGTTATAACTATTAGCTTGTTTATTGCTATTAGAGTGAAAGGCGATTTATTCAAACTGCTTGAAAAAAAGTTAAGCCCCAGAACATTTATGATATTTTTTCAGGTAATGCTGGTTTACATTGGGATATTTTGCGTTCTAGGTTTCTCAATTTTTATTGTTATTAAGTTTATTCTACAACCCGATTTTGAATTTAAGTTTCTTTTAGATACAATAGTTTATTTTGCATTGGCATGGTTGGCTGGATTCATTGTTATCGGCTCACCTGGAGGTATCGGTGTCAGGGAATCTGTCTTGATTGTATTACTGGGTCCGGTATTGGGCGAATCAACAGCTCTCCTGGCAGCGTTGATTCATCGGTTTATTTACATCACCGGTGAAGTGTTTTCATTTCTACTCGCCCAGTATTTTAGCAACAAATAGCATTTCTCCTTTCTTGTAAATAAAAAACGTCTCAAATCTCCTCTGACAATTTGGATTTCAGATTACAATCTAAATCTCCATAAAGAAGAAGCATATTGTCGGCTTTATCCAAATTGTTAAATTCTCAATGAACCGGTCGCTGGTTTTTGTCATTTGGATGAATCACTATATAATAAATAGATTGGGACGTTGCTATGGCAATTATAAGGTTATGCTTCGTGGATGTATAAAATAATCATCGCCTTTTTGTGTTTTTTATTTCCGGCAAAAAGTGGGCATTATCCTTGAATAACAGGAAAAATTCATTTAGGAAGTGACGAAGATGGTGTTTTTTGGAAGAAGACAGGAACAAGTACTTGATACTTGCTCCTTATTTTATAACGAACATCCTTAATTATGGAACTCGTTCAATGGTTTTATTGGATATCATTTCATTTAGTTGTTTTAGCAAGGCTCTCTCTTCATTATCGATAACTCCATCTGCATCGGCTTGATTCATTATTGCTTCATATTCTGTGGTTGTAATTTTGAGATCTGCAATGGCTCTTTCCATTATTTCCCTGAGTTTTGATGCTTCATCGCCCATTTTGTCCTCTTATAAGTTAAATTGTTTGGTTTTGTTACCATGTTTATGTTGATTGCTAAATCAACTGCCGAAAAAAAAACTCGATAATGAACCAATCAGTCGCAAATGCAACTCATTGTTTATCCTTTTGACTAATAATTAATAAAGACATCGACCAATTTAGTCAATGATCGGTTTAGTGACCAAATGCGTAAATCTAATAATCCCGTCACAAATGTACTACGATTGACGAAAAAAAGATTAGTGATGTATTAA
Organism: bacterium; assembly: GCA_041556995.1. Lineage (GTDB taxonomy): Bacteria > SAR324 > SAR324 > XYD2-FULL-50-16 > XYD2-FULL-50-16 > JAHJTV01. The sequence goes on along the minus strand of JBFFHJ010000003.1, from coordinate 24,925 downwards.
GCATCCCACCAGCTGTTATCTTGAGAGAGATATGCGACGTTCAAACAACCAAAGGAATAAGATTTTGTTTTTTCTACAACCTGGAGCGAGTGAGCATTCTTGATGAGTTTTCGTGGAGAATAGACTATTGATGAACCTGAGAGGCTGTATTTTTGACACTTGCTTTGAAACTCTTCCTGAAAATAAAATATTTCAAACCCAAAGCGGATTCGTGGTCTTCATGACTGCTGCTTGTTCAACTGTTTGAAAAACAAAAAATAAAGAAAGTTGCTTTAATCTTGACTTAGGAGTCTATTTTAGTTATTATTAACAAACAGTATAAAATATGATGAACTTTTTTATTTATAATTAGTTAAATCTTATGAACTGAATTTTGTGGGAAATAAGTAGGAGGTAACAACAAAGAAGTACAGACAATAATAAGAAATTTTCTTCTTATGTGCATATTTGTTAGTGCATCTTTTTCTTCGATACCAGTTTACACCGTCACTATTGATGAATTCAATTCTGCCGGAAAGTATGTGCATGTTGCAACACAGTATCGAATTGAATGACCACTTATATGATACAACATTTTTTATAGGAGATCATAAAATGAACAAGTCACTCATGACCATCTTACTTTCTGTTGTTTTTTCTTTTATCTCGTTTAATGTCAATGCAGAGCTTCAAATTTTGACTGTTGAAGAACCGCCAACAAATTATAAGCATAATGGAAAAATTACAGGTACATCGGTAGATATTGTTGAAGGAATTATAAAAGAACTAAATCTAAAAACTAAAATTGAGATGTTGCCTCCCGCAAGAGCGATAAAATATTTAATGGAAAAACCTGATATAATATTTTTTACTCTCGCATATACTCCTGAGAGAGTTAAACACGGACTGCATTATATAGCTCCTGTAATAACGACCCGGCTCGCATTTTATAAGAAAAAGGGCTTTCCTATCAAAGTTAAAGATATAGATGATATAAAAACACAAGAACTACTCTGTGGAGTAGTACGGGGTGACTGGAGAGAAAAACTGTTCAACGATAAGGGGTTAAAAACATATTCACTCACAAATTATGATCAAAATTTTAAAATGCTAATAAAAGGCAGACTCCATCTGGTGATAACTTCGGATCTTGAGATGGGATCTGTTTTAACGAAATTGAATTTACCTCTTGATTCTGTAGAGCAAGTACTCATTTTCGAAGAAGCACAAAGCTATATAGCAGCATCCAAAGATACGTCTGAAAAAACGGTTGATCAATGGAAGAATGCGTTTGAAGCCTTAAAAAAGACAGATTTTTTTAAAGTAACAACTGATAAATATAAAAAGATTTTAGGAAACAGGTTAGACTATTTGCCGGATAAAGGTTTTTATATAAAATAACTAATAAGATCTACCAAGCACACATGGTTTTTTACACCACTCGCCATTAAAACAGATGTTTCATGTCAAATGAGCAAACATACTTTAATAGCAGAATAGTAAATTTGTTTTAATCAACATGTGGTCACTAAAAATATAGTTTTATGTTGGATCTTATAAACGCACAGGTAGTAGTATGTAGACATTTTAAATGTTTTGATTAAAAACAACCATCATCCGACGCATATGTACCTGGATTTTTCAACCATCAAGAAAGGCGGCAAATCATACACAAGAGTTCTTCTACGCGAATCATACAGGGAAGACGGAAAAGTTAAAAAAAGAACTGTCGCCAACCTTAGCGGGTATCCCGATAAGGATATACAAGCAATTAAGCTGGCCTTGCAGTACAAGAACGACTTGTCCCTTCTTGGCGGTAGTAAGGACATCAACCTGAGTTGTGGTTCTTCTATAGGTGCAGTCTGGTTGCTTCACCAGGTTGCCGGTAGACTTGGGATAACGCAGGCACTGGGAAATTCGCAGGAAGGCAGGCTGGCTTTGTGGCAAGTGATGGCCAGAATAATTGATCAAGGATCGCGTCTTTCTGCTGTGAGGTTGGCTACGACACATTCTGCATGCGATGTACTGGGTTTGGATGAATTCAACGAGGATACCTTGTATCGAAATCTCGATTGGATTGCTGAAAACCAATCCGCTGTTGAAGATGCTCTCCAGGAAAAAAATGTTGGCCGCTCTTCGGAATTATTCCTATACGATGTGACCAGCAGCTACCTGGAGGGAACGGAAAACGAGCTTGCCGCTTTCGGCTGTAATCGCGACGGGAAAAAAGGAAAAAGGCAAATCGTGATAGGATTGCTCTGCAATGTGAACGGCGATCCTGTCTCCGTTGAATTTTTCAACGGCAATACCAAAGATACCGAAACATTTATTCCGCAAGTTGAGAAAGTGATGCGACGTTTTGGAGGCAAGTCTGTCACATTTGTCGGAGACAAGGGCATGATAAAGGGGCCTCAGATTGAAAAGTTGGAGAAATTTGAAAAGATTGATGTTCATTATTTGATTTCAATAACGAAACCACAGATAGAAAAATTACTGAAAGAGAACATCATTCAAATTGGATTGTTTGATCAGAATCTGGCCGAAATAACAGCTGACGATGGAGTGCGCTATATCCTTCAACGAAATCCCGTCAGGGCTGAAGAGATGGCTAAGTCGCGAGAAGATAAACATCGCGTTCTCTCAAAAATGGTTGAAGTGCAAAACCAATACTTGAAGGAACATCAGCGCGCCAAGCCGGAAGTCGCGTTGGGCAAAGTCACTGCAAAAGCATCCACACTAAAGCTGAACGGTTGGACGACGGTTACTCTCGAAGATAAAAGAAGCATTTCTGTATCTGTCGATAAAGATGCAAGAAGCGAAGCAACAAAGCTTGACGGATGCTATGTGCTCAAAACCGATTTACTGGAAGAAATCGCTTCAAAGGAAACCGTCCGTGATCGTTACAAGGATCTGGCGAAAGTGGAATGGGCTTTTAGCATGTCTAAAACCGACTTCCTGGAGTTGCGTCCCATTTACGTCAGACTGGACAGTCGCATTCGAGCGCATGTTTTTGTGGTTATGCTTGCCTACAAAATGATTAAAGAATTGTCGTCGTTGTGGAGGTGGATTGATGTAGAGGTAAAAGAGGGAATTGCCGAACTTTCTTCATTGTGTGCCATGGAAGTTTCGATAAAAGATGGTGGAATATTTAACAAAATACCGAAACCCAGGGAGCTTTCGCTTGAACTGTTAAAAGCGGCGGATGTCCGGTTGCCGACGGTGCTTCCCAGCAAAGGAATGAAAATAACCGCTGGAAAAAATTGATTTCCAGGAGGAATACTAACAAGAAAGCAGTGTCGTTACTATAGTAAAACTGTCAAAACATCGTACATCTTTTCATATCGGAGATGCGGAGAAGTAATGTCTTTTAAGAATGGAGCATCTGATGTAGATGCCCATGAATTTATCAGATTGCTTCATGGGTAGGAGGTTGAATAAATACGACATCTTTCATGATTCGCAATGTTTTAAGGATTTATTAATTGTTTTGAGTATTTGAAATAGATATTAAGTCCTAATAAAGAAAATATAAAGAATAATCCTGATAGTGAAATCACTAAATAAATTGGAAATACATCAAATAAGGCACCAAAAATGATGTAAAATGCCCCAATAAAGAGAGAACTCATAAATGCATTGACTGATAAAAACGAAGCACGAATAGTAGATGGAATTTTATCTTGACAATGGGTTTCAACTGCTAAAAAGACAACTTCCGGCATTAAGTTAAGACTCAGGAATAAGGCAATAGAAACCCATGGATTTGCTAAATAGTTAAGGAAGAGTAATATGGCAGTGAGAATTATGGTCAGGTTTAAAAGGGGTATTAAGGAAAACCTTTTGATTACTTTTTCAGCTACAATATACGAATACCCGGTGATAAAATAGACAATGCCAAATATCAAACTTATCATTTTTGGTGATATTGATAACTCGTTAAACAAACTCTGTCCATAATTAAAGAAAGAGCCCATCACTCCATCAAAAAGCGCCCAAGAACAAATTAAAACCAGGAGAATCTTGGTAGATTTTAATTTCAAGAAAGTATATAAACTAGAACTGCTTTTGTTTTTACGATTGTCATTTTCAGATGAAGAATCCATAGCTTGATAATCTTCGACATTCTCTTTCAGGAAAAACAAACATAAAATTGCGATGAATAATGGAACTGCACATGATATATACAACCATTTCCAGGATATTTCCGCTATCCCTCCCCCTATGATAATCGCACTACCCATTGCAAAGTTGGATAGTGCTGCAAGCTTTGAACGTAATTCCAAATATTCCGATTCTCTACCGATAATTTTGAGAGAATCATAAAACAACGCAATGTCGGATCCCGAGTTGAATGCCTTGGATAAACCTTTAATAATAAAAATAAAAAGAAACCAAATAAAAGTTGCCCCGAAGATCATTCCCAAAACAAAAAACAAATCAAGACCCAACCCGATTATCATGCTTGTTTTTCTGCCGAAGATATCTCCAAAAACTCCTGCAGGTATTTCTGATAGCAGAGAAACAAAGAAAAAAGCACCTTGCAATAAACCAATTTGAGTATTTGATAAGTCACAATATAAGAGATAGATTATAAACAAACCTCTATCAAATACCAGAGATGAAAAAAAAGTAAAAATAAAAAGTAGTATTATATTATTTTTATAACTTATTATAGTTTTACTTGTTAACATATATTTAATGAAAAATATAAATATGATTTTGCAATATTATGCAAATATGAAAAGTAACTGTTAATGCTACGAAAAGTTTCTAACTATCAGATTGTGATTGTCTGAAAGAAAAACAATAACGAAAGTAGTCTATTTGGAGTTGTTATGTGGAATAGAAAAACACAAACTAGCAGTCTTAAAGTGACCCATCATCATTTAATCAAAAAGCGATTTAATGACAAAGACGGTACTTCAACATATTAGCTAAACTCAAGCGCATCGTCGTTCAAACACAGAGTTAACAATATCATCAAGTTCTTCTTCATCAAAGAGGGGGTCACTTCTTCAATGGTTTCGTTTTCCATAGTTTGTTCTTTATCCATAATGATCCCCAATAAAAATTAATAGCTAAAAATCAGCGACCCAATTCTAGCTTTTGAGACAAAAATGGTCCTGAATGTAATAGCGGGCTTAAATCTATTAAATCTGATAAGATACTAATATAAATTTGTTTTTCATGGTGTCAAGGGGGATATTGTAAAAAAAGAAATGAAAAACAGGCCATAGTAGATAAAAAATAAAGTTTTCATTTGTTTTGGAAACCGAGCATTATAATTTGATTTCATGCCTTTACCCTATTGTTTGTGTTACAACAAGTTATTGTCAATTTGTAGTATGCATGCCGGTGTTTGGTAATTTGCGCCCAGTCCTATCAAAACTACATTTGGTGGTTCCTTGGGATGACAGGTGATGAATGCACAGGGTTTCGTTATGAACATACCAGTTATGATTAATAGTTTTGTTGGAGTATGGATGTTATCACCCATTCATCCTTTAATTCTTACCGCCCGTCATTAAATTTTAACCGTTCATAAACATAAAACTGACATCGGCACATTGTGTTTTTACTATGAACACGTTAGTTTTTATAGTATTTTTTGTTACCGTGGGTTAGAAGGTTAACCTCAGTTCATTAATCTTCATCAGATAAAGTTGATATGGGCCAACAGACGATTTTGTTAAAAAAACTTCGGCATTTTTTTTGGGGGATATTTTTTGCACTTTTTGTTTTGGGAAATACAGGATGTTCATTTAATAACATAAAAAGAGCCCGATCGTTATATCAAAAAAACAAAAAAACAGAAGCACTGGAAATGGCACAAATACTTCTTGATCCTGAAGAGGCGGAAAGCATCCGGGTGGATGCGGTGAATCTGATTGGGCGAATAGGTTCTGAAAATCAAGAAAAGATGGGAAAAATGTCCGGAAAGACCCTGATGCCCTATTTAAATAATTCAACACCCTTCATGCAAACCATCATTATTAAAAATCTTGGTTTAATCCCCTACCCGGAAGCCTCGGCAGAGTTAATCAAACTTTCTCTGACTACTGACGAAGACACAATGGAAGAAATTTTTATCGCCGTTCGAAACATCGGTCAACCGGCGATTGATATTTTAAAAAACAGATATCAAACAGCGCCCGGAGAAAAAGAAAAACTTTTTTACCAGAGCTTTTTACGCAAACTGGGCGTTACCATTAACAAATAATGGTATCTCCTGTTCGAAAGTATAGTTATAGCTTTTTTTGTTTCAATATCATATTTTTAGTTAGTGGTAAAAATAGCCACATTAACATTTTTTGATTATACTGGAGTATCCCATGACCAATAAAATTGGACGTCGTTCATTTCTAAAAAAAGGAGCTTCCCTTGGCGCCATCTCGATTATGGGATCGTCATCAATACTAAATATTGCTTCCGGTCAACAACCGGTTCTGCAAGCAGCAGAAAAGGTCGATCTGGCAGTGGTCAAAGGACGAGACTATTTTCAAAGCACCATCAAAGCAGTCAAGCAACTGGGCGGAATGGAGCAGTTTGTTCCCCGGCAATCCAGGGTTGGATTGCTGGCCAATGTTCCCTATAAAAACTATGGTGCTCACGTCAGGCCGGAGGTCGTCCTGGCAGCTGTTAAAATGATTTATGATGCAGGAGCCAAAGAGATCCGGTTTATGAAAGAGCAAAGTGACGGCTATTGGGAGCGGACAACACTGTCAAAAGAGTATGCAGAACAGATAAAAAATCTAAAACCCGCCTGGGACGACTATGTCGACTATGACATTGCCGACGGCATATCGTTGAAGGATGCTTCAATCAACAAAGAACTGCTTGAATGTGATGTTTTTATTAACGTCAGTATTTCCAAACACAATTCAGCCACTGATTTCACCTGTATTCTGAAGAATATGATGGGTGCTTGCGCTACTTCCACCAACCTTACGTTTCACCTACCCTTCGGTAATGTAAAAAAACTGTCCCAGCGGATTGCCGATCTTAACCTTATTCGAAAGCCGGATCTCTGCATTGCAGATTGTACCGAATTTCTTATCACCAAAGGACCGTGGGGGCCAGGGAAAATTGGATCCGCCAAGCGCGTGGTAGCGGGAACAAACCGGGTTGCCCTGGATACCTATTGTTGTCGATTCCACAAACGTGATCCCAAAGAAATTCATATGATTCAGTACGCCCAGAATCATGGGATGGGTAGTATGGATTTGTCCAAGATTAATATTGAAGAGATAAATCTGTCGTCAGTGTGAAGGTTTATTTGCTATGAAATCAAAGATAGGCGTGGAAGACAGTAAATGCTCAACATCAAACACCAAATGGTAAAACCCGGTATCAAAATTTGATAGTATAAACGGTCAGACACGCAGATCTGCTTTACGGCAATTCAAAGTTTTAATGGTACGCTATTGTTATACAATGGTTTTTTGTAATAAAAAAAGGATTAACAGCAAGCATACTGGCAGGTTAGTATGTTGGTTGAAAATAAGGAAAACTATGGAAACAAAAGAACGATTGATGCAGGCCGCTATTCAATGTTTTTTGGAATACGGTTATGAAAAAGCCAGTATCAGCAAAATTACAAACATTTGTAATGTTACCAAAGGGGCGTTTTATCATCATTTCAAAAATAAAGATGAAATATACCTTGCCGCCCTCCAAAGCCTGTTTTATGAAATTGACAAGTGGCTGCGGGAACGAATTTATGCCAGCAACAGTTTCAGGGAGATGTTGGATGCCGCTTTTGATATTCGGCCTTATTTAAGCGACAGCAGCTATATCAGCGGCTTTGACTCCAATCACTATGCAGTATTTTTTGATGCCATTAAACGGTTTCCTGAGATTAACGATCGCATTCGTCAAATTTATGAAGGTAGCATGTATCTTTTTGAAGAACGAGTAAGCGAAGCCCAGCGAACAGGTGAGATCAAAAATAACCTCGATCCCAAAGCGTTTGCCCTGCATTTTTACATCCTGGTGGAAGGGTTGATGTTTTTTGATACGTTTGTCGGACGCATGGATAAACTGGAGGAAGATGCCAAAATATTAAAGGAAAATCTTTGGAATTTGGTTAAAAAATAGAGATATAAAATTAGGTAGAGAAAGGAAATCCATCAGTATCTACGGTTAGAGATGATCTAATTTTGTTTTTAATTTTTGAGATTGGCATACCCTAAGCCATACCTACTGATCAGTATGGCTGGCAATGTAGCTACAACGATACTCAATATGTTGGGGATTGGATTTGACCGTCACCTGTTCAAATGCAACTATTCAGCATTATCCTGAACTCTCATTCCCGCAAAGGCATAATGTCAATGCCAAGGGTCGGTTAAAATATTTTATATTCTGTTTACAAAATAAACTTTGTTTTTGGGGTTTTTGTAAACAGATTATGTGAAGTTACTTTTAACGATCCTTAAGCTCTGCCATCTTTCGTCGCACCTCCTCAGAATGACAGGAAACTCGTCTACGACCAATCCATGGTCATTGGAGTCGGAAAAAATCTAATAATAGGTTCTATAATTCATCTAGAAGCAGTATTTTTTCTATTATAATGTCGTCATTTTTTTTGAATATATTGTTTTTAATAAATGTTTTTTAAATAATATATAAATCAATATTCAATTGATATTAATAAAATGTTTGTTAATAACATAAAGAGTGTTTAACAGTTATTGACGATTGTACTTCTTGTATGATATGGCCTCATTTTTTGTAAAGTGATCAACGATGAAAAATTATAATGGAATAATAATGAATCCTGGTATTTAATATAACGAATCTAATTTGAATATATTCAATAGCAATACCCTGTGATTGCACTGTTTTCGGTGGATCTTATTATAATCTGAATACTATTTTAACCTGGAACAAGGTTTTATCATCTGAATGCATGTTTTAATATAGCATGTTTTTGCTTAATGACAGAATATTAAGATGATTGTTCCCATTATTTTAGAAAAAGAAAGAAAACTTCACCAAAAAGATCCTATTGAAGGAATATGGAATCATTAATTTGTGGATATTCAGCAATTGCTGTCAATAAGATCCCATTTTAACAGTAATATTTACTTGTTTCACACTCTTTAAACTAAAAATTTTATATTAATTCTTTACATTTTAAATTAATTATGATTTATTGGACACATTGTATTAATATGCTTTCACAACAACATAGTAGCATTTAATATTTTGGAATAATAAGCTTATTATATCCATTAATAAAGTAAACCTTTTTTTTCATTAGGTTTTTTAAAAGAGAAAACTATGATTTATAGATGTCTGATTATTGACACTGATGAAAAATCTAGAAATCTTCTGAATACATTGATTAGAGATTTTGAAGAAATATCGGTTCTTGATTTTGCAGATAATGTAGATGAGGCTATCGATAAAATAAATCATTTTGATCCTAATCTGATATTTATCGATCCAGATCTGGCTGAAGATGATTCAACGACATTTCCAATGGAAATAATATATAAGTTGCCAGAAACGTTGGTTGTTATCACAACAGTAAAGAAAGAAATATCATTTAAACTATTTGAAACAAATTTTATTGACTATATTAAAAAGCCAATAAGCGATAAAAAAATAAAAAAGACACTTAGAAAGCTAAGAAAGATAGAGATCATGTATACTTCAAATAAAGAAGAGAAAAATGAAACCAGAAATGGAAAACTTGATAATAAAATACAAAAAGTGATTGTGGATAATGGCAAAAATATCGGATTTATTGACTTGAAGGATATTTTATTTTTTAAAGCGGATCATAAATATACCATTGTCCATACATCTGATGGTGCGTATCTCATCAATAAATCACTCAATTACCTGGGAGACAAGCTGCCCAATGTATTTGTCAGAATACATAAATCCTACCTGGTTAATTTGCTGAGAGTGAATAATATGCTTAAATCCGATAACGGGAAGTACTCAGTGGTCATCAATGACAAATCACAATCACGGTTGCCGGTGAGCAGGCAGGGAAGGACCAAATTGACCGAATCGTTTATTGTATAACTTATTGGACATCATGGGGATTGTGTTTTGTTCAAACAACAAGGTTAATGTGATTCAGAAAGACCGTTATACAATTCAGTTATTTCTGAATGTCGTCTTGAGTTCCGTTAAGATTCTTCATTTCGCTTTAAACTCCGGAATGACAATGGAAGACCTGTTTTTCTTAACTAAATGACATTGAGATAATACTTTTGTAACGGACAGACATACAGATCTACTCTTACGCTATTTATTTCATATAGAATTCAATACTATCTTTCTTTTTTCCTACCCGATTTATTGAGCTTTGCTGATAATTCCCTGTTTTTGTACGTTAATCATAAAATATGTTTGTTTGTCTAAAATCGATTGCCAGGTTTTCAGATTTTTTGGATAGTTTATGCAGCAGATGTCATATTTGTTACATAATCGTTCATTAATACATATGGTTATAGCTGGGTTTGATTGTTTTATTGATGTTCCATTTATCGTTCCCCGATGTGGGGGGCATTAAAACCAGAGATAAGAAATGTCATTCAATTTCTATTGGATGCAGGAGGTTCTTTCAGCGGTTTTTTCAACGACGGAGCAGTGTCGAAACTTTCGGGCTAATAAGGGATCGTTAAAAAATTACTTCACATGGTCAGTATGCAAAAGTCCTAAAAACACCGGACATTTTGCTTGCAGAATGTGAATTAATTTTTAAGCCGACCCTGAGTGACCATCAAAATAGTGAACCGTTATTAAAAGTCAGCATTTAACAGAAACATTAAAAAGGAGAATGAATGATTTCAAACAGATCTTTTATAAAGGTCAGCTTTACTAGCGTCCTTTTATCTTTTTTTGCATTGATGGTCTTTTTTTCTCAAACTTCTTTGGCTGCGGAAGAGAAATCGATTGAATTGAACAGTGTCATTCCGGGCCAGGGAAATGACACTGTTGATTTGGGTATTGCCTATCACAGTTTAAAAAAAGGGTTTTATGGTCTTTACAGTGTAGATGGTGTTGAGAGTACTACTTATGGAAATACTGAGATCGACTTTCGAGTCGGTATTGATCTTGGATTTTCTCAAATTTACAACATGGTCAGTGGAAACCTTGATGCCGGTATAAATTTTTCGGTTATCAGTGCAGGGGCGGGAGCCAGTTTGGCCAATGAAACCGCAGCGGATTCTTATACCGGGTCTTATACCTTGTTTACTTCTATTACACCCAAAAAAAAGCTATTTATCCCACGGGACAACACCGGATTTCAACCCACCCAGGCTGCCAGTGATTTGGTAACCACTTATCCGGCTGATATTTTGGAGCACGTGGGGGATGAGTTTGTAACCTGTATTGAATATGGTTCTTACCTTCTGATTAACATGACGATTGAATACAAAAATGCAACAGACAAAAGCAAAATCGGCGGTTATCTGAACGTTGACTGGATGGGGATGGTCAAAGTCAGCGGAGCATTGTCCAACGTTGACGAAACAACCAAAAAATCGGTCAAGATCACTATTCGCGCTAAACAGGAAGGTGGAGACGTGATTCAGTTATTTGATGTTATTCCCGACGGCATCATGTCGTGTTCATTGGACAATCCTGACTCCTGTTTCCTGGTGTTTGAGAATGCGGTCAAGTATGCCAAAGAAAATTATGTTTACCAGTTAAATGAGTTAAGTGATTACAATGTGGTCCGTTTGTTTACCGACACATACAACGTTTCCGGCCCTGGACTTCGTGTATTGATTCCATCGGAAGGGTATCCCATGTTAACGTATATCTCCCAAATCGCCCTGAAAAACATCAATCAGGGATGGGAGAATGCCATGCTGGATAAACGTCGGGCGACTAATATTTTGAAATACTACTCTGCTTATCTGACAACGGAACATCAGCAGGCAGTGGAGGATATTCAGCAGAAAGCAAGAACAAATGCTTTCCGCTATGCCGGTGCAGCTGAAGCTTGTATGGCTAACCCATATGATGATTATTGCCGAACCATTGAAATGGATACAGAAGCGGCCATCGATCCTTATGATCGATCATATCTGGAAATATCGGGAACCGAATTGAATTAAACCCAAAAACGTTCTATTGAATACTCCCTAATATTTTAATGTCATTTTACTCAAAACAATAAACAGGAGAACACAAAATGATTAGAAAAGCAGCATTACTATTTGCCGTTCTTTGGTTACATTTTGCCGTTAGTACTTTTGCTGTTGATATTATTAACCAGCCGGATTACTTGAAACCACAAGAGGCTGAAGGACGCTTTTTATGGTTGGAACAGTGTTTTCCGGGGTTACTGGTTGAAGTATGGGATAACATGTTTGACGCCACTACACCTGTCAAGGACGAAATCAAAATCAATGAGCTGAAAAACATCTGGTTATATGAGGATGGCAAATTAAAAGATACACCCCAATATTTGACATTCGGGGACGCGAATCATCAGAATCCGGAAAACTGGCTTGCCGGTACTTCAGCCGGTGAAACCTGCAAAACCATTCCCCGTGATTATGGCATTATTGGACTTTACTCGGCGCTGAATCTACCGGATTATTGCACATTACAAGCAGACAGCGGCGGTAACGACTATGAGTACATAGCGCAAGTTAAAATCGGCAATTATGTAAATCAATCAGATGCTTCTTTATATTCTGATTTCAGGTTAAAAGGAATTTATATAAGAAGAGGTATTGCTGTTGATATCGAATTAACAGCCGGTTACACCACTAATGATCCTTATTCGGAAAATTGGACTGTGTGGATCGACGTGAACAGTGATGGTGTATTTGAATACAATGATGAGGTTTTTTTTACAGGCAGCGGTGAAAATACCGTCACCGGCACTATTACCATTCCTACTACAGTCACACCCGGTCCCAAAAAAGTACGGATTATCATGGATATCTTCTCTTATGCATATCCCTGTTCAGAGCAACAGACTATTCAATTCGGCGAAATTGAAGACTACACGATTTTTGTCCAATAAAAGCTACGAATAATGATTGATAAAGATTCAATCTTGTTTTTCAATAAAGCAAAATGCTTATTTTTAATATCGTCTTTATCACACTTCTATTTTATTAAAAGAGGATAAAACTATGAAATGTAACAATCGACGTTCCGTCTGGCTTTGTTTTAGAGCCGCATCTTTTTTTGTTATCAGTATTCTGTTTCTGGTTTCATCGGCTCATTGTCAAGAAAATGCTACCGCTGTCCAGAATCTCAGCAGTTCAACTTTCGGCAGCACCATATCAGGCATGGTTAACGATCACATTCGTCCGGGGACCGCCTACGACAGTCTGCGGAAAAAGTTTTTAAATGTACAGACAGTTGACGGTAGGGTTAGTGAGGAGTTCGGTAATGTGGAAGCGCAATTCGAAACCGGGATCGATCTTGGTTTTAATGAAATTGTCAAAATGTTAAACGGCAGCATCGATGTGGATGTGAACTTCTCCATTGTCAGGGCCAGTGCAGGCTCTAATATAGCCAAAGAAACCGCCTGTGGGGAATATTCCCAGTCATTCACCCTGCATGGATTTGTGCGTCCCAAAAAAAGGGTGTTTGTGCCCAATGGAGAGAATTTTACCTTATCTCCGGTGGGAAATGAGATTGCTACCAATTATCAAACAGAATTGTATGAGTTGGCAGGTGATGAGTTTGTCACGGCTATCGAATACGGTGCCGAGATTTTTATTAATATGAAAATCGATTATCGAAATTCACATGATAAATCAAATATCGGAGGATACCTGGATGTGGACTTTATGGGGGGTGTGGTGACCGCTTCGGGAAAACTGTCTTACCTGGATGAGGAAACAAAAAAATCGATTAAAATTAATATTAAAGCCTTTCAAAAAGGAGGAGATCCTAAAAATCTCCTGCAAATCATACCCAATAACATCGCTACTTGTACCCTCAGCAATCCCGAGCCTTGTTTTAACCTTTTTGCCGGTGCCATACAGTACGCCAGGGGCGATTTTCAAAAACAGTTCAGCCAGTTAACCGATTATAATGTAATTAAATATCAGACAACTCGCTATGATAAAAGTACGCTGGATCTTAAGCGCCTGGTACCGGAGTATCAAGAGATCACCTGGGCCACAAAAATGCTGATGATAGAACTTGAAGAAGATTATAAAACAGCCCTGGTTGACGAAAAAAGAGCATCGGATATTTTGACCAATTATTATAGTACACTACCCGATGAACAGAGACTGGAAGTGGAAAGTATCAAAACCATTGCCTATGACAACGCCTTTATATTTGCCACTGCTTCAAAATACTGTCTGGATCATCCATTTGGCAGCTATTGCCAGGATTATGTGGAAAACATTGATACTGTGTGCCGGGAAACCGGGGAAGGATGCATCAAAACGTATGATGAATCCCATCTGGAAATACCGGCAGAGGAAATCAGCAAATGGTTTAAATGTGAAAATGCCAGACAGCATGCCATGAATGAGGGACTGGTTCCGAAAACGGTAGCAGATGGTTACCTGAAAATGGCCTGGGCGCCCATATTTTTTGTCGCTGACGTTTCTTCCCTGGGTATCGCGGAATGGACCTATTGTGTCCATGCACTGGATACTTACGGGAACTATTTTGATGAGTAGATGGTTCATTTGATAATTTGGGAAATGAGGAAGACGGTGAAAACTATTTGTTTTCTTCATTCCCACCTTTTGTTAGCGATGATGAATTCAAGTTATTTATAAACATTTTTTAACGATCCGCTTTCTTATGATGACAGGTTACAGGACTTGACTTAATGACACGGATGTAGAACGTGCTACCTTTTGTTGTCATAAAACCTGGAAAAACACAGGCGATTTATCCTCAACTGCATGACATTGTAAACCACATCTCCGCTACCAAAACAACGACCTAAACGAGAGGTATAAAAATACCATGGCACCCATGTCAGGAAAATCGTATAAACTTCATACCAGTCTGATACTGGTTTTAGGAATCCTGTTAATCGGTTTTAACGTCCATGCAAATACTACAGAATATTTGATTGCTTCGGATGGAACCTTGAATTGGTTAGGTATGGGATTTGATTCAACAACACGCTATAAAAAAGAAGCCTGTATTAGCGGTGTGCAAACATCCACCGGTAATCATTCCATGGATCTTGGTTTTTATCATGGGCTGGACTTTAACTCAATATTGCAGAACAGCTATGGCAGAACCTCTGTCGGCGTTAATTTTATCATTTTCGGAGGATCAGCGTCCATCACAGTCACCCAAAGATATTCGGAAACTTCCAGTCGCATGTCCTCATTCCTGCGTCTGAATTATATCAAACATCGTATTTCACTGGAAAATCGATCTTATACGGATCTTGGTTTAAGTGTGCTGAATAGTCTTCCGAAAAAACAAAGAGAGATTTGCGGTGACCGGTTTATTCACAGTGCAAAGCTGGGTGCCAGTCTTACCCTGGCCGCTAACTTGGAATTCAAAACCATGGAGGACTACAAAAAATACGTTAAAAAAATAAAAGTTCGGTTTTTGTTCTGGTCCAAAACCATAACAGAGATAAATGAATTTAAAAGAGAAGCCGAAGGGGGTGTGTTCAGCCTCAAACTCATTCAAAACGGCGGGTATTCCGCCAGGTTGGAAGAGATTATGACCCAAAATCCCACCTATTGCCTGGTTGAAAACATTGAAGCTTGTATGACTACATCGGATCTGCTGTTTGATTATATTTTCAGCCCTGACGGTTATACTACAGATGTTGACAATAACCTGGCAATACTCGATTTTACCACAGAACCCTATATTGAATCCGGGCATTTGCAGTTAAAAGGTCAAACCACCAATGTGGATGATCCCGGTTATTCGAAAGTGGAGGCCGAATTAATGGCGTACCTGGGGGAAAATGTTCAAAATGCGGAAAAAATCAGGAATATTTTACTAACCGATGGTATCGATCCGGAAGAATACAATAAAAAACTGGATACAGCCAACCATAATATTGCCATTCTGGAAGCGGCCATTGCCATTTGTAAAAATAGCGAAAACTACGATAATTGCCAGGAAAACGCTGATATAGCCATCGCTTCTTTGGAATCGATTGTTTTTTAGTTGATAATCGATTCGATATAAAAAACCATGACCTGTTTATCATCAGGTTTCGCTTCTCATTCTCAGATGACAGAGCTGAACTTAATGTCATTGTGTTAAAATAGGGGCCTCGTCAATTAAACCGCCAATTTGTTTTTAATAAAAAATTCCCATCTTTTCAGGAATGACATTGAACTCTAAAGTATCACTGAATGGTTACTTTTAATAAATAATCAGTTCACATTCTGTTTACAAAAAAACCATTGTTTTTGGGATTTTTGTAAACAGATTATGTGAAGCTATTTTTTAGCGATTCCTTTAGCGTTTATTGGAAAAAATCGGTGACGAAGGTGATTCAAGGATGAACAAAATCGATAAATCCAGCTACCCACTCACCTGATAATTTAAACAATTCCTCACTGTACAGCTGTGCAAAAATTTTGGTATTGGCTTCTAAAACCACATCCAGATCGTCAGAGGCGGTGATTCGCCTAAAACGATCCTTTTTAAATACCGCCGGGACCACGCCGGAACCATCCTCACTCGGGTCACTGCTTTCCGGATCACCATCGATGTTTTCCAGATAAAAGTACCTGGAATCATCCCGGCACTCCCACCAGTTTGAGTTAATTCCTATACCCCATCCAATCCAGTAGTTACCCACATCATCGATCACATAAGAATCGTTACCTAACCAGCCGCCGTCATCATAACGCAAACCACCGTCGGCATACGGAAACATTCGTTTCAGTTCACTATCGGGCTGTTTGTCCCCATCATCTTCCACCAGATCGCCGCCGTAGTAACTGGTCATGTAATAGGTTCGCCAGACCACATTGTTTATAAAATTTTCATAAGTCTTCGCAGTTAGATCACCATGGGGAAGGCCGCTTTGAGGAAGAAGACCGTCGATAGAGGGGCGTCGTGCTGCTTCCAGACTGAAGGAAACAGTATTAAAGTGATGTTCCCCATAGGTTTCAAGATCGTCCCCTGTTGCGTGTATATCGGCGTGAGCATGGGGTACTGATGCCATATCTTCAATCAGATGGCTAAACCGTCCCACTTGAAAATAAAAATTACTTTCGGACTGGATGTCATCATATACATCTTCTGAATAGTTCCGGGCGTTATCCAGCTTTGGAACGCTGTCCCAGGAATCTTCGGTAACGGGATTGAATCCATGAGACAGCCATGACAGATATGGTACATTACTATCCTGTTGGCTGCCCCAGATTGAGGTATCCCAATCAGCTTCCAAGGCATAATCCTCCTTGACTGATCCTTCATCGATGTAGGTCAGTTGGGGATCAGTTGAAAGGTTGAAGTGGGAATAATCGGACAAAAATGACCAGTAACTGTCTGATGCAATTAAGAAATCAACAGCTTTATTCGTAATTCCCGGATGGGTGATGTTATTACCCCAAGCCAAAAGTTTCATGGGCAAAACAAGTGACAGTGTCAGCAACATACAAACAATATTTAATCGTTTCATATTTTCCTCAGATTTTTAATTAACTGATATTGAAATTTATTTTAGATAAAAAGAATTTGTGACAAAAACCAATGTGTTAATATCATTTAATTTGAGGTTTCGAAAAATCTTTTAGCCTTGATTTTCACTCGGGCAGCATGTTTTAAATCAGAAAATCGTTTGTTTTCAGTATTGGCCAGTTCCTCAAGCGCTGCGTTGGCTTCATCGGTGTTCATTGTGGAAAGTATACCCGTTCCCCAGCGAATAAATTCGGTTTTTTTACCATGCTGTTGTAACGTTTTTTTCAGGAATTCCACTTTATTATATGAAGGAAGCTGCTTAACCTCAATTTGTGCGAGAGATAAAGCAACAGCTTTTTTAATTATGTATGACTGGTATTTCTCTGACAGCTTGTGAATTGGTTTCACGGAATCCGCATCACCGATCAGTCCCAATGCCTGAATGGATCGTAATCTTATTTGAGGATCATCCGATTGAGTTCCCTGGCTAACAAGGTCAAGTCCGACATTTGAATCCAACAGGCCCAATGAACCAGCCGTATAAATCCGAATCAAAAGAGAATTGTTTTGATTGTTCAGCTCTTTTTCCAAAACGGGAATGGCCTGTTCCGATCCGCAGAGCCCCAAACCAATAATGGCCGCTCGTTTGACCATATCACCCCGTGGATGTGGGTAATTCTCAGATAGGCTCAGAGCATGGGAAAGGATTTTGAATCCCTTTACACCTCCGATGGAGCCAATGCTCCGTGCAGCATTAAAAATCAGGCTGGAATTGTCGGATGTGGTTAAAATCTTTTTTAAGGGAGCCAGAGCGGATTTTTCCTTCAACTCTCCCAGGATATTAATAGCTGTAACACGAACATTTTTCTCTTTAACGGCATCGGCTCCCTTGAGTTGGACATCGCTTTTTTCTTCAATCAACTTGATTAATTCGGGAACGGCATTGGAAGGATTATTAACAATGGCCTCAATAATGGCCGGGGCTTCGGCTGGACCCAATTTAACAGATTTGAGTTTATCAACGCTTGCTGAGATATAAAACGGCAATAACAAGAATAGAGTAATAGAAACAGTCAAACGTATTTGGGTTATATTATTCTTCATAAGTACCTTTTAAGAAGTTACATTTGATTAAACAGAAAGGATAAAAAACTGAACATTTGGCAGGCTTTTACCAGTTTACCGCCTGGTCGGTGATAAACTGGTATCGATGTGCTTTCAGCATAAAACAGTAAAACAAACTTTTTCATCTTTTTATATAAAAAGGATAATCACCCAACTATTTTCCAAGACTTTTTATATAATTTTTATAATCCTGATGCCATTTTTTGGGCAGTCGTGACAACACGTCCTTTTTATCCACCTCATTTTTAAATTCATGGGCAGCTTGCATGTCCAGATCACCGACCAGGATACCATTGGCAAACATGGCGTTCACCTTTCTGGCGGTTGCTTTTTCTATCTGGCTGATATCCAGTTTCAAATTATATACGTTGCCGTCAAACATCTCTTTGGAAACTGTGGTTACCAAAGCAGAACCTTTTTCATTTTTCACCCTGTCACCTGGTTCCACTTCACTGGCCCAGATAATACCATGATTGAGTGTGATGACCGGATGACTTTCCGTTAACAGTACGCTGTTCCCTTTTTGATCAGTAATTCGATACATGGGGATATTTTCAATACCAATAGACGTATCCACAACCGGAAGAACCTCGCCATTGGCTCTTATTTTCATACCGTCCGTGATATTTTCAATGGCCATAAGCTGTCCATTGGCTAGTCGGATTTCTGTTCCGGCGGCAATGCAGCTATAAGCAAACATTAATGGCGGTAAATAAGGCTCCATTGCAAAAGCATCATCTGGATGAACGCCAAAATCCTTAGTAGCGGCACCAAATTGAGCGTCAAGCGTTCTAATATTGTGTGACCAGGAGGCGCTAAATTTAATATTAATTTTAAAAAACCAACCAACTTGCTCATAGCGTGCATAAAGCATGGCATTTTCGAATACACCTTCTTCTCGCGGAATATTCCAATAGATGGTTGATACTTGATTCGTCTCATCCACTTTCAGGATCAAATGATCGTAAAAGTTATCCAAAACGGTAGCACCACCCAGATTCTTGGCATAGATATAAACACCGGTTTGGCTATCTTTCACAGTATCACTGTATGTAGGATCATTGTAGTCGTAAATCTTCAGAATTCGTTTATCATATGTTATTTTTCCCCGAAATGGAATTCTGACATAAGTTGCATCATTAGTGGAGGAAGTGAACTGGGGATAATCGCAATCATTATGACTACGGTTTAAGCATAACATGACCGTTTCATCTCCATTCACATCCTCTGGTAAATCTATGAGATATTGCTTGTTGACAGTGCTTGCAGAAGCCACCGGTAAAACTGAAGTAACCAATAAAAATTGGGGCGGTTCCTCTTCTTCGTTTATTTCATTAAATTGAACAGAATTCACGGTTATAGCTGTCAAATCAGGATACTGCTCTTTTATTAAATCGTAATTACTGGCAGTTGCAACGCGAACATCGGTACCTTCAGCATAATTTTCAATATAGTCCGGATTTCCCAGTTGATTAACACCATCCTCATCCATCACAACGATATCCAAATATGTCATATCCGTCCCATTCATAACCGTTGACACGACTTCCGATTTAACCCAGTTAGGATTTTCCACACTATCAATAACGGAGGGGACAACTTGAGAAACTGAATGATGATTGTTATCAATATTGTCTGGATCACCGGAAACATCACTCTGGTTTCTTGTACTGACAACATAAGAGGTCGACTTTCCAAGGGATTTTAGTTGTTGTTGTTTAGTTCGAACTTGATTTATCGACTTAAACAACTGAGAGGAATTTTCTTTGTTTTTTCCAAACATACCCAATCGCGCTTTCAGGAAGGTATGCTGTTTTTCATCAGTCAGATCCATTCGAAACGAACCGCCATTGGCTCTGGCCAAATCATGCATATATGGGGTTAATTCATTAACCACGGCCTTATTTTTATTTTTTTCTGTTTGTGTCTGGCATGAAACCGTCAAAAAAACAAAAACAACAAACAAGATTGTTAATGGCACTGAATGTTTTTTCACTTTGTTCTCCTATAATATAAAAGACTTAAAGAATTGATATTAAATTTCTGATAGTCAATACTTTTTTATCATGGGTTTTGAAAAGGAAAAAAATCATATTGATATTGGTTAAATACAAATGTTTCTTTTTTTATATTGGCATCATAACTACCTCCTTTTTTTAAAAATATTGTTTAAAATTGTTTGCTCTTCTTTCAAACCATGGCTGAATATCTCATGGAAATACAACATACACTGTCCAGCCCAAACACGGATAAAAACGATCAAACAGTTGAGAAAAAGCTGATGATATTAATTTCCCTTTTACAATTCGTTTAAAATATTGTGCAATAAAATCAATCAGGAACAGTAATTTCAACGGTATAATCCTCTACTTCCCCTAAATTAAACACTCCACACGGTTCAGGAGATGCTGGGGGATCAGACCATTTCATCGTGAGTCGTGCTCTTTTGGCCCCCCCTGAAACCGATTGTGGAATAGAAATCGTTTGAGTAAAATTCCCAACAGCGCAAGTATTCAGCACCTTTTCCCCTGCATCACTAAAGAAGCTGTTATTATTGAAATCTATCCAAAGCGCCCAACACTCTTCCCATTGATAGCTCGGATCAGGATAGGTGACGTTCAACTCCACATCATAAGCTGAACCGCTTTCCAGGTGAATAGTTTGATCCGTAAAGTCCGAATAGAGTGAGGACCCGGAAGGATTGGAAAATATTTCAGTTGATTCTCCTGATTTATTCACTGCTATTTTAGAGATATATTCATCCAGATACGTTCCACTGGATTTACAGTAAAAACCAACCTCTTTTGTTATGGAATGAGCAACGTTATCACCGTCCACAGCCACTAATGTCACAGAATAACTGCCAAAATCCGGGAACGTATGGTTTGGTGGATTTTTTTCATACGATTTCTCAGATCCATCCCCAAAGTTCCATTCCCAGCTTATTACATCAGCACCGGCTGGAATGGTGGTTGTATTTTGAAATGAAACAGTGGTTCCACTTTCCACTGTGTATTCAAACCCCGGTTCAATATCTCCACCAGATACCGAAACAATAATGCTCTTGGAACTGCTATGACCGCTGTTATCGGCATCAACTGCGGTTAAGGTAATGGTATAGTCACCTGCTTTGTTATATGCATGGGATGATGGATTTTTGAGTGAAGAAGTGGTTCCGTCACCAAAGTCCCAAAACCAGTTCACACTCATTACATAGTCTGGTATATAAGTTTTATTTGTGACATCTACCTGAAGACCTGATGAGGTATATGTAAAATCTGCTTCCAATTTTGGTGGGGAAAATCGGATCGAATAATCCTCAACCTCTCCCAAAGAGAATTGTCCGCAGGGTTCATCAGATATACCGGCGGTCATGTGAACCCTCATACGTGTTTCTTCAACATGTATTGAAGCTGGTATGGAGATTTGACCACTGACCATTCCTTTGCCGTAATCATAAAACACCATCTCACCATCATCTTCAAAATCACCATCTTTGTTATAATCGATCCAGATATTCCAAAACTCGTTTCTTTCCGAGCAGCCAGAACAATACTCATTGATCAGTTCAATATTGTATGTTTTTTTTGTTTCCAGATAAAATCTTTTGTCCGTAAAATCAGAATAATTGCTCGGTCCAGAAGTATAGGAGGTATTGCCGATCTTAATCTGACTTATCCATTCTTCATTACAATCAAAGGAATAGGATTGACAGTAGGTGTTGGAAACAGTTACTTGTTCCCACCATTGTGCAGTATTCCCATCATTATCAGTTATTTTGAGTGTAACAATATACGTCCCAGAGTCTTGATAGGTATGTTGTGGATTGACCTCGTTGGTTTTTGTACCATCACCAAAATCCCATTGCCAAACATCAATTTGACTGTTAGGCGAACCGCTTTTATCTGTAAAACTCACTGTCAAAAACGAGGTATCATAGGAAAAATCAGCATAGGTATAATTGCCGGTAACCAATATATCCACAGCATGAAAAGCGTTATGAATACCATGGATATCTCCATCATCCAAATCTAAATCTGAAGATAAATCAACAGCAGCTTCATATACTCCTTGGGCAGCATTTATAAAATCAATATTTGGGGTCCAATAATTCATATTTGCATATGCAAAGACCTTGAATGCTTTTCCCGGATTCCATCCTGTTGTGGTAGCTAAAAGATAAAATGCTTTATTAAAAACACCTGCAGCCGCATATTTGGACATCCCGTTATAATAATCCTTGGCACTATCGATGGATACGCCGTCAGTAGTAGGATTATCAAGATAACGTAGGGCTGTCCCTTCGGTTTTTACGATGTCATAACCAAATTTATAATCACACATAGTATTTAGGCCGTACTTTACACCTTCATAATATTCGGCCGCTTCACCGGCGATATCGGAAAATGATTCTTCAATAGCACCACTCTGACCCGATCCTGTCAGATTGGCACCTAGAATCTCGGTAAATCCGTGACTGATTTCGTGAGCAACCACATCTAATGATACAAGTGGATGGAGAATCGAGTTTCCATCCCCAAAGTTAGCATAGGCCCCGTCCCAAAAAGCGTTGGCAAAATCGTTTCCATAATGAACACGTAGCTGGATTTGCTCGCTTCCCCCAAAAGGTGACTGACTAAAATAATCATGATACATGTCATACACAATCTTGCCGAAATATTGCGCATCATTTACCGGGCAATAGGCTCCATTTAAAGGACCGGGAAAATCATTGTATGGATTCTCTTGGCTGCAGCCATATTGATAAGCCTTACTACCATCAGTGCCATTACCTAGATTAATGGTTTTGACCCTACCCGTATCCATGCTGCATTTGCCCCCGAAATAGTAGTAATAATTCACTAAAAATGTATTGGGCTGGTCCTGGTCATAAGCAGTCCGATTGGCTTTGTAATTGCCACCGGGTCCAGCTCCTGATATTTCTCCAAATTCTAGTTGATTAGAGAAATGCAGAATCTGACCGGTATAAACGTCAATCATATACAAAGGTCGGGCCGGATTAGCCTGATCATGGCTGTCAACAAAAAATGATACATGGTAACATAAACGTGCTTTGCTGGTCTTATCCAGATAGATCACCTTGGACTTTTTTTCATTACGATAAAACCAGTTACTGACGGATGGATATTTACTCTCAAAATCTTCTTTTGCCATATCGACGGCGTCTTTCAGCGTCAGTGGCAAATTTTTGGGAATATCAGGTAGATCCTTCTGAATACCCGATACCATCTCTCCTCTTAGATCAACCAAAGAGCCGTTTTTATCCCTCTTGGTAATCACCTGATGTCCCCAAACAGGAATTCCCATGTATAGCTGTTGATAACGGGTAAAGGTTTTTTCATTTTTTAAACGGTTGTTTCTTAAAGCCTGCAAATCTTCATTGTTGTTTAATCCCAGTAGGGATTTCAGGAATGAAGTACCTTGATCAATATCTTGATTTGTATAAAACCTTTCCGATTTAATCGAAGGTATATCCCGTTTGGTTAAGATTTTTTTTGACGCAGCCAAAGTCCAAGACGAAAAACAACAGACGATGGCAACCATTGTTAGAAAAAACAATAATCTTTTTTTCATTTCCCTCCATTTTTATAAAAGTGTCCGCTCTAAATATCTGATTTAGGTTTTAGTAATTTTCAAATATAACAACTAGTTGATGTGGATTCCACCAACTGTGTATCTTATATCTGAACCGTTTTTTGAATACAACTGTTTTCCGACAAACGAACAGATGGAGGTATAAACATACAAAAAAGAGGAATCATCTAACAAATGAATAACTTATTATTTAAGCAAGGAGATGGTAGCAAATTGGATTATCATGATTTTATAGGATTTTTGTATGCGAAGTAAAGGCGATTTAAAACACGATCGATTGTACCAAGGAGGAGAGAAATAATTGAGGACTTTTGTAGGAAGATGGGTATTAGTAAGAAGATGGGTATTAGTAAAGGACAGCATGACTTTGATGAAACCTACTAATCCGATCGAGAGATGTTAACACTATAATCCTCAACTTCACCCACAGTGAATGACCCACAGGATTCATCGGAACTGCCGGCGGTCATATGAACTCTCATGTGTGTATTTACGGGAATTATTGAAGCAGGTACAGTAAAATCGTCACTGACAGTCCCCTTTCCGTATTTTTCAAATACCATCTCACCGTCATCGTCGAAATCACCATCTTTGTTATAATCGATCCATATATTCCAAAATTCAT
>JBFFHJ010000002.1:0-248868 GCA_041556995.1 bacterium | reverse complement strand
GAAGTCAAAGGACGTGATGTGGGTGGTGTAAGTGGTGGATTGGCAGGTGCTGCCGCAGGGGCAGCGATTGGAACTGTTATATTCCCGGGTGTTGGAACAGCGATTGGAGCGGGTATTGGTGCCATTGTGGGAAACTTTGCAGGTGAAAAGGCGGGTGAAGCCCTGGAAGAATCACCGGAAGAGAAAGAAGCCCGAAAAAAACAAAACGCTGAATCAAAAAAAGGACCGGCTAGACTTAATAGTACTGCCTTGGGAGCAGCTATCGGAACTGTCGTTTTTCCGGGTATCGGAACGGCAGTTGGGGCAGGCATTGGTTACTATTCAGGTGGAAAAGATGAAGAAGCACAAAAAATACAAAACATTGAAACACAAAAACAATTAAAAGCCAAACAAACACCGGAAGATAAATTTATCGCTCATTTGACATACAAACAAAGTATAGCCGGCACTAAAACAGCTGTGGCCGAACCATCCAAAAGTACCGAGCCTGAAACCCGTCGATTTCCCAGGAAATGGTCCCAAATGGACACACCTGTTTCAACAAGAGAACCAAGAAATTTAAAACAATTAACACCTTCCGACTTTAAAAAACCAAACACAGGGCCCAATCAAAATGAAATGGCGGTTTTTCAGAAAATGATATTAGCGTCCCAGGATAAAGGTACAAAAAAACAAATGGACGACCTGGTATCGGAACTTAAGGGGTTACGTAAAGATCTTAAAAACATTGATGATAATCCGGCGGAAATTAATAATCCCCTTCTTCGAGAAACAATTATTCAGTCGCGGAATTTATTCAGGTGATTTTAGGATGAGTATACCAAAGGTACAGAGATTTCAGTCAATCCCGACGGCGAATCTATGCACCTCATTATATTTCCCCAACACACCGTTGATTCTCTTATTGGTTGTATAATTCAAAGACAGATGGAGCACTTGGGAAATCACTCCCAAGCTCAATAAAATCGCTGTAATTGTTCTTCTTTACTGTTTTATACCGGTCATTCTTTACGTTATCCCCATTTACTTCCAAAAATCATCCACTACTACCATTGAAGATAACAAGATGCTATCTTAGGGGAAGTATTGATTTTTATTTTCAGTGGTTTGTCGCATTGGATGAATTGAATTAAAGTGTTTTGGATAATGCGGTTGGCTTTGATACAGCGTTTTAGAGATCGGCCGGAGACGACTTCGTCGGGGAGTTCGATGACCAGTTCGCTGTGAGTAATGTCCGGGTAGCGGACAGCGCTGTTTGTTTTGTGAGTGCGCGCCAGGAGAGGTAGAATCATCAGGGGTGCACCGCTGGATGGGGGAAAATCGTTGGGAGCAGGAAAATGTGCATAGCGGCGATATCGTTCTGCCATTTTTTTGTTCAGATCAAGAATGTCCTGATCTTTTGACATGGCTTCAACCAGGTGTTCTTTGATAGCCTTGGATTTTTCATGATTGGGATGGTTTGGATCATCGATAAACGGGACATAAGCAAAAGCAAAGGTCATGGGAATCCAAAAATCCCTGAAACGATAGGGAGCATTACCGGAATATGGCTGATCCCATTCGTGACTGGGGACCCCATGCTGGTCGATAACCAATTCGGGTAACCATCTCTTCCATAGCCTGGTTTTAGCCAATGATTCAGAAAAACGCGGTTTTTCAGCAAAATAATCAGCGTAATACTCCGAACCAAAAGCGTTATATCGGGCGGCATGGAGTTTGTGGTCCGGGCATTCGGGCAGCAGTTCTTCCAGCAGGGCCGAACCGTCAGGATTTTCCATGGGAATCATGACCACGTTGACATGTTTCAGCAACTCTTTTCCCTCTGGATCGGACGACAGGTAAACGGCCAATTTCAACGTGGCATTGGTGGAGGAAATCTCGTTGGCATGATGTCTGGCATTAAATAATATGGTGGGTTTTAGCAGACGCATCTTAGCCAGGGAATTTCGACGGTTATGGTTTTCCAACACTGCTTCAATCACCCCTATTTTACGCTTTTGCCAGGAACAGGCTGCGGTCCAGGTTTTCAAGTTGGGAAAAAGAGCCAAATTCTCTACCCAGGTATTCACTTCCGATACTGTTAACATCCGATGATCAGGAAGTGGCAAGTCGATTGCTTTTTTCGGCTGTTCAACTTTTACAAGCGTCGGTCGTTTTTGATAAATCCTTAAATTTTCATTTATCCACTCTGCTTCTATTCCCCACGCTTTCAGCACCTTTGAAAAGCGTTGACGTTCTGATGAATTAAAACCAAGGTTTGAACAAACAATGTCAATAAACCATGATCCGTCTTTTTTCCCCAGAGCGTTTATTGCTGTCTGGAGTTTTGATAAACGTTTTATTTTATCAGGTGCCTGCGCCCATTGTAATGGTTTTGCTTTTAAGCTGATAAAGGGTTTATCATTTTTGGTTTTGGAATATACCTTGGGAATAACTTGTCCCAGTTGGATCTCCGGTGGTAGTTTATTTCGACGGGCAAATCCGGCATAAAAATCCAGCATGGCAAAATAAATATCTTCGTGGAGAGCTTCCATAGGACAAATTCGTTCTCCATCCAATGACAGTCGAATGTCCGTTTCATCGAAATACACCTCTATTCGAATTTCTTCCCAGAACGCCGGTTGCCCATGAAACGATTCCGTTTCCAACCTTTTTCGCATCTGTTCTGCCAATTCCGGTAACCATCGGGTCTGAAATTCTGTCCAAAATCGATCCCGGTCGGTCAGGATGTCCAGATCCAGTATCACATCATCATTAAATAGCTTTATACAACTGGTACTGGGATGTGAATACCCCAATTCCGGCTCCATGTTTAAATAATTGATACATCGGTATCTCGGCGAAAAACCCTGGTTATATTTAATTGTACCATCAGCCGTTTTAGCGGTAATGTGATATATGTCGGAAAACTCCCCTGTTTCATGGAAAACCACATCATCGGATGTTAAGTTCAGCTCCAGCATAAGCAGATCTGGGCCGGGATACATTTCCTGAAGCCATCGACTACGCACTTCCAGCGTTTTATCATCGGTTGGAAAAGGCTGATAACCGATCTCCACATTAGTTATTGATGGAATGTTTTTCAGGTCCGGTAACACCTGCTCCATCAGCCAACACAAACCGGCTTTATAAGAATTCATCACTTGAAGATGAGGAATATATCCCAATTCAGACAACCGATTTTCCAGCTGCTTTTTTAAATCCTGTCGAATCGAATCGGGTTTACTGACCAGTATTATTCCGTTTAACTGGCCTTGGCCAGCAGACACCTTTTTTATCTGCTCCAGGATAAAATGGTTTTCTGCCGACCAATTTTTATTCAGCGTTAAACAGTTTACATCGGAATCACACAGAGTTTTTTGAATATCCAAGGCCGTAAACGCATCTTTAAGTTTTTTTTGACGGTCTTTGGGAGCTGTAATTTCCTCCATGTCATCCGACAAAGATTCCCTCACTAAAAAATGCATCCAACGTCCCCAATAACCTTCTCCTTTAATCAAGTCCATGCAAACGTCAATTTCACTTCTTACAGCATCCGCTTTTTCACTCAGAGGACCATCTTTAAAACAGGCCAGTTTCATCCATTTTTTTAATGCTTCACAAAGAAAATCTTCATTTCCAGAGGCAATTATCCTGATATTTTTATCTTTCGAATCCGATATAAATATCGCATCTCCCATCTCCGAATTTTTTTCTATTTGAAGAATAACCTTCTTATTCAGGATATCTTCGGTAACCACCATGGGCAGACTCAATTCCGTTGCTTCCAGAACCATTTCAGAAACAAGGCAGGCCAATGCAAGACCTAAATCGCGGGAAACACTTGATTGTGAAATCAATATACCGGCACTTAATATCCTTGATCTTGGATTATCCGATGAAAAACCGTACCAACCGTTATCACCGTTCAGATCTAAAAAATCAAAGATTGGATTTTTTATCCTTTTATCGTCAATAACATCTGATGTTTCGCTAATATTGCCATCGGGTATTAATGAAAATATTTGTTGCTGTTGACTGCAAAAGACCTTTACAATTTCATCGTTTCCGCTGGTTAACGTTATCCTGTCCCATTGGGATATACCATCTTGATTATTTGAATAATCCCCTGTAGCCAGGGTATTTATAATCCGACTGATTGTTTTCGCACATGACCCACCAATAGAAACCTCCTTTGGACCGGAACGCCACAGAAAACCACCATTAATTTCTTCTGGATAATCATCCGGTTTCTGGCCGGGGGCGTATATTACAATTCGCTTTTTATTGTTCTGTTGACAACAGGTTGGCTGGATTAAACCTGGATCAAAGGTCACTGTTTCAAATGACAACCGGGCTACCAGATTTAAAATACCGGCCCAAACATCGACATGATCCAGGGTTTCGTCGATGGATAAACAGATATCCAGTCTGTCGGGATAACCGTCCTGATCGGAATCGATAAAAATTTCCAATGGATTAAAAAGTGTACCGATAGTGATAACCTGGTTGATATTAAGTGCCATTTTATATTTCTGATTTTACTATTATTTAGTTAGTGAAATTGAACGTATATCAGCAAAACAAGCTAGTTGTCGTCCCGGTATTTTCTCTTCCAGTGCCGGAACATCTGTTTCACATTGGGGCATTTTTTTGGGGCAACGGGGATGAAAAGCACATCCAGATGGAGGATTTATGGGGCTTGGGACATCACCCTGTAGAATAATTCGTTCCTGTTTGGCATCCAGGTCCGGTGTTGGAGCCGCCATAAGCAATGCTTGGGAATAGGGGTGAAGGGGCTTTGCGTAAAACTCCTTTTTTTCCGCCATTTCCACGATTTTTCCAAGATACATAACCGCTACCCGATCGCTTAAATGCTCCACCACGCTTAAATCATGGGAAATAAAGATATAAGTGAGGTTAAATTCTGTTCTCAGGTCCAATAACAGGTTGATGACCTGGGCTTGAATTGAAACGTCCAAGGCAGATACGGGCTCGTCGGCAACAATTAAATTTGGATTCAATGCCAATGCCCTGGCAACGACAATCCGTTGACGCTGCCCGCCGGAAAACTCATGCGGGTATTTTTCAGCCTGATCCGGCAGTAAACCGACTTTTTCCAGTAACCAGGCAACCTTTTCTTTTTTTTCACTGGATGTACCGATGTTATGAATTTCCAACGGCTCCATGATGAGACTTCCGATTTTTTTTCTGGGATTCAGGGCAGCATACGGGTCCTGGTAGATCATCTGCGCCTGTTTTCTGAATTTCACCAGTCGTTTTTTATCAAAATCAACAAGGTTTTCCCCTCGGTAAAATACCTCACCGGCTGTGACCTCTTCAAACCGCAGCAGAACCCTACCCAAACTTGATTTACCACATCCGCTTTCACCCACCAAACCGAATATTTCACCTTTTTTAATATCCAGTGAAACATTCTCCACAGCTTTTACCACACTGCCTTTTTTTGAATGCGCGCTCTTTTTTACGGGATAGTGTTTTTGTACCCTTCTGGCTGATAATAAATAGTCTTCCATCTGTTTATTCCGTTGGAAACCAGCAGCGAAAACCATGGCCATTATGCTGTTCCTTCCACGGAGGCACCTGGTTTCTGCATTCATCTTTGACTTTAAAACATCTGTCTTGAAAAGCGCAGCCTTCAGGTAAATTAATCAAGCTGGGCACTGTTCCTCTGATCGGTTGTAATCGAACATCCGCCTTACCGGTTTTCGGCAACGATTCAAATAATCCAAGGGTATAGGGATGAAGCGGCCTGGTAAAAAGCTCTCTGACATCTGCCCGCTCCACTACTTTTCCGGCATACATTACATAAACAGTTTTAGCTGTTTCAGCCACCACACCCAAATCATGCGTAATTAACAAGATGGATGTCCCAATTTCCTCTTTCAATTTATTCAATAGATCAAGGATTTGCGCCTGGATTGTAACATCCAGAGCTGTGGTGGGTTCATCGGCGATCATCAGCTCGGGATGACAGCTCAAGGCCATGGCAATCATCACCCGTTGCATCATACCACCGGACATCTGATGCGGGTAATCCCTTGCCCGAGCCGATGGTTCGGGAATACCCACTTTATCAAGCATTTCGATGGCTATTTCTCTGGCCTCTTTTTTGTTCATTCCCCGGTGTTTTTTTAATACCTCTTCAATCTGAAAACCGGTAGTATATACGGGATTCAGCGAAGTCATGGGTTCCTGAAAAATCATGGCAATCTGATTTCCACGGATGCGTTTGATCTCCTTTCGACCAAGTGTTAATAAGTCTTTTCCCTGGAATAAGATTTTGCCTTGTGATATTTGACCCGGCGGCATGGGAATCAAACCCAGAATCGAAAGGGACATGACACTCTTTCCACAACCACTTTCGCCAACCACACAGACTGTCTCCTGTTTGTGGACAGTGAGATCAACATTATCAACTGCCGAAACAAGCCCTCTTCGGGTATGAAACTGGGTGGTAAGCCCCTGTATGTCCAATAACGGTTCGTTCATTGTGATCTTAAAGAAGGATCGAGAATATCTCGCAGTCCATCGCCAAAAAGATTAAACCCAAGCACCAGTAATAAAATAGCCAAACCCGGAAAAGCCCCGACATGAGGTGCTATTTGAATATATTTCCGACCTTCGGAAAGCATGGCTCCCCATTCCGGCTCCGGTGGTTGCGCACCTAAACCCAGAAACCCGAGGGCAGCCGCTTGAAGAACAGCAGTCCCCATTCCAAGGGTTGCATAAACAATAATGGGTGGTACAGCATTGGGAAGAACATGAAGAAAAATAGTTCGGATGTGACTGCCACCCAAATGTCTAACCGTTTGTATATATAGTTGTTCTTTAAGAAAAAGAACACTGGAACGGACGATTCTGGCATAATGTGGAATGTAAACAATTCCCACAGCTATCATGGTATTCACCAGACTGGGTTCCAGAATTGCACAGATAAATATCGCCAATAAAATTGCAGGAAACGCCAGGAGCACATCCATAAAACGCATGATAACACCGTCAACTCTCTTACCGAAATATCCTGCGATTAATCCCAGCAACGTCCCAGGAACTAATGAAATACCGACCGATATAATACCGATCATCAGTGAAATTCGTGTACCGAATATCACCCTGCTGAAAATATCCCGGCCCAGGCTGTCCGTTCCAAAATAGTGTAAAGCATCAGGACTTTGGAGACGCTCCAGTGGTGCAGGTGTTATTGGACTATATGGGGCAAACATGGGTCCCACGGCTGCAATGGCAAGGATCAACATGATGATAATCATCCCGGCTGTAGCGCTTCGGTTATCTAATAAATCTTTAAACAGCTCCCATTTACTCATGAACTCTAATCCTCGGGTCTAAAACTGCGTAAATCATATCCACTAAAAAATTAATAGTTGTCATCAAGACAGCAAATATCAAAATACACCCCTGGACAGCGTTATAGTCGCGGGCCATCAGGGAGTCTACCACATAACGTCCAAGGCCGGGCCAGGAGTATATGGTTTCCGTTAATACGGCTCCACCCAATAGCATACCAAAATTGATTCCCATGACAGTTACAATCGGTAAAAAGGCATTGCGCAACCCATGCCGCAAAATAACCACCATTTCTGACATGCCTTTAGCCTTGGCTGTCCGAATATAATCCTTGCGTAAAACTTCCAACATACTTGAACGAGTAATTCTGGCCAGGATAGCCATGGGGATGAACGATAGAGTTACAGCCGGTAGTAACATGTGTTTCATGGCATCCCACAATGCTTCAAAATCACCGGCAATGATAGCATCTATAAAAACCAGGCCTGTCACCGTTGGCACATCAAGCATCATGTCCAGCCGTCCCATCATAGGTAATATCTGCCACTTAACGGAAAAAAAGTAGATAAACATAAGGCCCAGCCAGAAAATGGGCACTGACACCCCAAACAGGGCGACAAACATGGACAGATAATCAAAAATGGATTGTTGGAAAACAGCTGAAATCACCCCGGCAAAGATACCTACAAAGATGGCGATCAACATGGCCATAATAGAAAGCTCCAGGGTAGCAATAAAACGGACGATGATCTCCTTCAAAACAGGTTCCTGAGTTCTCATGGACATGCCAAAATCGCCCACCAGAATATTTTTGATAAATATTCCATACTGCACGATCTGGGGTTTATCCAACCCCATCTTCATTCTCAGTACTACCAGATCCTCGGGTGTCGAATACTCCCCCAACAATAGCTCCGCAGGGTCACCCGGTATCAATCGCAGCATCATGAATACGACAACCGATACGCCAAATAGGATTAGTACCAGTTGAAGCAGTCTGTTAATAAAAAAACCGAAAGACATTGTTTTGATACCGGATTTAGTTGATTATGTGATAATGACTCACTGAAATCATGGGATACATAACAAACGTGTTTTTTTCTCCACAATTCTGCCGGATTGAATCCGACAAAATTGATGATACACTGATTTTACACTATCAATCTTTCCAAATCATCTGAAAAGAATTTAATCCATTGGGCCGTAAAGGAACATTATGGACACGTTTGTTGTAGACACGGACGGTTGTGGTGTGTGCCAGTGGCACCCAGGGCATTTCGTTGTTAAAAATCTCCTGGGCTTGTTCGTAATATTTGGCTCGTTTGGAGATATCAAATACCACCTGACCTTTTTTTACAAGTTTAGTGAATTCAGCATTCTTCCATAAAGCCACGTTGGATGCCCCCGGTGTTTTGGCTGTATCTGCCGAAAGCAATCCATATAGGAAATTGTCGGGGTCAGCATTTCCACCCAACCAGCCCAACATGCACATATCATGTTCACCGTTGGCTACTTTTTTCAGATAGGTTCCCCAATCGTAACGTACAATTTTACTTTTAATACCCACTGCTCCCAGATAGGCCTGTAACAATTCAGCAGTTTTTACAGGGTCCGGCATATACGCTCTTGAAACCGGCATGGCCCAAAGCTCCAGCACAGTATTAAAATCAAAACCTGCTTGTTTTAACAGTTCTTTGGCTTTGGCCGGATTATAATCATATTCTTTAACACTATCATTATATCCCCAAATACTCGGTGCATATGGGTTCTTTGCCGGAACAGCCAAGCCCTGAAAAATGGCTTGTATCAGATCTTTTTTATTAACGGCATGATTGATAGCCTTACGAACCCTGGCATCTTTTAATGCCGGTTTTTCCGTATTCAATGCCAGGTAGCCGACATTAACACTGGGACTGGTTTTAACCACCAGGTTTTTATTTTTTTTAGCAACAGTGATTGAATCAGGATCAAGATCATCCGCAATATCTATTGTTCCTGATTGAATGG
This sequence comes from bacterium, assembly GCA_041556995.1. GTDB lineage: Bacteria > SAR324 > SAR324 > XYD2-FULL-50-16 > XYD2-FULL-50-16 > JAHJTV01. The sequence continues at coordinate 239,553 of JBFFHJ010000002.1, read as the reverse complement.
CCATAAAGCGGGCAGATGGTTCGGGAATGGATTTTAGAATAATGCGCTTTAGTTTTGGTTTGCTGCCCCAATAGCTTTCATTACGCTGAAGAATAATCTGATCATCCCTGGACCATTTAACCAGCTTATACGGACCCGTCCCCACTGGGTGTGAACCAATTTTGTCCTTGTACTTCTCCATGGCTTTGGGCGACATAATCGGACACAACCACAATGCCAGATTATTTAATAACGGTGCATATGGTTTCTCGGTAATCAACTGAATGGTATAATTGTCAACTATCTTTATCTTTTTAACAGGTTTGAGTGAAAGACTGGTATATTTCCATTTTCCATAATTATAAAAACGATGGTTGGGATCGATAATCCGGTTAAAGGAATCAGCCACTGCCTGGGCGTTAAAAGGTGTACCATCATGAAATTTTACACCTTTTCTTAATTTGAATGTCCAGGTTGTACCATCTTTTGAAACCGTCCAGGATTTGGCCAGCTGTGGTTCGACTTCCATGGAGTCCTTTTTGAACATCACCAGGTTCTCCACAATTTGTATAGCGGCTTTGATGGATTCACCGTCAGTCGCCTGGGCAAGATCCAGTATCACTGAATCACCACCGCGTCCCCAGATAAGTGTATCACTGGATTTGGCAAATGCACTTACCGAAATAAATACCGTTGATAATCCAACAATTAAAAAACGGAACCATTTACCCTTCATTTTGTCTCCTCTGTTATGAAATTACTGCTAAAAAACCATCGCGGCATTCATCCCCAATTTTACCAAGGGTCGGCTAAAAAATCAGTTCACATTCTGTTTGCAACATGTCCGTTGCTTTTGGGACTTTTGCAAACAGATTATGTGAAGTTACTTTTTATTGATCCTAAAGGTAAACCCAAAAAGCCGGCAATTCGCAGTGGATAAAATGCCCTTTATCTAAAGGGTCGGCTAAAAAACCAGTTCACATTCTGTTTGCAACATGTCCGTTGCTTTTGGGACTTTTGCAAACAGATTATGTGAAGTTATTTTTTTTTCGATCCCTGCGTCAAAGGGCGGATATAGCCATTCTTTTATGGCGACGATACTGTTTTGTAGTGAAAACTTATTTATACAAACTAATATCTAAAATGGTTATTGTTGAACATCGAAACTAAAAACCAAAGGTCTAATCTGGATACCTGAACCTTTTCCTTGTTTTTAAGTTGTCATGTATAGCACGATCCGTTGCTGAAAATCGTTAATGTGCTCTTCATGTACTTTTTTATAGGCTGTTTCGTCTCTATCCTTCAGGGCTTTGATCATTAACTCGTGCTGGCTGATCACATTTTGATAATGGGTTTCCAGGCTATTACTGTTACCGATTTCGGTGCTATATGATAAATATGCCAAGCGTTTGGCCTCGCAGCGAACCATGTGTAGACTTCGAATCAAATACTCATTTTGAGAACAACCGGTTAGATGCAGATGGAATTCATGATTGGCTTTCACCAACCCAAATATATCTTTGTTCTTTACTGCTGCTATGACCTCTTCATTAGATTTTTCAATTAATTCAATATATTGTAACAAATCATGTCGCATGGCCAAGGTTGCGATGCCGCCTTCCAGAATCCGCAAAGCTTCAAAAACTGCCTTGGCGTTTTGCAGCAGGATGGGTCTGACGATAAATCCTTTGTTTCGATATGATTCCACCATCATATCACCGACCAAACGCATCAATGCTTCCCTAATCGGTGTCCGTCCAATACCCAATTCATCCATCAATTGCTTTTCTTCCAGACGCTGACCCGGCTCAAATTCAATGGTGGTAATCTTCTGGAAAATCTTTTCGTACGCAACTTCGGTCAATGATTTTCGATCATTAAGGCCGTTCATGAGACTTTTTCTCGGCAATAAAGTTAATGGTTTGTTTCTTTTACAAGCAAACTTATATGTTGGTTACTTTTAAGCAAAATAAATAATATATGTCAAATATATTATTTATATATTTTTAATATATATAAGATCTCAGTCACATATGATCTGATTTTCTTTGAGAATTCTTATCATTCTAAACTATTTCTTCATTTAAATATGAACTGTTATTTCCACCAGATATGTCGTTTCTCTTCTTTTTACAGGCAACTACTGACAGATATACCAGCTAATTCTCTGAATAATTTTAGTATTTGAAGATATTATTCTTGACAAACTCAAAGAATATGGAAAAAAGAGACTATTCTAATATTATCTAATAGCCTGTTTTTACAATGAAGTATATATGTAACAAGCTTTTTAGATGAGTAACGTCACTTGTTAATGGCTTCGATGGATTATTTGACAAAGCTCGTAATGAACATTTTGCCTGGTATCGATTGACATGAGTACTGTCTGATCCTTTGGCAACCATGTATGTTCATACCAATTGTTCGTTGCTTCAATCAGCATCTGTAACTCAGGATGACAGTTGCCAAATGATTTATAATGGGAAGTTTTTAATAAGACATATAATCAGGATTTATACAATAATATGAAGGAGAAATCTATATGATTGAATTACTTGAAAATATCGATGCTTTTATGTGGGGACCGGTCACTATCTGTTTGTTGGTTGGAACCGGAATTTTTATTTCATCCTATTCGAAATTTGTCCAGTTTCGGCACTTTGGTTATGCCTGGAAACTGATATCCGGGAAATTTGATAATCCGGATGATGAAGGCGAAATTACTCATTTTCAAGCTTTATCAACCGCTCTATCAGCTACAATTGGAACCGGTAATATTGCCGGTGTTGGAACGGCTGTTGCGTTGGGTGGACCAGGCGCTGTTTTTTGGATGTGGGTTACCGCTGTATTCGGTATGGGATTAAAATATGCGGAATGTCTGCTTTCATTAAGTTTTCGAAAAATACATGAAGATGGTACGGTGGGAGGTGGTCCCATGTATTACCTTGAATACGGACTCAAACAGAAATGGCTGGGAATCGCTTTTGCGTTCTTTGCAGCAATTGCCGCTTTCGGTATTGGAAATATGGTTCAAGCCAACTCTGTGGCCGAACCTCTTCTGGACACTTTTGGCATTCCCAAGTTAGCTACCGGTATCATTATTGCCATATTATGTTTTCTGGTCATTGTGGGAGGTATAAAGAGAATCGGTTCTTTTGCCAGTAAAATTGTTCCATTCATGGCGGTTTTATACATCGCAGGTGCCTTAATCGTTATTTTTACCAATATTGGAAAAATTCCATCGGCTTTTTCTCTTATTTTCCAGGATGCATTTACCGGAACGGCTGCTACCGGTGGATTTATCGGTGCCGGAATAGCCCAGGCGATTCGTTTTGGTGTGGCCCGAGGTGTTTTTTCCAATGAAGCCGGTCTGGGAAGCGCCCCTATCGCCCACGGTGCCGCTCAAACCAAAGAGCCGGTTCGTGAAGGATTGGTAGCCATGTTGGGACCTTTTATCGATACACTGGTTATTTGTACCATGACCGGTCTGGTGATAATTTTGACCAATGCCTTTACTTTAACCGGTGTAGAGGGCAAGGGACTGACCGGCGCCGTATTGACAAAAACCGCATTTCAAAATGGAATGCCTTTTGCCGGTGGAGAGTATATTGTTACTGTCGGTATTATTTTCTTTGCTTTTTCTACGGTAATCGGATGGTCGTATTACGGAGACCGTTGTATCGATTACCTGTTTGGACCCAAAGCAGTATTGCCGTATAGGATTGTTTATTGCCTTATCATACCTGTTGGAGCAACTGGAAGCCTTTCCGTTATCTGGACCGTTTCCGATATTTTTAATGCCATGATGGCTTGGCCGAACTTAATTGGTTTGATCCTGTTAAGTCCGGTCGTTGTGAGATCGACAAAAGAATATTTTTCAGATCCCCAGCGAGTTTATCCTTCAAAATTCGATACAATTCAGCAAAAAAACTAAATGCCATAAACATATATGACATATTTTTAACCTTTGACATATATTTCTCTTTGCAATATCATGATGAAGATTTGCAATATTAACAACTTACGAGATATCCGAACACTCTTTCAATACAGAATTAGAAATATTAAAAGTCATTAAATTATCTCGAATGTTAAAAAACCTTTTTTTTAAATTCTCCTTAAGATCTTTACATACATTTATGGGGCATTCACTGAAAGACACACATTTTAATAAGTGTTACATTATTTAAACAATAGTTTTGCTTTTGCATTAATATTATGATAGGGTCCTTTCGTGATGTTTATATTGTCTTTATTTTATTTAATTTTTTAGTGAATTTTTTAAGGTGAAATAAAAATATGAATACCAGAAAAAAACTGTCCCTGGCGTTTATCTCAAACGCCTCCATTTGTATTGTTATTGGGCTTTTGTCACTTTTTTTCGGATGGCGGTATAATGCTTTTGTTGAACAAACCCTTATGTTTTCAGATCTGAGGATTGAATTGAAGAATAGAGAAATTGATCATTTGAATTGGATGAATCGCTTAAGTGATCTATTTATTCAAAAACCGGACAGATTAAAGATTCAGTTTGATGATCACAAATGCAAACTGGGTCAATTTCTTTATGGAAAAAAACTCCTGGAAATCACTGAAAAAGATAGAAAAATTGGACAAATCCTGGAACGGATAAAAAAACCACATGCCGAGCTGCATGCCTCAGCTGCAAGAATAGATGAAATCTGGCAAAAAAGAAGTGAAGATCCGGAGAATGAAAAAAAAGCTCTGGAAATTATGAAAAGCAGTACGATTCCCATATTGATAGAGGTTCAGGCGATTCTTCAACAGATTGCAGATGCATCTGATGAAAAACATCGGATTCTTGTTGAAAAGCAAGATTTTATGAAGACGATCAGCGGAGTGGTGATATCGATGATTATTATCGTTTCACTTATAATCGCTATATTTTTAAGTCGATTTATCACCAAAGGAATTGTTGGTCCCATTATGAAAGTGGTTGATTTTGCAGCCAAACTTAGTAAAGGGGATTTATCAGAACGAGTGCACATGGGTAGGGCTGTTGATTGCTCAGAAATTCTGGATTGCGGACACAGGGAATGTTCCAGTTTTGGAATAGAAACACATTGTTGGGTGAAATCCGGTTCCTTTTCCAATCATCCCGAATGTCCAAAAGCCAAAGATGGATTTGATTGCAGAAATTGTATCGCCTATAAAACAGCGATCGATAACGAAATGGAAGAGATGGGTTCAGCCTTGAATGCCATGGCAGATGAACTGGCCATTAAGGCCAACCTGGCCAAGGTCATATCAACCGGCGATTTAACCCAGGAAGTTCATATTGCTTCGGACAAAGACGTTCTTGGTTTATCCCTGGCTCAAATGTCAAAAACGTTGAGTGAAATGATACACCAAATCGCGGATGTCGTTAGTCAAATTGAACAAGGGGCTGAACAACTGTCAAATGCCAGTCAATCACTTTCTCAAAGCGCATCTGAACAGGCTGCCAGCGTTGAAGAAATATCCAGTTCCATGAACGAACTGAATGCACAAACGCAACAAAACAGGGAAAAAGCGACAGCGGCCAATCAATTGGCGGATGATTCAAAAAGTAATACGCAACAGAGTAATGAAAAAATGTCTATACTGCTTGAAGCAGTAAAAGATATTGATGAATCCAGTCAGGAGATTCTAAAACTGATTAAAAAAATTGATGAAATTTCTTTTCAAACCGGCATATTATCATTAAATGCGGCTGTAGAAGCTGCCCGAGCCGGAGTTTATGGTAAGGGGTTTTCCGTAGTTGCCGATGAAGTGCGTAATTTGTCTGATAAAAGTGCTGATGCAGCCAGAGTATCATCGGATCTGATTTCCAACTCAAACAAAGTGGTTGAACGTGGAAAACTGGCGGTGACAGATGTGGCGGAATCCTTAAAAGTAGTAGTGGATTTCATTGAAAATATTACAGCATTGATTCAAACCATTGCTAATTCCAGCCAGGAACAGTCCGATGGTATTAAACAGATTGATGAAGCCGTTGAACAAGTCAGCCAGGTGACACAGCAATACATGGCCAGCTCAGAAGAAACCGCCGCTATGGCCGAAGAATTGTCTACTCAATCATCTTTATTAAAAAGCAGCATTCTTGCATTTAAACTAGATTCGGATAGATGAATATGATTTATGGAACATAATCAGATCGAATCTTGAAAGAATTGTCACCTCATGGCCGACAGGCTTATATGAGGTGGCACAGTATGACCGACCAACCAAAATCATGACCAACAGTTATGTTAATAGAACCGTTGGTGACCATGTTAGGCCGACATTCTGCCTGTCGGCTGTCTAGTTCAAAATCATCCACTCTTTTTCAATACCATCCACTCTTTCGGACTCTAATTTCATAGAGACATTTCTTGTTTCCTCCACACACACCATTTGTTATCTTTACATTTCTGTTAGTTATTATTGTATTACTAAAATTATTTTACTTATAGTAAAAAATATATTGCATTGGTAAATTTGTTATGCTAGTCAAAGGTTAACATTGATAGACAATTCCAGAGGAGAGTTTGTACTGATTTGCAAGGTAATAATAAACCATGAAAAAAAACAAATCGGGTTCTGCCATCGCTATTGGTTCTGCGATCAGGCATCGCCGCAAGCAATTAAATATGACCATGAAAGAACTGGCTGAATCCACTGATTTATCCATCGGTTTTATTTCTCAAATCGAACGTAACCTGACGACACCGTCTTTATCGTCACTGGCTTCAATTGCCAGTGTTATGAAGGTTGATATCGGATATTTTACAGATGTGCCAAAAGGCGCAGAATCATTCTTTAAAAAAAAGAATCGTGAGTTCTTTTCGTTGGATAATCCCTTGATTAAATACTGTCGTTTGAACAAGGACCTGCCTGGGAGTCAATTACGCACTGTTATGATTGAAACCGAAAAGGGATATGTTTCAGAAAAAGTTTTTCATGAAGGGGAAGAACAGATCTATTTACTGGAAGGCAAAGGTTTTGTCGTGTTGAATGATGAACGTTTTGATTTGGAGCAAGGTGATTGTATTCATTACATATCAAGCACGCCTCATCAATACGGCAGTGATGATTCGAAATGCCTTTGGTTATTTGTTGGAACGCAAAACCTGTTTCCTGCGGATGCCATAAAAAGTTCGAATCATAAAGCGTGATGATTGTTAAAAAAAAACAGAGGAGAAGACATGAAAAAGCGCATTTTTATTCTGATGATATGTGGATTTTTTATTGGCAGTGCCTTTAATTTGTGGGCCAAAACCCCAAAAAACAGTCTGATTGTAGCACATAATATTGATGATATGATCACTTTGGACCCGGCTGAAACCTTTGAATTTACAGGTGGTGAAGTAATCGCCAATGTTTATGACAGAATCATGATGTATGAGCCGGAAGATTTGACCAAACTGGTTGGTGGAGTAATACAAAGCTGGACTGTGGCTGACAACGGTCGAACCATTAATTTTACCATGCGCAAGGGCCTGACATTCCATTCCGGAAATCCAGTGACGGCGGAAGACGCAGCTTATTCGCTGAGACGAGTCATCCAACTGAACAAAACACCTGTTTTTATCTTAAAACAGTTTGGGTGGAATAAGGACAATATTGACAAAATGGTATATGCAACAGATCAAAACCACTTTACAATCAAAATCACCAGGGATTATGCTTCTCAGATGGTTTTAAACTGTCTGGCTGCCGGCCCCGGTTCCGTAGTTGATAAAAAACTGGTTCAGTCTCATGAGCAAAACGGCGATATGGGCCATAAATGGCTAAAGAGAAACTCAGCTGGAAGTGGCGCCTATAAACTTCGAGCATGGAAACCCAACAATGTCGTTATTCTGGATGCTTTTGACGGATATCGCCATGGAAAACCGAAAATCAAACAGGTTATCCTGCGCCATATCAAAGAAGCCAATTCCCAACGACTGCTTCTGGAAAAAGGTGATGTGGATATTGCCAGAGGTTTGAATACTGATCAAATCACCAAACTGCAAAATAATTCTAAAATCAGAGTGGATAGTTTCCCCCAGGCTGCTGTTCATTTTTTCGGTTTAAATCAGAAGATCGAAAGGCTTCAGGACCCAAAAGTCTGGGAAGCCATGAAATGGGCGGTTGATTATAAAGGGATGACCGATACTTTTCTGAAGGGACAGTATAAGATCCATCAGGCTTTCTGGCCTACCGGTTTCCCCGGAGCATTGACCGATACACCTTATTACCTTGACATTCCCAAAGCCAAACTTCTGTTGAAAGAAGCCGGTTATCCCAACGGAATGACTTTGGATATGGATGTTATTAATTCACCTGTTTTTATGAACATCGCTCAATCCATCCAACAAACGATGGCCCTGGCCGGAATCAAAGTGAACATCATTCCAGGTACTGGTGCCCAGGTTATTACCAAATATCGTGCTCGTCAGCATGAATTACTGTTGATTTATTGGGGCCCCGATTTTATGGACCCCCATTCCAACGCAGGTTCGTTTGCCTATAACGCGGATAATTCAGACTCTGCTAAAATCAGCTCCAGTGCATGGCGAAATGCCTGGGATATGCCGGTGTTGAGTAGATTGACCACTGCTGCTTCAATAGAAAGCGACTTTGATAAACGAACCAACATGTATGTTAATATTCAAAAACGGGTACAGGAAAGCTCTCCATATGTGATTATGTTTCAAAACTCACTGCAAATAGCGATGAACAAATCCGTACAAAATTTCGTTTGTGGACCCACATCCGATACGATTTTTTATCGTCGGGTGAAAAAGTAGTTCGAACTCTCTACTACATTGGTATAAAGGCACTTTGTTCAATCAAAAATCTGCTGGGCCTTTACAAGTTTATAATTCTGTTTAAAAGACGATTGACCTTGGACCTTTAAACACTTGTGGTTACCTGAAAAAATGTTTTGCGGCCATGTAGGGCTCAATATTCATATGTTAAGCCCTGCTTCTGCCATCTTGAGGATGGACGACGGAAAATCTCTCAAGGCCAAAAACAATTTATGTCGTTTAATATCAAATAGAGCAATGAGAACTTCATTTAAAATACTGGGAATATTTAGTAAATCTTCCCAAACCATTATATCAATCTGCTTAACATTCCTGGGATTATTGTTCATCACGTTTATTATTGCTCGTGTTGTACCCATCGACCCTGTCATTGCCATTGTCGGTGATCGTGCCACGCCTGATATTTATAACAAGGTCTATAAGGAACTGGGTTTGGATTTACCGATATATAAGCAGTTTTATAATTATATCGCCAAAATTTTTTCCGGAGATCTTGGTATGTCAATTTTAACCGGGCAGCCGGTTTTGGATGATATTCGTCAATTTTTCCCGGCAACCCTGGAACTCTCCACTATCGCGACCATTATCGGCGTTCTATTCGGTGTGCCTTTGGGTGTTTTTGCCGCTATACGAAAAGGTAGGTGGCCCGATCATGTTATCCGATTGTTTTCATTGGTTGGTTATTCTGTTCCCATCTTCTGGTTGGGACTAATCGCCTTGTTGGTTTTTTATGCCAAATTGGATCTGGTTGCCGGTCCCGGTCGATTGGATATCGGTTTCGAATTTATGGTTGAACCCGTTACCGGTTTAATTCTGGTTGACAGCATTATGGCCGGAGAATGGGGAGTATTCTTCAACGCCCTTTCCCATATAATTTTGCCGGCTTTTTTACTGGGATATTTTTCCCTGGCTTATATATCACGTATGACCCGATCTTTTATGCTGGAACAGTTGAATCAGGAATATATTACCACTGCGCGGGTAAAAGGTATGAGCGAATTCAAGGTGATATGGATTCATGCCCTGGGCAATATCATGGTGCCGCTGATCACCGTGATAGCGTTATCTTACGGATATCTGCTGGAAGGGGCTGTGTTAACGGAAACCATTTTTGCCTGGCCCGGATTGGGAATGTACATTACCAATTCTTTGTTCAGTGCCGATATGTCCGCTGTTTTAGGTGGAACCATTGTAGTGGGATGTGTTTTTGTTGGCATCAATCTTTTTTCTGATGTTTTATACAAGTATTTCGACCGGAGAACAAGATGAGTTGGCGAGAATGGTTACTGGATGAAGCACCTAAGTCGGACCGCCAGGCCGGCCTGGGTCGACTGTATGTAAACTGGTTGTCTTTGAAACAAAATCCAATGACTGTAACCGGTTTGGCGATTGTAATTGTCCTGATACTTATTGCGATTACCGCCCCTTTAATTGCCACGCATGATCCAAACGCCCAGAACCTGGCAGAAAGATTATTGTCCCCCGGTTCTTTGCATTGGTTTGGAACTGACCATTTGGGTCGAGACATCTTCAGCCGAATTCTTTATGGATCACGTTTATCCCTTTTTATTATTATCATGGTTGCCTTGATATCCACACCGTTGGGATTGGCAATCGGTGTCATATCCGGATACTTTGGCGGTATGGTTGATACCGTGTTGATGCGTATCACCGACATTTTTATGGCCTTTCCCCGCTTGATACTGGCGTTGGCGTTCGTAGCCGTGCTGGGCCCCGGGGTGGAAAATGCTGTAATTGCCATTGCCATTACTACCTGGCCGCCATATGCCAGGATCAGCCGGGCTGAAACAATGACATTTCGAAAAAGCGATTTTATCAGTGTGGCGCGATTGCAGGGTGCATCTAAAATCAGTATTTTAATTGGGCATATCGTACCTCTATGTATCACATCAGTCGTAATTCGTATGACGCTGGATATGGCCGGTATTATCATCACAGCTGCTGGGCTGGGTTTTCTGGGATTGGGCGCGCAACCGCCATCATCCGAATGGGGAGCCATGATTGCTGCCGGTAGGGAATATCTTATTGATTATTGGTGGGTAGCAGCCGTTCCCGGTATTGCTATCTTTATCGTCAGTCTTGGATTTAATCTCCTGGGGGATGGTTTGAGAGATGTTTTTGATCCCAAAGCTGCTTGAATATTATGAAATCGTTACTTTCCATTAATAAATTAAATGTTCGTTTTCGAACAACCCGTGGTATCACACATGTCTTACGAGATGTCGGATTCAGCATGGGCAAGGAAAAAATAGGAATTGTCGGCGAATCCGGCTCTGGAAAATCCATGACCGCTCGGGCAATTCTACGTCTGATTCGGTATCCGGGAGAAATAGACGCGGAAGAGTTGACATTTAAAGATCGTGCTTTGTTGTCATTAAAAGAAAAAGAGATGCGCTCCATACGGGGACGCCAAATTTCAATGGTATTACAGGATCCACGATTTTCCCTGAATCCGGTCATGCCGGTGGGGAAGCAAATAGCCGAAGCTTATCGGGTTCACAGTCGTGCATCGTTTAAAGTGGCAAAAATCAAAACCCTGGAGATGTTGGAGGCTGTGCAAATCCGTGACCCGGAAAGAGTATACGGCATCTATCCACACGAAGTATCCGGAGGTATGGGACAGCGAATCATGATAGCCATGATGTTGATTCCAGAACCTGAATTACTGATCGCCGACGAACCAACATCGGCTTTGGATGTCACCGTTCAATTACAGGTTCTGAAGATTCTGGACGACATGGTAACGGACCGGGGAATGGGGCTTATTTTTATCAGTCACGATTTGAATCTGGTATCATCTTTTTGTGACCGGATTATCGTGATGTATGCCGGCAAAGTGATGGAAGAACTCAAAGCAGGGGAATTAGAGCAAGCCAAACACCCTTATACAAAGGGATTATTAGCCTGTTTGCCCAGTGTTGATACCATTGGAAATGATTTACCCATTTTGGAAAGAGATCCAACTTGGCTTGAATAATTGTTTAAGTCAGTGGACATTTACTTAACATCAATTGACAGATGTACTGGTTAAATCTGTTAGCGAGAACGTGGACCCAATGTCATTAGGGTCGACTCAAAAATAACGTCCCATAATCTGTTTGCAGACGTCCCAAAATCACTGGACATTTTGCAAACAGAATGTGAATTAATTTTTGAGCCGACCCTTAAGTCAAGCATTACAACCTGTCATCCCGAGGAAGTACGACGACTAAAGTGGACCACCCTGGAGTTTGATGATCACTCCAATCAGAATCTGTAACTTCAAATAAAAAAATACCTGACATTTTGTTACAAAACAACATTATGATCGAAATTAATAATCTCAACATCTATTTTGGAACCGGGCTGTACAAAATTCACGCTGTTAAAGAAGTGAGTTTTCATGTGATACCGGGTGAATGTTTTGGACTGGTGGGAGAATCCGGTTCAGGTAAAACCACTGTTTTAAAAGCCATTGTCGGATTGGTACTGGATCAAACAGGCAAAATCACGCTGGATGGCAATCTATTAGGCAAACAGCGAAATCGTCAGTTTTACAAAACTACACAAATGGTTTTTCAAGACCCATACGGATCATTGCATCCCCGTCATACGGTTAACCATATTCTGGGTGAACCGTGTCGCATTCATAAATTACCCAACCAAAACAAGGTAATTGAAAAAGCTCTGGATGACGTTGGATTAGAACTGAAACATCGATACCGCTTTCCTCATCAGTTATCCGGCGGTCAACGACAACGCGTTGCCATTGCTCGAGCCGTCATCCTGAAACCCAAAATACTACTCCTGGACGAACCCACATCAGCCCTGGATGTGTCAGTGCAAGCCGAAGTGCTGAATCTCCTGAACCATCTGCGAAAACAGTATCAAATGACATATATCCTGGTCAGTCATGATCTTTCCGTTATCGCCCATATGTGTGACAATCTGGTGGTGATGAACAACGGAAGAATCGTAGAACGCCTGGATTCACAAACATTACGCGGTGGTCTCTCCCAACATCCTTACACCCAGCAGTTGCTGACTGCCAGCACTGGTTATGACAGGGAATCAGCTGAAAATATTCAGCAATTCAGCTGATATTATGAACCTACCTACGTCCTGATATACACTACTCATTGAATTTAAATCTGCGTGGGCACTACTCATTGAGTATAAATCCGCGTGGGCACTACTCATTGAATATAAATCCGCGTGGGCACAAAAAGCGTGCCCACCCTACATGAATCTCAATCAGAATATGAATCTGCGTGGGCTGCCCACCCTACATGAATCTCAATCAGATTTTATCTTTATCTTTTTAATGCATCCCATTAATAATCAATATTTTACAATAATTAAAGAATCGGGCAATATTAAAAGAAACAAGTGGAAACAGTCGGTTAAAAAATCTGCTTTAAACCTGGCATGCTTGTTAAAACAAACTACCGGGAAATCAAATGGAATTGCTGCCAATATTGGAAAAAATCGCTGTACCCAGGCCTAATCATAGCCAGGCAGTGAGAGAAACTGCTGTTTTTTTGAAGGAATTTCTTTCATCCTTTGGAATTCCTTTTACCATTCAGGAATTTTATGTTCGTCATCATCATGCTTTATTACAGGGAGTGACTTTTATCCTACTGTCTTTATTGGCCTTACTATTCATAAAAAAACAGCGCTCTTTACCGGCTTTAATTTGTGTTCTTGGTATATTGGGTGTCATAACTCTGGAGAATTTTACATCTTTTCATATCGTATCCTGGGTTTTACAGAGACCAGCGGAAAATATCATCATCGAATTTAAAACACCCGATAGCCAGCAAGAGGTGATATTTGCCGCTCATTTTGACTCCAAAACCGACATGTTGGATCATATTCAACGATCTGTTTTTGTTAAGCTATTGCCTTTCATGTTACTGCTGGGGATAATTATCTCTTTACTAACCTTTCCTGGTAATCGATTAAAGCTATTTAATAATAAATTGTTCCGTTTTATCAGTCTATTGGGAGCGTTAGGTTTGGTCATATATAGCCTGACTGTCTTTTTATGGTTGGGCGGTTACATATTTATCGATAAAAAAGACCAAAGCCTGGGAGCAGTGGATGATGGGGCATCTGTGGTAGCATTGTTGAATCTGGCTAAAAATATCAGCCAGGCCAAAATCTACATTGGTTTATCAGATGTCACCATTCTTCTAATGGATGGCGAAGAAGTGGGTTACCAGGGAGCTTATTTTTATGTAAATCAACGATTTAAAAAAAGCAAAATTAAAGAAACAAAACCTGTATACCTGATCAACCTTGAATTAGTAGGACAGAGCGGTACAATATATTATAGTGAAAAAGCCTGTTCCATTTTCGTCTGTATTCCTTCGGATACAGATCTGAAAAAGAAAGTCCAGGCTGTCTGGCAAGAATTATCAAACATCCCTGCCGTCCCCAAATCAAAAACGACCGATGACAGCTTTACCTTTGCCAGGGTGGGAGTTCCTTTTGTTACTATCGGAAATACAGGGGAAAAAGGAGTAGGTTATGCTGGTTTTCATTCTAAGGCTGATAATATGGAACGAGTCGATTCCGAGAATCTAACCCTTATGACCCTGTTTTTAAACAAAATGATTGAATCCTTTCATACAGGTAACTTAAATCAATCCATTCGTTAATTTTTATCTTATTGTTTTAATAAATCAATAACATTAAAATGACATACTTTGAGATCAAAACCAGAGCCATGATTGATACAAAAATCATCAGTTTATCCATTTAAATCTCCTGGTCATTGTACATCATTATTTCCCTTTTCCATATTATTCACCATCTCTACACCGGTCATATATCATATTATCATTAACCAAAGCATCGGAATACCCGCTATTGATCTGGAACATTTAGAAACCAAATCCAAAATTCATGGTAAGAAATTCTCTCTCCTCATCGGTATTCGGATCTGTTTCAACCATTTGCCCGAATGTAAATTTCCCTCCAACAGCATAACCCAGTGCCCATCCTTTCAGTTTTTTATCGTTGATAGAATTGGATGTTTCAGGAATAACGGAATAACTCAAACCACAAATATTGATGGTATAAGGGATAAATTGGTAGTTCACTTTATCAATATTCACTACCTGTCCTCTAAGCGATGTTCCCACAAGAAAATGCCCGATTTTATATCCAACATTGACTCCCAGCGAACCCGACAATGTTCCTGAACCCACACCAATTTCCAACCCTGGAAAAATTATGAAACCATCTTCGATTTGTTTCATTTCATAAGAATATCCATCTCCAAATGATTTGTGCTGATAATCTCCGGAAGCATCATGGTCATCCCAATGTTTAAAATGCGCAAACGCGTTTGGACTAAAAGCAGTAATAATAGCAACAGTTGAAATAAATAACATCAATTTTTTCACTTTAATCTCCTGTAATTATGTGTTAATAGTTTATTTTATTATATTTTAATCGACTATATGCAATTCATAAAACGAACTTGTTTTTCCACCAGATGACGAAGTCGGTAACATTATCAACGTCAATCAAACGAAGTATTCAAAACTACAGTTATAGATATAGTGATCTTTTAATTTAGGGACTATAGAAATAAACGGAGTGGACTAAAAAACCCAGTGAATGGTTCAAATCGAAGGTTGAGTGGTTATTCTTAATCACCATCCGTCCGTATCGGATAAAAAGCGAAATACATAACCAGCTACTATCATCTTTGAATGACAATGGGTAACCAATTTTCTGTTAGTTACTTAATGACATTTGGGTTCACCAAACCAACAAGGAATTTTGCAAGAACAACCGGTAAAAAATCGAAAGTGGCAGGGATGTATATTATTGTTGTAAGGATCGGCTCAAAAATTAATTCACATTCTGTTTGCAAAATACCCAATGTTTTTAAGGATTTTGGCAAACAGACTATGTGAAACTATTTTTTTAACGATCCCTAAATGGCGTATGAACCTTTGCTATTGTCAGGATAAACGACGAAAACACACCGGACTATTCAACTCGGCAAAGATTTTTTTTTGAATGCCTGGCCTTTATAAGAATAGAATAATAGAATTCCGGCAACAATTGTGAATGTCCAGTAATCCACCGGCATGAATAAGAACCAGTGGATGTGCCAGGGGATTTTGTCCGGGGTGAAATTTAGAATGCCGAAGGCGGGATTGATCATAAACCACAGAAAATCTTCGATGATCCAAAAAAGCATGATACAGGCAATAATTCGAGCTTCAATTTTCAATGACCACTGGTTGAATACAAAAATCCCCATATGAAACACCAGGAACATAAAACTGAACACCCACATATGATAGCCGGTCATGGGACGACCACCCCAGAAAATATCCAGCAACCAGTGCTCTTCAATTCTCCAGGTAGGTAAGTTAACAGCCCAACCGGCACTTCCCTCGATTTGAATTTCCACATTGGCAAAAAAAAGGGCGATCAAAGCCACCCAACCAATTAATAAAGGTATTTTAAATCGTTCGATTTTGTTTTTTAAATTCATTCCAGTCTAGTCCATAGTTGTTAAAATATCATCCAGGATTCGGAAAGTGTCTGCGTTGCCGTCTTGCCGGTAACCGGCAGTATTTTTCTGAAACAGATCCAAGTCATATAGAAAAGACTTTATCAAATCAGGAGAAAAATCATCAAAATTTCGACCCAAACCGAGTTTTTCTATATATGCAGCATTCACAAACTGCTCAAATTGTTTTTTTATGGGGATACAACAAACAGGTTTGTTTAAATAAACCGATTCGCTGATAAGAGAAAAACCGCCGTTTGTGATCACCGCTTTGGCAGAGGCCAGATCTTTTATAAAACCATCTTCACTAAAGGTTTTCATATGGACATTTCCGTGTGTTTCTTTTTTATTAAATCCATATAGAATAAAGGTATCGTTTGAGCACTGTTTGAGTAACTTTATAATGTTGTCTTGACTGGTTGATGTTTGATAAACCAGAATATGGTTCTTCGATTCCCTTTGTGCACTTATAATCGATTCCCTGAGAATGGGCGGAACTATGGTCGTATTCTTTTTCTCCACCGGTGCATCAAAAAAGGAAGTAATTATATAGTGTCGGCAATTGGGAACTTTTGCCTTAATAATATTTTTAGCGATCAAGTAATCATCCTTTTCCGACAAGGGAATTTTTATATCCAGTCTGCATCGATTAATAACCTGCATGTTGTCAATGCTTATAACCGGCAATTTATGAAACTTGGCAAAAAAGAAACTAAAAGATTCAAAATCAGAAATTACCATATCCGGTTTGAATTCGTTATGTATTTCTCTGTATTTATGAAAGTTTTCAACAAAATCCCCGGGTGCTTTTTTAAGAATTCCGGTGATGCTATCTCCAATGGCAACGCTCCCTTTTTTGTAGGCCAGATGAAACCCCCTGATCTGGTAAACCTTGTCCGGAAAAAATCGTTCCATAAAATCAAAGGCTCTATCGCTAGTGACAACACGAACATCATGATTTTGCAACAAATGGGAAATAATAACCTTACTCCGGGTGGCATGTCCCATACCTTCGCTGGGTATTCCATATAAAATCTTCATAATACAATCGATACCTCTATCTCCAAACCTTCTTTGGCAAGTATAATTTCAAATGATTGTTCTGTTTAATTCGATACCTCTTGTTGTATTTGGTCAAGTATTTCGTCATCATGATTTGGATTAAAATGTATATAAATCAATTTTTTATATCAACATGATGAACATATTGTCGATGATAAATTCACAGATGGAATGACCAGATCCCTGCACTCATATTCTTCTATTGTACATTGAATATCGTGAACCATCGCATCGTAGTTTTCAGCACAATAGATAACCACCATACCTTCGCCCTTTCTACTTTAAAGCTCCAAAAATGCAAGCCGTAGTTTTTTTATTTACGGATCATTAATCTTAAGGTACAAACATCACTGTAGTGGATAAGAAGGGACATATATTCTTATATCTTTTTGTTCAATTTTTTAGACTTTATAAATAAAAAAATCTTAAATCGCTTATAAAATTTATTGTTTTAATAAAGTCAATTCAATAACTGACTTTATATATCACATCACGGATTGTTGTTCAACTGTGGATTAGAAATGGTGCCATTTGGGTCAATTATTGGATTTCTTCCTCCTGATTTTTTTCAGTGTTATTGGTGTTACTTATTTACCTTAATAATTTTCAATTTTTTATCTTCTCATTTCAATATAAAATACAGGTTTCAAACTATCTACCTGATTGATTAAATAGCACATTAATCAACAACTGTTTGACATTTAGTAAATACTTGTTTATATTGAACTCATTGTGTTTATATTGTTTTAAATAACATAAATCCTTCACTCTCGGGAGAACTGTAGCTACCCAGGTGAGAACAAATCAAACCAGTTAAAACAGGTATATACATGTTTAATAACTTAAAATTTGCTGTAAAACTTATATTGATTGGCGGGTCACTAATTTTGATCCCATTATTGATTATGGGAATTGTGTCTTTAAGGTCATCTGCCAACGGTCTTAGAAGCTCAATCAACGATCACATGGTTACGAAATCCACTTCAATCGCAGAGCATTTAAACCATGTTATGAATGAGGAAAAAAAGCTGATCCTCTCACTGTCGATTTCTCCGGATATAATAAAGTCTGCTGAGGCATTCAGGGAAAAAGGTCTTGAACAGTCTCAAAATGAGATTCAGCAAGCAGGTGACCACCTTGTTCATTTTGTCCAAACCAAAAATTTGGGAGAAAGATCTCTGGAACTTGGATTGGCTGATGTCAATGGCAATGTTTTAGTCTCCAGTTCAAATGAAACAAAAGGGATCAATATCAAAAATCGAACCTATTTTAAAAACGCTCTTACAGGCAAGGTAAACATCGGTGAAATAGAACAGAACAAAGCAGATGGACATCCTGTCGTTCCAATTGCCACCCCGGTTTACAATTCTTCCAGGCAAGTAATCGGAGTATTTTACCATGTGTTGAACCTGGATTTTCTGAAAGATATTGTCTTGAAGAAAAGCCTCAGTAAAAACGGATATGCAGTCGTTTTTGATAAGTATGGCATAGTCATTGTTCATCCTGATAAAAGTCAGGTTATGAAGTTAGATATTAATACCATTGATGGAATTAAAACAGTTCTAAAACGTATTGAACAAGGAGAATCGGGTGTCGAAAATTATGTTTTCAAAGGCGTACCCAAAACTTTTGGTTTTTCTCAAGTAAAAAGCACAAAATGGGGAGTTGTGTTTACCATGACCGATGATGAATATATGGCACCTATCAATCATCTTCGCTATTTGATGATTGGATTGACTGTTATAGCCATGGCGATATCCCTTATTGTGTTTTTTATGTTCTCCATGTCTGTTGCTAAAAACCTGAGAAAGGGAGTGGATTTCGCTTTCCAGATAGCCAACGGAAACCTGGATGTTAAATTGGACATCAATCAAAACGACGAAGTGGGAGAATTGGCTGATGCCCTGACTGACATGGCAGAAAACCTGCGTTTGGCCATTTCCGACATCAATTCGGTAATGGGGTCGGTTAAAAAAGGTGATTTATCGCGTTCGGTCCAGGCTAACCTGGAAGGCCATTTTGATCACCTGAAAACCAGTATAAATGGATCTATTAAAATGCTGAATCATACAATGTTGCAGGTTAATACAAATAGTCATCAGGTTAAGTTAGGATCGAGAGAACTTGCGGAATCATCTCAATCATTGGCCGCAGGTGCAACGGAACAGGCGGCTGGTTTGGAAGAAATCTCGTCCGCCATGAGTGAAATTGAATCCAAAACCAAAGCCAACGACGATAACACCTCACGTGCTCGCCAATTGATTAACGAAGCACAAACGGCGGCAGAAAATGGAAACCGCGTGATGCATACTCTGCTGACATCTATTGAACAGATGAAAAACACTAGTGCCAATGTTTCTAAAATTATCAAGGATGTAGATGAAATCGCCTTTCAAACCAATTTATTGGCTTTAAATGCCGCTGTTGAAGCCGCTCGTGCCGGAAAATACGGAAAAGGATTTGCAGTAGTAGCTGATGAGGTTCGAAACCTGGCTGCCAGAAGCGCCGAAGCAGCGAAAAACACCAACGATATGATCAATCACTCTATCTCGGAAACGGAAAACGGTGTTATTAAAGCCAACGAAACTGCTGTGGCTTTGGATGAAATCCGAGAAAGTGTCATAAAGGCATATGACATTATTGATGAAATTTCTGCTTCTTCGAATGAGCAGCTAAGTGCTGTTTTGGAAGTCAACAAAGGTTTGACTCAAGTAAACCAGGTGGTTCAGTCCAACTCTTCCATCGCCGAAGAAACAGCTTCCGCCTCGGAAGAATTAGCTCAACAAGCTGTTAATATGCAAAATCTGATGAGCCAGTTTAATATTACCCAATCTGACGGGACGGATTATGAAAGCATGGAATCCATTGGACACCAAGTCCCTGATGATGAATTAAACATTTGATTATCGAATAATCCGCCAGAAACATCTCTTCATGGTTAAAACGGGTAGACCCACAGGTCTGCCCTTACCTCAGGGTCGGCTAAAAAATTAGTTCACATTCTGTTTACAAAATGTCCATCGCTTTTGGGACTTTTTTAAACAGATTATGTGAAATTAGTTTTTAACGATCCCTCATCGACTAAAAATCAGTTCACATTCTGTTTACAATCAGGGAAGCACCTCTGAGTCATATGTCAAGGGTTATTGTGGTGTAAAATGGAAGCTTAAATCTTATTGATACAATTCAATTTCATAGGGAGTGGTATCGCCTGCGTTGTACTTTTTTACCAGTTGCAAATCGTTGAATGAGTCATAAATATACTCGGTCCAATTTTCCAAATCATCACTACTGTCATATTTGGTGGATTCCACCAGATTATTACGGGTATCGTATTGGTAGTCAAAACTATAAGAACTTGATGGTGAAGTGTAATCACTACTTTCCATTTTATTCGTATATTCATTTGAATTAAAAAAGTAAGATGTTTTTGTTTGTAAGTCGGAACTGCTGTCATACAATCTAATTTCCTTCCAATCACAATTTGAATTTAATGACACAACCAATTCGTAGGAAAGAACTCCACTGTAATAGACTTCTGCCGCCACACTGTTATCATTTTTCGTTAAAACGGCCTCACTGGTTAATGAGTCCGTGTTATCATAGACCTTATAATTCGTTCTATCTCCGTAATCATCGTATGTAAATATTCTTGTTTCATTATTGACTGGATTTGTCGGATAAACTCTGGTGTGACTTTTTATATTTCCATTGTTATCGTATAAAATCGTAATTTCGTCGGTTATCGTTAAAACATCGTCATATCTCTTGTAACCGGTTATTTTATTGTCTTCATAAGTTATAACTTTTCGGCTGTTAAATACGGCAGGATCTCCAACGTAAGAATCAGATCTGGTTTTATGGCCCCATTCATCATAAAAATACGACATTTTAATATAATACGAAGCACCATTATACAAGTAATAGTATGTATAATCTAAGTATCCATCAATACTATGATAATAGTAATCATATCTTTTCAAAGTCCCACTATTATCAGTAAATACTCGATTCAGTCTGTTTGAAAGGTATTCACAGGATTTGGAGGATAACACCGTCATGGTTACCGGATCAAGGGTTTCTTTTTTATTGAGTTGAACACCCGTACCTGTGAGTATAAAACTAAAATCTTCAGCATCCGTACTTAGAGAAACCATAACGGATTGTTCGCCTAAATAAAACGGTTTAAATTTAATCCTAAACGCTCTGGTACTGTCAGGAGGAACGATGAAGTTAGTTGTCTCATAAATTTCACTAATAAGCTCTAAATCTGATATGGAAAATTGAAAAGCTGTATCAATGTCTCCGGTTAAATCCAATTTTGTATAACCATTTAAAGTCAGATTTTTATCACCCCTGTTTTCAATAACAATAGTTTTGTAAGTAACAGAATCTCCGTCTGCATAAACACGTCCCATATCAAAAGTCGATCCGCTTGATATTTCGTTGTTTTTATGCCTGACAACTAATTTTGCAGTTGGAGCTTCCTGCGAGGAGTTATCCGACGAATCAGCGCAGGATACCATGAGCAAAATGATTAAAATAATATAAATCTTTTTCATATATCCCCCTTTTGATCCATAGTCTTTGCTGGCTATAAAAATTTATGTTTAAAAGGCATCAAATCTCCAAGTATCGAATTGCTCGAACAAACTAAACATGCTCATCACAGATGGATATAAACCTGAAACTCGGTCTATTCGATTTTGCTGCATTATGATGTTCCGTTTATTGTTAACAACAGATAAAATCAAGAGTTGTGTTCAAAAAACATAACTCAAAATCTCCTGTTCAATCCGCAATCCATTCCGAACTGAATCCGGCTATTAAGTTGTACGAAGAACAATGCGCGTTGGCTGAAGATATATTGGGATAAAAAGAACCTGAATAATATGATATATGACTAATTCCATATAAAGAATCAGTTACTTTGCATTTTCCCGGGTATTTCGTATACGTTGGATTGGTTGTAGCACAAGTTTCTGAAGAATATGAATCACCTGATAATGAGCATTGTTGTTGTACTATTTGAATTGTATAGCCATCGTAATAATCAACGCAGACAGACTCTGAAATACTAACTTCCGTGCAACTGCCCGAAAAATCGCTTTTGTTGTCATCATCATCACTTCCTCCGTTACTACTATCTGCACAGGAGTTTAATGAAAAAGTCATAACCAACAAACCGACTAAAATACCAAAAAATCGCTTTTTCATGTCTTTATCTCTTCAATAAAATTAAAAGATTAATGCCGAAACTACCGAACGGCAAATTGATTAATCATCATAATGCACCTATTGATTTTGAGATGTTGAATAGTTTAAGCACTCTTCCCGATTACAAATAGGTCACAGGTGCAAAACCAAACAAAATCAAACATAACACCCGGCTTATAATCCAATCAAATACCGACCGACGACTGGAAGTAACCGCTTCATTTGTATTGTTGGCATTGGCCTTCCAAAAAACTGAAAAACTTAAAAACAGTCTATGGATTCTGATCTTTTATTAAATCATACTTTAGGAAATTATGATTTACCTGGCTATCAACACCCCCCTGTTTAAATCTTCAATCTAATGGCAGGGACTGACATATCAATCTGAATTTTATTATGTATTGAGTCCCGGTGTAATATAAAACGATTACGGAAGATTAAAGATAAAATCGTTCTGATGGGAGCCCTAGTGCCTGAAGAATCTCTGTGCTTTCAGCAAAATCTTTTATTAACGGTTTGACTGGACTTCAAACAAACATGTTTCCAAGTAATAAGCAACAACTCTTGCTTTTGGCTCTGAAAAATCCCTCGTCGTACTTTCTCAGGATGAGATGACAGGAGACCTGCTTAACGACAAACCCAGAATCCGTCGTCATTGGGGTAAAATAAAAAACCTGAAATGTGAAAACCAGGATATATTTAACTGTCAATAGTTTCGCCTTAAATTTAATTCCGGGATTAATAATTCAAGTGGATCAGGGAGGATTATTGGGAAAGGAATTTTATGGAATTGCTGTTATTTATCAGGACGAAGTAAACAACGTTTTTAACTCGTCGCGGGTATTCACCCCGGTTTTCTGGTAGATTTTATAGATATGAGTTCGCACAGTGGCAACTGCAATATTGAGTTCGTTGCTGATTTGTTTGTTGGTATATCCTTTTAACATCAATTGAGCAATTTCCTGTTCTCTTTTTGAAATATGGAAGGTTTCGCAAATATTTTTGATGCTTTTATCATCCAGTCCAACTCTTCTAAGCTCTCCTTTTAAAAAAGCATTTTCGATGGGGATAACGGCTTGCAGAAATATTTTATTTAATATTTCAAGATCTTCATTGCTAAAAACACCTCTGGAAAAAGGATTATCCAGATAACCAACGCCTATTATGTTGCCGTTTTGCTTAATCGGAATTGAAATAATTGATTTTAAATGGTATTCGGCAACACTCAAATACCTGGTAAACTCATTTTCCTGATGAGCATTTGTTGTAATAACTGCTTCTCCCGAATCAAAAACACGGTCAACAATATTCCGGGAAAACGCCTCACCGCCTGAGTCGCTTAGACTTTTACTGATTTGAAGCCTTAATTGATTGGTAATAATATCTTTTATGAACAAATATCCACGATGGGCACCTGTAATTTCCATACTTCTTTGCAACAGATGATTCAACAATGTATTGATATTACTGATAGAGCTAATTTCATGACTGATATCTTTAATAATATCCATTCTTTTTTTGCTGAAAAGTGTATCCTTTACAGAGATTTCTTCCTGAGAAATCCCCAGTAACGCAGCCACCCGTTCAAGGTACACCTTGGAATTCAAATCTTTGAATATTGTATACGCTTTTTCCAAATGAGTACCAGCTTCTTTAGGTTGCTGGATTTCTGAAAGCATTTTGGCATATTCATAATAACTCAATCCCTGTTCATATTTGCGCTCATATGAACCACAAACCTCAATGCTTTGCCGGAATAACCTTTTTGCCTTTTTATGTTTACCGATAAGGGCCAGATATTTGGCGTATGTTCGAAGAGCGCTACCATGGTGAGCTGCCCATGGTCTGGTTTTTTTGACAGCTTTTCGGCATGTATGTCTGATTTTTTTTAAAGTGACCTTGTCGTCCTTTCTCAAGTGTTTTAACATGTCCTCTTTTATAAACTTCATGGCTTTATATTCAGCCATATAAGCGTCCGCAAGATAAGGAAATAGAAAAACGGTATATTGTTTCATCAGGTTGTACTGTTCATAATAAACTCTTGCTTTCTCCAGGTATTCAATGGATTTTTTGATATCCCCTTTTTCATAATAAAGTCTTCCCAAGTATATGCACGACGTGCATTGTTGCATCTCTGCATTTTCCTTGATGCTGACCTGATAGCATTTTAAACCGACTTTTTCAGCTTTTTCATATAACCCCTGCTCTAGATAGATGGCAAAAATAATTCTCCAGGCTCCGCAAATTCCCCATTTGTATTTTAATCTGATTGCAAAATCCAGAAAGTTTCTACTCATTTGTGTGGCGGTCGGGTAATCGGATAATAAACAATAATTGACTGCCAGATGATTATATGATGTTTCAACCCCTTTAATATCTCCAATTTTTTCAAACCTTTGACAACTTTGATGGAAATACTCATTGCTTTTATGAAAATCTCCTTTCCATTGATAATGAAGCCCAATATTATAAAGAGACTCTGCAATCCCCGGCATATCATTCAGTTTTTTGAAAAGAGCTAACGATTTATGATGATATTTAATAGATCTGGAAAACATGGGAACGGCCATCAACAAAGTACCATAGCCGAGAAGGCTCATTGCCAGCTCTCTTGATGGTCCTATCTTGTTTTCAGATATATTAAGTATGCGAGGCACAAGACAAACAAATTTCAGTGTATCGCTGAGTATATACGCCCATCCCAATGAGTAGTAATACTGGACAATCTGCTTATACTTACTACTATTCTGGACTTCGCTTTTTTTGATGAACAACTTGGGAAATGAAATATGGAGCAGTCGAAACACCAATTCCCTGATAATTCGCCTGATAACCGCCTGCTTTTCAACAGGAAGCGTTTCACCCAACATCTCAAACGCTTTTTTTGCATTTATCTCACATTGGGAAAAATCTCCTTTTTTGAAACAAGCATGGCTGATTTTATTAAATAAACTTGCTTTTTCTACCCTATCTTTTGTTTTTTCAAGGATATGTTTGAAACGTTTTATCGCCTCATCATTTTCCCCTTGAAGCAGGTTTATTTCACCAATACTTTTTGCTACAGCAAACCATTGTTCATTTTCTTTTAAGTTTTTTTCCTCAAGCAACTGTAATGTAATACTTAAGTACTGTATGGCATCATCATTGGCATAACTATTTTTAGCTTTTAATCCGGCGGGATAGGCATAGGTCAGTGATTTTTCCTTATCGCCTCCGTTTATAAAATGATAAGCAAGATCAAACACCATGTTATCTTTGTTTTTTTGGTGTAACTTCTCCTGAATTTGTCCGATTTCCAGATGGAGTTCTTTCCTGAGGGTTTGGCCAAGGTTCTTATAAAACGCATCCTTTACCCTGTCATGCACAAAAAAAAGTTTCCCCGGTTCTGTCAAATCCTCTTCCAGCAATTGCAGTTTGATAGCTTTATCAACAATGGCCACGATCTCGTTTTGAACATTACTATTATGGGTTCCGATGTATTTTTTCAGATCCGACCCCAGTTTTTCCCGACCAAGTTCGAATAGTAAATTAATGTTGAACTTTTTATCGATTATCGAGGCATATGAAAGAACCAACTTCTCTTTACCCTCTAAACGGACAATTCTTTTTAAAAGGATTTCAACAATTGTGGAGGGAATTTCAAGTTTTTTTAAAACAGTGCTTTGAAGATGCCACTTGCCATCTTTAAAATAAAGCGCCTTCTCGTGTTCGAGCTGTTTAATAATCTCTAAAGTAAAAAAGGGATTTCCCCTGCTTTTTTGCAGCATGAAATCTAACACGTCATGTGTTTCCTGTAGGGGAATGTTGAGAGTATTGGCCAGAAAGCTTTCCATCCTGTTTTCATCAAAAGCATCTAATTCGATTTCTTTGATGGTGTTAGAGTACTGACTTGATATGGCTTTTATCCTGTTAACATAATGCCCACCTTTGACCTCGTTATCCCTGTATGCAGACACCAAAAACAATGGTAAATCAGCCGGATTCCGGGAAATTTCATGGAGGATTTCATAACTCCCTTGATCAATCCATTGAATATCATCAACAAATAGTACCAGCCCTTTTTCAATCTTGCTCAGTCCTTTAAAAAACATTCCCACAACCACGACGAATCTTTTATTTTCCTTTTCAGATTCAAGAGTTACCAAAGGGGGACAAACACCTAATATTTCCTTCATTTTTGGATAGATTTGGATTAACACTTCCCCCAGCTCTCCCAATTCCTTCTGTATTTTTCTTTTGATGATTTCCTGCGTTTCCCTTGCATATCCTTTGAAAACCCTAACATAGCTATAAAAAATATCTTTAAAGGGAGCATAAGGAGTTTTATTTTTTATTGAATCGCATTTTCCGGAAAGAAAAAGCGTATTCCCGGCAAATGCATGATCCCTGACGTCTTCCATTAAGCGGGTTTTTCCAATACCAGCGTCTCCTTTTATCAAACAGAAGTTTCCTTTTCCTTGCGCAACGTCATCGCAGGCTTTTTTTAATATGGTGATTTCTCTTTCTCTACCGATTAGTTTTGTTCGATAGTTAAGTTGGGCAGGTGAATCATCCTGCCCCGGTATAAAGTCATGCTGACCGCTATTGAATCTTTCCAGATCACTCAGCAGCCCTTTGGCGCTTTTATACCTGGCATCAGGATCTTTCTCCAACAATTTTAGCGTTACTTTATCCAATATTTCAGGCACGGTCGGTTCAATATCACTCGGCCAACCTGTTTTTTTTGCGATTTGCTGATGTATGATGGATGTTCCGCTTCCCTTAAACGGCAATTCACCGGTCAGGAGATAATAAAACTGAATTCCCAGGGAGTACAAATCACTGCTTTCATTAACCGGCCCCTTGATAACACCACACTGCTCTGGTGACATATAGGCAAAGGTATCGAACGTTTTCTCAGAGTCCTCAAAATTCTTATAATTTTTTATCCGCGAAACACCAATATCTATCAATTTTAAGTTAATATTATCAACATCATCCACACTATTGACCAAAATATTACCGGGTTTCAGATCCCGGTGTAAAATACCTTTTGTATGAATGTAATCCAAGGCTTTCGATATTTGCTTAATGATATTAATCGCTATCGGTACGGAAAGTTTGCCTTTTTCTTGAATATGCATATCGAGGCTCGGTGCCTCAAAATACTCCATGGCAATATAGTGAAGTTTGGTGTGAAATCCTTCCAACTCGCCAATCTCTTTAACGCCAATGATATTTGGATGGGACAATGACGAAACAATGGATGCTTCATTGTGAAAACGAATGATATCCTCGATTCTGGAAGAAATATCCCGGCTCCTAAGTACCTTGAGGACAATTGGACAATCTTTATCTTTTAAATCAATCGCATAGTAAACATCACTCACACAACCCGAAGCGAGCTTTCGGATAATTTTGTATTTGTTGTTTATTAACTGTTGTACCAGGTCCATTTTAACCGCTGAGTATACTTGGAACGCCGTCTTAATTGAAAATAAAAAAATGGATGATATAATGGAAACACAGTATATTTTAAAACTCTGTAACCGTCAAAAGATGATCCGTATAAAACTGGAATCTAATGATTTGGGGAGATAAGGATATGCAAGATAGAATTTTACCTACTGATTTTAAATATGTTTTAAGGTATTCTATATTGGCTGTCACAAATAGGTTTCAAACAGAAAATATCACTGACAAATACATAATAGATTTTAAAAAACAGCTGAGAATAGATAATTAAAAAATAACGGATAGGTCTTTTTGATGAAACGGATGTTGATGTGATAATAAATGAAGGGAAGATTATTCTAATTAATTATCTGATTTATATTAGTTTTAAATGGATTTATTATTGTTACATTGCCGATAGCCTGTTGATGCTGAAGATCTTCCGTAAGCAAAACTGAACAGTTTGCTCTTTGAGCGGCTGCAATAATAAGAGAATCCCACCAGGAAAAAGAGTATTGATCCTGAATTACCCAACCATTCTCAATAATCAATTTATCAATAATAATCGGATTCCAAACCATCAGGTTTTTTATGTCCAAGCAGGCGGATTCCTTATCTAAACCTGGACTTAATTTTCTAGTAACCGTGGTGTAATACTCATTTAATACCTGATAGCTCAATCTACCTATCTGTTTTTCCCAAATAACAGTCAACCATTCCGCCGCTTTGGTTTGTTTTTCAGGTTCGGATGAATCTCTAAAATAAACAAGAACATTCGTATCGACAAAACAATTAACGTTCATGAATTTCATCCCTTGAAGGATATCCACCTGAATCTTTTAATGGATATGATTTCCTGGATAAAAATTGTTTCATTACCGCCTGGTATCCGGTCTCTTCCTGCATACGTTGCTTTAACAGTTCACCAACTAATCGAGAAACGCTGCTTCTGCTCTTTGCGGCCCAAACCCTCGCCCAATCAGCTACTTCTTCATCCAATGTAATCGTTACGTTTTTCATCATCCTCCTAATTTTTAGGTTCTTTTAACACGGTTTTAGTGTGACACGAAGATCGTGTCAAGTCAGATTTTATTTATGCTGGTAAGCGAACAAACAGTCGTTCAACAGGCATAATGTTACCTTGTGTGCCTTTAAGTTTTTCGATAACCAATTTCTAAATAATGGTACTATTGCTCTTAACATTCCCTATCGTAAACATCCCAAAAAACTCCCGAATGTATACAGCCGGCAGGAAGTTGAGAGAATCATCCAAAATCAAAGTATCTTCCGATTCATGGCCGTATCGTCAAAAAGTAACATAAGAATGTAACATTATTTTTTATTAAACGCCATTGTAATTTAGGATTCATAAGCTATTTTTTTAATATTTATTCAATCAATTTTTCAATAGTATTTATCAATCAAAATTTTGTCTATTTACCATTCATCAAGCCAATTTGAGTAAAAATCCATAAAATTGTACATAATAACAACTCTATACTCATTCAAACTCCACTTGATTCTATCCACAAAAACCAAATCCCCATTTTAATACTAAAACCACCAAATTATATATTTTACTAATATTAAAAAGAATCTCACCAATCTTACCCAACATCAGGAATAGATTGTGGCTTCAAACAATCTATTCCTTTTTGTCAGATCGATCTTGACATAATGGAATTATATCTTAATTATATTAGTCTATTACTAAGCAACACCTTTTATTAACCAGAAGATGCTGACTTAGTATTGGCTCTAGCTAATTACTTTTAATTATCTAATACAGGGAATAGTTATGAAGATAATATTTAAAAAATACAAAAATGTTTATTTTCTCGTAATAGCATTATTGTCTTTTCAAATGATGGGTTGCAAAAACGCTGACACATCCAATAATTCAACACGTACAGATACATATAAAAACATACCTGCCGACACATCCAATAACACATATACAGAAACAGTAAATTACAGATTAATAAAAAAGCAGGAAGTTTCTAAATATGGTTATGAACAGAATCATTGGGATTATATCTATGATAGCGATGGGAAACTTACAAAAAAGCAGGAAGTTTCTAAATATGGTTATGAACAGAATCATTGGGATTACACCTATGATAGTGATGGGAAACTTATAAAAAAGCAGGAAGTGTCTGCAAATGGTTATGAACAGAATCATTGGGATTACACCTATGATAGCGATGGGAAACTTATAAAAAAGCAGGAAGTATCTGCAAATGGTTATAAACAGAATCATTGGGATTACACCTATGACAGTGATGGGAAACTTATAAAAAAGCAGGAAGTGTCTGCAAATGGTTATGAACAGAATCATTGGGATTACACCTATGACAGTGATGGGAAACTTACCAAAAAGCAGGAAGTGTCTGCAAATGGTTATGAACAGAATCATTGGGATTACACCTATGATAGTGATGGGAAACTTACCAAAAAGCAGGAAGTGTCTGCAAATGGTTATGAACAGAATCATTGGGATTACACCTATGGCAGCGGGAACATGAATATAATCTTTGAAGAATTTTCAGAATAATGACTATTTTTATTGCTTATAGCGGATTATGGGGAGGAATAAGTTGGTTTTAGAAAGATGTATGTAATTTTTTGATTTGTGTATGCTTTTTGCAGCAAAATGTAATTGTGATGACCCTAAATTTACGAAAATAATGATTTAGCAAGCATCTATTTCATGATAATGAATTTTTATGGACATTCAAAAGAGTAAATACACAAACGTACAAAAAGAATACTGTGCATACTAATAAATTGTGAAAAATATTTAGAATGCGTTTTCGACAGCAGTAATAAGTCTGGATCCTTGATCGTCGAAATACAGGGATCCCATATGGAGTTATTTCCCAGTGAGATCGAAGGCAGACTTAGGCAGAAAAACTCCCGCCTATCGGTTACGCATTTTAATTAGACAGATCGAAATTGGCTTAACAGCTTGGTCAATTCGCCCTTCGTTTATAATGCCTTACATGACCATAACTGCCAAAGATGTGGAGAAGGTACTGTTTATGTGGAAATTTGCGGTTCCGTTTTGGGCTATCGCCCGTTCCCACGAACACGATCATATAATTACTTTACACTGAATCCGGTTTTATTTTACCGGGGCCTTAGGGTCGGATCAGATTTTATATTAATCGTAGTCAGTAAAAACCAGATAAATAATTTATTATGAATTGAATGTCATTACTACCTCTGGATGGCCAGTATGCTCATCAATTTGTTCTTTCTCAACTATAAAACCATATCTTTTGTAAAACTCAATACTTCTGTGATTTTGCTTGTAAACCGAAAGATTTAGTTTGTCACGGACTTCCTTGGCTTTTTTAATGAGTTTTTTGCCAATGCCTGTGCCTTGATAAGTTGGAAATACAAAGATAGCTGCTAATGTATCTTTGTAGAGAGAGACAAATCCCTTGATTATCCCCTCTTCTTCATAAACATAGGTTTCTCCAGAGGGAATATAGATTTCTCGCATGTCTTTGACTTTAGATTCCCAAAACCCACTTTTTACAAAATCATGAGCTTTTATTGAAGCTTCCAGCCAAATTTTGATTACCTGATCAATATCAGGGTGTTGATAGTTTCTAATCATATGTTTTTTTTGCTCTTCATAACACCATGCATCACCGACAGCAAAAAGCAGAGCGCCGAGGGACGAGGAGGGATACTTTTGAACTTTTACACAAAACAACACAAGCATTAATGCGGGATCGATCTGCATACCAAGAAAATGTATGTTTGCATTCTTGATCAGTCAGGAGATGTTCTCATTCATAAAAACATTCAGTCAACTCCAGTCGCTTTTGAAAAACTGAATAAACCTTGAAGTGACGACCCGGTGATTTCTACAGAGTGCATGTTTATTACATGGTACTGGCTGGCTGATTTTTATTAAGATGAGATTATTCCTTTTGTTCAGGGACATGCTTTATAAATGAAAGCCATTCATGGGAAAAACCAAG
Organism: bacterium; assembly: GCA_041556995.1. Lineage (GTDB taxonomy): Bacteria > SAR324 > SAR324 > XYD2-FULL-50-16 > XYD2-FULL-50-16 > JAHJTV01. The sequence continues at coordinate 207,532 of JBFFHJ010000002.1, read as the reverse complement.
AATGACAATTGGGTAATATTTCATACCCTAATTGAAATTTCTAAAATTTTGAATTCCTTGCCGGTTTATACCGACGCTTTCGGTCTGAACACACGACGTCTCCAAAAATTCTTCAGGTCCCCCAAGGCTCCTACCTACCAGGATGACATATAAATCATGTTTTCTAGCGCCGAATCATCAAAAATAATCATCAGCCATTTATATTTTACCTTATATTTCAATCTTTTAGCATCCTGTGACATACTGACCATTTAGTCATTCTGGCAGAATTGAATTGACATGAATCAAGCATACAATTTTTTTGTATTTGATAAAATAATTTTGTATGCTAAGTATATTTCATTGAAAACATGTTTATCGATTAATATTCATAACACAGGTATTTATGATGTCTAAAATTAGCCCGGAGCTCAAACCATTTGTAACAATTGTTGACGGAATTGCGTCCACATTAGGTAACAGTTGCGAAGTTGTCTTGCATGACCTCAGCCATCCCAAAACATCCGTAATTTATGTAAAAAACGGTCATGTAACCGGTCGTAAGGTTGGGGATGGCATAAGAGATCTGATATTTGACGTATTAACTTCCCCTGATTTTAAGGAAGACGCATTGACAAAATATGAATCTACGGTTGTTAAAGGAAAATCCATAAAGTCCACGACGATGGTTATTCGGAATATGGAAGAGAAGATCATCGGTGCACTTTGCATTAATCTGGACATCACGAACCTCAATCTGATTTTGAGTACGGTGGGTGAATTGACCTCGATAAATAAGGTATCGAAAGATTCAGATGAAAATATCGAAATTGAAAAGGCTGATGTACTGGATATTTTGGATCATATCATATCACACACGATACTGGAGAGCGGCAAACTGCCAGAAAACATGAAGAAGGATGACTTTTTAAAGATTATTAAATTTATGGATGAAAAAGGAGTATTTTTAATCAAAAATTCAGTTGATTGGGTTGCTCGAAAGCTGAATCTTTCAAAATTTACGGTATATGGATACCTAAAGGAAGTAAGAATTGATGAAGAAATTCAAAGGAGATGACATATGGATTCAAGCAAGACCACAATGATTGCCGAAGAATTTTCCGGATTAAAGGATATCGTTTTTGCAAACGCGGCCCATGTTATAATACCACCGAAATGTGTACTGTCAGCTTATAACGGTTTCACTGAAAGGTATGTATCCCGTCATGCTCAAGGGATTTTGGAAGAGGCATGGCAGATTATTGATAACGCTCGAAAAGAAATTGCAAATTTAATTAACGCGAAACCCGACGAGATTGCCTTTGTAAAAAATACATGTGAGTCGATGGGAATTATCTCCAACGGATTTCCCTTTAAAAAAGGAGACAATGTTATTCTTGTGGACCAGGAACATCCTTCGAATTTGTTTCCATGGATCAAGCTTCACGAACAACAGGGGGTTGAGCTTGAAATTGTTAAAAACAAAAATTGGGATATTTCTGAAGACGAATTACTGGAAAGAGTCAATGAAAATACCAAAGCGATTGTTATTTCGGCAGTTCAGTTCACAACAGGTGTTTATGTCGATCTGAAAAAAATTGGAGATTTTTGCCGTAAAAACAATATTCTTTTTATTGTTGATGGCATACAGGCTATTGGACGTATGAACATCGATGTTACGGCAATGAACATCGATTATCTGGGCTGTGGAAGCAATAAAGGTTTGCTATCGATGCTCGGTGCCGGCTTTTTGTTTTGTCGAAAAGGACTGATTGAGAAAATCACACCTCCTTATGTCGGATTTCAGAGTGTAGATAATTTTGTATCGCCTCCCGCTCTTACAACCGATTATTCTAAAATCCATTGGAAAAAAGACGCTGGGAAATTTGAAGCCGGCAATTTGAATTATTCCGGAATCGCAGCTATAAACTCGGGTGTTAGTCTTGTGAATTCATTGGGAATTATTGAAATTGAAAAACATATTTTAAATTTACAGGAAACGCTGTTTTCCATGATTTCAGAGATGAATCTTTCATTTAGAACACCAATTGAGAATATAGATCATTGGTCGGGAATTATCTGTATTTATTACGATGCAGGGAATGAGAAGCAAATCCGAGCAATAATGGACAGGCATAAAATTATAACCACTTACAGAGGAGGATATATCAGGTTTGCACTTAATTTTTATAATACGGAGGAACAACTGGAAATAATAAAAGATGCTTTAGACGAAATCAGACGTTATTAAAAACTCAACAAAGGAGCTCGATATGACATTGTTTAAAAAATACACGAATATCTCTTTGTTTAAAAGAATCTTTACGGCAATGATTCTTGGTGTTGGGGCCGGACTGATATTTAAAGAAAATATTCTGATAATCAGACCGTTGGGTACGGTATTTATTAATTTGTTGCAGATGGCGGCACTTCCCCTGATTATTGTGAATCTAATAGCAGGGATTGCTTCAATGAACGATTCTAGGGTGCTTGGAAGAGTTGGCATCAAGATATTCGCTTATTACCTGCTGACAACCTGTCTTGCTTTGATTGTTGGCATATTTGTGGCCGGAATAATGAAACCCGGCGTTGGTTTTGAACTTAATTCCGGTTTCAAAACGGCAATTAAACAAATACCGAGCTTCGGTGAAACAATTATCGGACTGTTACCCAGGAACATTTTTAAAGCACTGTCTGAAGGAAGAGTCGATCAGATTGTTATTTTCTCTTTATTTGTTGCGATAGGCATTTTGTTTATTCCAAAAAACCAAAAGCTTTTTATGGCGAATTTATTTGAAAACTTCGCCGAGCTATTTAGAAAGCTCATCTGGATTGTTATGGAATATGCTCCAGTGGGTGTTTTCGCATTGATGGCAACAACTGTCGGGAAGTATGGCTCTCAGCTTGTTGGATTTGTTGCAAAATATGTTATTTCAACATATTTATGTGTCATCTTTATGTTTATCGTATACACAATCTTATTGATTCTTTTTAGCAAATTATCCCCCAAAAAACTATTCAAGGCAGCAGGTCCGGTGCTTGTAACAACAATGAGCACCAGCAGCAGCATGGCAACTGTTCCGGTAACCCTGGCGGCTGCGGATGAGCTTAAGATTCCCAGAAGTATTTCCGGTTTTACTGTTCCACTCGGTGCTCAGATGAACAAAGACGGAAACGGAATTATGCTGGCAATTTCATTTATGGCAGTGGCGCAAGCAGTTGGTGTTCCGCTTCCACTTCCAGTTCTCTTAAAGGTTCTCCTAATTGGGCTGATCCTTACAACGGGAGCCGGAGGAGTACCCGGAGGAGGAATAGTCACCATTGCAATTATTGTCGATGCTTTCGGCCTGCCCCTCGAAATGATAGGTATTATCGCTGGTATTTTCGGCCTCGTCGATATGGGACTAACAACTGCCAATTGTTTTGGCGATTTGGTAGGAACATCCATTGTCGGATTCTCTGAAAAAAGAAAGCACCCGGAAGCCTTGCCATTGGAAGTAGTGGACGAGTTAGCGGAGAACTAGTTCCATAAACGCAATAAAACCTGGAATCTGAACATATAAATCTTAAAAAAAGATTAACCAGCACAACCCGAGATAAGCAATAGAAGGTTCCGAGCAGATCAATTTACACGAAAAAACTCAATAATAAAACGAGCTACTTTCGAGAATTCTATTGCTGAACTCTTAAAGGAATCCCTGTTACAAAACAGGTGGAAAACAAAAAAACTGAATCTTCCCTATAAATCAAAGAGTTTGCTGTTGTTATAATTGAAATGCATCTGGATATCTTATAGGGAATTTGTCTTTATAAATAGGAGTTTTATGACACACCTTCGACTTAGTACTCTTTGTGAGAATACCGTTGATAAATACGGAATAACGGGCGAGTGGGGCCTGAGTATTCTTGTTGAATATGGGGAGGAACGGGTTTTATTTGACACCGGACTCGGCGATTCGGTCGTCAACAATGCCCGCATAATGGGAATTGATTTGAAACGTATATCGAAAGTCGTTTTTAGCCATGGACATGGAGACCATACAGGAGGAATTCGATCTATTTTAAAGGAAATAAAACAACCTGTTGAGATATTTGCACATCCTGATATATGGGAAAAGAAGTATTCTGTCAGGCCGGAAATCTCTGGAAATCGCCAAAACTTCGTCGGCATTCCCTATCAAAAAGAAGAATTGATTCACTTGGGCGCTTCTTTTAAATATTCCAAAGAGCCTGTTCGTTTAAGCGATCACATAATAACTACCGGCGAAATACCGTTGATCACAGACTTTGAAAGAGTTGATAAAAATCTTTTTGTAAAGAGTGATAGCGGTTTTCATCCTGATAAACTCGCTGATGACCAAGCTCTGGTTGTTAATACATCAAAAGGTTTGGCTGTGATTCTCGGCTGTTCTCACCGTGGGATAATTAACACTCTCATTCAGGCACAAAAGGTAGGTGAAGAAAAGAAGATCAGAACCATTGTGGGGGGCACTCATCTTTTCAGGTCCAGTTCACAGCAATTGTCAAAAACGATCGATAAGCTTATGGAATTCGGAGTTGAAAGAATTGGTGTATCTCACTGTACGGGAATGTTGACATCGGTAAAACTGGCACAACAATTTGGAAAAGCTTTTTTCTTCAATAATGCCGGCACAGTAGTAAAGCTTTGAAAAAGAACGAAATAATCTAAGAAATAAAACAAAATTATATCGAATAACTAACTACAATTACATAATATATAACAATATAGGAGATTCAAATGAGTATTTTAAGAAAAGAAATCGGTCATCGTATGAGCAAAATAGTCATTCATAACGAAACAGTCTATCTAAGCGGACAGATTCCCAAAGACGGTACTCGAGAAATTGAAGAGCAGACTCTTAGTGTCTTGAAAAAGATTGAATCGCTACTTGAACAAGCCGGTAGTGACAAACAACACCTGCTTTCAGCAACTATTTATATCTCCGATATGAGATTATTTTCAAGAATGAATGAAGTGTGGGATAATTGGGTGCCCGAGGGCCATACACCGGTTCGTGCTTGTGTTGAAGCGAAAATGTCTAAACCGAGCATTCTGGTTGAAATTTCCATCATTGGTGCCGTTAAGAATATATAATTCCTGGTTGTGGCAGGGATCTTAATGGATCTTGATAATCATGTAGAACAACAATATGTTCTATCGCCAAATAACTATTCAGCATTACTCCGGATTTTATGGCATTCCCGCGAAGACATGATGTCAATTAGTTAAGCCCTGCCATCTGTCATCTTTTAAAGCACATATTTCAAGGTTTGGATTTGACCTTTACTTATCCCGTTTTTTTTAAGCCAGTGTCATTATCTCTGATGGGAGTCCTGGTGGCCTGAATATTCTCCATGCTTTCAAAAAGATCTTTTGTCACTGGTTTCACAGGACTTGAAGCAAACACGTTTCCAGACAATCAGCAACATTTCTTGCTTCTGGCCCTGAGTGACCTTTCACCGTCCCACCTCAGTTTGACAATAAACCTGCTTACTGATTGACCAGAAATCTGTGATCATTGATGTAAGATAAAAAAATCCTAAAGTGTGAATTAAAGGAAGGTTGTCTAAAAATACCTATCCACTACAACATTTATGTCAGTTATATTTGTTTTTTCGTCTCAAAATATCCATGTTGGCATATTTTTAATTCGAAAATTACGAAAACTGCGAAAATAAAAATATACCCCTTGACATCAAAAATCAATTTACCTATGTTATCAATATATTAAAAAAACCCGGCACTTAGCAAAGTACCAGACTGGATAAGTGTGCTAAATACCAGGATTTTTCAAAATAAAATTTTTGAGGAAGGCTTATATTTTTAAGCAATTCTGTAAAATTGCAAAATACTACAACACTCCTATCATTAAAATTTATTTTTTGTTTTAAAGCAACTTTTCACCTTATCATCCAACCTTCCAAAATACACGTTGGTCCATTTCCGATTCGAAATTGTAGAAAATGAGAATTTCCTCTTGACATAAGAAATTTATTTACCTATGATTTCAATGGATTAGAACCCATTGATGCTTAATAGGGTATAATGCCGGATAAAACTTATGGTGCATATTATATAGCCAATAATAGACCATATTCTTGGCCTCATTTTGAATCAGCTTCAGTTAGTCTGATAGAAGTGATGAAATAATACAATTCACTGTATTATTATATACTAATCCATTTAATCAATTACTTAGCCTTGTTAAAAACATTGATGAGGTTAAGGATTAAAACACATTTCGTAACCAGGCATTTATCAAACATTAGTAATGAAGTTTTCTGGCACTAACATATTATTATTCCAGGGACTTTTTTACATAACAGACATTAACCAAAAATGAAAAGAAGCCTAATTTTATTAACATTCATACTCTTAGTTTTTGACCTGTTTGGTCAGGAAAACAGAATACCTGTTTTACGTTCAGATGGAACAAAAACAAATATCTTCATGAGTGGAGGTAATTTGGCATGGGACCAATTTGCAAATGACTTCGGTCCTGGAACAACCAATTTTGAATTTTTCGATGAGGTTTTTACTGCCTTTGAAAAAGCCGGAGGAAACTCCATGCGTCTTTGGGTACATATTACCGGGGCAAATAATCCAAACCTTCAACCCAATGGTTATTGTGCAGGGCTTGAAGAAAGCCATATTCCTGATATGCAACGGGTACTGGACCTGGCTTACAATCACAATATTGTTTTGGTCTTGAGTTTATGGTCATTTGATATGCTCAACACACGAGATAATCCTGTTGAAATTGTGAATCAGGCAGAGCAATTGCTATTGGTTGAAAGTAATATTCAATCTTATATTGATAACGCTCTTATTCCGATGGTGGATGCATTTCGTGACCACCCGGCTGTTGGGGCATGGGAAATATTTAATGAACCGGAAGGTATGAGTAATGAATTTGGTTGGAGTTTTACCCGCCATGTTCCCATGAGCATCATACAAAGATTTGTCAATCGCCTTTCAGGCGCCATTCATCGCACTGACTCTGATGCCCTGGTAACAAATGGAACCTGGGCCATGTATGCTGGAACAGATGTGCTAACCGGTAATGACATCTATAAGAACTATTATTCCGATGCAGAACTTATCTCGGCTGGAGGTGATGCTGATGGAACGCTCGATTTTTATCAGATACATTACTACGATTGGATGAGTAATGATATTTCTGTTATGCACCATCCTGCTTCCTATTGGAAATTAGACAAAGCAATACTTGTTGGTGAGTTCTTTCCCTTAGATGCTGCTGGAATACCGTGGTCAACTTATTACCAGTATTTATACGATAATGGTTACGCTGGTGCCTTATCCTGGCAATGGCAAGGTCATGCAGGGGAGCTGGAACCCTATAGAACCAATATGTTAGCTCTAATGGAAAGTGTTAGAGATCTGCCGGACATTCGTATTGAAGAAGGACGCAATCGATTTCCAATTCTCGGTACAATAGATAACGGCCTTTTTGATATCAATTCGGGTACAATTACAAACTATATTGACCTGGATGATATAGCCAGTGATCCCGATGAAGATCAATTGACATATTCGGTTGAAACCAACACCAACTCAGCGCTGGTAAATGTAACCATAAATCAGTCAAACCAATTGGATCTTTCTTTTACTCCTGAAATGACTGGTTTTGCAACAATAACCATAATGGCAAAAGATCCCGGCGGATTAACAGCCACTACCGAATTTAAAATTGCTGTACGAGAAGCCGGTACTGGAAATCTTGCCTTGTTTCGAACAACAGTCTTTACTTCTTCAAATGAACCGGGAACTTCATGTGGAGATCCACTTGCAGCCACCGATGGCGATTACAACACTCGTTGGTCAAGTGATTATGTTGACCCAACCTGGTATTATGTGGATTTAGGGAATATATATCAAGTAAACAGAGTGATATTTTATTGGGAAGCCGCATTTGGGCAGAGATACGAAGTACAGGTAAGTACTGACGCTACAACCTGGACTACGGTATATACTGAGAATGCGGGAGATGGAGGAACAGATGACATCGTATTTGATGCAATTGAAGCCCAGTATGTGAGGATGTATGGAATTCAGCGTGGGACGCAATGGGGGTATTCCCTCTATGAATTTGAAGTTTTTGGAACTGGTGGAGGGCCAATCCCCATTCCTGTAGAGAGTGTCTCTGTACTTCCAACAGATGTATCACTGAACCCATCACAGACGGTACAAATATCTGCTGAAATATTACCTGCAAATGCTACAAATAAAAACATAATCTGGGCATCCAATAACGAATCTGTGGCAACGGTTAGCTCCACAGGCCTTGTAACGGCTCAGTCTGTTGGTGATGCAAACATTACAGCCACAACCGAAGACGGTGGTCATACTGCTTTATGTGCTGTCAATGTAACTAATGATCCAATCACACCTCAATATACCCTGATTGTTAACATTTCCGGTGGGGGAACAGTTTCGATAAGTCCTTCCGGTGGATTGTACAAAGAGAATACCCTAGTTACAATTACAGCCACTCCTGATACTGATTTTCAATTCGATGGTTGGAGTGGTGATGCTGCCGGAACTTCTGAGACCCTTCAGGTTGTTATGGATACAAACAAAGTCATTGAAGCTAATTTCTCTGTCATCCCTAATCCGGGTTGTGAATCCAATATACCGATAGAACTTCCATTTTCTCAAGACGGTAAAGGTGAATATTGCTGGATTACAGATGGAAATGTTGACTATATTAACTCCTGGAACCTTGATCTGCTTGAAATAAATGGAGTTAACCATACCAATGCATGGTCCAACAGCCTTCCCTCCAAGATAGATGGAAGTTATTATATTCATTACATATCATCTGTTGATTGGGGACATTTTGAAATTGCCGGAACCGAAACACCTGCTTCTTATACACTGTCAATAGAAATAACCGGTAATGGAACTGTTTCTCCTTCTGGAGGTAATTATGATCCAGGAACAGTAGTTGTCTTAACAGCAACTCCCGATGATGAAAATTCCATTGTAAGATGGGGTGGGGATGCTAGTGGCACATCTAAAACTGTTTCAGTTACCATGGATGGAAATAAGTCTGTTTCGGCAACTTTCCTGTCTTCAGGAACTCCATGTGATACCCCTGTGCCCATAACTCCCCCTTTCAATCAGAATGGATCAGGAGAATACTGTTGGATTACTGCGGATGATATAGCCAGTGTTAATTCATGGAATATGGCAATTGTTGAGATTAATGGAGTCGATTTTACCAATATCCAGTCGGGTAATATGCCTGCAAAGCAAGATGGTAACTATTATATTTATTATAAGGGGTTATACGACTGGTCACATTTTGAAGCAGCTGGTTTTGAGTAAGCAATAACACAAGTTTTAGGATTTGAACCGGTTTTGATACGCATTTTGGACAAGTCCTGAAATCCGGTCTAATTATCCGTGAATTCAAGAACAAGCAATGATGTTTATATATATTATTGCTAACCACTCGTTTTATTTAATCAAGTAACAGGAGTACCTAGCGTCCTCCTGATTTCATTCTTCAAATTCATTATGAATTAATCGAAAACAACTAAAAATATATTCGAATGAAAAAATTGATAAATCTATGTGCATTGTTCATGCTCTTGAGCGTTGCATGTCCAGAACTTTACTCTCAAAATTATTTGAGGGTTCAGGGGAATAAACTTTTTGATTCAAGTGGCCAGGAAGTCCGGTTAACTGGTGTAAACTGGTTCGGATTTGAAACAAATAACCTGCATGTTCATGGTATCTGGGCAAGAGATACCAAAAGCATGTTACAACAAATAAAAGACCAGGGATTTAACGTAATTCGCATTCCCTGGTGTAATAAGATTATGGACCCTTCAGCTTCTTTTTCGCTGAATGCCTATGGAACAGATCCCTATACCGGGGTTAGTCCAATGAATGAGTATGAAAGTACCTTAAGCCATCCTCTTGAGCTTCTGGATGTAATCGTTGAATGGTGCCAGGAAAACAACATGAAAATAATACTTGATAACCATTCCCGTCAGCCGGACGGCTACATGAATGAATTACTCTGGTATACTGATCAAACACCTGAAAGCCAGTGGATTGCAGACTGGGTCAGTTTAACAACCCGCTATAAAGATTACGATGCGGTTATTGGGATGGATTTAAATAACGAACCTCATGGCAATTATGGCCAGGGTGCCACCTGGGGGAACTCAAGTCCGGCAACAGATTGGAACAAGGCCGCTGAAAGGTGTGGAAATGCAATTCTGGCTGTAAATCCAAATGTGCTGATTCTGGTTGAAGGAATAGAACAGTACGATAACGATTCTTACTGGTGGGGCGGTAACCTGAAGGGTGTTACTGATTATCCTGTGCAACTGAGCCATCCAGATAAACTGGTATATTCCCCTCATGAATACGGACCGACTGTTTATAATCAGCCCTGGTTTTCGGCTCCCGATTTTCCATCTAATATGCCAGGCATCTGGGAAGAGCATTTTAATTTTATTCATACCCGGGAGATCTCTCATCTCCTCGTTGGTGAATTTGGAATACGTGATCCTTCGGGTGTCGATGAAATCTGGTTTGATACCCTATTGGCCTATATGGGTGAAAAAGGATACAGCTGGACATTCTGGTGCTGGAATCCCAACTCTGGCGATACTGGAGGACTACTTGATGACCAGTGGACAAATATTGTCGAATGGAAAATGGCAAAATTACGCCCATACCTTGCACCCGAAATACCTAATGGTACAAGTCAACCCCCAGTGAATCGTCCTCCGGTTGCAAGTATTTTAGCCAACCCTGTTTCAGGGACAGAACCATTAACAGTGAATTTTGATGGAGGTCAGTCTTATGATCCGGACGATGATCCATTAACATATATCTGGAATTTTGGTGATGGAACCACTTCAACAGGTATTACCACATCACATACCTATGCTGCGGGAACGTATACAGCATTTGTTTCGGTAAGTGATGGTGAATATACTGATACAGCCTCGATCGAAATTAATGCTGAACCCAATGGAGGTACGCCTTGTGATTCACCTGTCAGCATAGCTGTTCCATTTGCACAGGATGGTTCCGGTGAGTACTGCTGGGTTACATCCGATGATATTGATTATGTAAATTCATGGAACATGGCTGTTGTGGAGATTAATGGTGTAGATTATACCAATACATGGTCGAACAATATGCCGGCCAAACAAAATGGTAATTATTATATTTATTACAAGGGATTATATTCATGGTCTCACTTTGAAATGTCAGGTACATCAACCGGCACTGCTGAACCTGTGTTATAATATAGTAACTATTCAGTATTATCCCGGACTCTATCTCATTCTCGCAGAGGCATAATATCAAAAAGCTACTCTCTCTGCCGTCAGTTATTCTGAAGGTGAGGTAAAGTCCTTAAAATGATGTAAAAGTTACTGCTTATTGACCAACCAGGAATCCGTGATCATTGATGTGGAATGTGAAAAAACCAGAAATGTGAGTCATTAACTCAAACAGCAATTAACATCTGTTAATAAACAATAACTATCCTATGAAAAAACAATTATTATTCTTAATTATCAGTTTGTTTGCTATAACTCAGTTGAATGCCCAGACTTCTGAATCCTATTTGTGGAATAATGTGACGATTGGCGGTGGAGGTTTTGTTACAGGAGTATTCTTTTCTCCCATCGAACAGAATGTGATGTACGCTCGAACAGATGTAGGCGGTGCATATCGCTGGAACGAATCTTCCAAATCGTGGATATCAATGATGGACTGGGTGAATGCCGATGAACGAGGATTGCTTGGAATAGAGGCCCTTGCCATTGATCCAAGTCAGCCTGGAAGAGTGTATATGATGGCCGGAACAGTGTATTGGAATCAAGCAGATGATGGCATCGGTCGATCTGCTTTCCTTCGCTCCAATGATTACGGTCAAACCTGGGAAAAGATCCCTGTTTGGGATAACAACACCAAGTTTTTTAATGTACATGGAAATGGCATGGGACGTGGAAATGGCGAACGTCTGGCTGTAAACCCGACAAACTCCAACACCATGTTTTATGGCTCCAGAGATAAAGGACTTTGGAAATCATCCAACAACGGAAATTCATGGTCTAAAGTAAATTCATTCCCTGTTGATACGACTTGGAACGGTTGTGGTATTTCCTTTGTTACATATGATCCAAGCCAGACATCACGTATTTATGTCGGTGTTCTGAGAAAAAACGACAATGTATTTGTTAGCGAAGACAGTGGTTTATCATGGTCTTTGGTTCCAAATCGTCCGGTTCCTCAATATGCCACTGATTTGATGCCTCAGCGAATTGCCATCCGACCCGATGGTTCTGAAGTGTATATCACTTTCGGTAATGGTGCGGGACCACACACAATGCAGTGGGACGAAGGTTGGGGACCAATAAATGATTGGTTCAATAGAGGTGCTTTGTTCAAATATGAAGTTGCAACTCAAACCTGGACTGATATTTCACCTCAAGATTTTATTGATCCTGAAAATGATGGAGATCCTTCGGATCCATCTACCTATTATGGTTGTTACAGTGGTATCTCAATAGATCCCAATAATCCCGATCATATGGTAGTATCTTCAATAGCCAGCTATCGTGGTCCACAATTCTGGAAGATTGATGGTGCCTGGACTGACAGGTGGGGAGATAACATTTTTGTGACTGAAGATGGTGGGAAAACCTGGGTGCCTTCGTTCGAATATTACTGGCTTGACGGTGGCTATACACCAAATGCGGAGCAAATGGATGAGAACGGAGTACCATGGATTATCGGAAATACTATTCACTGGATTGGTGGAGTAGCTATTGATCCTTATAATCCAAAAAGAGTTTTTGTTACTTCCGGTAACGGAGTCTTTATGACCGAAGATATTTTCAACTATGAATGGTCTTATGTTGATGAATGGGGTAATGAAGACATTTCCTATACACAATATACAGTATGGAAGTTCGCGGGACATGGTATTGAAGAGGTGGTTCCTGAGGATATTGTAAGTATTCCAGGAGGACCGCTGGTTTCTGTAATTGGCGACTATGATGGGTTCAAGCATGATGATGTAGCCCTGTCACCAGCCTTGGGACGTCATGTAACAACAGGTTCAGGAGCTGAATTCTCGCTAGGTTCAACAACCGGTTTGGCTTATGCCCCAAAAAATGGAAAACTGGCTAAATGTGCCAAGGTTCGCGAGGTAAGCACAAAATATAACACCTTTTCTATCGGGCCCGTACAATACTCGACAGATAATGGTGCAACATGGACTGTTGAAACGTATACATCCAATCCTCCAACTGACTTGAAAGGAGGCAAAGTAGCTCTTTCTTCAGATGGTAACATCACACTTTGGATGCCTTCTGAGGGCACTACCATGTATCGCCAGGAAAACACCAACTGGTCCACTGTCAGTGGTATATCCTTCAATGGTCGACCAATGGGAGATCAGGTAAATGCCAATCTTTTTTATGTTTATAATGGAAGTACAGGATATATGTTTGTAAGTACGGATAAAGGCACTTCATTTTCTCAGGCAGGTTATGTTGGTAAAAGCAACTACAGAACTGCCCGATCTGTGCCTGATAACGAAGGTCATGTTTGGGTTCCCCTTGCTTCAAACGATGGTACAAGAACCGGAGGTCTGATGCGCTCTTCTGATGGTGGAAATACGTTTTCTGCTGTACCTGGAGTAGGATATTGTGAAGCCGTTGGTTTTGGAATGGCGGCGCCTGGTGCAAGCTATCCGGCTGTTTATGTTTTTGCCGAAATAGAAGGTACTCTTGGTGTATTTAGATCGATAGATGAGGGTGCAAACTGGGTATTAATTAATGATGAAGAGCATGAATACGGTGGATTGGCCAATGGTGAGTTTGTAATGGGCGATATGAATGTTTTCGGTCGTGTATACATGAGTACCGCTGGTCGTGGCATTGTTTATGGTGATCCTACGGGTAATACTGTACCTGTAACCGGATTATCCTTAAGTCCTTCTGTCGTATCTGTCAATATTGGAGGAACAGTTCAATTGTCAGCCAATGTAACACCTTTGAATGCAACAAATCAATCCGTGAATTGGAATTCAGGAAATTCCAATATAGCAACAATAGATTCAAACGGAATTATTTCAGGTATTGCAGCAGGTACAATAGCTATAACGGCTACAACACTGGATGGAGGATACATTGCAAGTGCCCAGGTAACTGTGGCCGCTGTTTCTGTTGAATATATCGCAATCAGCCCAACATCTGTAACACTTGATCCGGGTGAAACGTCACAGTTTTCTGCAATTGTAACACCTGATAACGCAACTAACCAAAACATAAGCTGGAGTACAAGCGATACTGCAATTGTATCAGTTGATTCGAACGGATTGGTAACTGCTGTTTCCGATGGAACCGCTTCTGTCACTGCAATTTCTGAAGATGGAGGCCATACCGCTTCGGCAGATATTACTGTAAACTATGTTGAAATCCCTGTAACAGGTGTTGAATTATCACCAACAAACCTATTGATAGGGGTAGGTGACACAAGTTCGTTATCTGCATCTGTTATTCCTGCAACAGCAAATAACCAGGTTGTGCACTGGACCACTAACAACAGTTCGATTGCTACTGTGGATGCTTCTGGAAAAGTTACCGGTGTAGCTGTGGGTACAGCTATTATTACTGTCACAACTGACGATGGTGGATACAGCGCAACAAGTTCAATACGTGTTAATGACATAACAACAGGAACCATCCTTGCCGAATACTGGGAAAATATTCCTGGAATTAATATTACTGATTTAACCGGAAGTCATGATTATCCTGATAATCCAACCAGAATTGAGTACCTTGCAAGTCTAGAAGGAGCCACCAATTGGGCTGAAAACTATGGCACTCGTATTAGAGGTTATGTATATCCTCCAGTGACGGGAAGTTATACATTCTGGATTGCTGGAGATGATTATAGCGACCTTTACTTAAGCACAGATGACAATGCAGCCAATGCAAGTAGAATTGCTTATGTTGAAGGATGGACAAATTCTCAAGAGTTTACAAAATACAGCTCACAACAATCAGTCGCTATTGATTTAATAGCTGGTCAGCAATATTATATTGAAGTATTGCAAAAAGAAGGATATGGCGGAGACAATATTGCCGTTGCATGGGAAGGCCCTTCTTTGACAATGTCAATAATTGATGGTGCATATTTATCACCTTATGGTCGGCTCAAAAATTGATTCACATTCTGTTTGCAAAATGTCCAGTGTTTTTAGGACGTTTGCAAACAGATAATGCGAAGTTATTTTTTAAAAAACACAGGGATCTGTAGTTCCTTCTCAGATATAGCCTTTACAAAAGATATGGAGTTACTTTTTCAAAAGTTCATTAAGTAGTTGTAGCCTTTTAACATTATCACTACCTTTCCTAAAGGACACTACCAATGGTTTAACTTCCAGAATTTTGTCCAGGGCCACAATGTTCGAAATACTATCCTGCTCAGCCAGAAATAGCGTGACATTTGGATCTGTAATCCCGGCATCGATTCGACCAATTGAAGCCTTTTTCATTAAAGACCGTTCATGGGGTGCAGAGTCAACATTATCTGGATATTTTTTAATTGCTGCCGTGATATTCGCAGGGTATACATATGTTTTTATGTAACCTATTTTGAATTTCCGGAACAATTCATCCACAGAATCAAATTTTATCTTCGGTTTCATTTTAATGGATGTAATCAGCCCCAATTCTGATAAATCAACCGTATCAGACGCGATAAATCCTTCACTGACTTCTTCAGGCCAAGCTGGAAAGTACCCGACATATCCCGGTTCTCCGGCCAATTTTTGAGCTCTTTTCCAAGGATAAAATTCGACAATCAACTCAATATTTGCTTTTTTTAAAACCTGTCGAAGCTTTTGAACCGAGTTGCCTTGATTGGCTAAATTTGACCCCGAATAGGGCTGCCAATCGAGAGAAGTGATTTTCCATGTTTCTGCCATACAAAAACTGACACTCAATATCAGAGTTGCCGTTATCAATACTCTTTTTAGCATATCACCTCCATATTTCAGTTATAAAATATTCGATTATGCCCATTCGTTATCACATTACCTTAATCCCCTCAAGACTAATTAATCTGCCTTTTCACAATCAATAACCAAGTCACAATCTGTAGAATAACACGAAACTGGCTATATTATACTTTATGGATGAAAGCAATGCAATTTTATTTAAATACTATCAGGATGAGAAATGAATCAAAATGAGACATTACTCACCTTAAAACACTCAACCCGGATCTTCAAGCAAAATAACAATCGGTTATTACAGGACGATTCGATTCCACAAAATTTTCTTATTAGTCTATTCCAGGAGGATTGCCACAATATCCAGCTGGCAGATTGAATGGTTTTCCTCATCATCCCATAACATAACCGGATGCAAAAAAGGAAAGTGGATTTTTTAATAGAACTCCTTTTCAACTTTTCTAATAAAGTGAAACCTTTTAATTTTTGGATTTGGAAGGATATTTCCACATGTATTCAATGGGACTTTTTCTATGACTGGGGTACTATGGCTGAATCACAGTAGGATTTATGGA
This sequence comes from bacterium, assembly GCA_041556995.1. Taxonomy (GTDB): domain Bacteria; phylum SAR324; class SAR324; order XYD2-FULL-50-16; family XYD2-FULL-50-16; genus JAHJTV01. The sequence continues at coordinate 190,932 of JBFFHJ010000002.1, read as the reverse complement.
AAGAAAGTGAATATTCCATAAAAATTTATGCACGTTCAATCCACCGGAATAATAACCGGCTTTCCTCGTCGGCAGAATATGGTTGGTGCCTGAACACTTGTCGCCATGCGGCACTGTACTGCCTTCCCCTAAAAAAAGTGATCCATAGCATCTTAGATTATTCAACCACCATTCCAGATCCTCTGCGATCACTTGAACATGCTCAGCAGCATATTGATCATTCACACGACAAAGCTCTTCCCTATCCTCGCATAATAAAATCTCTGCATAATCGTTCCATGACGATTCGGCGACCTCTGAGTGAGGGAGATCACGAATAATTTTTGGAACAATTTGTTTAACTGTTTCTGCCAATTTCCTGGAATTTGTGAACAACCATACCGGAGAATCATAACCATGCTCTGCTTGCGAAACCAGATCAATGGCCACTGTCATGGCATCAGCTGTATGATCTGCAATGATGGCAGATTCTGTCGGACCGGCAAAAACATCAATAGCACATGTTCCAGAACCAACAAATATTGCTTTTGCTTCAGCCACAAATGCGTTTCCAGAGCCAACAAGAATATTGGCAGGTTTTCCCTAAACAACCCGTATGCCATAGTGGCAATGGCCTGGATACCGCCTATTTCCATAATTATATCCGCTCCTGCCACTTCCATCGCATATATTACGGCCGGTGCAATACTGCCACCACGTGGAGGAGAGCATGCTATTACCGCAGGAACACCAGCTGCTTTGGCTGTAGCTATACTCATAATGGCTGAACAGGCATGTGCAAATCGTCCGCCAGGGATATAACAGCCGGCTACATCCATCGGGATTAATTTTTGCCCTAACCGTACGCCTGGAATCGTCTGTTTTTCGAATTCCTGTATGCTACTTCTTTGAGCAACTGCAAAATCATTTACTTGTCTGTAGGCAAATTGAATGTCTTCTTTAATATTTTGCGGAACCGACTCTATCAGTTTCCTCTTTTTTTCTTCACTCAATATAAAATCGCCTTCCCAATGATCAAATTCTTTAGCGAGTTTTTTAACGGCATCCTCCCCATTTTCTTTAATCTCATTGAGTTTTTGCTCGACTATAATACGCTTATTGTTGCCACTCCTCCCACTCCAAAAGAGATTAAGTCGATTTTCGAAGTAAGGATAAACCTGGAAGTTAAAATGGCAATTGAAGCTTTACACCTATTTTCAGATGAACAGATCACAGAGTTAGAGCAATTGTATGAAGAGATGAATGAATTCAAACCCAATTTTTATACTCTGGATCGTAAATTTCATGATGTGATTTATCAAGCTTCCAATCTTTCTTATCTTTACATGATTGTACAGAAACTGATTCAGACAATTGAAGTCTACTTGAATTCATATCGACAAGAAAAAAATGACTGTATTAATTTTAGCAAAGACCATTATAAGATTTTACAAGCTATCCAAAATAAAGATGAAATTACCTTGAAGTCAGAACTGGAAATCAATATTGGTCGTGGATTAACATTGATTGAGAAAACCTATGACCAATTTTCCTAATTGGTGTCTGAACAAAATAACCTGTTTCCAGGAATAGAGTCCTGCCATATATCACTATATAAAATACAGAACGAGAACATAATACACCTTAATCAGGTCAAAATTTTTATGAAAATGTTAATAAATCATTGACATGTAAAAATAAGATATCTATTATCTTGATTTGTAAGTGTATTCAAATTGTACTCTATCCCAAAGCATATATCATAAAATACAAATAATTCTGTAAAAACAAAACAGAAATGAACTACAATTGTTCAAATATTTTATGAAAATGAAAGGGATCCTATTTAAAAGCCAAAATGTATTTAAATACATAATAAGTAATATTTTCCTATTCAGTTTCGTTTTTTTTCAAAAACATTGACAATTTCACAGAATTCTTACTTTTTATCATTTCATTGCTGTCATTATTTTAACAATATTGAATATGAAGACTATGAAAACACTTAAAAACAATAGAATAGAACCAAATGAAAAACCTACTTCAAATTTAATATCGCAACTAATAACAATCCTGTTATTTGTTGTTGTTTGCTTTTCATGGGGTACGACTTGGATAGGCATAAAAATCGCTGTGGAAACTGTCCCGCCTCTTACATCAGCTGGAATACGATTTCTAATTACTTTTCCATTGTTCATTGTATTCGCATACATTAAAAAAGAGCCCCTTTTTTTTCCAAAAGAAAATCTAGCTTTCTTTTGGGGCATTGTCATATTTTATTTTGTATTACCATATTTCCTGATAAACTACGGTGAACAATATGTTTCATCCGGTTTATCAGCATTACTTTTTAGTACAATGCCTGTTTTAACGATGATTTTATCTGTATTTTTTTTAAACGACAAAATTGTTATAACTCAAGTAGTTGGAATAGCGATTGGTTTTCTTAGCCTATTGTTTATACTAATTTCACAAGGTATGGAGCTTGGATACCAAGGCTTTCTTGGCGTAGTGGCAGTTTTCCTGGCGGCCATTATGCACGCTGTTTGTTATATTATCACAAAAAAACAAGGTGATGCTGTTAGTGTTATAACTATCAATGTTTTACCCATAGGAATTGCTGGATTTCTTTTATTTACAACCGGTTGGTTTGTTGAACAACCTAGTTTTGATCAGATTTCAACAGAATCAATAATTGCACTTTTATATTTAGGTATTCTCGCCTCAGTTGGAGGATTCATAACGTATTTTTATTTACTGAAACAACTTAATCCAGTTGTACTATCTTTTGTTTTTATTATTTTTCCAGTTATTTCTGTTGTTATTGGGAGCTACTTTGATGAAAAAATTATTTCACCGTATTTTGCCATTTTATTTAGTCTATTACTGTTTGGATTCGCTCTTACAAAAATTCCTCCGAAACAATTGGTACAACTTAAAGAATACTTCAAAAAACGTATTGAGAATGTCCTCATATAGGTGGAGAAGAAATAATGATTTGTAATAAAATTATGGATTGTGTAGGTAACACTCCGATTATTAACCTTCAAAGAATCTCAAATGGAGATATGGGAAACATTTATGTAAAATTAGAAGAATTCAATCCAGGAGGAAGTGTAAAAAGCAGGATTTCGTTTCAAATGGTATTAGATGCAGAAAAAAAAGGTATCCTTAAACCTAATTCTGATCAAACGTTGCTGGAACCAACAGGTGGAAACACGGGTATTGGTCTTGCTATCGCCGGGGCTGTGAGAGGATATCGAGTAATTCTGGTTATACCGGATAATTACTCAAAAGAAAAAATCAAAGTGCTTGAAGCCTATGGAGCAAAAGTAATCTTATCTGATCATACCGATGGTCAAGACTCTCATATAAAAAAAGCAAAGGAGATATTGAAGAGGCATCCAAGTTATATTTGGTTAGATCAGCTAAGCAATCCATCAAATGTCAAAGCACACTATGAAGGCACAGGAAATGAAATTGTTAATGATTTTAAAAGCCAAAATCTAAATATTGATGCTTTCGCAGTAGGTATGGGAAGCAGTGGAACTTTGACAGGGGCTTCACAAAGAATTAAAGACATATATCCAAATACTAGAATATATTGTGTTCAACCTGAAGGTTACGACGTTTTTAATGAAAAATATATATTTCATAAGATTCAAGGTTGGGGAATTGGTATGATCCCACCAATTTTTGATAAAAATGTAGTAGATGAGGTTATTTATGTTACACATGAAGAAGCAAACTACTATCAAAAGGAATTAGCAAAAAATGAAGGATTATTTGTTGGCATATCTTCGGGAGGCAATGTTGCAGCAGCTATTAAAATTGCACGAACACTTGATAGTAATAAAAATGTTGTTACAGTGGCTCCAGATGGTGGCATCTCATACCTAGACGCTTTCTAGTATCTTGTCCCATAAGTTTTGGTGATAAAATCGGCAATTTTACTGTCAGACTTTATCTGAAGGTATAATTTTAGAACTGCTGCATGTTATCTCCGGGAATACAGATATTGTAGGGCTTCTGCCCCAACTCACGTGCAGAAAAAACGAAAACTCGCCTTGAAGAATTCGAATACATTGGAAATCAAGCGATGGATCTAGTTCAGTTGAAACAACCGAATTAAAGAAAGTTCTGGATAATATATTGCTGCAACTGAAATTGGTTGCCTAAATAAAGTGAAATGCCAAAATTTGTACCAAAATTTTTGGGACATGGTACAAGTATCATCCCTATTATGAAACATTGCCCAGCTTTCTGTCTCAACGCTTCACATATTTTATAAATATTAATTTAAAAAAAACTTAAGCACTCAACAGTTTAAGTTGCGGGGGGAAAAAAGTAGTATCCTAATATTTTTTAAAACCCTGAAATATCAGTGACTAATTTGTTTTTTTTGGGGAGGGGTTTGAGATAAGACAAAACAGCAGAATCTACAGTATGAACCGTAAAGGCAATTGTTGAGATAATACAGTTGTCGAAAGTTTCTTTCATACCATTAAGACAGAAAGAACCGGCGAGAAGCGTTATCTCACACAGAATGAAGCCAGGCTTGATGTCATCGATTACATTGAGATGTTTTATAGTAGTCAAAGGCTTCATTCTTCAATTGGATACAAAAGTCCAAATAAGTTTGAAGATGTTTTTAACCAATCAACAGTAGCTTAACTTTGTGTCTTTTTCTACTTGACCACATCAAAAGTCCAAATAAGTTTGAAGATTGATTCACTTTATTTATAGTGAATGAAGAATTTGATAGCAGATTTTAGGTTCGGTAAGTCTTTGAGAGAAGTAACATGAAGGATATAATAAAGAACTCCATAAAACAAAAAATTTTAAACCTATTTTTGGATTACAAGATCGAATTGGAAAGTGATATTGAAATAGATGATATACTGGAAATATGCTATGAAGATCTATGTATATTTGCCGAAAGAGACCCAAGTAGTAAAAACAATGTGTTTTACATATTAAACTCTTATTCATCATATTGTGCTGTTTTAAGTTACAGAGTATCAAATAATCTGTACAAAATGGGTCAAACAAAACAAGCTCGACAGTTTTCCGAACACACAAAGATAAAAATAGGAATAGAAATTCATCCCTCCGCAAAAATTGGTCAACGTTTTGTTCTTGACCATGGAATTGGAACAGTGATAGGAGAAACAACCAACATAGGAAACGATTGCTACATATTACAAAATGTTATTTTAGGTTCTACTCATATAGCCAATAATTCTAAAGGGAGTCGTCATCCAATAGTTGGTAATAAAGTAGAGATTGGAGGACATGTTAGAATATATGGAAACGTAAATATTGGAGATAATGTAATAATTAGTCCAGGAGCTATTATCAAAAATGATGTTCCTGAAAACTCAAAAGTAGTGGTTTCTTCAAATTATCAAATTGTTCGGTGTGATGAATTGAGATTATGGTTTTCAGGTTATCATTATAATAAGCAAAATCTAGTTTTGTTTTTTATAGGAGATAATCTTCAAAGCTTTAAAACTATCCAGATAATAACCAAAAATGAGGATATTAATAATTTCAAGGTTAACAAAGACAATATTGTTATTAAAAATGCGAAAGGAAAATATGATACATTTGATATAATTGTGAATAACAAATACGAATTTCTGATAAACGTCGTATTATAAATAGTCATAATAAATGCCGGAAATGAACATTAAAAGAATGCTCAATACTACTACATCAATTTCAAGACTGTAGAATTTCCAACACTAAACAACAAATCAGGAAGGAACTCGTTATGATAACAAAAAAACTTTACTTGTCGGACATGTACACAAAAGAAGCTACAGCGACAGTTGCTCAAATTGAAGAAAATAGTATTATTTTGGATCAAACAGTTTTTTATGCTGAAGGTGGTGGCCAAGTTGGGGATATAGGATTTATTAATGATATTGAAATATCAAACACAATAAAAAAATATACCAAACAAACTAAAATGCTATGCCATCCTGATTTTCCGTCAATTCAAGTAAATACAGCTGTTCAACATATCGCTGAAGCAAATACTGGCTCTTTAAAGGAAGGGGATGAAGTGGATCTAAGAATTGACTGGAGTCGGCGATATAGAATAATGAGAATGCATTCTGCCGCTCATGTTGTTCTACATTACGCTTGGCAGATTTTTGGAGTGGATATTCCGGTTAAGGGTTGCTTTATTCAACCGGAGAAAGGAAGACTTGATTTGGCAACAAAGCTTGAAGGAACAAAAATTCCAGAATTAGAAGAATTATCAAATTCATTTATTCAGAAAAACGCGAAAGTAGATAATATCCCTTTGGAGAATGAACCAGAAGCACTATATTGGATTTGTGATGGAATTAAAATGCCTTGTGGAGGAACCCACGTAAAAGAAATTGGCGAAGTTGGTCCTCTCAAATTGAAGCGAAGAGCCCAGGGAAAATCCCTGGATCGAATATATATCCAGTTAGAATCCGATATAACCGTATAACAGAAATCACGTAGTAATCCAGAATTCATTGTTTAGTTAAATTTGAAACACATCTGGCATGAGTTTACGAGTTATAAAATTACTTTCTCATAACCTCTTTTAATATACTGCATATTTTGATTCAAACTGTACGCCTTAACTTGATAAATGTTGCTCCATTTTAAACATATCGAATAGAAGCTGTTTGATTTCTTCCATATCGGTATTTCCGGTGTAGCAATTTGTTGTATTATTCCTAATTTACAATTTTGCTGCCAACGATATAACCCATATACGTTGCACCCATTTTTCCAAAATCCATTTTTATCATCTCTTTTGTTCTTAATACAAAACCGCAACTTTTAATTAAATCACACAGTGTCTCAAAGGTAAATAAATGAAAAGATTTATGTTTCGATTTTGCTGACCATGTTTGATAATTGTTTAGACTTTCCTCTGTCTCAGCATGGCAAAATGTTGGAGCAATCAACAATCCATCAGCTTTTATAACACGCTTTGCCTCATGAATTGCATTTTCTGGAGTTTCCATGACATGCAAAGCATTTAAGATCACTGCGGCATCAAATAGATTGTCTGAGAAAGGCAGTTGATAAGCGCTTGCTGTGTGGAAAGATATGTTTTTTATTTTTTTTGTTTTTGCTTTTTCCTTCGCCACTTCAATCATTTTTAGTTCAGCATCAAGTGCATCAATATGTTGGGTATGACTAGCCAAACTGAATGAAACTTTACCCGTCCCTGCCCCTATATCCAAAATACGAGAAACGTTACCTACATCCGTTTTAATCTTGTTTAATAAAATATCGATGTCGTTACTTGTTTGTTTGTCGTATTGGGAGGCATTGTCAGCCCAATATGAATTTTTTGATGACGCCATAATTTCCTTTTTTGACATTTTATTCTCCTTATTTCTTATTTTAATACTAATATCACCAATCAGCCGAGCGGCTTTTTGCATCAGCTGAATTAGCCTTGTTAGCGGGATTATATTAATTTCGCCCCACCATCAATCACCATAGACATTCCTGTTATATAATGACTTTCCATCAAATAAATATATGCATCGGCTACTTCTTCAGGTAAAGCAATTCTGCCGGCAGGAAACTGTCGGGCATATTTCATGACTTCATTAGATTTTGGAGAAACAAAACCAGGACTTACAACATTTACTCTTATTGGCGCCAATTCCAATGCCAATGACCTGCAAAATGCCTCGGTAGCACTATTGATAATAGCCATAGTTGAAAAATTCTTAAAAATCTTTTCACCGGCAATGCCGGTTGTCATAACAATGCTACCATTTTGACTGATGTGACTTTGTGCCTTCTGAATAAGATGGTATTGTCCCCAAAATTTTGTTTCAAATGCTTCTTTCGCCTGTCTGAGATCTGCTTCGACAAAGGGTGTCGGGATTATCTCTGGCCTTGTAGTAATAACAAGGTGATCGATATCTCCGATTTTTTTTAGTGCTGTTTCCGTTTCTATTTCGCATGTCACATCAAAAGAATATGCCTCGATCTCACAACCAACTACAGCAGTTAATTCATGTTGTTTTTCTGTAGCATTTCTGGAAGCTATAATAACTTTGCCACCCGCTTTATATGCCTGTTTTGTGATGGCAAGACCAATACCGGAACTGCCACCCACTATAAGTATTCTTTTATTTTGTAACGAGTTATTCATTGATCCTCTTTGTACACGTCCCGGTAGGAATTCCTTCATATTTAGTAACACCAATTATTTTCATGAACGTTTGTCCAGTTCCAAAATTTCAGATTTATCTTGGCATAAGTATCCATTTGTTATATTTTCTTTTTTACTTCTTAAGTGCTTCTTTTATACTCCAATCTAACATTAGTGATCCCATACAAACATCTCCTTCTTCTGAGCCCGCTAACCAACGTTTTAAAAAAACGACTCTTTGCAACGTGAGGTATGTTTTGAAATTGTTTGCACACATTGGAAAAACACTTCCGTAGTATCCTGGTTCATTTACATGCGGGAATTGTAAGTCAAGGTCAGCATCTCGTAATTTGATCCATGCACGCTGAGCATTTTTTAATTTGGTTAAAAATACTTTATCCTCTTTATATACTTTCTTTATTAGACGATACACCCTATTTAATTCTGAATCAACTTTTTCTAAATCAATACCAGAGCATTTATTCATATCGAGTTGTGTCATGACCTTTTCAAGACAACTATCTGACTTAGATGCAAAAACTGTAATTGAATTGAATAGTATTAGAATTAACAAAAAAGCCTTAGTAAATATTTTCATTTGATATCCTTATTAAATAGTCCAGTAGTAATGCCGATTACTCGTCCCGGCTTCGAACTGCTATTACTGGGCTTACCTTCGGAGTTCGTTACTAACCTGCCGGCTAAGCTTTAATCAGGTGAGACTATACAGACACAGGTCCTGTATCACCCACCAGGTAACAATAATTAATTTTATGGATGTTTGTCCAATTCCAAAATTTCGGATTTATCTGGTACAAGAGGCATTTGTTAGATTTTTGCTCTTTAAAAGATTAATATCATAGCAGTGTTCTTTACTTTTTTCTCCAGCTCCTACCCTTCAAAGAAGAAGAGTAACGTATTAGTAGGGAGTTATCAAATTGTGCCAAGTACAGATGAAATTGATGGTAAAAAATCAATACCATAATGCAATGATATTAAAAAATAAATATTCCGATACCTGTTCCAAATAAAACCCAATATGATACCAATAATAAAAACCGGAATCAGAGTTCCAACTGAAATGGTATAAATGTCACCTGCGACTCCTTCCAAACCTTTTGAAAGAAGATACCTTGAAGGAAAATGAAACAAAGTGAAAAGTATTGACGACAATAAAATACTTGGCAACCACCCTAAAAGTTTTTCAATCCTAGTCTGCAAAATATATCGATAAAATATTTCTTCCGGCACAGCTGCTGTAATTAAAGGGATAAGAATTCCAAACAGAATTTTGGCGATATTGTCAATAACGAAAAGCGGCTTGATACTTGAGATGTGTGAAAAGTTAAGCAGACATCCAAATGAAAATAAAAAAGCTATCGCAATCAAGTCTTTTTGTGATAAAGAAGACGAGTTAAAAACTGATAGAATCGAATATCCTGACAATTTAAAAATAAGAAGTGGTACTGTAAATAGGAAAATAATTTTTATACAAAATAAATACCAAAAATCTTTGGTAAATGTCGCCCCTTCAAATAAAGTTATCGGATAATGTTTTATAATCAAAGAGAACACAAAAACAACAAAAATAAAAAATATGCTATAGCAACCAAAAACAATAAATTCAGTTTTTGATTTTCGAATTTCAATTTCATTAATATTAATTTTTTCCTTTTTTAACCAAGCTAATAAATCCATAAATTATCCATTTGTATTATTTTGATCAATCGCGCCGGTAGGAACTTCCGTTGGAGATATTGACCCAAAGATTCCTGGCATATTCTTCCCCAGTCACTCCATCCACTCCAATGGCAGCTTTCTTGTTCGGTAAAAATGGAGAGAATTCAATGTTGATGGGTAAGTTTTCCCCCACAGACCCGTGCTTTAACAATTCCCTCATACAATACAAAAATCGGCCTATTGGACCAGACAGTCATTGTAGGAGGGGATAGGTATGTCTAAAAACCGGTGATCCTATTTCTAATCTCTTTATTTGAAATGAAAAAGAGTTAATTCAGCAAAGAAACCCGGCTTAAATGACCAAGTTTTCACGGTTCAGATTGTGATTAGCTGCGCTCACACAATCTAACCTTATTTCGCTATATTACCAACCAGACTCACTAAATCTGGTTTTATTTCTGGAATAATTGACAAGAACTTGCCTTACATAGGGAATCATATTCGTTGGGAAATCATCAGTGGCAAACCAATTGATTCTTTTGCATTTAGTTGGCTCATTATTAACAGGTTCTCCAGACCATTTCTCTGATCTAAAAAACAAGTCTAAATATACTCTTCCCTGACAATTATTTCAGTGCGCTGTTTATCTGTCAGATATATTTGAGTTCGTATCATGGTGTATCTCCTTTAATGTATACATTAAGCACATACATCTAATCAATATTTTGTCAAGATCAACGTTTATCATGAGCGGTTTCAAACGAATCCGGAAGCGATCCGATACTTTTTCTTGAAATAAAAAAATAATTATATATGAAACAATTCATAGGTTATCATGCCAATCACGATTAAAGATATAGCAGAATTTACAGGTGTTTCGGTGGGTATTGTTGCTGATGGCCACCTGATGTGTATATCTTCCCAGATAGTCCAAAACCAAAGAGGGGGGACTTAAACGGCTGTTTGGAAAAAACAATCCAGTTCATACATACCACTCAACTAAGGAATTACAATTTAAACAATTTAATATTTCCATATGTTGGTATCTTGCCTCTTAAATTCAACACTTCACCATTCGAAGCATAGAATAATTTAGATTTATATTCATGCAAATGAAACTTATTAAAAAAGAGGTAACCATTTTTTATAGATATTTCAATTGTTGCTATTGATTTTCCATACATATGGATTGAATATTTTCCAACATAGTTTTTCCATTCAGATTTATTTGGACCTGGTGTTGAGTTAATTCTTTCATTAAAATAGAAAACTACTCCTCGACCTTTTTTAAGAATATATTTGGGCTTTTGATCGCGATTATCAATTACTACCCGATAATCACCGTCATATTCGGAACCACAATCTTTTACGATAAAATCACCGTTTTTTGAATAAAATTTGAAAGGAATAAAAGAATCTTTACCCTGCCCACCAAACAAATTGTTTTTCTTATAAACTTTAAAAGATTCATTACCCATTGAGTTAACGTAGATACCGGAATAGATTAAATACTCTTTATCGGTTAAATCAATGAATTGCTTTTCATCAGAAATGATATTGGTTCTAGTTTTGTTGTAGCTATTGGTTTCTTTGTGTCTAACTTTTTTAATAATATATTCAGCGATCTTCCAGTGCATATCATTATGGTTAGTGGAGCTTGTTAAAACCACAATTCCAATATTGAGGTCCGGGCACCACTGTATAGCTGTTAAAAAACCAAATCCACCTCCTCCATGCTTAAAACAACGTCCTCCAGCTCTTTCATACACATTGATACCTAAAGCCCAACCATACCGATCATTTGAAAAAGGAATCTTATACATCTCTTCCAGATATTTCTCTTCTAAAAGAATTTTACTTTTATACCGGCCTTTGTTGAGATGGAACCTCATAAATTTTGTCATGTCCAAAGCATTTGTGTAACACGCTCCCGAAGGAATTAAAGCATATTCCAAAGGTATGCTATCAAAGTTTTTATCATGCCCGATAGCTCGGTTTTTATTTTTTCTGATAACACTCCAATCAAAGGTGCTGTGCTCCATTTCTAACGGAGTAAATACTCGACTTTTCACATATTCGGCAAAAGGCATACCCGACCGTATCTGTAAAATGTAACCCGCCAAATCAACACCGAGATTTGAATAAATTGTTCTCTCCCCTACTGGAGCTTTCAGCCATGTATTAGGGATACTTTTAACATGCTGTTCAAACGAATCAAACTCGGTTTGAAAATTATTTCCTATGGGCGCTTCATGCGTAAATCCAGCACGGTGGCTAAGAAGATGTCTCAAAGTTATCTTCTGCTCAGGATGGTTTTCGAAACAGCTGCCAACTTTGAAATCAGGTAAATAAGACGTGATAGGCGTATCAAGAGATACTAAACCTTCCTGAACGGCGAACATTACAGCTGTCGCGGTTACAACTTTGGAAATTGACTGTAAGCTAAAGACCGTTTTTGTATTAACTCTACCACCATATTTTTTAGATAACACGCCAAACGAGTCCGACCATAGGGTTGAGTCTCTATCAATCACGGCAACAGATAAGCCAGGAATATCATTTTCTGATATTAAATTTGGAATGGATTGCAAAAACTCCATGAATTGTTCAGGCGTATCTCTATTTGAGTAAATTTTCTTTCCTTCGCAATTAAATGAAATAATTGAAAAAAATATGATAAATAGAAATGTTTTATGATAGAAAATTTTCAAATGAATTTCCATAATTTCATAGTGTAACGTATTATTATATCAGGAATTAACTACATAGAAAGATTGCATATTTGGAAGATTTTGGTAACCAAATATAATAGTGATACAGTTTTGACAGTGCTTGGCATAGTGATTCGAATTTTAAAAATGTCGTTGTTTTGCGGTTTTTTTTCGCTTCAAGGTTTTCTATGTCTTAAATAAATGACGATGTTGACTTCTTTGAGTGCAATGTCGTTAATCTCTGATATTTTTAGACTTAATGCTTAAGAATATGGTTTATTTCCGACATTTTTATTCTTGAGTCGAGCATTGTAATGAATTACCCCGCCGCAAACAACGGGGTATCTGTGATCGTCAAACATGTTTTAATTACGCCACAAGCGTCGGGGCATTAAACCCAGGCTTTGTAATAAATGTATTTTTTAATCAATAGCTTAGCATAACAGGTCCAATCATGTTGTATTTTAATTTTGAATGAAGCAGTAGCGACATGAAGTATTTCAGTGATTTCCAGGAGATCCTTCGTCACAAACTTATCTGAATGACAGCTATTGGTCAAAATTTTTAACTTTTCGACTAAGATCAAGCTAACCAATTGATTGTATGGTAACCGAGTTTCTCAGCCAAGCGCTTCAACTTGATCCATAGTTGATGCTTAAAAAGAACATCACTGGAAATGTCGGTGTCCTTGGTTGAAAAATGCATTGGTTTACCTATATGGTATTTGATTGTAATTATTACATACAATAGCTATTAATTATCAATAATTAATAAAAAACAATTAATTGTCAATAAATTAAAGCGGAAGTTTCAGGGCAATCATGACTATTTACCATTCCTGCGAAAGGTATATAACATCACAGTACATACCGATCCATGGATTAAACCTTAAGCTACCCCGTCTAAAATTTCTTAAAATAAAAAATCTTTCATCTGACTACAGAGATCCTTCGCTTCGCTCAAGATGATAAATGACGGGGAGTATCATTCGATTACCCTGATGAAGCCTGTATTCTCTATATAAGAAGGCAAATTATCTGAAAAAAGGTAACTACTCAGCATTTATGCCAGTTGTTGTGAATTCCTTTCTGTCTTAATGTATGGATTTTTTTAATGCATACCATGATAAGCCAGAAAAGTAATAAAAGTGACCATCAATCCGATATTCATTTTCATGATATAAGAGCCTCATCTCCAAAAATCCTAATCGGATATTACTGGTATTTTGTAGTTTTTTTTAAAAGTTACCTTCTTATATCGGATATCCAGAGCAAAATACTTGACATATATTTCAAATATATTTAGGATGCGTCAAAACATATATATAAAATATATATTTATATATAGATGAGTAATTGTCAGCAATTGTCGGCAATTGCCTCTTTGTCAGAAAAGTTCTCTCTTTATGTATCTTCTGTTTGCTCAACGATCAAATTTAAAATATCAAGGTTCAGTTGTCACAAGAAATCCTATTAGAAATAAAAAACCTCTCTACAACCTTCGAGGTTAAAGATGTGATTTATCCAATACTGAATGATATCACGTTTAATGTTTATCAAGGAGAGTCATTGGGAATTGTAGGGGAATCCGGCAGTGGTAAAAGTGTTTTAGCGCATACCATTATGGGATTATTACCTGCGAATGGACAAGTATACCGGGGACAAATTTTATATAAGAAAGAGGATTTATTGCGTATTGCCGCCAAAAAGAGGCAGGCGTATCGCGGGGATCAGATGGCTATGGTTTTTCAGGAGCCGATGACATCCCTTAATCCTGTTCATACAGTTGGTAAACAGGTGATGGAATTAATCCTAAAACATCGCAAGATCTCGAAAAAAGAAGCGTTTGATTGGGTGGTGGACATATTTGATAAAGTTGGAATTCCACAACCTGATAATTTCGCAAAACGATATCCACATGAGTTATCCGGTGGTATGCGGCAACGTGTGGTGATCGCTTTAGCAATCGCCTTATCCCCTGACTTACTCCTGGCTGATGAACCCACTACTGCTCTGGACGTCAGTATTCAGGCGCAAATTCTTGAGTTAATCAGTGCGCTTCAAGAAACGATGAAAATGGCAACAATGCTAATCACTCACGATTTGGGAGTAGTCGCGGGTATGTGCCAAAGAGTACTGGTTATGTATGCAGGACAAGTCGTGGAAAGCGGATTGACAGAAGACTTATACGCTAATCCGCGTCATCCTTATACTTCAGCCTTGTTAGATTCCATACCAAAATTGGATCAAAATACAGAGTTTTTATCAGCTATCAAAGGTGTTGTACCTCATCCGCAACGTATGCCGAAAGGATGTCGATTCGCGCCTCGTTGTGACCGATCTTTTGATAAATGTCTTAAGGAAGAGCCAGAGCTTTATAACTTCTCTGATAACGTCAGCGCCAGATGTTGGCTCTATTCTCAGGAAATGACGGATTATGCCAAATCAGAATCTATTAGAAATTGAAAGTCTAAAAAAAACATTTGTCGTTAATCGCGGCCTGTTCTCGCCTAATATAAATGTAAAGGCGGTAAATGATATTAGTTTTTCCGTAAGCAAAGAAGAATGCTTTGGTATTGTCGGTGAATCCGGATGTGGCAAAACAACCATCGGACGAATGATCGTCAGATTGATTCATCCGACTGGGGGGACAATTCGTTTTGAAGGAGAGGATCTGTTTTCTTTGCCCAGAACTCAATTTCAAAAAAAGAGACGCGAATTACAAATTATTTTTCAAGATCCTTTCGCCTCATTAAATCCAAGAATCCCAATCGGTAGAATAATTGGCGAACCGTTAAAAGTTCATGGATTATTATCTCACAAAGAACGTCGTGAGGCGGTTGAACAATTACTTGATGTAGTTGGACTAAAAAAGGAGTTTTATTCTCGTTATCCGCATGAATTCAGTGGCGGACAGCGTCAGAGAATTTGTATAGCGCGAGCTCTGGTTTTGAAGCCAAAACTGATTGTCGCTGATGAGCCCGTTTCTGCTTTGGATGTTTCAATTCAGTCGCAGATTCTGAATTTGATGCGGACCCTGCAAAAAGAGTTTGGTCTGACATATATTTTTATCTCGCATGATTTAAGTGTCGTAAAGCATTTTTGTGATCGTATCGCCGTTATGTATTTGGGTAACATGGTGGAATTAGCGGCGAAAGAGGAGTTGTATAAGAATCCGTTACACCCTTATACCCAATCCCTGCTTTCTGCAATTCCGGTTCCTGATCCCAAAGCAAATAAGCAACGCCTTATTCTAAAAGGTGATGTGCCCAGTCCTGCAAATCCACCTTCCGGATGTACCTTTCATACTCGTTGTCCTCAAACGATGGAGGTTTGCAAACGGCAAATTCCGGATTCAGTTAAGGTGTCAGATACTCATCAAGTAGCCTGCCACCTTTTCACTAATCAAGGAACTTCTGAAAAATGTGACATCTCGGAATGAGCGTATTCTTCGGATATTGATGAGGGATTTTTTATGAAGCAGACGAGAAAGTCGAATCAATAAGATCTCTCCCTGCGGCTGAGATGACAAATAAAAGTTATTTTTCAGAGGTTCCTTTGGATAAAACCAATAAGGAGGAAAAATGAAATTCTTCAAATTAAAATGGATTAGCTTATTTATGGTTCTGGTAATGGGTATTTTTTCATCCAGTACTATTTTCGCTGCTAAGCAACATCTAACGATTGGTGTACCGCAAGATCCACAAAACTGGGACCCAATGGATACATTTAGAATGGCGTGGAGTGCCATCGCTACTTCAGTTTTTGAAGGATTGGTGGAACGAGATTTGGATATGGAAATTAAACCTGCTTTGGCTGAATCCTGGGAAGCGGTCACCGCCGAAAAAAGAATTCGATTTCATCTGCGCAAAGGTGTGAAATTTCACAGTGGGCATGATTTTAAAGCTGATTCTGTAAAGTACACATTTGATCGCTTACTGGCAAAAGATAGTAAATCGCCACAAAAAGGAAATTACTCAGCGATCACTGAAGTTAAGATTATTGATGACTACACTGTTGATTTTATGTTGAAAGAAATTGATCCGGTATTGATTGTTAAATTATCAGGATATGGTGGAGTCATTGTACCAAAAGCTTATATTGAAGAAAAAGGAGAAGATCATTTTGACTCTTATCCTGTTGGAACAGGTCCTTTTAAAGTTGTTCAATATGTAAGAGATCAGAAAGTTGAATTGGAACGTTTTAATGGGTATTGGAAAAAACCAATCGCGAAACTTGAAAAAGTAACTTTTAGAATTATCCCTGAGCCATCGACACGTCTCGCTGAATTACAAACTGGAAATATTGATATCATGACTCACGTACCTGTAAGTCAATCTGATACAATTGCCGCAGATAAAAACCTGGAATTGGTAAAAGTTGATTCACCGACTGTTTACTCACTCAGATTTAATACAGATCAAAAACCAACTGACAATGTTAAAGTTCGTGAAGCAATTGGTTTAGCCATTGATATTGATACAATTATCGAAACTGTATTGAAAGGTTATGCGCGCCGTATCAATTCCTTTCAAAGTAAACTGAGCTTCGGTTATGATCCTAGTTTGCCAATCAGAACTTATAATCCAAAACGGGCGAAACAGTTGTTAAAAGAAGCCGGTTACGACTTTAATCAAACGTTAATCATGAGATCAACCGCAAGCGATACAACTTTTAAAGAAATCGCTCAGGCCGCACAACTTTATCTGAAGCAGGTAGGAATTAAAACGAAATTTGAGACAGTTGAAACAAACGTTTTTTATTCGGATATGATTCCTCATGGAAAAGCGGGTCAAATATATCGATTTGGTTGGGGTGGTTGGACACTCGATTTCGATAATACCGCCTATCTACTTTATCATAAAGGTGAACACTGGAATCCTGATTTCTATGACGAGGAAGTGGAAAGACTTCTTTCAATGGAACGAAGTACAATGGACCAGAAAATTCGTAAAGACGCTTTTAATAAATTAAATAAACGACTGTATGAACTAGTGCCTGAAATTCCGTTATACCAGCGTGTTGATGTATTAGGTGTAAGTAAACGTGTAAAAAACTATAGAGCACCTGTTGATGGTCGACAACGATTAGAAGCTGTCTATATGGCGAAGTAATTACTAAGGGATCGATCGTTATGATCTGACTAATTAATAAAACCGGATTAAAAAGACACGATTTCGGGTTCATTTCAGACTGGTTTGTTGTTGAAACAAAGCAATAAGCAGACATACGAATGAAGAAATATTCGCAAAGAATAAGAGGATAATGTGATAAGTTTTATAATCAGGCGTTTGATACATGGTCTTTTGGCTGTAACGGTGTTGACTTTATTGATTTTTATTGGCGTTCGATCTTCCGGTGATCCGGTCGCTTTAATGTTTGAGGCAGGAGAACCAACCAAAGAACAAATCGCTGAGATAAAATCCCATTTAGGATTGGATCGTTCCTACGTGGTTCAATACTTTATTTTCCTACGACAATTACTTAGTTTTGATCTTGGAAAATCATATCATACCAATCAAACAGTCAATGCCATGATTGGTGAGCGCATTGGTGCCACATTAATTCTGGCATTATCGGCGATCGCCATCTCCTTATTGATCGCTTTTCCGATTGGGATTATGTCAGCCTTGAAAAGGGGAAGTCTACTTGATTTCTTTGGCCAGATTTTTGCGATATTCGGTTTGTCCCTTCCCAATTTCTGGTTGGGAATTATGTTTATTCTCTATTTCGCTGTTCATTTGCGTTGGTTTCCACCTTCGGGATATGAAGGGCCGATTTATCTTGTATTGCCAGCCCTTACCCTGGGATTGATTTTATCCGGATTAATGGCCAGAGTAGTAAGATCAGCGATGCTGGATGCCATGCGGCAACCATATATTGTGACCGCCAGATCCAAAGGTATCGCTGAATGGAGAGTTGTGATCCTTCACGGTTTTCGTAACGCGTTGATTCCGACTGTAACGTTATTCGGGTTGCAGTTTGGCGCCTTACTCGGTGGAACGGTAATCATCGAAAAAGTTTTCTCCTGGCCCGGAATCGGTCGTATGATGGTTGACGCCATTAGCGCAAGAGATTTTCCCGTGATTCAAGGGACATCGTTTTTTCTGGCAATTGCTTTAGTTGCCATCAATTTCATTGTGGATATATTATATGGGGTTCTTGATCCAAGAATCCGCGTTACAAAAAATTAAATGTACTTTTATTTCACATTTTATGATTTTATATCCCGACCTCAATGACACCGTATTACTGGATGGTCGTCAATGGGCAGGCTTCCTGTCATTCTGAGGAAGTACGATGAAGGACCACTCAGAAGCAAAAGCAAGAGATATTGCTGGATCTGGAAAGATGTTTACTTCAAATTCTGAGAAACCAGAAATAAAAGATCTGTCTAAAATCACAGAGATTCTTCAAGTCGCCTGGGTTTCCATTGGAATGACGACGCGGTTTTTAAAGAATCCGACAAAATAAAGATCAAATCCAAACCCTGAAATGTGTTTTTAATCATCAAGCTATAATATGGAACTAATTTTACAGCATTCCAAATCAACTATTTTTTTTCGAAGATTGGTTCGAAATCTTCGAGGCTATATCGGTGGCGTACTCGTGATTTTGTTACTTTTTGTTTCGATTTTTGGATCTTATATAGCACCATACGGTCCTGATGACATGGATTTACGAAGTCGATTAAAATCACCTGCGTTTGCCGATACGACCGGCAAATCGAAATTTATCCTGGGTGCGGATCAACTTGGGCGAGATCTGTACTCCAGAATTATTTACGGCGCTCGTATATCCGTAACCATTGGAGTCTTATCGGTTTTTTTTGGTATGATTATCGGCGTAATTTTAGGTCTATGCGCTGGTTATTTTGGAGGAATCGTCGATGATATCATCATGCGTATCGCGGACATTCAACTGGCCCTGCCTTTTATCCTGATAGCTATTTTAGCAATGTCCATATTTGGTTCGGGGTATTGGATGATCATTATTTTGCTCTCATTTAGCAGCTGGGTAGGCTTCACCAGAGTTACCAGAGGGGAAGTACTGGTTGTCAAAGAAATGGAGTATGTTCACGCTGTTAAATCAATCGGTGCATCACACATTCGCACTATGATTATTCACATCCTACCGAACGTTCTATCTTCAATTGTTGTGATTGCCTCTCTACGGATTGCCAATAATATCCTGCTGGAGGCATCTCTCACCTTCATCGGCGTTGGATTATCTCCTGATATTCCTGCTTGGGGATCAATGTTGGCTGAAGGGCGCGATTATTTCACTACTGCCTGGTGGATCGCCATATTCCCCGGAATTGCAATTATGCTTCCGGTCCTGGGATTTAATTTGTTAGGAGACTGGTTCAGGGATCGGCTTGATCCTAATATTGATGTTTAATAACCTGTTTTGTTTGTTTGCTGATATTTTCACATCATAATAATTAACTCTCACTATTATCTCGCAAGAGTGCTACGTGTAAAACAATTCATATTCACCGGTAAATAATCAACCGTTTCCATTTTTGACATATAAAGTCTTTGTTTCATCGGGATACTGGAAAGGTGAGAGATTGCTTATAATAGAAATTTGAGGACACATGGCATAAAGCGTCTTGATTTTTCTAATGAAATCGCAGCGAATGCGTAGGATTTTATTGTGAGCAAAACATCTGGTGGAGATGGTTATGAAAAAAAAGTCAATTGAATCTTCAAGTCAGTTATACGATCAAATCAGTCTGGAATATTTATTCGATGCTGATTCGGTATTTTTAGATCGCGATCAAGATGGATATATCGACACAATAGATTTATCACTCGTTATCGATCCGAAAATAACAAGTGGATCGATTTGGAGTGCTGTATTAAATTTATGCGCGGTCCTGTCATTAAAAAGCTTGATTCTTCCAGAAAATCTGATCTCAAACGCGGAACAAATCCAGCAAGATAAAAACGTAATCCATGTTTTATCTCCTGTTTCCTCTGTCTCCGAATCATCATACTCACCACAAGCGTATATTATACGGAATCGTCCTCAACATATTGAAATCGGTGGATCAAGTATTGAATTGATCGCTTCCCTTTTGAATATCCTTGCCTGCAATTCAAAGAATTCATCTGTAAGTGGTTCTGACAAGTGGAATAAAATAACAGTTAAAAATAAGGACTTTGAATACTATCTGGATTTAAAAAACGATGATTTTCATTTATCACAAAAGATTAGAACTTTGCCTCAGTTTCAGGAAAATAAATCGACTGAACGTGATAAACCGAACCACGGTAATCATGGTATCGCCAATCTGAATGTAGTGTATCGAACCAATAGCGATAATCCTCGTGATAGAATACTTGACGCTGCTCTTGAAATTCCCGGCCTAATCTCAAATCAGATGTTTAGTCGGGAACTGGCGAAATGTGTGTGTGAATTGATGCTTAATGCGACGGATTTTCTGTATCCTTTAGTAAAATCTGAGAAATTTGAAGCAGGCAATCGGCCTGTAATTCAATTTATTGAAACTCAAGGTGGAGATTGTGAAATAGTTGAAAATTTCGACCCCCAGAAAAGTCACCAGCGAATTATGATTAGAAGTGATGCTGATTCATTGTCTCGTTTGGTATCGGAATGGATTTCATTGCGTGATCCGTTATTGAATTCGCAAACAATTGATACTGATTGGTTTCACTTGCCAGCTAAGTCATTTGATGAATTGCTAAACGGGCGAGATTATTGGGGGAAATGGTGCCACTATTTACTCCATGATGGTAAATCTTATCAAGCGCAACTTCCACATATAACCGCGAAACAGAAATCCAAATTCAATCGCGCTTTAAAAGCTTTGGATGGGTCGATTGAAATTCCTATAATTAATGCTAAGACCATCGATGAAGAATTGAGTTGGAAGTCTGAAACAGAGATTTTAATTGATTTGGTGCGCTCGATTCCGGAGGGACAAGGAAGTATTAATGGTATCGCTTTTATCAGCAAGCCAGAAACTATTCGCAAACAAACTCAAAATCAATTGATTGATATACTGCATGATAAAGGATATCAACCCAGTTTATCGATCTACAACGCCTATAAACCTGGACTTTCTTGGATTTTGGAGTATGTCGTTCCAACATTGAGACAATTTGGAAATATTGACTCGCTTTTAATCGAATATCGTAAATTCGCGGAATCGACTAAAGCGCTAGAACTTCCATCCCGATGGTTTCAAGAACTATTTCCAGGTATTGAAATTCTGGAAAAAAGTCTGGGGATTAACATTGAAAAGATTACAAATCAGGAAATAGACGTACTGGACTCGATTTATCAGATAACCGCATTTGATGAAAATAATAATATAATCTGGCGAGATACCTTAACCCCCCGAACAACTTCGCTTCCCTATATGAACAATCCAGCGAACAATGCGATCGTATATCCTTCTACCGGTAGCATACTGCTGCAAACTGAAGAACAAGTCATATTGGAACAGAATATTTCAACTGATAGGGAACGTTTTTGGAATCACTATCAAAAGGAATGGTTGCCGCAATTGATGTGCTTTATGGAAAAAATGGTACATGAATTCGGCATAACACAGCGTCGCGTTTTTTGGGAATCGATCGAGTTTGAAATCGCTATTGATGAGTCCGAATTTTCTTTGGATATTGACAGGGAAAGAGTCGCCGCTATGGAAGCGTTGCAGGAAGATCTCTATTTTAATCTCCTTGATGGTTATGCTATTATCGCAGAACGTTATCAATTAAGCGAAACCATATTGTTTGGAAGAATTGTCCCCAAGATTCACTCAAAGACGCCAACAGGACAACCTTATGCCAAACTCCGAGCTGTTTCTGCCCCATGGGTAAATCCTCCTAAAATAGAAAACAGTCAATCAAGAGATTACCATGTCGTCGCTTTAGGTTGGAATGAAAAAGAGTGGCGTATAAAATTCCAATCACTTATAGGTTTTGATGACAGTAAACAAATAAGCTTTCAAAAGATCGCTCATGCTTGGGGGTTCTCCATGGAATGGCAAGAGGGAATCGCTATTTTAAAAATTCCGAAGCAAAAGCAAGAAACACCTAAAAAACAAAGCATTACTCCACTTTCTTCAGTTCCATACGATCGATTCTTAAGTTACGAAGAGGTTATAAACAAAACAAAAGAGCTTAGGGATCATCCGCGAATAAATACATATACCGTTGCCAGATCGTGGCAAGACAGGAAAATCGTCGTTATTGAATTAAATGGCGTTATCACTGAAAAACGGTTTTCCTTAGCTAGATTAAGAAAGTTGAAACCAACAATACTTTTTAACTCCAGGCATCATGCTAATGAGATTTCCGCGACCAACGCCAGTTTTGAGTTAATCCGTCAATTGATTGAAACTGATCAGGGAAAACATATTTTGCGAAGTGTAAACGTAGTAATAATGCCCATGGAAAATGTTGATGGCGCTGCCTTACTGGAGGAAATAAATCCTATTGCACCCAACTATATGTCTCATGTAGCAAGATATAACGCCTTGGGTTTGGAATTTGGAAGAGATTATTACAAATCAGATCCATTTTGTCCTGACGCGACTGCTAAAACAAGATTATGGCACCGTTGGTTACCTGAACTGATAATCGATCAACACGGCGTACCGGATCATGAATGGTGTCAACCTTTTGGCGGGTATGCGCCTTACCGATTTAGAAATTTCTGGTTACCGATCTCTTTTGCTTTTCTTTATGCGCCTCATATAACTGATCCGAGTCATACCAATTATTGTTACACTACGGAGATCGTGAAACAATTGAATGAGGTGATGAAAAACGCAAAATCCATCACCAAGCTTAATCAAAATTTTTCAAGTCGTTATAATCGTTACGCTCATGAACCAGCCCCACAAATCTACTCTAAATCAACGGGAGAACCGGTTTTCGCAATACCGTTGTCACCGCGTAGTCAATCAACTAATACTGCGATTCGTTTTCCAGATGTAACAAAGTGTGAGATTGTGATAGAGGTGCCGGATGAGATCGCTTCGGGAGAACAATTGGCCTTATGTATCAAGGCCAATCGGATTATTCAGGATACGGTGTTGGCTTTTTTATGTAAGAGACAAAGTAAATAGTGGTTATCTTGAGAAGAGAATAATTGATTAACTCCACATCAACTCTTCAAAGAAGCTCACCTAAAAATCGAAAAAAACCTTTCAACTAATATACCCTCTCGTTTTTCAGGTCTGCATTAAGTTACCATTCATCAATGTTTTCCAACCTTTCATCTTTTTTATTGTTACAAAAAAGAATGTAATCGATAAGTTAATATTGTACAGTTTAGGATGTGGAAATGAAATCCTGTAGTCATATTTGATTATGGGATAATGGTCCTCCATTTGACATCTGGTTTGGAAATTCTTCAATTGAACTTTCATAATTAATCTATGTCTACACCAATATTGACTACTAAACTTTATATTCCCCCTCCTCGACCTAAAGCTGTCCTCCGTCCCCGCCTGATCGAACGGCTAAACGAGGGCTTACACCGTAAATTAACTCTCATTTCTGCCCCGGCCGGTTTTGGAAAAACCACTCTGGTTAGCGAATGGGTTGTCGATTGCGGACGAAAGGTAGCCTGGCTGTCACTGGATGAAGGAGATAATGATATTACGCGCTTTCTGACCTATCTTGTTGCGGTTTTGCAAACTATTTCGTCAAATATAGGAAAAGAAGTAGCGGGTATACTCCAATCTCCTCAGTCACCGTCAATCGAAACGATTCTGACGGCCCTTCTCAATGACATCTCTTCCATTCCGAACAGTTTCGTTCTTATTTTTGACGACTACCATGTCATTGAAACCAAACCTATTGACAACGCCCTGGCCTTTCTTCTTGAGCATCTACCACCACAGGTACATTTGATCATCGCCACACGTGAGGATCCAGATCTCCCCCTGGCCCGATTTCGTGTCCGGGAACAGTTGACCGAACTGCGTGCCACCGACTTGCGTTTTAACCGGATAGAAGCTGCCGGATTTCTGAACCAGGTGATGGGCCTGGACCTCTCGACAGAAGATATCGCCTCACTGGAAACCCGCACCGAAGGTTGGATTGCCGGCCTGCAATTAGCCGCAATTTCAATGCAAGGACATAAAAACATCAATGCCTTCATCAAATCTTTTACAGGCAGCCATCATTTTGTAATGGACTATCTGGTTGAAGAAGTCCTGCAACAACAGTCTGAAAGTGTGCAAGCTTTTTTATTAAAAACATCTATCCTTAATCGCATGTGCGGTCCCCTTTGTGATGCAGTTATACACGGAACCTCTGCTTCCGGGAAAAAGACCCTGGAATATCTGGAACATGCCAACCTATTTATTGTCCCATTAGATAACGAACGGAGCTGGTATCGCTATCACCATCTCTTTGCCGATTTGTTGCGGCAAAGACTGCATCAGAGCGCCAACTTGAACATGGAAAAAGATGGAAGGGGCATAGCTGAATTGCATATACGAGCCAGTATATGGTATGAAAACAATGGCTTGGAAGTTGATGCCTTTCACCATGCCATCGCCGCCAATGATGTTGAGCGAGCCGAGCGTCTAATTGAAGGAGAGGGGATGCTTCTGCATTTTCGTGGTGCTGTAGCCCCAGTACTAAATTGGTTGGAATCGCTGCCAACTTCGGTACTGAATGAATGCCCCTCATTATGGACAACATATGCTTCAGTGTTACTGGTTTCCGGTCATCAAGCCGGCGTTGAACAAAAATTGCAGGCTGCCGAAGCAGCCCTAAACGGCATCGAGCTGGACGATAAAGCCAAAGACCTTGTGGGACGAGTTGCGGCGATACGGGCCACGTTGGCTGCAACTCAAGATCAGGTTGAAACCATTATTGTCCAGTCGCAGCGCGCCCTTGAATTTCTGCATCCTGATAACCTGTCTTTTCGCACTTTCACTACCTGGAAACTGGGGTATGCCTATCAGCTTCAGGGAGACCGTGTTGCTGCCAGCCGGGCTTATTCCGAAGCTCTATCTATCAGCCAGGCATCCGGGAATATCATCACTACTATTGTGTCTACAATAGGGCTGGGCAGCCTGCAAGAAGCAGAAAACAACCTCCAACAGGCGGCCATTACATACCAGAGTGCCCTGGATATATTTGGTGATCGACCGCTGCCATTTGCCAGCGAAGCACATCTTGGATTGGCCCAGATTTTCTATGAATGGAACAACCTGAATGCTGCCCAACAACACGGGCAAAAAGGGGCTCAACTATCGCGACAGTCTGAAAAAACAGACAGGTTTGTTGCATGTCAGGTGTTTCTCGCTCGTCTGAAACTTGCTCAAGGAGATGTTACCGGTGCAGTTGATATTTTGGATAAAGCTCATCAATTTGCACACCAAAATGACTTCTTATATCGGATACCTGAGGTTGTTGCGGCACAAGTGCTTACACTCCTTCATCAGGGTAATCTGGCAAAAGCTGCTGATCTGGCTCTGAAGTATAAACTCTCAGTCAGTCAGGCCCGCGTACTCCTGTCCCGAGGAGAATCGTCCGCAGCATTGGTTCTGCTGAAAAAATTCCGTAAGCAAGTGGAGGAAAAGGGATGGAAGGATAAACGGCTCAAAATCATGGTACTACAGGCAGTTGCTTACCATGCAAATGGCGAAAAGGATATAGCTATGCAAACACTGAACGACGCTCTGACGATGGCAGAGCCTGGTGGTTTCATCCGAATCTTTATAGATGAAGGAATACCAATGGTACAGGTGTTATCCGAAGCAGCTGCTCGTGGTATAAAACCGGACTACGTAGCTAAGTTACTGACTTCATTTGAAGATGACAAAAAGAAAAGCAAAAATAAGTCCAACCAGGACGCCACTCCATCTGCCCAACCCCTTATCGAACCATTGAGCAAACGCGAGACAGAAATACTACAACTCATTGCCAAAGGACTTTCGAATCGTGAGATTTGCGAACAGCTCTTCCTCGCTATGAGTACTGTTAAAGGGCATAACCGAAACATCTTTGATAAACTCCAAGCCCAAAGACGCACCGAAGCTGTGGCATATGCCCGTAAGTTGGGCCTGTTGTAGCCTGAATACCGGTTTTCCTGTAAAATCAAAATCATGAACTGCATATAAGCGATCCATAAAACCAAAACCTCAGAACTTCTTCTCCATCATGAACTGCCTATAAGCGATCCATAAAACCAAAACCTCAGAACTTCTTCTCCATTAGTAATCCAAAATCTCAGCTCCAAGTTTATAACTTTCAATCCTGAAACAATACCCCAAAACCATACTTTAGTATCTGTTCATCTATACTGCGTTGCAGGTATCAATACCATATTAACAGGATTGGATGTTAAACAGTAAATTTGCATTTACTGACACACTCAATTTCCATATTGATACCGAGACTCATTAATATCGATGTAAGGTGAAAAGAATGGAAAGAAAAACATTTTTAAAAACATGCATTTTATTTTCAGGAGCTTTCATGTTAGGTCCACAAAGCTGTAGTACTGCAACACCGGACGTAAATACCGTCTCAAAACCTCATTTACAAGGCATCAAACGTTTATTTTTGAAATTAGGTACATGCTCTCGGACTTTATTTTATATATTAAACCGCGAATTCGGCCATCCAATGGAAATTGAAGAGCGTGCTTCGGCCCCATTAGCAGGTGGAGTAATGCAAAAAGGGTATCAATGCGGAATGCTTTGGGGAGCTTCTTTGGCCGTTGGAGCAGAATCCTTTCGAAGGCACTACAACTCTAGTCAAGCTATCTGTACAGCAATAGCGGCAACTCAAAACATTATGGAGTCATTTTCAAATCGGACTAAAAGCGTTAATTGCCGAGCCATTACGAATTGCGATTTTACCAGCAAACTGAGCATGATGTGGTATATGCTCTCTTTCAAATTTATGACCTGCTTTTTTCTTGCAGAAAACTGGGTCCCGGAAGCGATCCAATCAGCAACTGAAGGATTATCCCAAAATCAAACCGATTGTCCTCAACACGCAATGAGTTGTGCTTCAGAAGTTGCCAAAAAATTAGGAGCCAGCAACGAAGAAATGATAATGGTTGCCGGATTTTCAGGCGGTCTTGGCCTGAGCGGCAATGCTTGTGGTGCACTGAGTGCGGCAATATGGATAAAATCTCTCAACTGGTGCAGAAAACAAACAGATTCAGGTTTTGATGAATGGAAATCTCTTTTTGAAAATCCAGACTTGATAAACATATTAAATGAATTCTATAGAGTGACTAATCGTAAAATTCTATGTAGTAAAATATCGAAACATTGTTTTAAGACAATAAGCGATCATTCGGAATTTATAAAAAACGGTGGTTGCAAAAAATTGATTGATGTGCTTGTGCAAGCATAATTCTTTTTTTAGACGTCATTCAAACCGCCCTCATGTGATAACCGGTTAAGGATATCTGGATATTAGCCGTAAAGTTTAAAAATTAGGATCAACAGCTGAATAAACATGCGCAAACGGTGAAAAATATTCTCAAACAGTACAATGGTATCTATTCAAATTCAACAATACCGTACTGTAATTGTAATTCTCGAACACTGATGTAGTGGCATAAACTGCAATGAGCTGCCACAACAGGAACCGGGCAATGTCAAACAAACACAACTCAAAAACCGATCCAAATAAACCAATAATCTATCAAATCAGTCTCAAAGGCCATCTTGGTCACCAATGGACGGATTGGTTTGGAGGTTTGAAAATCACCCTGGAAGGGAATGGAGATACACTTTTAACTGGTCCGGTGGTCGACCAGGCTGCATTGTATGGATTGCTAAAAAAGGTGCGCGATTTAGGAATGCCATTGCTTTCGGTCATTCGTGTAAAATCCTGCCATGTAGATGCGTCAGTAGCCAAACATAAAACTGAAGCACGTTGCTTAGAAATAAAATTTGCTATTGATTGAATTTCCATTCAATTTCCATTCAGTTTCTTCCCCCTATGAACAGGATGACGTCTATAAATTTACAAAAGTCAAATTCAATATATCAAACCATCATAGAACAAGATTATAAAATATGATAAAAGAAAATTCACACATCAATAACACAATAGCCCAAAGAATCCTCCTTGTGACCTTATGGTCTTTACTTC
Organism: bacterium; assembly: GCA_041556995.1. Taxonomy (GTDB): domain Bacteria; phylum SAR324; class SAR324; order XYD2-FULL-50-16; family XYD2-FULL-50-16; genus JAHJTV01. Next base: position 162,278 of record JBFFHJ010000002.1, on the reverse strand, counting down.
TCTTGATACCATTTGATGCATTCGCAATTGAACGTCGTCAAGCCCAATTCAAGTCTGATTCATCCTACCTGATTTTGCCATTACCCATTAGTGTTCCAGGAATTGGACAGATGGTTGTCTTTACAGGACTGGCAGCAAATATCGCCGACACCAATCTTGACCTGGCGGCAATGAAGGCGGTAGGTGATGCAGAGGGATATATGCTGTGGTTATCTGATTTGCACTTAATTTCAGAAACCCTGATTCTTGAGTATTATCATTCTTCGGTTAGTAAATCTGCCATCACCAATCACAGTGAACGGGGAATGGATACCCAAAAGGATGATTACACAATCCTTGGAATTAACCAACAGGAAGAAGACTTTGGAAGTATCAGACTTTCTCTGTTTGATAGAAGATTTGAGTTGTTTACTGAGTATGTTCGTGGCTCATCAACTATAAATAAAATCATGGACAACGAAGGAAATGTTCAGACAGAATTCGAAAATCCGTCTGCTCAATCAACAGAAAAAACAACCACAGGTATTCTCATTGATTACACGGATGATTATCTGGACGCCAGGAAAGGCGTCCGGTTACACATACAAAGATCACATTCGCCTCGTACTGATGATAATGCTTCAGATTTTTATATTATCGACAAGGAACTGGAAATCTACATTCCAATTGGAGATTATAGTGTATGGGCTTTTCATGCTATGACTTCAGATGCGGAGGTCACCAAGACCGGAGTAACAGATCCAGACAAAATAGCCGATGAATTAGGATTATCGTGCAATTATGATGTGTGCACGCAAGATGAAAAAAACCTGATTGATCACAAAATTGTTGAAAGGAAAAATGGTACGGTTGAAGCGCTGGGTGGCATGGATCGTTTGAGATCGTACCCGGAGAATCGTTTTCAAGGAGCGCACGTTCGCTATTTTTCAACGGAATTCCGTTTCAACTTTGCTAATAAGGTGACACCTTTTAATTTTTGGATTTGGAAGGATATTTCAACAAGTATTCAATGGGCCTTTTTCTATGACTTGGGCACTATAGCTGAGTCACAGGAGGACTTATGGAAAAAAAGTGCATATTCCGTTGGAACCGGATTAAGAATGATTACAGCCTCTGGAAATGTATATCGTGCAGACTGGGCAACGGGAAAGGAAGGGTCTGAATTAACAGTAATTTTTGAGTATCCTTGGTAAGATGCTAGAAGCCGCTTTCAGCAAAGCCGCCGTTAAGTTTGCTGCCCTGCCACTTTTTAGCGTCGGCGTGGACTCATTATTTAGAACTTCGCTTTTGTTGCATAATCTGGGAGCGGACTCGCAGAGCAAGCTTTAACTTTCAAAGTTTTCTTTCAATTCCGATTTTAACCATTCAACGTATTCAAAACTGCCTTTTTCGATGGGAATGGCAATAATCTCCGGTATATCGTAGGGGTGTATTTTTTTTATTTCCTGCTCCAACTCTGCATATTTCTGTTTTGTTGTCTTAAATGTGCACTTCCATTCCCTATCTTTTTCCAGTTCACCTTGCCACCAATAAATGCTGCTTATAGGTCCCTCAATTTGCGTACAGGCTGAAAGCCTTTTTTGAGCGATGATCCGGGCTACTTTTTCAGCGTCCCCTTTACTGGCGGTAGTAGTATAAACCAAATAACAGTCTGCTGCCATTTTAAATATCTCCGTGAAGGGTTTTGTACCGATTAAAAAAACTGGATCGTGCATTAGCTATTCGTTCTTCTTTTAAATCAGGATCGATATCTTCAAAGGGAGGATTTTCGAAAAGGTCGGAGCTGATTTCGCTTAAAAACCGCGAAGGTTCGTTATACATCCATTCGCCATAATGCATTCTGGATCGGGCCATACTCAAACACAAAACTTTTTTTGCCCGGGTAATAGCCACATAAAACAAGCGTCTTTCCTCCTCTTCAGCCTCTTCTTCCAACGCCTTTTGATTGGGAAACTGACTATCGGAAAGACCAACAATGGCTACGTAATCAAATTCGAGTCCCTTGGCCGAATGTACCGTCAAAAGACTAACCTTGCCGGAATTCTGATCCAGTTCATCCGTATCGGTAAACAGTGAAACATATTCAAGAAAATCCGTTAAGGTTGTTTCTTTATTCTTAATTCTTTGCCTTTCTCCATACAAGTACATAGTATTGATAAATTCCAAGTAGTTATTGACCCGTATTTCTTTAAGTTGCTCTGTTTTTTCATTTTTCTCAATTTCTGCTTTAATACCGATCCGTTCAAAAAACGACTGAAAAACCTCATAAAATGGTTCATTTTCAAGCCTTGTTCGGTATTCCAAAACAAGATCCACAAATGATCTAACACTTTTTTTAGCACGGGCTTTAAGCTCTTCGATCTCTTCCACCTTCTCCATCATTTCAAATAACGACAATCCCCTGGAAATTCTGGCTTGAGTCAGGGCCATAACGGTTGCTTTGCCGATATCCCTTTTAGGATAATTAATAATTCTGATCAGGCTCACTTCGTCTTTGGGATTATGAAGAAACCTTAAGTATGCCAGGCAATCCTGAATTTCTTTTCGATCAAAAAACTTTGTACCTCCTATCAACTGGTAGGGAATGCCGGTATCTCTTAATTGTTCTTCAATGGCTCGGGACTGGAAATTAGAACGATATAAAAAAGCGAAATTGGACCAGGAATCGCCGGTGGCATATTTGTGATAATTCATTTTGGCCACTACCCCTTCCAGCTCTTCACGGGGATCAGCCTCTGCTACCCATTGAATAAGGGCACCGTTGGTTGTTTGAGTCCAAAGATTTTTTTCCATACGATCTCTGTTGTTGGCAATCACATCATTGGCAGCATTCAGAATGACATCGGTCGAACGGTAATTCTGTTCAAGTTTAATGACTTCTGCTTCCGGATAGTCCTTTTGAAAGTCCAGAATATTGCGGATATCGGCACCTCTCCAACCATAAATCGATTGATCATCATCTCCAACCACACACAGCTTTCTATGTTTTTCGGTTAAGTACTTGATTAATTGATATTGCACCCGGTTGGTATCCTGGTATTCGTCTACCATGATATATTGATATCGTTCCTTTAGCACCTGAATCTCTTTGGGAAATTTCTTGAAAAGCCTGATAGTATGGTACAAGATGTCCTCAAAATCCAGTGCGTTACACCCTTTTAAGGTCCTGTTATATTCCTGAAAGACCTTGCCGGTCACCTGGGCAAAAACATCCAGTTTTTGATCTAAAAAATGCTCAGGACCTTTCCCCTTGCCTTTCATTTTCATAATCTCGTAAAATGTTGCTTTGAGATTGAACGTCTTGGGATCAATATCCTCGTCCTCAAAAATACTCTTGATGGTGGCAAGCTGGCTGTTGGTATCAAATATGACAAAGTCTTTCTGATATCCCAGTAGATGAATAAACTCTCGTAAAAAACGGACGCAGAGAGAATGAAATGTTGTGATGGTAATCCCCTTGGCTTGTTTTCCCAGCATTGACCGAACCCTGTCATTCATCTCCTTGGCTGCTTTGTTGGTAAACGTCAGTGCCAGAATTCGGGAAGGAGGAACATTATGATTGGCTATCAAATGAGCGATTCGGTAAGTAATAACCCGTGTTTTACCGCTACCTGCCCCGGCTAACAACAATACGGATTTGTCTATTGTTTTTACAGCCTTGTTTTGTTCCGGGTTTAAATCGGTTAGTTTAAAGTTCTTCATTTTTTATATAAATAGTTACAATACTGTGTTTGTCGTACAAGAGTAGGGAATATGTCGGAATACACATCCATCAAGCCAGAAACGATGTTCAACTATCTCGAAATACGGTTTAATAAAAGAATATAAAGGGCTTGATTTTTCCATTGGGATCAATTAACAAAATTCGCTGAATCAGTACTGGAAAAGTTGGCATATGATAATTGAATTATTAGCACCTGCGGGTAATTTAGAAAAGTTGAAAATCGCTGTCCAATACGGCGCAGACGCAGTATATCTTGCAGGACAAAATTTTGGATTGCGAAGTGGGGCAGATAATTTTTCCATGGATCAAATATCGACTGCCATCAAATTTGCCCATGAAAATGGAAAAAAGGTTTACATAACTGTCAATGCTTTTTTACACGATCAGGAGCTTGATAAACTACCTGAATTCTTGGAAACGTTATCACCATTAAAACCGGATGCTTTGATTTGTTCCGACATGGGTGTCATTAAAACAGTATTTAAGTATACCTCACTTCCCGTTCATGTTTCTACCCAGGCATCAGTAATCAACTCCTATCATGCTGAAATATGGAAAGATTTGGGTGTAAAACGAATTGTAGTGGGAAGAGAATTATCTATCGATGAAGCTGCCTGTATAAAAGATAATACTGGTCTCGAAATTGAAATGTTTATTCATGGAGCCATGTGCATGGCTTATTCAGGACACTGTGGTATTTCAACTTATGTCGCACAACGAGACAGTAATCGCGGAGGATGCATCCAAAACTGTCGATTCAGGTACACACTCTATTCCCAAGACGGCTCATCTTATAAATCCCACTTTATGAGTTCGAAAGATTTGTGCGGCCTGGGACAACTACCGGATTTTATTTCCGCTGGTATAAATTCCATTAAAATAGAAGGTCGTATGAAAAGCAATTTGTATATTGCATCCAGTGTCCGAGCCTACTCTCAAGCCATAAAGGAATTCAGACAAAAAGGAAAGATAAATAGTAAATTCTGGCTGGATGAGCTTAAAAAAATACCTCATCGTGAGTACACAGAAGCGTCACTGGTTAATCCCGCTGGAGCAGAGTCGGTTTACAATCAACCCAAAGAAACCGGAAAACATGTCAAAATGGCCGGAACAATTCTGGAAGTGGATCACAAGAAATCACGCTGTGCTATTCTTGTAAAAAACAAACTGAAACCAGGGGATACCATTGAAATAATGACTTTTGAAGGCGATGTGATATTAATAAAAATTCCAGAAATAATTAACATGATCGGAACAAAACTGGACGTGGCACAACCGCATAGCGTATTTTGGCTTCCCTGGCAACCTGGCATTGAACCTAGAAATGTGGCCAGGATAGAAAAAGAGAAATAATACTTCGCCTACCCCTCAGAATGACAAGAAACTTGCCCATTGACCGACCAAGAATCCGCAGTCATTGGGGTAGGATACCCCCCCCTAAAATGTGAGTGACAAAAATACAATTTATTGTTAAACGTTCAACATCGAATATTAAAAATTAAAATCTCTTTACTATCGGATCAAAGGAATATCATCAGTAAATACCCCATCCACACCCATTTTACAGAGCTTTAGAAAGGTATCTTTCGAATTAACTGTAAAAGAAAATACCTTGATTCCAGCATCATGCATCATGTCAACCTGTTCCTGAGTTAATATCTCGTACCAGGGATGCCACGAAAAGAGTTCCAGCTTTTTACAGGCTTCCACAACAGATGCATCGGCAGGTTTTCGGGAAATAAAAGCCATCGCGGGTAGATTGTCCTTTTTACACAAACGTTCTAAGTATTTTATCTCAAAACTGGAAATAATCACCGCCTGTTCCATCCCTTTTTTTCTCACCAGATTTATTACCTGATTTTCAATAGTGTCGGTTGAATCTTGTTCCTCGTAGTAAATTTCCTTTAACTCTATATTCATAAGTGTTCGGTCCTTTACCAGATCCAAAACCTCTTCCAGGGTCGGTATACGTTCCCCCTTAAATTGAGGATCATACCAACTGCCGGCATCCAGCTTTTTCAACTCAGCCAATGTAAAACAGTTTATAGCGCCTTTTCCATTGGTTGTTCTTTCCAGCGTATCATCATGTATGACGACTACTTGACGATCTTTGGTCAAAGACACGTCCAGTTCTATCATTTTAGCGCCTATATTGATGGCGTTTTCAAAAGCTACCTTGGTGTTTTCGGGATATTTGGCACGATACCCACGATGAGCCACCATAAGCGGTGTCTCAATATTTTTTATGTTCATATGAAAGCGTTTTGACTGAAAGATTATGTTTTAAGGCCAACTCAGTTAAAATTTTTATGGTTATAAATATATGCTTTAAATTTGTCCCGCTGTCCGGCATGAAAGTAAAATGCTCTTAATCGATGATAAAATAATTGGTTGTATTTGTGCTTAAATGTTTGCATGTCTTCAAGTATTTTAATTGCTTGAGCATATTTTTTTGTCAGTCCCAAATAAAACGTATATTCTTTGACAATTTCAGCGTGCCGAGGCCACAATTTCAGTCCTTTTGATAGAATATCAATCCCTTTTTCAATGTCACCTTCCTGGGCCAATGCTTCCCCCAAAACCAAATGAACCCGTCCTTTGCCCAACTTATTTGTGAGATACGGATTCAGAATCCGGGGAATTTGAGTCACCAGTTTTTTCTTCAGGTAAAGTTCGGCTTTTATTAAAGCAATTTCAATATTTCCGGGAAAATACACCTCAATCTGTTGTAACCGTTTTTCAGCGGCATGATATTTTCCTTGTCTGATTTCCATTTCAGCAATTTGAGTTTCAATTTCCAAGGAGTATTGGTCCTGTTGCGCTTTGCGAAACAGTTGTTCGGCTTGGAAATAATCCCCCTTTTCTTTTGCGATGACACCTCTTAAAAAAAGAACATCCGGATGCTGAGGATCGAGACTGTAGTTGTTCAGAATAGCATCCGCCTGAGACCAATTTCCATTGTTAATTAAATATTTGAGATAGGCCAATCTGGTATCCAGATTGGCGGGTGCCAAATTAAATGCTTTTTGTAATGCCCATTCTGCCCCGTACAAATCATTTTGTGCATGATAAACCTTTGACAAGAAGACATGAACCACAGCTGAATCTGGTTCCATATTCACCAGTCTTTGCCCCAATCGTTCAGCCATAGTCAGGTTCCCCTTTTGCAATTCCGTTTCACCATACAATAAAAATAGCTCGGTTGAATCGTCATAAACCTTTATCAGGTTTTTGACTTCGGGCATCCAATCAAATCCAGGATTCAATTTCTTTTTTAGCTTTAAAACCAGTATTTTTGAGGCCAAGTCAGGATCTTTTTGCTTTTCCAAGATTTCCAAAGCCTTTTTAAAATTTCCGGCTGAATGGTGAAGTTTTGCCAGAGTCAGTAGGATTTGATCATCCTGTTTATTTTTCAACCATCTTTCTAAAATGTTTTTTGCTTTGTAAGAGGCACCAACAGCATAGTAAATTTCGGATAAAAGCAAATTACCTTCCACTGATCCGGGCTGTATCTTGAGTGCTGCTTCCAATCGTATCACCAGTGTACTGAAGTCTTTGGGCATGCTTTGGTAAGCGGATGTTCGCAAATCCTCCGAAACGGTAAATATCCCGCTGGAGATGTTTTTTATTTCCAGCGATTTCTGTTGTTGAATTAATTGATAATACTTGATTTTACACCAAAGCAATTGTGCATCAAAATACAAGGGTTCAAGTCCAATGGCTGTTTCAAGCTGAGTCAATGCCTCACTGGTTTTTCCAATCTCATTGTATGACAAAGCCAGGTAGTAATAAGCTTCCAGATAATCCTGGTTTAGTAACAGACTATTTGTTAAATGATTAACCGCATCAAAGTAGTCGGCAGCATAATAACTTGATTTTCCGGCTATCAAACGATATCGATCCACCAATGGTTTCAGTAAAACGGCTTTTTCTGCGGTTTCCCGGGCAACTTGATATTGTTTTGTTGTTATAAATATGGCAGCCAGGTAATAATACAGATCCGCATCTTTGGGAGATTCTTTTATTCTGGTTTCATAATTGGCTATAGCTTCGGATGTTTGACCATTGGCGACTAGTAGATTGTTTTCCTTTACGTAAGAAGGAACTGAACAGCCGGATAAGGATAAAATCAATAGAACAATTATTGGAACCAACCAAAATATAAAGTGATTTTTCATTATTCGTTATGTGATTAGGGTTTTAAACAGGTGGACACGTTGATCTTTTCTACAGTGAAACATGAGCAGAAATCATTCTCAATTGATATTAAATCTTTGTGATATCAATATTTTTTCTGATTCATTACCAAAGCGATCAATATGTCGAGCAGCCAGTGAGCCGTTGAATCCTTCAAGAGATATAATACCTCGAAATAACGGACCAGCATTTACCGGTTTTTCTATTTCAACATTTTCCTTTTTTTCGATTTGGTACAAATTGATACCATAAAATTTAGTTTTTTCAACCATGGTTCCATCTGCTTGAACAAGATGTTGTACGGTTTCCTGCTTTTGTGTCCATTCTATCACCAAAAAAATATTCATCATTACCTTTGTTGCTCGGCAACCATTCAAAATGAGATCAAACTCCCAATCCGGTGAAAGAATCTTCACATCTTCTCTGGTTGAATAGTCCTTTATTTGCCAAGTGTAAAGAAGGTCCATATTCCAATTCACTTTATCAGGTTCCCATTGTCCGGCTTTTTTTATCCTTTCCAGACCAATTAACCCCTCAAAACCAAAAATCTCAGTCAATTCATCAGGAACATAATACAGAGATCTTCCAGATGGTATTTCACTTAAAACAACAACTTTTTTCGATTGAATCTCCGGTAAAGGAATATCCAAGGGACGATGGGGCACAACCTGTGACGATTCAGGTGAAATTTCCAATTCGTCAGTGATATAATTGATCGTCAGATAGAACTGCCCCTTATGACTCCACTCAGTAATTTTTTTATCTGATATCATTAAATAATTTGTTTTATTCTGTTTAAAATACTGATAAAATCCGGTTGATTTTTCTTTCCTGTTTTTGTGTACGATAATGTCCCCATTTTTTGAACTTATATCAATCCTTTCCATCAATTTCGCCTGACAGTTGTAACATGTTGAATGTCTTAAATATGCATTTATCTGAAAGGCAAATATCCTGTTATCATCATCTTTTTTATTAAATTCAGGCCAGGAAACTTTTAGATGCCGCCCCTGGAATGTTGCTTTGAATATTTTGACTGGCGGCAATGTACTGACAATTGTCCCATATGGTTCCGGTGCTGTCCTACGCCCACATGAAAGAACAAATAATGCAAAAATCGCAGTTACTATGTAATATGTCAGTTTCATCTAAAACTTAACTAAAAAGTTCAAACCCAATTGATTGGAATATGAAATTGGGCTATCCGAATCAGCGGATTGTTGATTTTGCCAATGGATATAAAAGAATGAATTAAAATGATATTTCAATGAAATATGATAAACAAAATTGATATCATTAAGTGTATCGCTTTTATAGTCCCCAGTAGTATCCGTTGAGCCATAATACCCCAAGTAGTATTGCGTTTGGGCATATCCGACCCCTAAGTCAAAATATAAACGATTGGGAATCAAATCAATAGAATACCCAAACATTAATACATCATATTGAAATTTTATACTGTTGTAAGTTGTCCCTTCAAATTGAACATTTTCATTGAATTTTGCAGAATCATTTATCAGTGAATAATCGATAACAATGTTTTTGATAACACAATTGATCTTTAGAAACGTTGTTTTGATTAATTCCAACTTGGGCAGACTGGTATTTGAATCTTCATCTGAGTACACTTTTTTATCACCGATATTAAAGACAATCTTTTGATTTCCATAACCTGCTGAACAATATGATGATCCCTCGATAAAACGCAGTTCTTCCATATCAACCTTTGGTACTGGTTGGAGTGGTTCATCCGCCAGAACTGCGAAACAATAAGCAACTGACATTCCGGCCAAAACCACAATAACTGAAGAAAGTTGTTTTAAATTCAGCATGTTAAATTCTTCAATACTACAGTAAAATCAATTTAATTGATACTCTTGGGTATAAGGAAGATTCCCTAAACTACTGCCGTTACTTTTCGGCATAAAGGGTATGGTCAAAGTAAAAAAAATCTTTTGTTCCAGATGTTCCGTGGTAACCCCTTCCAGCTCTTTGGTTTTAATATCTTCGGAATAAACGGCTGAAAAATTATAACATTTGTGTTTATAGGTGATACCAAGGCTAAATTCTTCTAATTGTCGATTCAGGCTTTTATAATCCGAATTATGGGCATATCGATATTCAGGATTGTTATTTGTCTGATCCCATTTACCGGAAATTTCTAAATCCAGGTTATTACTGAGTTTGAACAGATTATTGATTTTGTACGATTGTGCAACGGCATTTTCAGTACCATCCGGAGCAAAGTACTTCTTTTCATTGTTGATATACGATAATAAAAACCTCCCACCATTGGTAAAGGTGGTAGATAATGAGATTCGGGTTTCAACAATCCTTTTTTCTTCATGATGATAACGATAAAACAAGCTACCTGAGAACTTGTCCGTTGGTGAAACAATCATTTCGATTCTCAGAGGAAGCTTTGGATCGCCGATTTCTGCTTCAGCCGTTTCACTATCTGCCGGGTGATTATAGACGCAATACTTTTCTGTAACACCATCCTCAGCCAGGCATAATTCTGAATTAAGATCATAGATTTGGGTTAAATTCAACTGAAATACTTTTCGCACCTTATTGGTTACCGGATTTTTAACCAGATATGTTGTTTCCAGTCGATAAGTGTGAGTTTTCTGGCTGGTAACCACATCTCCCAGACCAAAATCATCCTCATCCGGAAAAACCTGTTCAAAATCCTCCACCTCTTCATAGATAAACTTGGGAACAAAGGAAAGTTTACCGGTTTTTTGATTGTCCTGGTTATAAAAATATTTAAAAACCTCGAAACTTAATTCAACATTTTTGGTATCAATAAACCAGCCAAAATCGTCAGGAAACTCATCAACATCAATAGATTCCTCCTCTCCCGGTTCATATTTGTAATTAATAGTATAACGGTAATAATCTCGATTAATACTGGGTTTGATGTTAAGAAAATCGATAAAAAGCGGGTAACTTATTTTAGTACTCCCCTTTTTTACCGTACCGTTCCAGCCGTATGTGCGTTCATATTCCGTCCAGATACCTGTAAGTTTAAGAGAAAGTGGTGTTCCTGCAATACCGGTAAATAGCTGATTTAGTGCAATTTCAGGTCGTTTATTCAGATGGGTGTCCTCATCAGTGGATACATCATAAATGGAACTTTGCAGAAACTCGTTTTCGGTTTGATATGAGAATGAGAGGCTACCTCCTCTCCAGGGAAAGGTAACATCCAGAGTCTGTTTGAACTGAGAATCCAAGGTTTCGGTTGACCCGAAGTACTCTCTATTGATTTCGTTATCGCTGTTTTCCAATTGAGTAAAAACGACTTGTCCCCCAAGGAAAATGTTTTGTTTGTGCTTAAAAACATATTTTTTACGTTCGGGCCTGAGATCAAATTTGTCATTTTCTTTGTCCAAGCTTCCCAAATTCTCCTCATCAAGATCTCTGTCTTCTCTACTTTCATCAAGATACCAGGCTTGAAAATATCCCTGCATACCAGGTAGGAAAGCATACTGATAATCCAGGTCGATGCCGATTCCACGTTTCAATATGAGATCCGCTGTAACTGTAAGATCGTGATCTTTATCCAAAGCGATAAAATAGGGGATTTTGATACGAGTACCATAGTTTTTTGTATCATCGGAACTGCTTTGCTGAACAATTTCCGGGAAAAGCAAACCGGTTGACCGATCCTTTTTTGTCGGCCAGGAGAGATAGGGGGAGTAAAAAACCGGTAAAGTATAAAAATGAACGGTTGTATTTACGGAATATGCAAAGTTGTCAACCATATACACCATACGGCGACCTCTTAATTCCCAAACCTTTGATCCCGGCTCACAAGTAGTTAATGACCCTTTGTGGATAATGAATTTTTCCGGCGTAACCTGCTCTATTTTTTCAGCTTCACCAAAAGTATTATTGGTTTGGTCATATATGGTTGCGTTATATAAAACCGATGTGGAATTTTTGAGATTGAATTCAGCTTGATCGCCGGTTAATAGAACTTTTGGTAGATGAACAGAAATATTGCCCTGGAACAGCATCATCTCCTTTTGTTTATCATAATCCAGCCAGTTTCCGGAAATGGTGCTACTCCCAAGTTTCAACCTGGGATGGCCATATGAATGGATCTTTTTCTCCTTATCATATTTATAATAATCGTGTTCTATGAGGATATTGTCGCTGAAAGCGAGGTTGGCAAAAAGAAACAAAAAAGGAACGAGAAAAAGAATACGAATTCTCAGCACTATCATATTCTCTTTCTCCATTATCAGTTTATAGGGAGGGAAAGCACCTTTTATTTATCATCGAGTGATTTTAAATACAATTCAGTCGCTTTTTCCATAATGCTTGTGCTGCGAGGAATCATATTAGCGGGATTTTCCAAGGTTCCTTCCAGCAAACTGGCTCCTTCATATAACTGCTCAATACAATCTTTTATAAGTGGATCTTGTGGGTATTTCTCCTGGATTTCAGAAAGATGCTGGATAAGTGGATTTTGCAGGTTAACTTCCATTACCCTTTTTCCACCTTTAAAGTTTTGATCCATCATCTTCATCATACGTTCCATGTTGGCATTCATACCTTCTTTCGGACTCACCAGTGTACAAGCACTTCCAACCAGTCGTTCCGATTCGATAACATCTTCAACACGGTCACCCAGGATATCTTTGAAGTAGCCCAACAGTTTTTTCCTGGCACCTTCACTGATTTTTGTCTCGTCTTTATCCTTATCTTTATCTTTTTTAAGCTTTAGATCGGCCTTATCGATTCCAACCAGATTCTTATCCTTGTATGTGCCTATGGATGGCATGATAAAATCGTCAATTTCATCATAAAGATATAGGACTTCAATATCATTTTCCTTGAAATACTCGATATTGGGTGAGTTTTCAATAGCATCTTTGTTTTTTCCGTAGACATAATATATCTCCTCCTGATCCGTACCCATCCTCTCCACATAATCAGCCAGAGACATTAATTTATCCGGTTCTTTTGATGAATGGGCACGATACAATTCAATTAGTTTTTCCCGGTTGGAAAAATCCATATGAATTCCTTCTTTGATAAAGGTACCGTATTCTTTCCAGAATTTTTCATATTTTTCTACATCTTTATCCGCCCAATCCTTAAATTCTCCCAGTAGTTTGCGAACCAGGTACTTATTTATTTTCTCCATGATAACGTTCTTCTGAGTAACTTCCCTGGAGACATTCAGGTCCAAATCCTCAGAATCCACTATACCTTTAACAAACCTCAACCATTGGGGAATTAGTTCTTTGCAATCGTTTCGGATAAAAACCCGTTTGACATACAGATGGATTCGAGTGTCCAGATCCTGCGAAAAGGAAAATCGATCCGGCTTCTGCGGAATAAACATGATCGACTTAAACTGTACCGGTGCTTCGACACTTAAATGAAGTCGGGCCATAGGATCTTCAGTAGAATTGGAGATATATTTGAAAAACTCAATGTATTCTTCATCCTTCACTTCATCTTTATTCCGTGCCCATAATGCAGTTGATTTATTTGCCGTTTCCTCATTCAGACTGATAGGAAAGGATACAAAATCCGAATATTTTTTAATAGTGCTCTCAATTCGCCACTTTGAGGCAAACTCCTTGGCATCCTCTTTAAATTTAAATGAAATGGTGGTGCCACGTTTGTCCAAATCAATTGGTTCAATGGTATATGATCCCGTGCCGGCAGATATCCAGCGATGTCCCTGATCATCTTTATGCGAACGAGTATCCACTGTCACCTCATCAGCCACCATAAAAACTGCGTAAAACCCAACACCAAACTGTCCGATAAGTTCCAGATCTTTTTTGCTGTCCCCGGTCAGTTTACTGAAAAAACTGCTGGTGCCTGAACTGGCAATAGTTCCAATATTGGAAATCAACTCTTCATGCGTCATTCCAATACCGTTATCATAAATGGAAAAGGTTTTCTCCTCTTCATCCAACTTGATATCAATTTTCAACTCTGTATCATCCCCCAGCACTTTCTGATCAGTCAACGAGATAAAATGCAGCTTGTTAAGTGCATCGGAAGCGTTGGATATCAATTCCCTTAAAAAGATCTCCCGGTGTGTGTAAAGAGAATGGGTAATTAAATGAAGCAATTGAGACATTTCAGCTTGAAACTGAAATTCTTCCTTTTTTGTGTTATCTTTTTGTTCGCTCATAGTTACTTTCTATTATTAAACCGTTATAAAATACACATTGATAAATATAAAACCATTTGACTTATTTTTCCTGGTCAGCCTTGATTAAAGACCATTAATTAAACCTATTTTTTCTAAAAAAAACTGTCAATCTATCCATAACCAAATCGTTAAGCAAAATCTAAAAAAATCATGTTTTTTCCAATTGAAAAACAAAAAGTTTCAGGTACATTTGCTTACCTTTAGATCAGTGAATACTATCAAACTCATTGTATAGTCACTATTTTACACTGTTTTGACCAATTTGCCCGAACTCATAAAATCATTAAAGCATTTGGGAATGGAAATATTATTTATAGTGCGGTTCCTTTCCCCAGATTCTAAAAGCTTCGAAAAAATATTCAATATTATCAGGATGGTTGTGGGAGATAGTTCCTTTAAATTCATCTATTGTACAATCCGCAAACCATTTTTTGGCGCTTTCATAGGACCGAAATCCTGAGTATATGAGTGTTAAGCTCCCCTTTTCTCCATAGAGAACCAAAGCGCCCGGAGACCAGGTAACACAGAAGGAATGCTTCGTCGTTCCCGGTTTTCCAATATACCAGGACTTGCTTTCCGAAGAGATGATTTTATGATTCTCAAAAATTGTTTTGATATCAACGTTACCCATTTTTTCTCCTTTTCATCGTTTCTGATGAAGAAATGTTGGTTTAATTATCGTCAAAATAAATATTTTCTAATTGCTACAGTCCCTTATCTTCTTCTATGCCTATCATAATGTTTATGTTTTGCACAGCGGCTCCCGATGCTCCTTTTCCAAGATTATCAAGCCTGGCCATTACCAGTATCTGCCTTTGATCTCCAAATACGAAGAGATCTACCCGATTGGTACTGTTACATTCCATTGGCGATAAAAAACCATCCTTCAATGCAGAAAAGTCATTCAGTTGGGGTACGTTGATAAATGGTTCATCTTTGTATCGATCGACTAAAATTTGATGCACTGTTTCAGATGTCGTACCGCTTTTAAGTAAATCGGATATTAAAGGAACAGATATCAACATTCCCTGATAATAATGACCAACTGCGGGCATAAACAAAGGCGGTCGTTGCAGACCTGTGTAAGCTTGCATTTCAGGTAGGTGCTTATGATTCAGTTGAAAAGCGTAGGGTCGATACATCCACAATTGTTCTACTGTTGCGTTTTTCTGATGTTCTTCATATTTTTCAATTAGTTGCCTACCTCCACCGGAATACCCTGATACAGCATTGATGGTGACTGGATAATCTGACGGTACTGTTTGCGATTCTGTTAAAGGTGCCATAGCCAAAATAAAACCAGTCGGATAACACCCTGGAACGCTAACCCGTTTTGAAGCTTTAATCTTTTCTCGTTGATCTGCTGAAAATTCCGGTAAACCATAAGTCCAGTCCGGATGAGTCCGATGTGCAGTACTGGCATCCAAAACTTTTACCTTTTCGTTAGAGATCATGGCCACCGATTCCTTAGATGCTTGATCGGGGAGGCACAAAACAACAACATCAGCAGAATTCAGATACTCTTTTTTAACTTGAGTATCCTTTCGATTTTCATGGGGAATTTCAATTATTTCAATATCCGATCTTTTTTTTAATCTGTCTACAATTTGTAAACCGGTTGTTCCCACTTGACCATCAATAAATATCGTAAACATGCTTAATCCTTTCAGTTTGTTATATTTTTACGGGTTTCCTATTATTCTTTTAATCCTTCATTCATTTACTTTTCTCCGAATGGTTCTCAGACCGATACCGAGTATTTTTGCGGCTTTAGTTCGATTCCCCCGCGTGTGTTTTAAGGCTGATTGGATAACCATATCTTCAGCTTCTTTCAGAGTGATACCAACGGGAATAAACACACCCTCTTCTGTGGGTACGGACGCCACTTCAATAATATCATCTTCTGTCACCATGTTTCCAACATATTGTTTGACCGGTTTTGAAAATTGAACGGTTGGGTCCGGTTTTATTATCTCGGTAACAATCATTTTTTCCGGAAAATAAGCGGCCAGATGATCCGGTGTTATTTGTGTTGTATTACCGGGTAAAAGAACAGCCAATCGGGTCATCAAGTTTTTCAGCTCTCTAACATTTCCCTTCCATGGCTGCTGAATAAGGATTCTGATGGTTTCGTCCGACAAAACCGGGTACGGTTTTTTCCTGTTCAATTCAGCAAACGCCCTTTCAAGAAAATGCCACGACAGTAATGGAATATCCTCTATTCTATTCTTCAACGGTGGAATATGAATACGCAAGACGTTCAATCGATAGTATAAATCCTCCCTGAACAGCTTATCTTCCACGGCTTTTTCCAGTTTTACCTGTGTGGCGGCAACCACCCTCAGATGAATGTTTATGGGCTTTTCACCGCCAATTCGATAAAACTGCCGTTCTTCCAAAACCCTAAGCAATCGCGCCTGGAGGGCTAACGGCATTTCTCCGATTTCATCCAAAAACAGAGTGCCGTTTCTGGCCAGTTCAAATTTTCCACGGTGAAGAGTCTGAGCTCCGGTAAACGATCCTTTTTCATGTCCAAATAATTCCCCTTCAATCAGACTTTCCGGAATGGCACCACAGTTAACAGCTACAAACGGTCCATTGGCAAAAGGACTCAATCCGTGGATTGCCCTGGCCACCATCTCCTTACCGGAGCCGGTATCACCAGTAACCAGAACACTATGATTACTGGCCGCCACTTTCGGCAGAATCATCAGCCCACGCCTCATCACCGGTGACCGGAATATCAGGTAAGGACGTAATAACTCTGTTAAAGGGTCAAGAGTGCTGATTGAGGTATTATCAACTTTTATGTGATCTTTTAATCGGTGAGCCAATTCTTCAATATTTATCGGCTTAGTAAAATATCCGTCGACTCTTGTAAGATTTGGATCATTTATCACTTCAATCGGTTTCTCTTTCGACATAAAATAAAATCGTCCTGCCGGAAAAACGGATTTGTAATGTTTTAATAATTCTAAACCATTGCCGTTTTTCAGATTAGACTCAACCAAAATAGCATGGATCAATTGCTGAGATAATAGGTGAAGCGCCGTTGTAACATTGCTCGCCAGGTGTACTTTAGCGCCCAAATCCTTTAATGAACGCTTTAAACTACGCAAACTGGCAATATCATTATCCAGAATTAGAATGCAAATGCCTTGAAGACTGATCCTGTTGTTCGTTCCCAACATAAAATAAAACTTTTATAAATAAATACAGTTAATTAAATCCAAAATCATTGATCAAATAGTGAATGTTGTGTGATCAAAAATAGAATTTGTAAGTACTTTATCCCAAGTACTTGTTAAACGTAAATGAAGTGATGACTTTTTATCAAGGAAAAGAGAGGCGGGAAATCCGTTTTCCCCAATCAAGCGGGAAAACGGATAACACGAATAACGTTGCAAGGGTTTTAGACTGGATTCATATTTATCGAATCTCGAATTTTGCCTGACTTTTCGACATATTTCCGACATGGTCAATGGCACGAATCTTTACTGTGTATTTCTTCCGGGTTTTAAAGGACAGTGGTTTTTTGTATCGCAACTCCTTTTTATTATTGATACTATAGTAGATTTCCTTTACTCCGGATTCTTTATCGGTGGCAGACAAATACAGCAAGGATTTTAACGGATATATATCTTGTCCCTGAATTGTAGGACTGACACTATGACGAGTATAGATTCCCGGTGGCTTTTCGTCCACAAACAGAGTTATCGATCGTTGTTCATTTCCGTTGTTCACGTTATCTGCCGCAGTAAAAGCCAAAACATGGAGACCTTCCGTAGAAATCCGAAAAGGTTTTGTATATGATATTTCATTAGCCGCAGCATCGGGGTCGATTACATAAGACATTTTTTTCACTCCCGACAGATTGTCCGTTGTCGACAGCGAAATCTGCGTACTTAGCCTGATATAGTGAGTTTTTCTGCTATAATAATGCTCACCTTTGAATTCAGGCTTCATTTTTGGGGCTGTAATATCAACAATGACTGACTTTTTAACTGTTTCGCTGACATTTAGTACATTGTCACTGGATGCATATGAATAATTTAGCGGCCCGTTCTTCTTTGGAAAAGCAAAGGGCGACATGTACGTTTTTCCTTTTTTACCCGGCAGATAATAGCGAATTCTTCTTAAACCTGCTTTGTTGTCGGTGGCTGTCAATTCGACAGTTGTTCTTCCCGAAACAAACAGTTGTTTTCCTTTTCGGTACTGGTCGCCCAACAGGCTGTGTGAGACAACTGGCGGTACGCTATCAAGATAAAAGTTATATGTCTTATTTGCTTCAGCATTTTCAACACGATCTTCTGCACCATATACGATACTATGGGTTCCGTCTTTTAGTCCCTCCATAGTCAAAGATTTTTTCTTAAAAATGCCTCTTTTTCCTTTAAACCGATATCTTATCTGCTTAACTCCGGCTTTGGCATCACTGCTCTTTAAAAAGATTTTTGACTTGGGCGCCAGGATATCCTCACCTTTCAAATTAATATGTCCACCTATAATCTTATGCCGGGTGGTTGGCGGCGTAAAATCCAAAGAATAAAGACGTTTTCTTTCCTTGGACTGATTCCCGACGTTATCAATTGCGTAAAACTTAAGTGTATAGTCCATCTCCTGATCAAGGGATATAAGACTATTATAACGTATAAAGTCCGGTGAGTTCAGGGAAAAATATGCTGAATGAACCCCGGAACTGCTATCAGTATTCTTTAATGTTATTTTAACCGGTTTTCCGTAAATGTTAACATTCCCGTTGTAAACCCATGGTGCTTTGGTTACAGAAACTTTTGTGCGGGGAGCTTGGCCATCATCGTATACATAAAAGGTATGCAGATCTTTGTTTTTCTGAGGAATTCTATGATCCGCCATGTGTTTGATAGTATGCTTGCCGTGCCCTTCAAAACTAAATGGCTGAGCCGCTGAGTTCTTTTCAACGCTGAGTTGGCTCTTCAACAGGTAACTTTGCCCTCCATCATCAGGTGAGGTTGTCAAACGTAAGTATAATGGCTGTTTACTTTTGATATATAGTTTTCCATCAGGACTCTGGTAAATCGACTTAGGACCGTCCATTGTAGCTTGCCCTACGATACAGATAGGAGCAATCAAAACGATAATGAAACCAATCAATTTTTTAAACCACTTCATATGACCTCCCTTTTGATTATTAATTCAACGGAAAACTTAGTAAACTGCCTATAAGTTATACCAGGAAAAAAAATAAAAAGACACAAAAAAGCAATTTCACCGATTTTTTAAACACCCTCTTTGGGTTTCCTTTTTTCTATCAGATACGTTCCTGTGAGATCAAAGCTATTGATAGATAAATGTAATCCTAATCTGTCAATTATAACATCCTTGGCACGATTAGACCGATTCGGAAAAGAAAAATTCCAAAACCTAACGTTTTAATTTAAGGTAAATTTGATAAAAATTGCAATGATAAAAGAAAAAAATGCGAGTATTTTACGTTTTCGCGAGGGTAGTTCTGATAAATACCGGGAAGAAGAATGCTCTCTGGTTTTATTTTTTATTGTATTATATCAGATACTTAAATGACTTTGATTGGCTTTGTAATAAGTGAGAGGCAAACCAGACACCGGTTTGCCATGTTGGATTAGACTTCCATCAACTCTTTTTCTTTCTCGACTATCAAATCATCGACAATTTTTATATGATCATCTGTCACTTTTTGGATACTGGTCATATGTTGTTTTTGATCATCCTGAGAAATTTCTTTGTTTTTTTCCATCTTCTTCAATTTTTCATTTCCCTCTCTACGAACATTTCTGATGGGTATTTTGGCATTCTCTCCCATTTTTTTGATCTGTTTGACCATCTCTTTTCTTCGCTCTTCAGTCAGCGGTGGAATGGGCAATCGAATAATATTACCGTCATTTTGAGGAGTAAGACCCAGATCCGCCCGTTGAATAGCTTTTTCGATTTCGGAAAGCATATTCTTCTCCCAAGGGGATATGGTTATCATTTGTGGATCGGGAACAGACACATTACCTACCTGGTTCAAGGGAGTCTGAGTGCCGTAATAATCAATGGAAATATTATCAAGAATGGCAGGGTTCGCCCGACCTGTGCGGACTTTACCGAATTCTTTTTTAAGTGCTTCCACCGCATTGTTCATTTTTCTCTCAATGTCTTTAAATAATTCATCCATAACGTTCGTCTGGTAAATTGGGTTTTAAATAGTTGGTTTGAATAGATACAATCATGGTAATCAGAAAAAGATGCCGCAATCTTATCAGGGCTGCTCTGATATTTCTATGTCAGTCGGCTCATTGAGTCAACTTAAAATCAATATTTTTCATTGTATCTTTGGTTGATATTGATTACTATTTAATTATAAAAGGCTAAGTTCGATTTATAATCACTTGTTGAGGCTGGGAGTGCGTTTTAATTCAATTCGAAACAATCGATGTCTTTAATGACAATAGATAAGCCAAGGCTTTTCCATGTGTATCAACGACTTAGTCTTGCGTTTAACTTGACCTTAGTCAAAAAGAAAAAACTAGAGCAACGAATTTTATTGAAATAATTGATATTTCTTTATATCACTTGATTTTGTTCAATACAACAAAGTGATGCAATAAAGGCTTCCTAGGCTAAGCTCTAACTAAATTTACATAATTCAATTTTATGAGGAGACGTATGAAAGGTTTTTTTTTCGGTCTTACTGCCGGTTTAACTGCCGGTGTTGTCGCTCAAATGATGATCGCCAAAAATCATGAACAGATGTTGGAATTAGTTAGAAACCTACCACGTCCGCTAAAATTTGGACCAACCAGCTCGTTGGAAGAACTTCTTGCTCAAAAAGATATGCTGGAAGACTTAATAATCAAAAAACAGAATGAAGCCAATGGTTTCATGCAAAACGATGAAAAAGTCCCCGACGACGAAGACGACAGTTTGTAGATCTTTACAATCAGGTTAATCGCTTATTCGATCTACACCTCCAAAATCCGGGAGGAGATAACCTTCCCGGTGCTTCCCAATAAATATTAATTTCCTTCTCTAACGCAGCTGATTGAAGGCGAGACCCATAAAATCGATAAGACTGGTTGCTGTTAAGGTTTCCTCATTGTGTTTGTTGCGATACAAATCACCACTATACCCATGTAGCCATGTCCCCAGAAGAGATGCATCCAAAGGTGATAATCCTTGAGCAAGAAATCCACCGATAATACCAGCCAAAACATCACCTGAGCCGGCGGTAGACATACCGGAATTCCCGGAACCGTTGATGTAAACAGTACCCGCTTTTCCAAAAACCAAAGTTGGAGCGCCTTTTAACACCAAAACCGTGGGAAATCTTTCTATAAACTCAAATCCCTGTTTTATCCGTTCTTTGTTATTGGTTGGTTTTTTGAACCCGGATAATTGTGCAAATTCTCCCGGATGAGGAGTTAAAACGGATTGTTCAAGTTTGATATCACTCCAATTTTGGATTCCGTAAAAAGCATCTGCATCAAAAACAAGTGGAATATTCGTTTTAGATAATATAGCTTCAATTTTCTTCCATGCCTGTCTATTTCTCCCCAGTCCACATCCAACAACCAATGCATCAAAATTGGTTGTCCAGTCATGGGTAACATCTTCCTGGGCAAAAGACATTAGTTCAGGCGCAATGCCTAAAAAAACGCTTCTGTTTTGGGAAGGTATTGCAGCGGTTGTTAATCCGACACCGGTTTTTAAACCGGCAAAACTGGCTAAATAAGATGCACCCAATGTTCCCGGAGATCCGCACCATGTTGCCAGGTGTCCATACTGGTTTTTATAGCTATCAGGAAATCGATGCGGTAATAAAGAACTGGCTAGTTCCTTTGTTACCAAGCAATATTTTTTTTCATTTGTTTGATATCGTTCCTGTATGGTTATATCTTTACAGATCAATTTACCCGAATACAGTTTCCCCGGATATATATGATGTCCTACTTTTTCCTTTTGAAATGTAATAGTGTAATCCGCTTTAACTCCCACGCCCATAACATCCCCCGTCGAAGCATTGACCCCGGACGGTAGATCTACGGCCATTTTTGTCCCCGGTAATTCATCCATCTCCTTTAAAATCTGAACCAGTGAGCCTCGGATTTCCGTCTCAATGCCAGTTCCCAGGACTGAGTCAACAATGATGTCTGACTGTGAAATGGCGTTTTCTCCAGATAAAATAGTTTCCCAGGAGATGGTTTTTCCGTAATGTGACCAGATGGATGCATTTTTTTTACAATCATCTGACTTCGGTTCCTTTACAGCGATAACTGTACATGAATACCCCCTGTTGGCCAGATTTCGGGCAATTGCATATCCATCACCTCCGTTATTTCCAGCGCCACAGAATATAAATATCGATTGATCTTTGGTAAAATAATGAATGGCCTCTTCAACCCATGATCGGGCAGCATTTTCCATTAATACCATACCGGGAACACCGATCTCTTCAATAGTGAATCGATCCATTTCCTGCATTTGTTTTGAATCTACCAATCTCATTTTTATGTCTTTATTTATGGGTTTTGTGAATTGCTTTATGCAATAAAAATTGCCAACAAGCAAGAATTTCTTAGACTGGAACATATAAAACAAGGAACTATCCAGGTATTGTCTGTTTGGCATAAATACTTACTAACAGATCTTTCAACCGGTGTGAGAGTTTCCCCCTCTTAAAGCCAATCATTAATGGATGAAAACGTCGTTTCAACACAGTTTGGATTGACCCAAACATTAAATCTGACATTTCCTGGATCTATATTTTATTTTTTATAACAATTAGATAGCCAAGGTGCAGGTCTTTGCACTTAAACATCTTTTTATTGGAGATCATAAAACTATCCGTATGTCGGATAAACGAAGGCAGATTATACTGATCTATATTCAAATGATGTTTAAGTTATCCCTGGATAAAGTGAATAATTTACTAAATTTTAACAGATTTAGAAAAATCATCAACATTCACTTCCTGGAGAAAAATAAAATGTCTGGGAATAACCGGCCGGAAAAAAACGCCCGGCATCAATGTTTCATTATTCAAAATTAACTTATAGGCACTGCCTGATGACTCCTTGAAATCCACTGTTGACTTAAATCTTCCTTGATGAATGCAATCCTGGAAAATTGGAAACAGGTATATTTCAGCTTCTTGAAATTTTGATTGGATAATTACCTCAATCTATTTAATTCTCAGATTTAATGGAAGTTCTTTCGTTTCGACCTCTTTCGAATCTACCAGCTCAAGGCTTTTTTTTATCAAATAAATCATCTCATAAATCAGTCTACTTCCAAGTTTAAGATTCTTTTTTTTGTATATTTGATCAACAACATCCTGCTCTTTTGATGTAATAAGATGACTATTTAAAATAAGATAGCTTTTTTTAAGACTTTCCAGAAAAAAGCATTTATTTTTTTTCTTTAGGCTTCCGAAAGTTCACTTGTCAATCCATTCCCCCTAACATTTTAAGGTTATTTATCCTACTCCAACGACCGCAAATTCTTGGGGTTTTCTGAAAAATTAGTTCACATTCTGTTTGCAAAATGTCCGTTGTTTTTGTGACTTTTGTAAACAGATTATGTGAGATTATTTTGAACGATCCCTTAGTTGATCAGTGAGTATGTTTCCTGTCATCTTGAAGGTGAGGAGAAGTCCAGAGGAGGAGCGACAAAGGATATTTGTATACAATAAATGCTCATTTTCTACTGTTTTTCAAATAATTTATCTTAAATAACAAATATATACGATTGAGTCAAATTTATCCCTTTCAACAATACCACTTTAATAAAAATTGATTATCAAGTAGAATGGCGAAATAACGACAGATCTATATTATTTTATCCACCCTGAACGACTCCTTGAATTACTGGAAATATTATATTCTTCTGATCGCATGTTCATTCAAAGGCAGTATTGCAGAGAACTCTGCAACACTTACTAAAGATCTAACTGTCAGGTCGCATTAGCCAAAATAAAAACACTCTATGAGCAATTCCATCAGTTTTTTTTCCACCTCTCCCAAGGGAATTGAACCTCTGTTGGCCTTGGAACTTGAGCAGCTAGGAGCCGAATCAGTTAAACAGACAAGAGCCGGTGTCCAATTTCAGGGGAATCTGGAATTGGCTTATCGTGCATGTTTGTGGTTGAGAACTGCCAACAGGGTATTAATGCCGTTGAACACTTTTAAAGCTGAAACCCCTGAAGATCTTTACTACAGAATAAGAGAAATCGACTGGATAGAACACTTGGAACCCGACAACACCTTTGCAGTCGATTTTCAATCCTTCCAATCAAAAATCACCCACACCAAATATGGCGCACTGAAAGTAAAAGACGGTATAGTGGATCAATTTCGGGAAAAATTTGGGAGACGCCCCTCCATTGATATAGAAACGCCTGACATACGACTAAATGTCTATGTTTTACGTAATGATGTTACTATTTATCTGGACTTTTCGGGAGATAGTCTTCATCGACGGGGATATAGAACACCAGGTACTGCGGCACCGCTTAAGGAAAACCTGGCAGCAGCAATTTTAATGCGGGCAGGCTGGCCGGAAATCGCGGCCCAAGGGGGTGGACTTGTTGATCCCATGTGCGGTTCCGGGACTTTGCCTATTGAGGCAGCATTGATGGCAGCAGATTCAGCCCCGGGGCTACTAAGAGACTATTTTGGATTTTTAAAATGGAAACAGCATGATGCAGATACCTGGAACCGACTTTTGGACGAAGCAGAAAACCGAGAAACCAAAGGTTTTAAAAACCTGCCACCGATAGTCGGTTATGATTCCGATGCCAAAGCGATTTCAACAGCATTCGAATGTTTGGACAAAGCTGGATTGAAGGGAATTGTTCATTTTGAGAAACAAGAATTGGCCGGCTGTAGGCCATCCCTGAAAATGCAGGAACAACCCGGCTTATGTGTCATCAATCCACCTTATGGAAAAAGACTGGGAGAACTTGACGCATTAAAATCCTTATACGCTGGCTTAGGACAGCATCTGAAAGACCATTTCCAGAATTGGCATTTTTCTTTATTTACTGGAAATCTTGAATTGGGTAAACAATCGGGTCTTCGCCCTCAAAAACAATACACGCTTTATAATGGTGCTATTGAATGTAAATTATTAAATTTTACTATAAATCCTGATTGGTATCGTTCGGTTCCGGGAATCAATAAATCCCATCAACAACCCAAAATCATGCCTCTCAAATCCGATCCTGACATTGATATGTTTGTTAATCGGTTGAAGAAAAACCTGAAAAAATTGAAACCTTGGTTAAAACGTGAAAATATTTCCTGTTTTCGTGCCTATAACAAAGACATTCCAGAGTATGCTGTTAGTATAGACATCTATGATAAACATGTTCATGTTCAAGAATATAAAGCCCCGGAGTCTATTGATCTAAACAAAGCTGCTTCTCGGTTGGAAAGTGTTCTGGCAGTTTTAAGTGAAGTTTTAAATGTACCGGTAGGAAATATTTTCCTGAAAGTTCGTCAGCAGCAAAAAGGAAAAGCACAATACCAGAAGCAATCATCGGAAACCATATTCCATGAAGTGATGGAGGATAAACTGCGATTCCTGGTAAATTTCACCGATTATCTGGATACCGGACTGTTCCTTGACCATAGACCAACACGTCAAATGATCAAAAAGTGGGCAAAAGGAAAACGATTCCTTAATCTTTTTGCTTATACCGGCACTGCAACAGTTTGTGCAGCAGCCGGGGGAGCGAAGGCTACTACAACTGTTGATATGTCAAATACTTATATTAAATGGGCCAAGAGAAACCTGGCATTAAACGGTTATGACACCCACCGTCATCGTTTCCATCAATCTGATTGTAAAACATGGATAAAGGAGCAGAACCAGCGTTTTGATCTGGTTTTTTTGGATCCACCCACATTTTCCAATGCTAAAAAACAAAATTTAACCTTCGATATCCAAAAAGATCACGTTGAACTGATAAATCTGGTTGGTGGATTATTAGAGAATAATGGAATACTTATTTTTTCAAATAATTACAAAAGATTTAGAATGGATTTCAAGTCCCTGGATCAATACCAAATTGTAGACATTACCGCCAAGACAATTCCCGATGATTTCTCACGATCTCCAAAAATCCATAACTGTTGGAAGATAACAAAAAAATTCTGATCACTTTTTACAACAAAAACCAAAAACACCATTTCTTTGCCATGACCTTTCCTGTAAAATCCAGATAAGAAAAAAGCATGCAAAACGGCACGATTAATGATGTACTAAATTAACGTTTATCCGGGCTAGGCACATTTTTGATTGTGTTTTAATGCTTTTTATTATTATTAAACGGGTTTAGTTCAAAAATAAACTCTTTTATTGCAGTATATTAGCAAAAAACCAATCTTGAGCCTTTTTTCTCCCGAAGCAGAATAAAACAGATCTAAAAACAGATTATTCATCTTTAGACAGTGAAATATTTTCCACTATATTGATCAATAGATGGCTTGGTATGAAAAACTCAGTCAAATCATGCAGTAAATTCTACCTGTCTTTATTATTTATCTTTATTTTCTCTCAAACACTTGTAGCCCAAGTTGTACGATATAAATGGGAGCAACAATATTATGGTTTGTTAAACGGACAGGAAAGTCTGCTTTTTTCACATGAAATGCTTAATTCCAAACTCGCTTTTGCAGACATTGACGGAGACGGTGATAACGACATTTTTGTAGGACAGAAAAATGGTGAAATTGCCTTTTTCGAAAACAGAGGTTCTGCTCAATCCCCTGATTTTGTTCTGATTACTCAACAATACAAAGCCATTTTTGAAATTAAAAAACAGGGACGTAAAACAAAAATTCGTAATTCCATTGACGTAGGTAACCGGTCAGCCCCCTTTCTTGTGGATATCGACTATGACGGAGATTTTGACCTATTTGTGGGTTCTGAACAAGGAAAGATATGGTTTTTCATAAACTTAGGCAACAACTTGGCGCCAGTGTTTAAACTTGTCACTTCTAAATATGAAAATATAGAACCTGGGAGGAACAGTGTTCCTATTTTTGCTGATGTCAATCTACAGCGAAAGTTTGATCTTATTGTGGGTACGGTAGAAGGAAAAGTGTGGCTATATATCAACGAAGGCAGCCGTAAAAAAGCCGATTTCCAAAAATACCCGCCGAAATTGGTGGTTGAATTCGGTTTGGAAACCCACGCATCACCCAGTTTACTGGATTGGGATTTCGATGGAGATTTGGATCTGGTGGTCGGACAGAAAAACGGAACTTTGAGCTTTTTTCTCAACGAAGGAGATCGCTTTTTTCCTAAATGGGTGTTACAAGAACAAAATTTTCAATTAATCGACATCGGCGGTGAATCAGCTCCTTACTTTGTTGACATGGATAACGATGAGGATGCTGATTTGATAATCGGCAGCGCCAATCCAACTGTTTTTTATTACGAAAACAGATTACAAAATGAAAAAAGGGTTTTGTGGAATCGCAGCACAAATCTTTTTAAATTTCACAAACTAATCGTAACAGGAAATCGAGCCAGTATCGCTGTTGGTGATTTGGATAAAGATGGTGACCTGGACACTATTGTCGGGGAAAAAACCGGAAACTTAAATTATTACGAAAACCAGGGGGATGCCAAAAAACCTAATTTTGTCCTTAAAACAGAAGAATTGTTATTCATTACCGGTGTGGAAAACAGTGCACCGACCCTTGGTGACATCGATGATGATGGTGACCTGGACCTTCTTATCGGGGAAAAGCAGGGACAGATTATCCTGGTAGGCAACGAAGGTACTCCTGAAAAAGCCAAATGGGTGTTAAAAGACAAAACCTATTTTCAAATTGATGCCGGTTCCAATAGTGTTCCTTATTTGGCCGATATTGACCAGGACGGAGACCTTGATTTACTTATAGGAAACTATGCCGGCAGGGTTATTTTGTACTTGAACAAGGGGAATAAAAAAGAACCTCTCTTTGCTATTGAATCTACTCGATTTGCCTCGGCCAAAGTTTCAAAAAACGCCGTACCAACCCTGTTTGATTGGAATCAAGATAATTATGTTGATATGATTGTTGGGGGTGAAGAGGGAAAAGTGCAGTTGTTGCGCTCTCCAGGCAAAATTAGCGAAGAAAATCCAAATTGGGAAGTAGATGAAAACGCATTATTTGGAATGGATGTATATATTTTAAGCCATCCGTTCGTTACCGATTTTGACGGTGATACTGCCCCGGATCTGTTAATTGGAAATGATAACGGCGATTTCGTACTTTATCTTAATAAAGGCCCTGAAGAACCGGAAAAAGAGAAAGAAGAGGTGGTCGACAATTCCATCGATCAGCAATCCGGATCATTAGTTGTTGAAGAGGTCGAAGGACGAGTTGATATCGAAATTGAGCCATCTGAGAATGAACCGGATATTATTGAAGAAGATGTCGGTGTCTTTATGGGAGAGAACGAAATCATTGAACGAGTAAAAATAGAACCACAGTATGTCAGTGTGAGAATCCCCCTGATCAGAAATGACAGAATTGTACGCTCTGTTCCAACACTTGGTGATCTGGACCAGGATGGCGATTTGGATCTATTGCTGGGAAGTAAAATGGGTAATATTTTTTTCTATGAAAACCAGGGAAGTGATTTAAAATGGAACTTTAAACTGGTGAGTGATAATTTTGTCATTACCAACGATATTGAAAACTCCACCCCCATTTTATTTGATCTTGATCAAGATGGAGATTTAGACCTGATCATCGGCTCGAAAAGGGGGCGTTTATACCTTTATACGAATCATGGAACTGCTGAAGAAGCTAATTTTGTATTTGAAGAAAACTATTTTGCCAATATCCGGTTGGGTAAAAACTCAAAACCCAGTATAGCTGATATTGACGGTGACGGATTATATGATCTCTTAGTCGGAAGTTTTACTGGAAAACTCACATATGTTCGCAATAACTCAAGTCAATTTGATATCATACAACGTGATTATCGGAATATCGACATCGATATCGGTTCAACACCATTTTTTGCAGATATAGATAACAGTAATAAATTGGAATTGATAATCGGTTCAGACAACGGCAAAATCTTCTTTTTTAAAAATAACTCGGCTGATTTACAAGGAAGCTGGGAGCCATTTCCAAAAGTTGGAGACAATTTGGTGTTCCCTCAAAGCTCAACTCCGGTTGCCTTTGATCTGGATAATGATGGCGATTTGGACTTGATTACCGGTAGTGAAGAAGGATCGGTGTTTCTTTATCGTAACGATGCCATTACCAGGGAAAAAGAAGAATTGATTGAACAGCAACCCATAACGGAATTATAATGGACGGGACCAATGTGCTTTATACTATAAAAGCGAGCCAAAACATCGCCCCTATTTTAACTCTGAACATTTAAAAACAATAGATGGAAGGAAAGAGACAAACATCCCATAAAAGAAATGTTATTTCAACACTGCTGATTAATATTTTGTTGATAGTTTTGTTGGTATTTCCAAATCACAGTTATGCCAAGAAAAAAAGAAACACCGGTATCAGTATTGAAAAAATTACTGTTGGTGAAGAAAGAATTGAGGCTGGAAGGCTTCAATTGATTGAAGTTTTGATTAAAAACAGAACTTCAAAAAAAATCTCTACCAATCTGAAACTTATGATTATCCTACCCAATCATAATATCATAACCCACGGGAAAAAACCGGCTGATCTTCCATCAAAATCGGAAACCCGTATTCTAATTCCTTACCCCATTGACAAAAACAGAGGAGGAGACTACACCGTTTCAGCAAAACTATATGATATGAAAGGTAGAGTTCTGGCGAAAAGTAGGAAAGACCAAAATGTGTACTTTTTTGCTGTTGACTCGACTCGTCGCAATCAGAAATCCAAACGGATTAAAAAAACCACTCTAAAAAATACGAAAGTTCAAAAAGCTAAGCACAAAGCCAAAGTTGTAGCTCCGATACAATTTGATCCACCGGATTTGTTATTTAAAGATATCAAAATATTGGATAACAACTCAATATTAAGAGGAGAAACCGCTCATATTCGTTTATCGTTAATCAATGACGGTGGTGATGTGGCCACGAAAATTGAGTACTCGATATACTGGTACTTTTCACATCGCCCTAACAGGAAGGTTAAATTTTTTAGCGATGTCATAAAAATCATTGCTCCTGGCGAACGAAAAGTGATTGAAATTCCGTTAACCATTCCGGAATCCGAACAAAAGGGTGAATATATGATTCAGGCAGTAGTAGATGAATCAAATGCCATCAAAGAGAATGATGAAAAAAACAATGCTTCTGTTAGTCAGCAAAGTCTCATTTTCAGCGACATTGCGCTTGTTTTCCCAGCTGATTCACATACTTTTGCAGAAAACGGTTTATTCAAGTTTGAATGGCGAAGTAATAAATATAACCAATTCAAAGTGCAAGTATCTGCCGACAAGTTTTTTCCAGAAACCGACGATACATTCGAATTGCCTAAAGGTGAGGAAATAGAAGGGTGGACACCCGCCAAAATAATAAAACCATTGGCTGGGGAGATGCCAACCATGGCAACATCAATTATGGAAAGTAATAATATTAATCATTTGTATTGGAGGGTGAAAGCAAAGGATTCTCAGGGTGCAACAACCGAATCCACCATCCGAAAGTTTTTCATCAATCTGAAGGCTGATCTTCAGAAATAAACTCTGAAATGGCATCTTTTTTGGCGATTATAAAATACAACCGGCCAAAACTGCGCATAGTGCCTGCACTTTTTTCCGCTAACTCACCATTGCCCCAAAAAAGATCCACTCGACCGGGACCTTTAATAGCCCCACCGGTATCTTGAATGAGGGCAAATCGAGAAAACGGTTCCACTGAATGATTATCCCAATCCTTTTCAAATATGGGAAGATTGGATCTTATATATGCCAAGGCGCCTTTGGGGAATATATTGGTATCAACAGCAATAGAACGGTTTTTTGTTAGAGGCACATTAATATTTCCAACCGGACCGTTCAATTCATTATTCAATTTAAAAAAGGTATAGCTTTTGTTATAATATAGAATTGTATCCCGATAAGTTGGATTGGCACGCAAGTATTCACGAATACTGCTCATAGATACTTCATCAAGCTTCATTTTTCCGTCTTCTACCAGCTTTCTTCCAATGCTGGAATAACGATGACCATTAGAACCATCATAGCTTAACCTGATTTTTTTGCCCGACGGCAGCTCTAAAATACCTGACCCCTGTATCTGCATAAAAAACAAGTCAACCGGATCCTTCATCCATGCAATTTCCTGTTTTTTACCAGCCAGAACTTTCCCGGACATTATTTGTTGCCGGGTATAATAGGGAAGAATTTTGTTGTTATACAGTCGATATACAATGGTCCTGTTTTTTAATGTATGTCTGAAATCACCAAGTTCCAACACTTTTAGATCATCAGGATTTGAATAAACGGGAATGTTGTATTCTTTTGTCCTTTTTAAATTGCCTTGAAAAATGGGTTCATAATATCCGGTGAACATCACTTGGTCGTCATCATTGGCAGAGGACTTAAAAATATAAAACTTCTCTTCCAATTGGTCGATTAACTCATCATATTTATAATTATTATCAATAACCTGAACAAAAAGATTAAATGAGGCTATCATCTCTGTGGCTGTGTATCTCATTTTTCCAAATTGAAAAATGGAATAGGGTGATATTCGATTCAGATAAATTAAAGAGCTATTGATAGCTGTTTTTAAACTTTTGGGGGAGAGATCGTCACCATTCAAAATTTTTGAGTATGGTTGGTTAACTAAAACCATGGAAGGCGTTGAAAAAGCGGAGATCATTCCGCTTGAAGGCATGCGAGAAGGGGAGTATATTTGTCTAGAACAACCGTTAATTAGAGTGATGACACTAATGATCAATAAGACAAATTTTATATAAAACATAACCGTTAACGAAACCTTTAATAAACTTTACTCTGTTTATTTAATCACAAACAGGAACCAATGATGACATAGATCTCGCTGATTGTTGTCTGCCAATCAGTTTCATCACAAAATCGATATTTAAAAAAAAGGTTAAAGAACTCAGAAGACTACCTAAGCTGTCTCAAATTTGTCCGTTATTATTAAAATAAACCTCTTTTTGTTAATTATTTTAAACTTTTACGATGCCTTCAGCTCCGACAACTTTATTTCTACCCAGTTCTTTTGCCTGATAGAGACAATCATCCGCCCCTTTTAGCAAGGTTTCCGGCTCACTCCCGTTTTCAGGATAAGATGAAACACCAAAACTAGCCGTCAATTTCCCTCGAGGTTGCTTATCCTCGTTTTCAAATTTTGCTTTCTCAATAGTCATACGCAGTTTTTCAGCAATGTTTTCCGCCATTTTTTTAGCAGTTCCCGGCAAGACAACCACAAATTCCTCACCGCCATACCTGGCAGCCATATCACTTTGTCTGATTCTGGTCTGCAAAATCTTAGCAACCTTTTTTAGTACTTCGTCTCCAAGCTGATGCCCGTTGGTATCGTTGTAATGTTTAAAATTGTCTACATCCAGCATAATCAGTGAACAGTTGCCGTTTTGTAGTTCCGCTTTTAGTATTTGTTCCTTAAAAAAACTGTCAAAGTATTTTCGGTTGAACAGACCGGTCATGCCATCTGTTGCAGCACTTTTTTTCGCCTTCTGAATGTTGTTCGATAGAAGATAAAATTTCTGTTCCGTTTCGATAATTGAATTGATTTTAAACAATGCTTCTTCAATTGTAAACGGTTTAAACAAAAAGTCGGTTATTCCCATGGAAATGATATTATTTCGAAAATCCAAATCCAATAGCTGATCGCTGATCACCAGGGTTGATACTTTTTTCTGATTGCCTTCCATCAACTTTTTTAAAAAATCATCGTATTCCCATTTCTGGTCATCAAAAAAGGGATCTACGATGATCAGATTGGGTTTTAACGCATTTAAGGCATTTAAGGCTGATATTTGGGTATCGAACTCAAAAATCTCATTCAAAACGAACTGTTTTTCAATAATCCCTTTAATAATTCGTCTATCCCATTCATGTTCATCGATAATGATCACCCTAATCCGAGAACCGGATTCGGCATTTGGGTCCAAGGGTAGTTTCAGAAATATCTGTTCATCACCATTAGAGCTAGCAATCCTCATTTCTCCATTGTGCATCTCCACAATTCGCTTGACCAGGGGCAATTCCAGTTCCCCTTTTTGAATTGACAATTCAATTCCGTCTGATACGTTGCTCAACTCCTCCTCAGTGTCAAAAAACGCAGGTAAATCTCCCGGTGTAATGGTAACTTCCAGCAGATTTTTTTCAGCGTTTCTCAAACATTTGACATAAATTTTGTTATTAAATCCACTTTTGATAACTGCATATTCTATAATCTCTATAAACGCTTTCAGGATCTTCTGTCTGTCCGCCGTAATGACGGTTAATTCCGGGTCAATATCAAATATCAGGTTTTCAACACCATCCAGACCTTTTTTTATTTCACTAACCAACGATTTGTATTTTATGACCTCCATAGATAGGCTTAATTCAGAGGTCATTTCCGCCATGGTAACCAAATTTCCAACCAATTTTTCAAGTTTTTTCCCCTCTTGGACGATCTGCAACAAAAAATCTGACTTAACTTCCTTTTCCATTTCCTCATCTGAATCCTTTTTCATCAACTCAGCATAATTAATCAAACTATCCAAGGGAGTTTTCAGTTGGGACGATATATTTGACAGAAATCGGTCCTTGATCTTGTTACTTTTTTCCAATTCCTTCAACGTATTTTCTAATTCATTATAGGTTTGTTTCAATTCCTTATTTGCCATCAAGATATTTTTCTCATACTGTTTTTGTAGAGAGATATCTCGAACGACTGTTGCCAAAACAATCGTATATTTGTCCGAAGCTATTTTGGTTTTTATTTTGACGGGAGAAATCGAAATCAGGGCAGGAAACGTCGTTTTATCTTGTCGATTGGCAGTTTTTTCTCCTTTCCACCCTTCTTTAATGATCTTTTCAAAACCAGCACCGGTGATATCCAAATCAGTAAAAAGTTCATTCAGATTAAGACTTTTAATTCTGCTATCTTCATAACCAAAAAGGCGTAAAAAAGCTTCATTCCCTGTAAGCAAAGTTCCCTGCTCCTCTGAAGTAATAATGGCATCCTGGTTAGATTCAACCACTTGGGAATATAACTTAATCTGCTCCAGTTTTTGCTGTAGTTCCTTTTTAAGATCTTTGGAAATATCTGTTATTTCCTTGTTATACTTATCAATCTCCTTTTTTTCCAGTACAGCATTTTCATACAGTCTTGCTCGATCAGTGGTTACACGGAGTTTTTCAGAAAGAACATTGCTGAAAAGCATTAGAAAAGTTTTTGCCAATTCCGCTGTTTTGGGGTCTTTTCTTTCTAAAAAGCTGGACTCGATAGCCACTACTCGGCTGGGGGAAGTAGTAATCACATCGGCAGAACGGGGAGTATCGGGACTGATGACGGCCATTTCTCCAATGGTTTGGCCGGGTTGATTAATTTTTAGAATAAATTTTCCGCCAGCAAATACATCAAATTCACCACCCAGCAAAATATAAACCATGCGATCGCTTTTTTTGGTTTCCCGTATCAGGTATTCTGCCGAATCCAACTCAAATATCCAGGAGTTTTGGATGACTTCTTTTAACAATTCAGTATCAACGGTTCTGAAATAAGTTGTCGCACCAATAATTTCAACAGTATTTTTAATTAAACTTGGATTATCGTTTAAAAAGATCTTTTCCATACAACTCTTAAACAATCCTGTTTTACACTTGTCTGACTGATACCAGTCGTTCTGGTTTCATTGAATGCATTTTGTTCCCTATAAATGGAACCGCCTCGTTTTCATCCAATACTGATTGTCACTTTTTACGATCTATAATAAAATCGGCTAACAGCTTAATAGCTGTTTTATACTGACTTTCATCAATGATCTCTAAGCAGGCTTTGGCTTTTTCCGCATAAGTCCTTGCCCGTTGCAACGAATATTTGATGGATCCATACTCCTTCATCAAATGATAGACTTGCTTGACATGATCATCTGTTATGATGTCAGCATCCAATATTCCATTGATGGTATTCCGATCCAATGCTGATCCGTTTTCCAGCACATGACTTAAAGGTAGCGTGATTTTTCTCTCTTTTAAATCGGTCCCTGGTTGTTTGCCCAGTTCAATGTTACCAACATCATAGTCCAATGCATCATCAACTATTTGAAATGCCATTCCAATATTGGTCCCGCAATCGTGTAGAGCCAATTTTTGTTTTGCATCTGCTCCACCAAGCATACCACCAATTTGCATGGAAACGCCAATCAAACTCGCAGTTTTATAATCAATAATCTTCAAATACTCTTCTTCAGTAGCTGTTTGATTATCCCGATCCAATTGGATAATCTCTCCCTGAGCCAACTTAGTAGTAGCACTTGATAATGCCGTTATCAGTTCCAGATCCCCAAGTTCAGCCATATATTTAAATGACACTGTAAATAGATAGTCACCAACCAAAACAGATAGTTCATTTCCCCATATCGATCGGGCTGCTTTTTTCGATCGCCTGATGTCCGCGTTATCAACAACATCGTCATGAAGCAAAGTTGCTGTATGAATGTGTTCCACAACCGACGCAGCAACATATGTATTGTAATTGATTTCTCCAACCGCTCCGGCAGCCAGCAAAAGTACTGCCGGACGGAATCGCTTACCTCCTGCTGTCAGGATGTACCGACTGACCTTGGATAAAAGGGATATATCAGTCTCAAGATGCTTTAAAATAACCTCTTCAACGTCTTTTAACTGATTTTCAATTGGTTTAAGTATGTCTGAATATGAAAGTGTTTTTTGTTGGTTATCCATTTACATTTAGTTTTTTATACTGACTGACTTTCGAAAAAAACATTCGTCAATCTATCCGTGTTTCAAGGAGCTGGCAATTTCTGTAAAATATTCAAACCATAACCTTTTTGTTTTGTTACATCTGGAAGTTCTCCGCTTTCAGTAAGTATTAAACCTACAATACCTTTTGGGAAAACTCAAACGCTGTTTTGGCAGATTGCAGCTTATTCCCCTTATTA
Source organism: bacterium (assembly GCA_041556995.1). GTDB lineage: Bacteria > SAR324 > SAR324 > XYD2-FULL-50-16 > XYD2-FULL-50-16 > JAHJTV01. The sequence goes on along the minus strand of JBFFHJ010000002.1, from coordinate 126,055 downwards.
TTTTATCATGAACCAAAAGCTGTTTTTCCAACTACTCTCCGTTCCTTTTTAAGCCAATCCATTTCATCCATCTGAATCCGTATTTTGTTTATTATCGGTCTTTTCTGACGGCTTTTTTTCTTTTGATAGATTCAATTTTTGATATTTCTGATAAGCCATAAACGCTTTATCGGTTTCATTAATCTTTTCAAAAGCCAGTGAAAGATTGTACCAAGCATCTGCAAAATCCGGTTTTAATTCAATTGCTTTCCAATATGCATCAATAGCCTGCTTGAATAATACCAGCGAATAGTAAGCTAATCCAAGATTATAGTAAAATTGCTCCCTTGATGAGTCCAGGGCAATGGCAATTTTATACTCCTTGGCTGCAGCTTTCGGCCGATTGGCATTAAAATAGGCATTTCCACGCCTGAAATGATCCAATGCACCGACTTTAATATCATCCTGTGTTGAACTGCATGAAACGGCAAAAGCAAATAAAAACAAAATAAATAACAGCATTTTGGCAGGATAAAAATTCATAAATGCTCTTTTTTTTTGGTGAATCTACCGCTGTAAACTTCGTATTTGGAATAACTCTGGTAAACAATAATGTTTAAAGCTTCACAATATCGTCATAATTATAAAGCACAATCTAATGTGGAGCAATCAAATTTACAGTATCTTAGCGCTAATGATCAAACGAATACCAAATTGTTACATCTGACCTTGCTACTTATTTTATGAATTCTCAATCGAAACAGACTTGGTCAGAATCTTTTTTGGGGTTCACTATTTTTCTTTAGATAATGTGGCTCCATCACTAAAATTCTAACGTCATTCTGTAAAATATACATTGACTAAATATCCTATAACAGACATAAATAAAGTTTGTTCTGTTGTTTCTACCGAACTCTACATGTAAATTTTAATAATTTTTTCCATGTATTTTATCAACCTTTTAACCAAACCAGTGGCAACATGACTGAACTTACAGAAAACAATATAGAAGATACCAAAATTGAATTTATAGACGAAGAATTCGATTTTGAAAAGCAAGTTGCAGAAAGCCTTGAAAACATTAACGAATTTGAAATTGTTGAAGGTACAGTTACAAAAATTACTAAGGATTTTGTAACTGTTGATTTCGGATATAAATCAGAAGGTCAAATACCCACTCAGGAATTCTTGGACTCAGAAAGTGAATTAACCGTTCAAGAAGGAGACACAGCCGAAATTTACCTGGAACGTAAAGAAGATGAAAACGGACAAGTTGTTGTCTCAAAGGAAAAAGCCCATCGTCTCCGGGTTTGGGAAGAGGTCGGTAAGGTTTATGATGAAGACGGTATCGTTTCTGGAGTTGTTACAGCCAGAATCAAAGGTGGATTATCTGTCGATATCGGCATTAAGGCCTTTCTCCCTGGTTCCCAGGTTGATCTACGACCGGTTAGAAACCTTGACAAACTTCTTGGCGAACGATTTGATTTCAAAGTTCTTAAGTATAATCCAAAACGCGGAAATATTGTATTATCCCGACGTGCCATTCTGGAAATTGACCGTGAAGAGCAAAGAGAAAAGACACTGGAACTCTTGCAGGAAAATGCTATAATTACCGGTCACGTCAAAAACATCACAGATTACGGAATTTTCGTCGATTTGGGTGGTGTGGATGGATTACTTCACATAACAGATATGACTTGGGGACGAATTGTCCATCCATCCGAAATGTATGCCATTGGCGATGAAATTGAAGTCATTGTATTGAAGTACGACGAGGAAGAAGAAAAAGTTTCACTCGGTTTGAAACAAAAGACACCAAATCCATGGGATAGCGTGGCTGAGAAATACCCCATCGGAACCGAAGTTACAGGAAAAGTGGTCAGTTTGACCAATTACGGTGCCTTTATCGAAATCGAAGAGGGCGTAGAAGGTCTGATTCATGTCTCAGAAATGTCATGGACCAAAAAAATCAGACAACCATCTACCGTGGTAGCCTTGGGTGATATGATCACCGCCATCATTAAAGAACTTGATACGGAACAAAAACGTATATCACTGTCCATGAAAGAGGCTACTCCGAATCCATGGAGAGAGATTGCCGACAGTAATCCTCCGGGAACTGTAGTCAAAGGAAAAATCAGAAACATTACCGATTTTGGACTGTTCGTCGGACTGGATGAAGGCATTGACGGTTTGGTTCATGTTTCTGATATGTCTTGGAGTCAACGTCAGCGAAATCCTAACGAGATTTACAAAAAGAGTGATGAAATAGACGTTAAGATTCTGAATATCGATGTGGACAACCAGAGGCTATCCTTGGGAATCAAACAACTGACGGATGATCCTTGGCAAAAACTGGAAGACGAAATCTCCGAAGGAGACGTGGTAAACGGCAAGATCGTTCATATCGCTGACTTTGGTGTATTTCTGGAAATCAAACCCGGTATTGAAGGCCTCATCCATATTAGTGAAATTGATAAAGAGGTGAATAAAAAGAGCCTGACCCAATTCTACCCCATCGATAGCGAAATTCAGGCAAAAGTCATTAACCTAAAAGCAAGTGAACGCCGATTGGGGTTGAGTGTAATCGGACTTTCAGAATCCAATTATAAAATGCTTCAGGAAAGAGGCGATATCGTCATACCACCTGAAGATGAGACTGTAGATCAACCTGCGGAAACAGAAACTTCAACAGAAGAGCCCTCAATTAAAGCTGAGCTTTCTGAAGAGCAGTCAACCGAAGCTGTTGCTGAAGTTGTCAAAACTGAAGAAGCGGAAGCAGCTGAAGAAACACCTGCTCCTGAAGAAGTTGTCAAAACTGAAGAAGCGGAAGCAGCTGAAGAAACACCAGATGCACCTGCTCCTGAAGAAACGGAATCCGTTGAGAAACCAGCTGAGGAGCAAGAAGAAGAGGCTTCGAAGTAAGCTGCTGGGTCAGCTGCCAAATCCCTGGCAGTCATACTAAAAGGACTTCTAAATTCAATCTCAATGGCAGGGTTCGACTTGCCATTGAGATAAATCGCCATGTTTGAACAAACCAAACCAAACCTCATTCCAAATAAACCCTTTGCCACGCTGGTACTCCTCTCATTTTGCCTTCACATTTTTTTTATTTTTCAGTTTAAATTATCACCTGACATTCAAATTAAAGAAGAAATCTTTGAAGTCAGTCTGATTGAACCGGAAAAACCTGTCCCGATTGCCAAACGATTGCCAAAGTCTATAAAACCTTCCCCCAAAAAACTTCGGAAAGGCAAACCAAATCAATTTGTCACCAAAGCAAATCCCAAAACAAGCATTCAAGATACAGAATCATCTAAATCGATATTTAGTCCACCACAAAAGCCAGTCATTGCGATCCAGTCAAAACTATACAAACAAGGATCCGACGGAACAGTGTCAAATGTTCGTATCAGTGGAAAAAAACTGGAAATACCCGGCTTAGGAACAGAAAATAAAGAAACCTCTTCGGAGTTGACACCTTTACCCAAAACAGTAGTATCTAAAAGGCAAACATCGGATCTCACTTCCAAAGGCTCTCCATCCCCGGAAATAAGCAACCTGGATGTCAATCAGGTGTCAAAGGGAGATATCAAAGATGATATCAATCCGAACATCAAAGACCACGTCACCAACACGAATGACCCAAATAAACAAGACGGAATCAAAGGAAACGGCAGCGATACCGAGATACCCAAAGGAAATTCCATTAAAGGGGATTTAAGTCAAAGAAAGGTTCTTTATAAACCAAACCATCCTCAATTAAACCTGGATCGTGATATCACCATAGTAATGGAGGTGACGGTTTTACCAAATGGAGAAGTGGATCAAGTGATTCCAATCCAAAAAGCAGATCCGGAACTGGAAAAGCTAGCTATTGAAACCCTGTATCAATATCGATACGAACCATTATTCGGCAGTAAAGCAGTCGAGAAAGGGCGCGTTAACTTTACCATTAAGCGTAAAAAATAGACTCTATTTTGTTCCTTTACGATACATTGGTTTTTGTTTTAGGTTATTTCCACTGCCAATGGGTTTTGGAGCATTCGATTGAATGACACGAGGTTTCCAGGATTGTTTCACTCTCACACTAATCATAGGGGAGATAACCCGTAATGCCTTAGGCAACAGGGTAAAGGTTGCCGGCAGCCGGCCAACATGTTGCCCATCAACGATTATTGTGTTTTCCTGCCCATCACCTTTTATGGTTAATTCATCATATTTCCCAATAAACAAATAGTTATTGGCATTTTCATCATTGCCGGAAAAAAAGCCAGGCAGGGAGAAGGTAACATCCCTTATAGTTTGAGAATTAAGTTGAAAATAATCGAACTTGTTAATATTGGCCCTGACTCTTGATCTTACCTTGGGTCCGTCGGTAATTCTACTACCCAGCAGTATCATTGAGAAAACATATGATCCTTCATATAGTGAGCATCCATTGCTTAACAGTTGTATCTCCTTTGTTTTTCTTTTGGATGGCAAGATGGGTGGTGTTTTTGCCAGACCGGCAATAGTACGTAGAAGGAGCGGAAGTCTAAGAGGTGGAATGCCGATTAAGACATCGTTAAGAGCCAGCAGGTCTTTGGGAAATCCACGGTTATCAATATAGTGACATCGAACCAGATCGAGCAAAACTGATTGTCCACTATTTATGAGTTCAATTTGCTCAGAGAGTTGCTGCGGTAATCCCATACCACTGGACAACGCAGAATTTCGTCTATCAGGAATAAAAGCAACGGCCGTCAGCTTCGTGCGATCATTAAGAAATTGAAAAGCTGAATTGACAAAAAAATTATAAAAACGATCGCTACCAATAAGGATAATGACATCGAATTTTTCAAGCTCAGTGGATAGTTTTAGATTCCCATTGGTCAAGATTATAACTTCGGCTTTTGGAAAACAACTCAGGATGTAGGAATTGTTTTTTGCCCAAAACCTTGCGGTTTTATTTGATATACTGGAATTTGTTACAATTAGATATTCCATCATTGGTTATGATTTTCGGAAGGATGCTTTTCCAACATTATTAACCAAAGACTTTCTTTCTTCCATTTTTTAATCGGTTAATTTAAATTGTCAACACTCAAATGACTATTGCAATGCGTTCTAAACTGATATATTACCGTTTTTCGACAGCTGTCTTTTACCAAATATTTGATTAAATTGGGTTTATTCGAAGACGATCTAAAATAAAAAAAATTTATGATAGGAAAACAAGAAGATTTTAACTTAATTTCAAGACATTAAACGCCTGTTCAAAAACCAAATCCACAGTAATATCATACAAACATTGGCGCTCTATGGGATTTTTACAGTTGCCTTTTCCATTTCGACTACAGGGACGACAAGGTAAAGATATATCGATTAATCGACTATCTTTGAGAAAAGGTGCATAACCGAATTCTTTGACTGTGGGACCAAATATGGTAATTGCTGGCGTTCCTACGGCTTCTGACAGATGAAACACTGCTGAATCGTTGCTGATGGTTAGTTGACATTGTTTTAAAAGCGCAGCAGATTCTATAAATGACAGTTTACCAGAAAGGTCCAACGGTTTTTCCTTACTATTATTTACCATCCAACCTGGTTCTGAATCGTCCGCCCCACCCAATAAAACAATGGAAAATCCTGATGCCTGTAGTTGTTCCGATAATTTCAAATAGTTTTCCTTTGGCCAGCATTTTCCCTGGAATGATGCACCAGGTCCCATGGCAACTAAAGTCTTCCCTTCCAGATTAAATTGATGCAGAATATGCCTTATTTTAGCCTTATCATCATTGCTTGGAAACAATTCAGTTTCCATTTGATAGGAACGCTTTTCACTAAAATCATCCAATAATCGACAATAAGCTTCACGCTGAGATATGTGATTTTCCAGCAGATTAATTTTTGTGGACAACAATAGATTTCGTTTCCAGCTTCGTTTGTCAATTCTTTTGATTGATTTGTTGAAAAAATAACGTGCACCAAATAAACGAAACAAAAATAATCGACTTCTCAAGGAGTAGTGAGCGTCAAAAAACAGGTCGTAATTTTTTGATTTTATAAGCTTAACAATCCTTGATAATTCAGAATTTCCTTTCTTCCTATCAAGGGGAATAATGGTGGAGATATTGGGATTGTTAAGACAAATCGACTGAAATGTAGTTGACGTGAAAAAATCGATGTTGGCTTGGGGAAATTTCTTTTTCAACTCCCTAAATAAAGGTGTCAACAGGATAATATCACCCAAGGATGAAAAACGTATTACCAGAATATTTCTAATGTTCATATTTTATGGCTGTTTTTTTAAGAAAACCGACGCAAAATCCAAAACGGATATTAATCTCCAGAACAGACACAATCGGTGATTTTATCCTGACCCTTCCTGTTTTTGAAGTTTTAAAACAGAAACTGGATTGCGAAATATCAATTCTTTGCAATAAGACCGTAACACCATTGCTTTTTAATAATCGTAATATTGATAACATTATCACTGTTGATCAGCAATATGATGTCCAAAAATTAATCTCAAAAATTGAATCCCATCAATTTGATGTTTTATTAGTATTGGTTAATGATCCGATTATTCAAGCATTGTTGCCAAAGCTAAAAAGTATCCCTGTACGTATTGGTCCCCTTAGCAAACCCAGTGTGTTTTTTTTCTATACCCATCCCGTTGTCCAGAAAAGGTCTCGATCCGTTAAAAATGAAGCCGAGTATAATCTTGAATTGTTAAAGATTTTTAACCTTGGAGATATCCCAAGCACAAAACCAAAAATATTTATTACTCCCGACGAAATCCGTAAATTCAAGTCAGTTAAAGGGTCACTGTTCCAGTTTAAAAATTCACCGAACCAATGGGTTGTCCTGCATGGTGGGATGCGCGGATCTGCTCTTAACTGGACAAAGGAGTATTATCAAAAATTACTGATTGGACTTCTTAATCTCAGACTAAATGTTGTACTAACAGGTGCGGGGCAAGCTGAAGAAGATGCCAATCAAGAATTGCGAAAAGCAGTTGATAACCGCTTTCCAGAGCAATTGGTTGATGTTTCTAATCAGCTGACATTAAGAGAGCTAGCTGTATTGTTGTTTTTAAGCAGGCTGTATATCGGTCCGAGCACCGGTCCCACACATATGGCCAATGCAGTTGGAACCCGTATCATTTCTTTATACCCCCCTATTAAAGTCCAATCGGCAAAAAGATGGGAACCCTATCTGGCAGACTCGCACATATTTACACCAAAAGTGGATTGTCGTCAAAAATATAAATGTATTGGAGAAAAATGTCGGGATTATTTTTGTTTGGATCTCATCTATCCGAAAGATGTGCTTGCACAAGTCGAAAAAATAATCTTGAATGACATAAAAAAGAGATAAATCAGACTTTATGCTTGCACAGCGTCTTTCCACAGCAAGGATCAAAGCACAAGTTACACAACCGTTGAATTAAAAATGGTCGATTCAGACAAATCACAACATTACCCAAAGTTGTGGATCTACAATTATGATTTTGAATTTGAGCTGGCCGGACAATCAGTTATTAACCTTCAACAAAGCGGTATATCTCCCTGGCATTTTCTGAACCGTTCGGCAGCATTGTTTGCTCCCTTTGCCAATCCTAATGATGCCATCCTTTGTCATGAACTTCCCGATCAACACGTACTGGAAAAGCTGAATCAACAGCTTGGTTATTTGCCGTCTTTTATCCAACTATCGGAAATTAAAAACGAAAGTAATTCCATCTTTTTAGATCTGCAAAATAACCCACCACTGAAGTCTGACCTGAATGGATTTCGTCTTTCCCCCTGGGGATGGAGCCCAAAGGCAGTTGAATTAAACAATAAAATTTCCAATAGAAAAATTGAACAAGGATTTAATAGAAACGTTAGAACATTGAATTCAAAAAGTTTTTCATTTTATTGCCGAGATCAGCTATTACCCGATCGGTTTTCCATTCCAACATTGAACATCACGGACCAAACTATTTCGACTGAAAATTTACACCGGAATTTAGAACGTTTTCAAAGATACCATTCTCTCTTTTTTGTCAAACATTATTTTGGAACCTCCGGTAAATTATCTGATGAATGCCGTTCAGGTCCTTTTTCCCAACGAAAAATTAAAAAATGGAAAACATGGATCAATAAATCAGGTGGGATTCTACTTGAAAAAAAGATGCCTATCGTCAATGAGTGGAGCATACAGGCAATTATCATGGAAAGCGGGAAATGTAAACCGCTGGTTCTTAGCAAACTTTATTGTAGTAAAGACAATGCCTATCTGGGAAATGTTCTCTCCGACTCCTATTCTAAGCAATTGACAACTTTATTACCATCCATCAATCCCGTATTCGAAATTATCAGTAAAACCGGTTATACAGGACCGGTCGGTATTGATCTTATCGAAACCCACCCAGGCCAGTTTCTTCTGTTGGAAATAAATGCTCGCTTTACCATGGGAAGAGTTGCATTTGAATGGCACAACGCCATCAACCGCCATCCTGTGGGATTATTCACTAATTTTTTTATCAAAAGTCAAAAATTAACGGATAACCAACCATTTTTAATCTACTGTTCAAACTTGGAAAAAAAATATGGCTGCCTGATATCCATAGTAAATCTGATACCGGTCAATCAAGGGGGCAACTTCCTAGCCACTATTCTGATCGGAGGTCAATTCGAAAGGGAAGTATGGCAGATACTGAATGTGATCAAAGATGCTTTGCGTCGTCACTTTAATGACTAATGCTTTGAAACAACAATATATTTACTATTGTTATGTTTTTTCAATCATTTGTATATGATATACGTTTTATTCCAATAAATAATTGCACTTCATAAAAAAATATTCTAAATCTCTAAGACTGTTTTATGAAATCTAGTTATCGGGTTTTGGTAAAATGGAAATTTTGCTTTATGCTCCTTTAGCCTCCCTTTTATCGATTGGGGCATAATAGGTTGTTCATTACACTTAAACCTTTCATTTTCGGGTCAAGCGGGAAAAACCATGTCAAATAGAAAAAACGGATTAAAATTCAAATCGACTTTTTTTCAAAAATCTCAAAAAACACAAACAGTCTGGGATACAGTCGAAATGGAAGCAAGGGATGCGGCTATTACTTCTGCCGATGGTGAAGTGATTTTTCAAATGAAAAATGTTGAAGTTCCAAGTACCTGGAGCGAACTGGCCACTAACATTGTTGCTTCAAAATATTTTAGAAAAGCTGGCGTTCCCAATAAACGGGGACATGAATCTAGCATAAAAGAATTGATCTCGCGAGTGGTAGATACAATTTCCGATTATGGAAACGAAGACGGTTACTTTGCTTCGGATATGGATGCCCAAAACTTCAACAACGATCTTAAGTGGTTGTTGCTACATCAACACGGCGCCTTTAACAGCCCTGTCTGGTTTAATATTGGTCTACATCACAAATACAAAATTAAGGGAAACGGGGAAAACTATGCCTGGGACGGTAAAGACGACTTTACAAAAATAAAAAATCAATACAAACGCCCCCAAGGCAGCGCCTGCTTTATCCAAAGCGTGGAAGACGATCTAAACAGCATTTTTGAATTGGCATCAAGCGAAGCCAACCTTTTCAAATATGGCAGTGGTACTGGGTCCAATATGAGTCAATTGAGAGGTTCCAATGAAAAATTAAGTGGTGGCGGTCAAAGTTCGGGATTACTGAGTTTTCTGAAAGTGCTGGATAGTGCCGCCGGAGCCATTAAAAGTGGTGGTACTACTCGTCGTGCAGCTGTAATGAGATGCCTGGATATCGATCATCCGGAAATCGTTGATTTTATCGACTGGAAGGTCAAAGAAGAACAAAAAGCCCTGGCTCTGATTGCGCAAGGGTATAGCTCTGATTTTAACGGGGAGGCATATGCCACTGTCAGCGGACAAAATAGCAATAATTCCATTCGCTTAACCGATGAATTCATGCGAGCGGTTGAAAATGATAAGGATTGGGAAACCATTAATCGAACCGATGGTAAGGTTTATAAAACCTATAAAGCCCGCTGGTTATTTCAGAAGATTTGTAAAGCAGCCTGGAACTGCGCTGATCCCGGAATTCAGTATGATTCAATCATCAATGCCTGGCATACTTGTGCGAATACAGCGCCCATCCGGTCCTCCAATCCCTGCTCCGAATTTATGTTTATCGATGATTCCGCATGTAATCTTGCCAGTTTGAACCTGGTGAAGTTCTATGAAAAAGGAAAATTTATAACCGAGCGGTTCAAAGAAGCTTGTCGAATTTTTCTAACGGCACAGGATATCCTGGTGGACTTCAGCAGTTATCCTACAAAAAAGATTGCCCAAAACAGTCACAAATTTAGACCTTTAGGACTTGGATTCGCCAATCTTGGAACCTTATTAATGATGGCTGGATATGCCTATGACAGTGCTGAAGGTCGCGCCATGGCAGGTTTGGTTACTGCCATTATGACCGGGCATGCTTACGAAGTCAGCTCTGAAATTGCATCTAAGACCGGTGTTTTCGAAGGATATGACAAAAACCAGGATGTGATGCTGAATGTCATGCATAAGCACCTTGCATCACTGGATGACGACACCTATAAAATCAAAAATAACTCTGAAATCAATATTCTTGCCGAAGAGGCAAAAAAATGTTGGGAGAATGTTATTGCAGTTGGTAAAAAACAAGGATTTAAGAACTCTCAGGTTACGGTTCTGGCACCCACCGGAACTATCGGTTTATTAATGGACTGCGCTACTACCGGGGTTGAACCTGCATTTTCGCTGGTCATGTGGAAAAAGTTAGCCGGTGGCGGTGTTATTCCCATGGTTAATCACAGCGTGCCCCATGTTTTGGCACGCATTGGATATTCCCAAAAACAGATTGAAGCAATTACTGAGTATATTAAGAAAAACTCAACCATCGAAGGAGCGGATGATTTAAAGGATGAACACCTATCCATCTTTGACTGTGCCATGTCGAGTGGTAATGGAAAACGCTCCATTGATCCCATGGGACATGTTAAAATGATGGCCGCTATTCAACCGTTTATCAGCGGCGCGATCAGTAAAACAGTTAATATTCCAAAAGGTTGTAGTGCAGAAGATGTGTATAATATTTTTCTCGAATCATGGCGGTTGGGTTTGAAAGCCATTACCATTTATCGCGACGGATCAAAGGGATCTCAACCATTATCAACCGCGCCGGATAAGGAAGAAAAGGAAAACCTGGAAACCATCAACTTTTTAAAAAAAGAGATCGAAAAACTACAAAATAAATACAAAGATCGTTTGGATAAAAAAGTTCTGGATTGGGGGAAATCCAAACGACTACCGGATGAACGTATGGGCAGGACCTGGGAATTTAAGGTAGCTGGAACAAAAGTATTCCTCAGAAGCGGAGAAAATCCCGATGGCACGTTGGGAGAGATTTTTATTGATTTAGGATATAAAGAAGGTTCAACGGTTCGAGCATTAATGAACCAATTTGCCATTGCTATTTCATTTAGTCTGCAACATGGAGTTCCGTTGGAAAAACTGGTGGAACGATTTTCATTCACTAAATTTGAACCACACGGTTATGTTGAGGGACATCCATACCTGAAAAATGCCACCTCTTTGATCGATGCAATCTTTCGAATCCTTGGTTATACATATCTGGGACGAACTGATTTTTTTCAGATCAAACCGCCTTTAAACGGGATCAACGGTATAAACAGTAAGAACGACGACTTACAGAACAATCCCGGGAATCCCGGAATAACTGCCGATGATGAGGCCGAATACGAACACCAACCTATTGCCACCAATGATCACATGCCATGTGGAGAATGCGGCGGAATTGAGTTTATGAGAACCGGTACATGTTTCGTCTGTATTACCTGCGGCGCAAGTCAGGGATGTAGTTAAGCACATCGCAGAAACAATTCAATCACTGCATTGTTTAGCAGCACCGGGAATCTCTGTCGTTAATAAAGATTCTTTGTCTTAAATACCGGCAAAGTAAGCATGTATCACTAATAATAACTAAAAGTTATACCCATATTTTAAAGTTTGGATTTGATTCTTACTTGTACATGTCTTTTTCAAACCAGTGTCATTCTGATGGAGTCTTGGCAACCTGAAGAATCTCCGACTTTTAAAGAGATCTTTTGATACTGGTTTCACAGAACTTGAAGCAAACACGTTTACAGGTAAACAGTAACATTCCTTGCTTTTGGCACATATAGATCCTTTGTCGTTCCTCCTAAGGACTTCGCCTCACTTTCAGGATGACAGGAAACTTGCTCTTATTGACCCATCAAAAATCGGCAGTCATAGGGACACGATAAAAAACTAAAATGTAAGCTTTAGTTCTCAATGATTCCATAAACTATAACTTCTTAGTTATTTTAATCTTTTCCTGCCTTAAAAAATGAATTGGAAAGTACTCATTGTTTTAAGCCTTTCCATCTTCGCTTCAACCATGGGGCAGGGTATTGTGGTTCCGCTGCTTCCTGCGTACGCCCTTTCCATGGGCGCATCCGGTTTCTTAATTGGATTGATTTTTGGTATGTTTTCCATTGCACGATCGATTTTTTTGCCCTATTTCGGTCGTTTATCCGATCTTAAGGGACGAAAACCTTTTATCTCTGTCGGTTTGTTCGCCTATTTTTGTGCTTCAGTCGCGTTTATCTTTTCAGATAGTGTGGTTATGTTAATCACTATCCGCTTTTTTCAAGGTATATCTTCAGCCATGATTCTTCCGGTTGCTCAAGCCTATGCAGCAGAAATAACTGATAATGGCAAGGAAGGACAAGTGATGGGTATCATTAATATAGGGTTTTATTCGGGATTAAGTGCTGGTCCTTTTCTGGGTGGTTTGATCAAAGCTACTTTTGGACTTCGAATCTCTTTTCTTAGCATGGGACTCATGTGCCTGATCGGATTCTTGTCCAGTGTTTTTTTACTTCCATCAACCCAAAAAGAGAAAAAGTTATTAAAAACAGAGGAATTAAAAAGATTTCATATCCTTATCCATAATCCCATCATTGCAGGACTTTTTTTGTCCAGATTTGGACATATATTATGTGTCGGTGCATTATGGAGCTTCCTTCCCTTGTTTGCCGAATTCGAGTTTTCTCTCTCTGCTGTATCCATTGGTTTTATCATGTCTTTAACCGTAATGATAACAGCAGTTTGCTCTATTCCCATGGGAATTTTGTCCGATCATATGAGTAAAAGACTATTGATGGGGGCAGGTGGCGTATTAACCGCTGGATCTATTGTTTCATTGTACTGGTTGGACAGTATATGGAAGCTATATGTTATTATTATTGTCACCGGGATTGGCGGGGGAATTTTGACACCTTCGACCACCGCCATGTCAGCAGTAGTGGGGAAAAATCTCCGATCACCGGGGGCAATCATGTCCATTCAAAACATGGGGCACAGCATGGGTATGTTTATCGGCCCGATATTGACTGGAATATTGATGGATTTTTTAAATATGAAGATCGCCTTTGTAGGCGGAGGTGCGATATTGTTCTTATTAATCCTCATCTCACTTTGTCTGATGGTACAATACCCACAGATGGAGAAAAATATACTTCAGACGGTAGTTGATCATTAATCCAGTGACTCTTCCCATTCCAACAATTCCATCTCTTTTTGCGCTCGATAATCTTTTAGGATCATCATGTAGTCTATACCAGCATTTTTTAAGGCCAGTTTCAATTCAATCAGCGCAGAATTCTGATTTTCTTTATGTTCACGAGCGATTTTCTTTAAAGCCAGAATTTCTTCATTCTCAAACTTACCTTCGGCAAAATCCATCTTTATTTCCATGCCTACTTGCTCATCTGCATTCAAATGGTAACCGTTTTCTATATCGTTAAAAAAAACGTCCTCGTATTTATGTTTGAATTTAGAAAGGCAGTTGCTAATGGTGATCTTACCGATCTTATTAAGTTCAGGCACCTCAGCCAGATCAGCCACTGTAAGATCTAGCAGATTATCTATCGTAAAATCGTCTGACTCTATCAATTTGTTGAGATAGTCTTCAACCTGTTCTTTTTTGGTCTTTTCTTTCATTGGCCGATTTTAAGAAAGTTGTTATCAGAGAATACGGGGAAAATCCGACAAACTCCGCATAAAACAGACATGAACTTTGATTGAATAAAAAATGTGTATATGTCTTTGGTGTAAATTCTTAAATTCGATTTTAGATGTGTTTCTGAAAGCTAATTACAAGAACAAAAAAAAGCACAAATACCATTGGAAAAAGAATGATGCCAGTGTAAAAAAAAATGACGAGTATATCTGAAATTTCCGAGATAGCCCTTCGGTCTTCCTTTCTTCTTTCGTCGGGTTTTTTCTATCTAAACTTTCGTTCAATTTCTTCCATGGTTCAATGATGCCAGGGTAATAGTTTGATTAATGCTCGTAAGGAGACAATTATGCCACGTAGACAAGATTCTCACAATAACCTTTTTATTGACAGATGTAAAATTGTTTATTACCTTTTTTAGGACGTTTTAAAGGGCTGCAATTCAAGAATGAATGTTCGTTCTTTAAAAAATTGATAAGCGAGAAATCCTGTCTCGTATCCTATCATTTCAATGATTTATCGCTTTTATCTTCAAAGCAGCCTTTCAATGTTCCATAAATGAGATAATTGAAACATTTTCATGATTCGCTTCCTTAGGAAACAAATGAATCTGATTTACGTCAAGCAAAAGTGATAATTCTATATCAAGGAGGAATAGAGCAAATATGTCACCAGCATTAATCGCCCCGGCCAACTATTCGGTTCTGGGAATTCCCATAATACTACTTTCCATTCTAATCACTGTGATTGGATTGGGCTGCGTTGTGTTTATATATTCAAAACGCGTACTGCCCTTAATCAATGCTGCTGCTCCGGATCATAGTCGAACCGATCGAATTCTCGAAAGAGTATTGGTCATCATAAAAATCTGGTTGGCTCAGTATCGACAGCCACGTTATTTTTTAGCCGGTATATTACATATCGCTATTTTCTTCGGTTTTCTTATTTTATCCGTTAGGACTCTGTCCCTGGCTGTTATAGGGATTTTCCCCAATTTTGGTATACCGGGTTTTAATGAAGGAATATACGTGGTCATTAAGGATTATGCGGCTACTATCGTATTTATTGCCTGCATCATTGCAGCCGTACGAAGAGGTATCTTTAAACCGTCAAGATATAGCGTACCTGAGAAATATGGACATGATCATACAGCGGAAGCAGTTTTTGTACTGGGTATAATTTCAACATTGATGATAACCGAAAGTCTTTATGAAGCAGCATATATAGCCGCTGGATCTCATCATGGTTTTGTTGCTCCCGGTTCATTGGTTTGGATTTTCAGTGGCATGCTGGCAGGTAGTTCCATACCTGCATTGCAGGCTACCCATATAATCTCATACTATGCTCATGATATTGTATTCTTTTTCTTTTTCTGTTTCCTGCCCTTTGGAAAGCATTTTCACGTAATGACGTCGATATTCAATGTGCTGTTCATGCGATTGGATAAAGGAAAAATCAAACCGGTTAAGTTCGGTGTTGCCGATGATAAGCTGGATGAGCTGGAATCTTTTGGTGTAAAAAGGCTGGAAGATTTTACCTGGAAGCACATGCTCGATTTTTATTCTTGTGCAGATTGCGGCCGATGCTCCGATCAATGTCCTGCTAACACTGTTGGACGACCACTTAGCCCACGCTTTATTTCAATTAAGGGACGTAACCAATTGTTCAAACAACATCCGATCATTGGAGCAAAAGCAGAAAGTGAAATGCTGATTGGTACTACTTACGAAGAGGACGAAATCTGGTCCTGTACCACCTGTGGAGCTTGTGAAGAGGAATGTCCACTTGGCATTGAATATATTGATAAAATCGTTGATTTAAGAAGGGGAATGGTGGACGAAGGAATGGTTCCGCAAACATTGCAGAAACCGTTAAAAGCCTTGGAAAAGCGTGGAAATCCATGGGGTAAAATGGAAAAGAAACGCCTGGAATGGGCCACCGATAAAGAATTTAAAGAGGAATGTGAAGTTAAGTCGCTTGAAAACGGCGAAGAAGCGGAAACTCTTTATTTTGTCGACAGTATTTCATCCTATGATGAGCGAATGCAGGAGATTTCCAGAGCCACTGCCAAGATTCTTGATGCTGCCGATATTGACTTCGGTGTTCTTGGAAAGCTGGAAAAGGATTCCGGTAACGAAGTCAGACGATTCGGTGAGGAGATGCTTTTTCAAGACCTCAAAGATAATAATACCGAAGCTATTGTGGAATCAGGTGTAAAAAATATTATAACTGCTGATCCGCATGCATTTAACGTCTTGAAAAATGAATACAAAGATATTCCGCCAGTGGAACATATCAGCCAGGTAGTGACAAGAAAAATTGCCGAAGGAAAATTACAACTAACCAACACCGAACAAAACGGTAAAGTTTATACTTACCATGATCCATGTTACTTGGGTCGACATAATGAGGTTTATGAAGATCCCAGAAAAGCCATCGATGCCATTCCAGGATTAAAGCGTGTAGATATGACAAAATGCAGGGATCGGTCATTCTGCTGCGGTGGTGGTGGATTAATGCTATTCTACGAACCGGAAGAGGAAACCCGTATGGGTGTTCTTAGGGTACAAATGGCAAAAGAAGCAGGTGCAAACGTTATTGTAACCGCTTGTCCTTTCTGCCTGGTGAATATGGAAGATGCTATAAAAGTTGCCGGTTTGGAAGGAGAAATGGAAGCCATTGATTTTTCCGAACTGATTGCCGCCCATATCAAAAAATAGGCAAATCATTCAGTTCAACATTTTAACCGGAATTTAGGGATAAATACCGGTTAAAAATTATTATACAAGTAAACCCAAACAACAGAACCTTTGTTTGGACTTTAAATTCAATAATCAGTTGTTTAATTGATAACCTTGGAGGATTTAATGGAGATTTTGGTTTGTGTTAAGCGAGTCCCCGATAATGAAGAAAACGAGATTGAACTCAATAGTGCTGGTAATGATATTGAAAGAGACGATCTTGTTTATTCAGTTAACGAATGGGATAACTATGCGGTTGAAGAAGCCATCCAAATGGTTGATAAACATGGTGGAACTGTTACAGTCGTAGCAGTGGGTGATGAAGAATCAGAAGAAGTACTTCGAAGGGAAATGGCTATGGGTGCAGAAAAAGGCATTCTGGTTAATGACGAGGCTTTTAATGGTGCGGATGGAAAAGGTATCGCCACAATTTTGAAAGCAGTAGCTGAAAAAGGTAATTATGACATCATCATGACCGGTGCCCAGGCAGAAGCCGGTGGGGCTCAAGTCGGCGGTATGCTTGCCGCTTTATTGGATCTTCCTTACGCTTCATTGGTAAACAAAATTGACGTGGTTGACGACTCGAAATTAAAAGTTGGTCGTGAAATCGAAGGCGGTGACCAGGAAATCAACGAAATAGCAACCCCCTGTGTGTTGTCTATTCAAACCGGTATCAATGAACCTCGATATGTTGGTATCCGAGGCATTAGAAAGGTCGCTTCGGTTGAAATCCCAACTATGAGCGCATCGGATTTGGGCCTGAGTGCTGATACAGCTGGTGAAGCTGCGGCAAAAGTAAAAAAAGTGGATTACTTTCTGCCGGATATGGGTGAAGGCGCTGAAATGCTTGAAGGAAGCACGGAAGAAATCGTTGGTAAACTTATTGAAATGTTAAAAGCTAAAGGAGGACTACAATAATGGCTCAAATCTTCGCATATATCGTACATAAAGACGGCGTTGCGGACGATTCCGCACTTGAATTGATTACTGCCGCAAAAAAAATCGATGCAAGCGCTGACGTAACAGCTGTTGTTACCGGTTCAGGAGCTGAACTTGATAAAGTTTGTAATGAAATGACAGCTTCTTATAAGGAAGTCTATAAAATCGACAATGCGGCCTTAGCTTATCCTAATGCTGAAGCTATCAGACCGGCACTGGTTAATATTATACCGACTGATTCTATTATTCTGGTTCCTCATAATACATTTGGAATGGACTTGGCACCGGGTCTGTCAATAAAAATGGACTCCGCTTTTGTATCCGACGTTGTTGACTTCGAAGGAATGGATGGTTCTGTTCTCAAAATTGTCAGGCAAGAGTTTGGTGGTCAGGTAAGTACTCATGTAACATGTGACGTTTCAGCCGGTGCTGTGATAACAGTACGTCCCGGGCCATTTCTGCCCGATGAAAGCAAAAGCGCAGGTGGTCAGGTAGTAGACAAATCTGGGGATGTCGGCGATTTGACTGTAAAGAGAACTTATATTGAAACAGTCATACCGGAAGCTGGTGATGTTGATATTACTAAATCTGAAGTACTTGTATCCATTGGTCGCGGTATTGAAGATGAAGACAACATCGAAGTTGCCAACGAATTGGCTGAAGCTATGGGGGCCGATGTTTCCTGTTCACGTCCTATTGTCGATGCCAAATGGTTGGATAAATCCCGTCAGGTAGGAACATCTGGACAAACAGTTAAACCGAAGGTATACATGGCCATGGGTATTAGCGGTTCTTTCCAGCATCTGGGTGGAATCAAGGGCTCACCTTTTATGGTCGCCGTTAACAAAAATCCAAAAGCACCGATTTTTCAGGTAGCAGATGTCGGAATTGTAGCCGATATTCTCGAGTTCATGCCTGAGTTAACTGAAAAGATCAACGAAGGCTAGAAATAATAATATTGTTCTTCAAAGTTCGATAAGCCGTTTGCATCCATGCAAACGGCTTTTTTTTTGGGGAGGGATTATAAACTGATGCCCAATAAAGTGAACAACATCCGCCATGCTTATTTCGTTAATAAATTGACATCTGATTTCCGACTTAATACTATCATTGGAAATGGCAATCACACTGACGATTAAAAAGCAACCTCCTGATTTGGCCCGTGAAAAAATCAGTTTTATTCCCTACTAAAAAAACAGATTCGGATAAAGGAGAGAACTTATGAATCAACCAACCGGTGCTACCATCGTTGAAATTGCTCAAAAACGTTCGGAAAAACATCCTGACAGAAATTATATCACTTTTTTATTGGATGGGGATGATCAGGAAGATTTTCTAAGTTATGGACAGTTGGATACATCCGCACGTCATGTTGCCGCCTGGATTAAAAACCAGGGACTTGAAAAGAAAGATCGTGCCCTGATCATTCTTCCCAATAGCATGGAGTTCGTAAAGATATTTTACGGCTGCCTGTATGGTGGGATTTTAGCTGTTCCTTTATCTGAACCAGCTGGTCCACATCAAATGCAATCATATCTGAAGACATTCGTCCCAACTCTGAAATCCAGCAAACCAAAGCTTTTAATTACGACTGCTCTGTTGGTAGACTTTTTAAACACGCAATTACCACCTGAACTTTCATCTATATTCACCGATATCAAAATCGTGTCTGACCAGGATATTCTGAATGCCGATCCACAACATAGTGATTTGCCGGATCTGTCCCCTGAAGATATTGCTTATTTGCAATTTACCTCCGGCAGTACTGGCATGCCCAAGGGAATCATGATAGGGCATAGTAATATTTTGGCTAATATGGAACAAGCTGTCATTTTCTGCCATTGGGAAGAAAAAAAGGGAACTGCTTTGTGGTTACCGTTATTTCACGATTTCGGACTGGCCGCTGGATTGATCGGGGCACTTTATATGGGCGGTTTTGCAGTTCTGACAACACCGGTACACTTTATCTTAAAACCTGTTCGATGGTTAAGGATGATTTCCAAATATCAATGCTCTTATAGTTATGCCCCCCCCTTTGCTTACGATATTTGTGTAAAAAAAGTCAGTGATGAAGAAAAACAGCAATTGAATCTTTCCAGCCTTGTGTGCTCGGTATTTGGAGCTGAACCAGTCCAGTATTCAGCAGTAAAGAATTTTAATGAGAAATTTGCTTCATGCGGATTAAAACCCAATGCCATCCGTCCTGGATTTGGCATGGCGGAAACAGTCATTTTGTTTTCGGTTTCGAAAAAACTGGAAAGCCTCTGTGTGGATCGACAATTCTTAGAAACAGAAGGCGTGGTGAAACTAATTGATGAAAACTCATCGGAGAACCAAATAAAACACCTCGTAAATCTTGGCACTAATATGTCTGGTCATGAAATTGTCATAAAAAATGAACAAAATCTGGCACTTCCAGATGGAGTGGTAGGCGAAATCGTGATCAGTGGCCCCAGTGTCTGCCCAGGATACTATGA
Source organism: bacterium (assembly GCA_041556995.1). Taxonomy (GTDB): domain Bacteria; phylum SAR324; class SAR324; order XYD2-FULL-50-16; family XYD2-FULL-50-16; genus JAHJTV01. The sequence continues at coordinate 105,857 of JBFFHJ010000002.1, read as the reverse complement.
AAATCCTGAAGCCACCAGGGAAACTTTTCAGCAAATGATTCAAGGTAAAGATCAACCTTTCCTGTCAACCGGCGACCTGGGAATACTGTGGGAAAAAAACCTTTATTTCACCGGTCGAATAAAGGATCTCATCATCATTCATGGCCGGAATTACTATCCACAGGATATTGAATACGCTCTCGCCCAAATCTCAGAGCTTCGAGCCGGTTGTATTGTTGCTTATTCGACTGAGTCGGAAGAAGGAGAACAACTGGTTTTGGCAATGGAAGTGCGGAAGGATCTTTTAAAGGATATGGATATTCTGCAAAATTATATTTTACCCACCATAGACTGGAAAATTACTGAATTGATCGGACAGCAATTTCAAATTTATCCGGCAGTCAGACATTATCTGCAACCCGGTGTTATTATCAAAACATCCAGTGGTAAAATCAAGCATGTCGCCAATGTAAAACGATTTAAAAAAGGTAACATCGAAGGATTACTGGCTACTCTCCCCAAAGAGCCTGTGCAATCAGTGGGAGAGAATAATATTAGGGCCACCGTACAACAGCTATTTAAAAAAATTGTTGAACAAGAACCTGTTATGGACTTGCCATTCTTGGATTTGGGAGGTGATTCCATAAAAACTATAGAATTCATTGAAATACTTCAGCAAAAATATCCTGTTCCTGACCAGGATATTATGGATAATATTGATGAAACAACCACCCTTAATGATATCGCAACATGGTTCCAAGAGCGAATTTAACTGAGAATAAAACGATGGCAGATCAACTGAAAAAGGAATACCAATCAAAATGCCATACGGCCGAAGAAGCGATTCAAAAAATTCATTCGGGTAATCGGATTTTTATCGGTTCCGCCTGTGGTGAACCGCAGCACCTGGTCAACGCACTGGTGAAACAGGCTGACCGATTTTCTGATCTCGAGATTGTTCGCCTGATGAGTTCCCAGATTTCTCCGATCAGCCTCATTGCTAATGAATCCAAAGGGCATAATTTTACTATTAGATCCATTTACCAGGGATCGGCCATGTCCCCCAAAATAGCTGAATACAAGCGCTTCATCGCTCCCATGAACTTATTTTCTGTTCCTTCTCTTTTCAAAAAGAAACATCTTCCATTACATGCCGCCCTGATACAAGTCTCCCCTCCCGATGATTTCGGCTGGATGAGTTTGGGAGTATCTGTGGATGTTACCCTGGCTGCATCCCAATCCTCTGACATTGTTATTGCTCAGATCAATCCCAAAATGCCACGAATCCTTGGACATGGATTTATTCATCTGAATGAAGTGGATATGATCGTGGAACATGAAGAGAATATATTTAGTATTGAACCCTTGAAAGAGTTCGAATCCGCCCATACAATTGCTCAATTACTAGCCCACTTGATTGACGATGGGGCAACTTTTCAAATGGGTCTGGGAAACACCCCCCAGGGTATAATGCTGGCTTTGGCTGAAAAAAACGATTTGGGAGTTCACAGCCAGTTTTTTATTGATGGAATGATGGACTTGGTAAAAAAGGGTGTTATAACAAATAAATACAAAGGTTTAAACGATGGAAAACTGGTGGCTAGTTCAGCTGTCGGCTCGCAGGATCTTTATGCCTTTCTCAATAATAATCCATCGGTAGAGTTTTATCCCTCCGACTATGTCAATAATCCGAGTATTATTGCACGCCATAACAAAATGGTCACTATCAACGTAGCCAAAGCCATCGATCTTACCGGGCAGGTAGCTGCCGATGTTTTACCCCTGGATCACTATACCGGAGTAACGGGAGTACTGGATTTTGTCCGGGGAGCAGCAGCTGCTCCGGGAGGAAAATCGATCATTCTGCTGCCCTCCACACAAAGCCGTGGAGAAATCAGTCATATTGTTGCTTCTCTGGAAAGTACTTCTGTAGTGGTTCCCCGGAGTGATGTTCAATATGTAATCAGTGAGTTTGGGGCGGTTAATCTGTTTGGTAAAAACCTGCAAGAGAGAGCTATGGCCATGATCAGCCTGGCTCATCCAGATTATCGTCAGCAGCTGCTTGATCAAGCCAAAGAACTTGGACTAATGGGAAAGGAACGTACTCTGAGTGAGTTTGTTAAAGGAATTTATCCCGCCAAGATGGAAGAATCACGGATGTATGGAAATGAAAAAGTAACTTTCCGGGCCGCTAAACCGGTTGATGATCGACGAGTACAGGAGCATTTTTACAACATGAATCCTGAAGATATTCAATCCCGATTTTTTCATGAAAAGTCCTGCTTTTTCCGTGACGATATGGAGGAGATGTTTCAGATTGACTATATCAAAGACATGACTGTAGTGGCTGTGACCGGTGAATTTGGTTTTGGTAAAGTCATAGGTATGGGAGCATACCTGGCAGAACAAGGCGGAGGTATCGCCGAGGTTGCCTTCTCAGTAGCACAGGATTGGCAAGGAAGAGGAATTGCCGCTGTTTTAATGGATAAACTGCACCAGGCTGCCAAAGATAACAAAATCAGCGGCTTTATTGCTTATACCAACCGAACTAACAAAGGAATGATTAAACTTTTTGATAAACTTCCATATTCAGTAAACAAAACCCATGAAGATGACCTAACAGTACTCAGCTGCCAATTCATTGAAAAAGAAGATCTTGAGCCAAGCCAGGATTAAACCTCCATTCTACCAAACTCACCTCCATATACAGGATAAAAAATACCCAAATTCTATTTTATTTGAATACCCAAAAGGTTTCATCAGGAGAATCGCATAAAAAGCCCCAACCAGATGTTATCCTTTTATAGATGCCGACATGAAAATTTTCCACTTTTTATCATCCTATGGAGCTTGCAATGATGGACCTATTAAGGATAAGGATGTAGACAAACATTATTTGTCATCCCTGTAAGTATCTAATTAAACTAATGCTTAGATATCATTTATCGTTCATTACGTTGCGACCCCAAATCCTCATAAAATTGAGTCAAAGGAATACTTGATAATCAAAAGTCAACTTTTTATTATCAATAGATTGAATCATGTCTTCGTTTGACTCAACTTTGAAGTCTTTTATCTCAATTAGTTTAAATATCTTTCATCTTGCGGTATTCTGGCTGCTCTATCGAACTACTCGTAACCTCACGCAAAGTCTATATTTTCATACATTTTGCAGAAAACTTGTACTTAAATCAAAATAATCCGTTGTGAAACAATTGGTTTAGTTGTTACCATGTATAAAGATCCTAATTATGACAATATGAGCAGCTATTTTGGTGTATTGTCACAATAAAACTTTTGAGGCATCAATGATTAAAAAAGTATCTGGCTCATCGCTGGTAGTTGTATGCATTTTTTTTATCACTTCTTCAGTTGCATATGCAGAGTTGTATCTAAGTGCTGGAATCCCTGTTTTTTATTCTTTTTCCGGTAACAACAGCGATGGAACAAAATTTGAAGTAGAAAGTGTAAACGGTCGATTATTTCACGTTGGTATTCCGTCATTTTTAGGCGTTGGATACGAATTTTATGAAGTATCTATCAGCAATTCCAATTATGTCTATTATGATCAAACAGTCGCTATCACCTTGTACGATGTTTTTTATGTTCTTCCCATACCAGATTTTATTCTTACCCTGGGAGCAGGCATAGGCACAGCAGAATTCAAATGCACCCAGTGTAGTACCTATTTTAACAAAGGACAGGCAACTAAGTTATTTGGTCAAATTGGTTATCCATTTGCCTCCAATCTCGATGCCCATGTCAGCTACCAAATGATATATGCGGAAATCAAGGCTAAAACCAGTTCATATAAAGCCAAAGTAGGCGGTAGTATGATTGCTTTGGGAATTGGTGTTTCGTTTTAAAGGTTACTCAGAAACACCTCAATTAATATATTGAGTCAAACCGATATGAAAAAGCTTATTATTTTATGTTCTGCTGTTGTTTTACTGGGAGTGGTTATATCATGCAAAACCGAAGACGACTCCATTGACACCACCCGAACCCCAACTACTACCTGCTCAGATTTTTCACCACCTTCCGTTCCCGGGGGGGCGACTACCCAGCCGTTGTTGGTCATCAGAATTCAATGGGAAGGGGAATTATACGATAGTCAGTACAGGGGTGATCCATTTGAATATACATCTTTTCAAAGTGACGCCTGCACCTGGGCCAAGAAGTTCTTTTACAATGATGCTGAGGGGCGCCTCAATCATTACTTTAACGAAGTATCCAACAACCAGTTCCATCTTGTACCCGCCACCGAAACCCATGACAACGATAGCGTACCCGATGGAATAATAACCGTCACTCTGCCCGACAATCACCCCAACCCGGGAAGCAGTGGGAGTTTTCATCAAAAATTGGTGGATGCTATTACTATCGCTGACCCCTATGTCGATTTTGGATCCTTTGATGTCAGTAACGATGGAACTATAAATAGAAGCGATTTGCAGGTCATGTTTCTGGTTGCCGGATATGAATCTGCAACGGGAACTTCACCCGGTGTATGGGCCCATAAATGGTGTATCGGAGGACAGGAAGGGGTTAGCGCACCAATACTTGACGGTTATACAATACTAGGTTGCAGTGGGAACCAATACTCCAGATTTGGCGAACGGCATTACCTCAGTGGACAGGTTTATGATGCGACCATTGGGATTATCGCACATGAACTGGGGCATGCCGTATTTGGATTACCAGATCTGTATGCAACAGTCGGCAATTCTGCCGGAATAGGAAATTTCGGACTAATGGGTGCCGGATCATGGGGATTGGAATATGGTGAAAAATATGGAGAATCACCGGTTCACCCTACTGCCTGGACAAAAACTGAAGTGGGGTGGTTTAACGTTACAAATGCAGTTTCTTCAAACACTTACTCTCTGTATTCAACAGCTCATGCCAGTTATAATATCATCAAAATCGACATTTTAACCGATGCCAGCGAGTATTTTTTAGTAGAGAACCGGGGAACAGTTGGATATGATCAGGGACTCTACATTTTAAGTGATATACCTTTGGGAGGATCATACCAGGGAGGTATCGCCATCTGGCATATAGATGCATCCAAAGACAGCAATGATGACTATACCCATAAACTGGTTGATCTTGAAGAAGCAGATTATAACATTTCTTCTAACGGTCGAATGGACGATGGAGACCATAGTGGAAAAACAACCAATCTTTTTTGGAATGGAAACGCCACATCATTTGCTTATGATACAACCCCAGATAGTAAAGATTACAATGGTGCTGGATCAACCATAGCAGTAACCGGAATCACAACCAGAGATGTATCAATGGATATAACGGTTAACTTTTGATCTCATATTTTACGAAAAAACAGGTAAAAAATGAAAACACAACACAAAAACATGAAAGTGGTCAAAATCCTCGGATATTGTTTATTATTTTTTTCTATTCATTTTGCACTACAAGCTGTACCCGCTATCCCAATAGAACTCAGTTTTATGCAACCCAACGGAGACGTATTTAAAGGTAAGTTAAAAGGCGACGAATGGTTTAACTGGACCGAGACCCTGGATCAAAAGGTGTTCGTCAAAAATCAAAGTTCAGGTTATTTTGAGTATGCAGAAATTAAAATAGTCGGCGATGAGGAACAACTGGCACCATCAGGAAAAGCTGTCAGTAAAACCAATGCCAAACAAGCCCCAGCCTTGATTCAAATAGTCCCCATCACTCGAAAAGATTTGAAAAGGCTCAGAAAAAAGGCAATTGAACGGAGAAACCGGTCGATGACATCACAATAACAAATTCCCTGAGCACAACAAAACTTCTATACAAACTATTCTATCAATTTCTTCGTTTCCAGGGCTATTTTTAGTTCTTCGTTAGTAGGGATGACCAGGATTTTAGTTTTCGATAAGTCAGATTGAATTTGCCTGGGTCCTTTTTCGACCGAAACATTTCTGGTTTTATCGAGAATTAATCCCAGGTTTTGTAAATTATCGCAAACATATTCCCTGATGTCTGTTGAGTGTTCGCCGATGCCTGCGGTGAAAACAATGGCGTCAACGGTTGTCAGGATAGCAAAATAGGCGCCGATATATTTTTTAATGCGGTAAACATACATATCCAGGGCTGTTTTGGCTTTACCATCACCATTTTTAGCCGCAGTCAGGATCTCCCTCATATCATTGCGACCACAGATGCCTTTTAAACCACTGTTTTTGTTTAAAACAGCATCCACATCCTCAATATTCATATCGGAATTTCGTATCAGATAGCTATGAATGGCCGGGTCCACATCACCAGATCGTGTTCCCATGATCAATCCTTCCAAAGGAGTCATACCCATGGATGTATCAATACTTTTGCCCTTTTCAATAGCGGTAATACTGCCTCCATTTCCCAAATGAATGGTAATCAGGTTTGTACTCTCCAAAGGTTTGCTGAGTAAATCGGCCGCTGTTTGCGCCACATAATGATGGGATGTTCCGTGAAAGCCATATCGTCGGATCTTCATGGACGTATATAACTCATACGGTAAGGCATACAGATGAGCTTTGGGAGGAATGGTGTGGTGAAAGGCGGTATCGAATACAGCCACTTGCACAGCATCTGTAAATATTTTTTGTGACGTTTCAATACCTACAATATTGGCCGGATTGTGAAGCGGCGCCAAAGGTATGTTTTCTTTGATGGCCTCAAGCACAGCCTGATCAATGAGAGTCGGCGCTTTAAATGCTTCTCCGCCATGCACTACCCTATGTCCTACCGCATCGACCTCCGATTTATCTTTGAGTACACCGGTTTCGGCATCCGTCAACAGGGATACAATCCTATTCATACCTGTTTCATGATCTTGAACCGGATCATACAGAACAGTCTTTTGTTCCCCTTTATCGAGCACCTCATGTGTGTGCAATCCCTCCGGTTCTCCGATTTTCTCCAGATTTCCGGCAGCCAGAACCCGGTTGTTGTCCATTGAAAATAATTGATATTTTATGGACGAACTTCCTGTATTTATCACCAGTATTTTCATAACTGTCCCTTTTCAGCTTGTGCCTGGATGGCGGTTATGGCAACGGTATTGACAATGTCAGGAACAGTACAGCCTCGACTAAGATCGTTCACCGGCTTGTTTAATCCCTGCATAACCGGACCAATAGCCACTGCTTTTGCCGATCGTTGCACTGCTTTATATGTGTTATTCCCGGTATTCAGATCCGGAAAAATAAAAACGGTGGCTCTTCCAGCCACTTTACTATTCGGCATTTTAGTTTCGGCTACTTTCATATCCACGGCAGCATCATATTGAATCGGACCTTCCAGCAACAAATCCGGTTTTATTTTTTGAGCAATTTTAGCTGCCTGTCTCACCTTTTCCACCTCCGAACCTACTCCAGATTCTCCAGATGAATATGATAACAAGGCCACAATAGGATTCACACCAAAAACCCGGGCCGTTTCAGCCGAAGCCAATGCAATCTCTGCCAGTTCTTCGGAAGTTGGATTCGGATTAACCGCACAATCACCGTAAACCAGCACCTTGTCTTCCAAACACATGAAAAACACGCTGGACATGCGGCTAAATCCCTCTTTTGTTTTGATAATTTCAAATGCCGGTCGAACCGTATTACGTGTTGAATGTATAGCGCCAGAAACCATACCATCCACATGGCCTTTGTGCACCATCATAGTACCGAAATGATTCACACTGGCCATTACATCCTTGGCATTATCAAGTGTGATCCCTTTATGTTTTCTTAAATTAAAATAGGTTTCAACATAATCTTTAAAATATTCTGAATTCAACGGTTCTATAATGGACAGATTCTTTAAATCCAATCCCAGACTGGCTATTTTTTTCTCAATTGCTTCCCTGTTTCCCAGTAACGTGATATCAGCCACATCTCGATGTAAAAGAATTTCGGTGGCATACAAAATTCTATCTTCTTCCCCTTCCGGTAATACAATGTGTTGTTTGCTTTTGCGTGCCCTTTTTATCAAACCAAATTCAAACATTTTTGGGGTAATAAAGGTGACACTAAATCCAACAATCTTTTTTCGAAGTTCGGTGGTATCAACATTCGATTCGAATAGCCCCAAGGCTACAGCAATTTTCCGTGGATCATCCGAAGATATACGTGAATGTATTTCACTAATTTTGCTGGCAGCAGTGAAAGTATCATCGGTTACTTTTAAGATGGGAACAATATCCGGTATCCCTTCCAGTAGGTTAAACAGAATATAATCCGGTTCCATGTGTCCGGTTAATACCATGCCGGAGATTTTTGGCATGGTCAGGGATCTAAACGCGGCCAATGTACCTAAAATCACATCCAGTCTATCGACTGGAGTAATAACAAGACTACCGTCAGCAAGTCTGGGAAGGTAGTTCTTCAAATGCATGGCAGCCACAGTAAACTTAGATACCAGTCGATTCATTTGTTTAATACCAAAGAGAACCTTTGAATTCAGGTGTTTATTGATTTCAGCCAAAGTCAAACAACCCAGGGTCGGCTCAAATGGAATAGAATAAATCAGCTCAACTTTATCTTTCAAACACGGCTTTATATGATCAATAACAGAATCATGTATCTCCAGTGGTGTCCGATTGATTATCATCGACAGAATATCACACCCTCTTTCTTCAAACGGTTCCAGGGCAAACTGACAGGATTTCCCTATATCCTCTTTGCCGCGTTGATGGGCATTAACAACTATCAGCAACGGACAACCCAGATTATTGGCGATATCGGCATTAATATCAAATTCAAATGCGGAAGACTCCCCTTCAAAATCAGTACCCAGGCATAAAACGAAATCATGTTTGCTTTCCAGTTCTTTATAACGATCCAGTATCACTTCCAACAACTCTTGATACTTTCCATCCGCCACCAATGATTTGGCTTCATTTGAAGTGTAAACAAACATTTTGTCGTAATCCAACTGTAGCTTGTAATTAGTAGCCAATAAATCAATGACATCGTCCTTTTGCCGTGTTTTTCTTTCAATATTTACAATTGGTCTGAAAAATGCGACATTATTCAAATTCCTAACCAGTAATTCCATAACACCAAGAGCAATTGCCGATTTGCCACTATTGGGCTCTATGGCAGTAATATATAGATTTTTCGACATATATAGCAGATTATTATTTAAAAATTAAATAAAACGGAATATAGTATCTTGTTAGAAGACTTCTTCCCAATATAAAAAAACCTTAGAATAATATACCGACTCCATAGTTAAGAGTTCTTGTATATTCGACTGAAATTATAGTCTATTCAAAACATATGCAATATCATTCCTGGCTTGACCTGGAATCTATTGTTAGCTCCGGATATCTCTCCATGGATGCCGGATCAAGTCCTTTAATCACTCGAATAAGAGTCATGATGCTCAAAATCAATGTTTTACATTCGGCAGTGAATTGTAATAAAAAATCCATTTGACAGGAGGTGTAACCTCGCTATCATAGTTCATACTTTTTGAGACAAATTTCCTTATTTTGATGCTTATGAAATCAAGTCCGGTATAACGATGAAGAACTTCAAACTGTCAAAATATTAATAATATCGGATATAAGTAGAATTGTCGAAGGTAAACTTAGAACCGGCATTCTGTAATTTTGGATGATATATCCCTTTCAGCAATGAATGAAGATAAATCGTCATGATTTTTAATCTATAATACTGATAAAAATATAGATTTTCTTTATCAGTCGGATTCAGTTTTCAGATACATTGAGATATTTAAAGGAATTTTATCAATATCGGGGTATATGGATAAGACCTAATTTTTTTTTTACGCAGCTAGTGAAGTTTCCTTATCATCATCTTCTTCGACCATGGATCCTGAACTTGCATTTGATCGTTTCATAAACATTATATCGACGTTTGGAACCAATTGTAGAGTTAAGACAATGACAAAAAATACCAGGTACGTAATTCCAAATCTCAAAATATGCATATCTAAGATCTCATTATGCAAAATGCTGTTTACAAAATAACAACTCGCAATTTTTACTTACTTAAAGTATACCAAATATCTTTGACTTTCCGCAACAATTAATCCAAAAAGATTTATATTTTTATGACACTGTTATTAATTGGTTTTAATGTTATATAACATTCGAATTCCCCGGATTTTTTACCCAATTCGTCGAATAGCGATCAACCCGTTTATTTCAGCAATGATCAACGATAAATTCCGATAGTCACAGCAAGTTTAACAACTGATACTTAAAAAACTACCGATAATCTTCTGAATAACATTTGTCAAGAGGAATGACATTAGACGGTTGATGTCAGAAAACGGGCAGATAAAAATATATAAAAATTGACAACATCCTGAACTTAACTAAATTTAACGTTGGGATCATGGCGAAAAAGTAGTATTGTCACAAACAATTATTGATTTTATAATTATTCGAAATTGACTGAAAAGGAGTATAAATGGCCAGCACGCCCACAAGACATTTGATAACATGGAAGGATTGGAACGACACAGAAATTGCTACCGTATTAACCTTGGCAAAAAAAGTCAAAGATTCCAGAAAAGAATTCTCCCGTCATATGAATCAAAAAACACTGGTCATGTTATTTCAAAAGACGTCAACTCGTACCCGTGTTTCTTTCGAAGCAGGAATGACTGAAATGGGCGGACACGCTATTTTCCTGGATTGGATAACCAGCAATTTCTATTTGACGGAAATCAAATATGAATCCGGGTATTTATCCAGAAACTCGCACATTATGATGGCCAGAATTATTAAACACGAAGATTTACTGGAGCTCAAAAAAGGGGCTGATGTTCCTTTAATTAATGGTTGCTGTAATCTGTATCATCCCTGCCAAGCCATGGCGGATATGTTGACCATTTTTGAAAGCAGGGGATCTATTGAAGGAGCCCGGTTAACTTATTTAGGTGTTCACAATAACATAGCGAATTCACTAATGGCGGTTTGTGCTGCATTGGGTGTCCATCTAACCCTGGTATGCCCCATAGCCAAAGAGGAGTCAATAGATGCTGTTCTAAAGCAGAAAATTATAAACAAAGGATTGTTAACCGAAACGTTGGATAAGTTTGCAGCAGTAAAGAACGCCGATTTTGTATATACCGACACCTGGATTGATATGGAGTTTTTTAACAAACCGGAATTTAATGATATAAAAGAGGAACGAATCAAAACTATGATGCCGTTCCAAGTCAATCAAGAGTTACTAAAAGATAGTAATGCCAAAATTATGCATGATATGCCCATACATCCTGGATACGAAATCACCGATGAGCTAGTAAACCATCCAAACTCCATTATTTATGACCAGGCTGAAAACCGAATGCATGCTCAGAAAGCAATCATGCTAACTTTATTGGGATTGGCATAATAATCAGGAAATAATTTCCAACCGGCTTAAACCACCAGATTGCTTTATCACATGCAGTTGGGTGGGAATTCTCTCTTTCAGGGCATCTATATGTGAAATAATGCCGATTGTTTTCCCTTCGGCATTCAGACTATCCAAAGCAGCTAAAGCCGTCTCCAAAGTCTCCATATCCAAAGTACCAAATCCCTCATCTAAAAACAGAGAATCGATCGTTGTACTTTGACTGGCCAGATTCGATAAGCCCAATGCCAATGACAAACTGGCCAAAAATGTTTCTCCCCCGGATAATGTATTGGTTGATCGGGCGATATTAGCCTGATAACTGTCTACAACTTCCAGTCCAAGCTCTTCAATTTCATTTCGTTGCAAATAATATCGATCATTGAGCTTTTGAAGGTTTTTGTTAGCCAGGGAGATCAGATAATCCAAAGTTAGTCCCTGGGCAAATCGTCTGAATTTTTTACCATCAGCTGCACCAATCAAATCACTCAGCATTTTCCATCGCTGAAACTCCTTATCCTGTTGATTCATTTTTTTAAGCAGTTCCTTTTGCTCTTTTTCTATTTGATCATGCTGTCGCAGTGTTTCCTGCAAAGCCCCCAATTCTTGCTGTAATTGCTCCAAAACCGATTTCTTTTCTTTCATGGCTTGACTAATGGTTTCCAACTCTTCATCGGTCAGTTCTTTTTCCAACTCTGAAGCCAACTTGTTTTTAGCATCCTCCAATCGGGTTTTGGTTTTGGTTTTTTTTATTATAAACTCATCTCTCATCTTTTCCAGGCGAGTTTGAACACTTATGGGTAATATGGCACATTCATAATCTTGTTCATCCAAAAATCCAACCTTGGTGAATTCGACCTTGAAGTCATCCGTTAATTGTTGGATTTCCAGCCCCAATGTTCGGCATTCTTTTTGATGTTTTTCCAATAATCCCTGTTTTGTATTAAGATTGGTACTGCGGCTCGTTAATTCATCCTGCAATATTTTGATCTCTTTTTCCATATCCAGACGTCTGGTTTTTAAGGCTGTTCGAGATTCCTCCGGATTTCTATTTCCTAAAAGTTCAAAACGTTCTTCTTTTAATTCTTCAATCTGTGCAGTGAGCTGGATCATCTGTTCGGTTTCTTCTTCATATCTTTTATTTGCAACTGATATCTCACTATCCAATCCGCTTTTTTTCTCCTTAAACACACTGACATTCTTTGTCAGTTCATCAAGCCTACGAGTATACTTAGCAAATTCAAGGACTCGTTTTTCCAGTTTTTTTACTAAGTTGGGTGCAGAAGCCGGTGTATCCAAGAATTCCGAATACTTAGCCAGTGTAATCCCGATTTTATCCTGAAGTTGCCCCAATTCCTGCCTTTGACTCTCCAGCATATCAATCAAACGCTCACAATCTTGTTCCTTTTGTTTTTTGATATTTTCTGCCAGATCTAATTCTGAAATAAGTTTAAGCCCTGTTTTTTCCAAGTCCATATAAGTCTTCTCCATGCCCGTTTTAGCTTCCAAGACTTGTTTTAGTTCAGTAATTTTCTGCTTGATGGATAACAAGTCATCGGTTTTTATTAGCTTGTTCTTTTCCAGATGCTGCCAGGATTCAATGGCTGGAGTTTCCGGCATATCTTTAGCAATTTTCTGCCATGTTTTTAATATATCCTTTTGTTTTTCTTCATATTCTGTTTTTTCAGTGTTACATTGGACGTTGATGGTTTCCATTTTTGTTATGGTTGATAAAAGTTTTTCCAGTTGTTGCTGGTTTCTGGTCAGCTTTTTCTTTTGCTCTGCCAGGGCAATCACTATACCTTCATCCTCCAGAGGGCGCCCGGTTGTCCAGGGATGTTCCTTAGCACCACATAATGGACATGATTCACCCGGTTTTAGTTTCTTTCGATCATCCTCATATTTTGTGATCAACAGTTCCAGTTCCTTTTTCTGTTCCAATTGAACCATCAGTTTTTCTTCAGTTTTCTGAATCTTCAACAGTTCATCTTGCTGGCTTTTTCCTTCAATCAGCTTTTTTATTGTATTTTCTTGTTTTTCTTTAGTTTTGATCAATTTGTTATAAATTTCTTCAAACATTTTTCCATGATCAATCAATCGATCATTTTTTAATATCAGATCTTCCAATTGCCTCTGATCACTAATCCAATCATCAAGTGTTCTACCCTTTCGGATTTCCTGATATTTCTTTTCGTTTTTCGACACATTTTCAGCCAGATCCTTTAATTTATCCGCAGATTGCTGTTTTTTAATATTGATTTCATCAACAGTTTTTATACTGTTTTTTAAATCTTTCTGACTGGCTATTAATTGTTTTTTTGATTTATCTGTCTCTGCCAGCAGTTTCGTCAGATGGGTTACTTGTTCTTTTATCAACGGTAAATCCTTATCTAGATTCAGATCGGTTTTGTTATCTTCCAAATACTGACAACACTGCTGAATCTCATTGGTAGCTTTATTGATCTCTTTTTGGATATTATCCAGTTGATTTTGATTGGATAAAAGAGATTTCCGTACGGAATCCCGAATTTTGGAGCGTTCGGCAAATGTATTTGTTTCTTTTGTTATCTGCTGGTCTTTGATCAAGGCAAGGTTTATTTTGTGCTCTTCCTTTTCCATATCTTTCAGGAAGGCCTCCAGGGCTGTCTCACTTTTTTGTTTTACAGTTACTGTTTGGTTAAGACCGTCTTTAAGCTCCGGGATTTCTTTGTTCAATCTATTAAGTTCCGATTGATAAGTCTCTTTTTGTTTCCGTTTATTTTGCAAAACATCAAACGCTCCCTTCAGTGGCAATGTTTTAAGCCCCTGGATCAGTTTATCCAGTTCCGGTTGGTTTTTTTCTTGTTCCGTTTCAATGATTTCCAGCTCAAGCTGGCTATTATTTATGACCTTCTTAATCTCTTGAATATTTACCAACCATTTGTATTTTTTATCTAATTCATTGTTTTTTTCTTCCTCTTTTTTGATCTGGATATCGATTTCAATAGATTTTGTTTTTCTCTCTTTCAATTCTTCCAACGTCATCAATCTGACGCTTTCATATGAATATTTTAGTTTCTCCAGTTTGTTCTCCTCCTCCTTGAAACGTTTATACGCTTCCATAGATATCAAGGAATAGATTTCAGTACCTGTCATTTTTTCCAATAGATCCGCCCTTTCATTGTCTTTAGCATTTAAAAAAGCAGCAAAATTACCTTGGGCCAATAAAATGGAGCGGGTGAATCGCATAAAATCCAAACCGGTGAGTTCAATAATCCTTTTTAAAACATTCGATTTCTTCTCCTCAATAATGGTTGCATCCTGCCCGTCAAGTTTGGCCAACTCCATGGTTGAAGCTTGAAATTTACCATCACTTTTCCCCCTGGAACGCCGTAAAGACCACTTCGATCGATATAAGGTCTTTTTTACCGAAAACTCAACTTCCGCATAACATTCCCCTGTATGACTGGTCATCAACCGGCCTGAATTGCTGATATCAAGACGAGGTGTTCGTCCATACAAGGCAACACAAATGGCATCTAAAATAGTTGTTTTACCGGCACCGATTGATCCTGTAATGGCAAAAATCCCCGCCTGTCCCAATGGACTGTCATCAGAAAAATGCACATGAAACTCTCCTTTTAGAGAATTCAGGTTCTTTAGACGAAGGCTGTTAATTTTCATTCAACATTCTCCCTTCAATGGAATTAACGTTTTCCAAAACCTCATTAAAGGTGTGTACCAGGTTTTCCTTGTCCTCGGCTGTAAAAATTCCTTCCAGAGCAAGACGCTTTTCAAAGACATCAAAAGGCATTAGCTCCTGCAATGTTTCTTGCTCCACAGTCTGTTGAAGCTGTAAAGAAACCGGATGCCGAATATTCTTCACAGCTAGCACATCAACCGGTAAATCCATTGTCATGTCTATTATTTTTGCATGAATATCTGGAATCCACTCTTCCGTATCTACCTGAACCTCCACCCACACATTTCGGTCGTTGTACTTTGTCACTTTTTTAATCTGTTGTTTTAATTTATCAATATCACCCTTTACACATATAAGTTTTTGAAATTCTGGTATTGGAATCTTTGTTATATGTGGTTCCAGTGAGGAGTTTTCAAAATCAACCTGTACTAACTGCTTTTCATCCCCAGCTTCACTGAAACTAAGTGGAATCGGTGATCCTGAATACCTGATATTATCTTTTTTTCCAACAATCTGGGCCCGATGCAAATGTCCCAACGCAATATAGTTAAACTCAGTCGGAAAAAAAGCGGCTTTTACCTGCCCCAATCCTCCTATATGAATATCGCGTATACCTTCAGTTAAAACGCTTCCGGCTGCAAACAGATGTCCAGTGGCGATAATAGGTAGCAGTTTCCCATCCATGGACAACGTTTGAGATAATTCAACCGCCTTTTCCTTTATACGCTTATAAAAATCAATAATACCTTTTTGAATGGCTTTGCTTCGATCTTCATAACTTTCTCCAGCCATTGATTTTCGAATATCTCTGTCCCGCAAAAATGGTACTGCACAAATAATACCCTTGGGTTGGCCGGTATTATCGGTCACGGTTATAATCTCATCATCAATAATCCCTCCAATTCCACCGATGATATGAATATTGATCAGTTTTAACAGCTCTTTGGGTGCATGGAGAGTGGACACAGAGTCATGATTTCCCCCCACGATCACTACCATGTTACATTGAGTATCGGGAATCCGACGCAAAAAATCATAATAAAGCTGCAAGGCGTAGTTAGGAGGAGTTCCTGAATCAAAAACATCACCGGCAATAATCAAAACATCAATGGGATTTTCTTTTAAATACGTTATCAACCAATCCAAAAATTGTTGATGTTCAAATGATCTATCTTTATTAATAAGATATTGTCCCAGATGCCAGTCAGACGTGTGGAGAATCCGCATAATGAATAACGAGCTTTGATGTGATTAAAGTTATTGCGATAAAAAAACATAGATAGAGCTAATCCAGTCAAAAAAAATTTATTTCTGTTTTCCGGTTTATCGAAACTGGATGATAACATGTGTTCCAAATAAATTTGAAATAAAAAACATCTTGCCAAAATGACTTTGAAAGGTATAGCATAGGTCACCGCAAAATTAAGATATCCATGGGAGGTCATGGATAAACATATCGCATTTAAGTCTCACTGGTTGTTGCCTTAAATCACATCGCACAGATGAGCAAACGGAATAATTTCTCGTATTCTACAATTCAACCTGGAAACTATTCTGGATATAAAATGGAGAAAAAATGAAGAACGAAAAACGCGTATTTAGTAGAATAAAACTGATATCAAAAACATCGCTGTATTTTAAGAAAAAAAGATATCCTGTAAAATTACATAATATCTCGCTTCAGGGGGCAACTGTTCTGGTTGATGACCAGATTATGCTGAATAAAGGGAACAATTGCCTGTTGAAAATCAATCCGGAAGGAAGTGATATCACAATGGATCTGGAAGCGTTGACGATGTATCATAAACAAAACAGAATCGGATTCCAATTTTGTGAAAATAGCCAGAAGACAGTAAAAGAACTATGCAAACTGATTAGCTCGAATTTTGACAAAACTGAATAAAATAAATTGTGTTTATTTACTCTTCTATATCGGTAAATATCTCCGATTTGTACCTCTTTCTGAAAGAATTAAGTGTGTTTTCCAAAACAGATGAGTCAATATCTCGAATTGGCGTATCTTCTTTAAGATCAGTCACCGTTAAGGCATCCAGGTCATCTACCAAGAAGTATTTACCCTCCATTAGCATCTTCAGATAACCTATGATTCTCTGCTCTTCAGTTTCTTTTTGCATCTTAATGTCTCCTGGAATAGTTATTTCCGAAATAAAATCGGTTGATCCGGTTTAAAAAAATTTATGAATAGTATAACACCGGATACTAAATATTCCTAGAAATTATCAATCCTTCTTCATGTTGTAGTGACACTGAGCCATTTTTTGGGGTTTAATGCCGGTTTTACTTCTCATGCAATTTATCCGCTTCTTAATCTGTTATCGTCACAATCGCATCGCCAGTTAATTCTGTTTCCGAATTGTCATCGTTGGAAGTGGTCGTGCCTGATTCAAGTTTATAAGTAGCTGTTATTTTAAATGTTTTGCCTACCAAATCACTTTGACAAATAACCATGCCACTATCCGATATGATGTCATCGGCAGTCGCATCTTTTGGCCAAAAAGACCAAGTCACTTCTGAAGTAAAATCCTCTTTGGAATCGTCATCATAGTATCCCATAGCCACAAAATCGACATAGTAGGTTGCGTTGGAGCAATAGTAAATTGGTTCATCCGCAATGCCGTTTTCGGGATACACTTTAACAGAATCCAATTGTTTTCCCTCGGAACATGCCAGCAATAAAAATAAACTCACCACAATAATAATGAAATTCCGTTTCATTTCCTTTCCTTAAATTAATGATTTTATCGACTTTTATTAACCTTACAATCTTCCCAAAAACAATGTCAATTGAACTCATTATATTAACAGACCAATCGCATTAAATCTAAAAAAACAGGCCCTAGGTCATTTAGTCAAGCTTAATCACGAGTGGATACAATGAAGGATCTCTCAAGACAAAAAGTAAATGATGTCACATAACATCGTTTTTGGTTTTGTACAAACAATCTGGTCAATTTAATATTGAAGGATTTTCATGAAACCAAGTTGTTTCTGAATGTCGCTTGGGCGACCCGAAGAATTTCCATGCTTTCAAAGAGATCTTTTATTACTGGTTTCACTATACTTGAAGCAAACATGTTTCCAGGCAATGATCAACATCTCTTGCTTTTGGCCCTGAGAGATCCTTTGTCCTCCCTCCTCAGGAAAACAGGAAACTTGCTTACTGACCCGACCAGGAATCTGTGGTCATTGGCGTAGGACAAAAACCCTTAAATGTGAGTTATATGAATGCAACTATCGTGTTATTTATTAAAGTCAAAAGTAAAACAACGATGTTGAACTAATAATTGTGATTTTTTTTGGAGTCAACGGTTGGATACTGACGACACGAAATCTCCAGTAGATAAAGAAGAATAGAAAAACTAAACGTTTGGTAGATTAAACTCCTTAAGTCTGAATCAAATGGAAAAAACCTTTTAAAAATGAGCCCTTATTCTTTTTTCTTAGACAATGTAGCATTATTGATCGCTAACATATTATAAACTCCAGCTTAAATCCACTCAAACACTACCTTTTCAGCATTTTCAAGGATTCATTTTTCATGTCAATTTTTTACAACTTCAAGACGCCTGATCAAACATAACATTACTTACTGATATAATTGTTATTCTTGAACTATCCCATCAATTTCAAAATGATTCCAAAAAACTCAATAAACCCAATAAAATTAGGGAATTTTAGAGCAATTTGGGATCTATCAAAATCCAACACATCAAGAGTTCTGAACTAAATCTTAAAAATTTATTCATTATCATTGGGAAGTCTGATAATAAATGTTGTTCCTTCGCCCGGTCTTGATTTAACTTCCAGAGTACCATTATGGTTATTTGTACAAATCATGTATGAAACAGAAAGCCCCAAACCTGTACCAATACCTTCCGGCTTGGTTGTAAAAAAAGGCTCAAATATTCGTTTTTGGATTTCTTCATCAATCCCATACCCATTATCCTCCACTTCTATTCTAACCATATTCTTATCCAATGATGTGCGTATAATAATGCGAGACTTCCCTGTATTTTTTTTGTAATACACGGCATGGGCAGCATTTTTCAGTAAGTTTAACACCACTTGCTTAATTTCTGTTTCCGAGCAGTTTAACATCTGCTCATTGTCACCATACTCCCTGATAAGATTAATATTCCTGAAATCATATTCTTTTTTTAAATCATAATCTTTACTTGCCAGATCAATGGATCTTTCAATCAACTCAACCAGATTCACTAACCTTTTTTTTTGATCACTTTTACGACTAAACTGTAGCATGTTTTCGATAATGCTTGATGCCCTTTTACCGGATTCACTGATGCCTTCAATAAAATTATTTATCTCCCGTCTTTCAAGGTATGAATTCAGATTTTTCAAATCGATGCTACATTGCTGAGCTGCCTGGATATTCTTCTTAAAATCGGGTGAAAACCGGCGTTTGATGTTCTGGACACCTTGCAATATGACACCGAGAGGGTTGTTGATTTCATGAGCCATTCCCGCAGCCAAACCACCAACAGACATCATCTTTTCTGTTTGCATCATGGTTTGTTCCATGCGAACTCTATCCGAAATATCATCAACTCTAATAACAGCACCTTCAATGCCCTCAGCTTTCAAAGGATATACCAAAATATCAACATAATGAGATCCTCCTTTTATTTTCCATAAGGTTTTTGTTAAACGTAAAATTTCCTGGTGTTCGATAGCATCTTTTACATCTTCCATCATTTCATTAAATTGAGGAAAAACGTCCAGTAAGAATTTATCTTTCGCCTCCTCTGTTGAAATTCCAGTAGCATTTTCCGCTTCGGGATTCCACTGGGTAATTCTGCTATTCGAATCAATACTAATTAAAATGGACGGCATGGCATCTATTATCTTTTTAAGATACTCCTGGAGCCGATTCATCTTTTTTTCTGTATTAATTCTAAAATCCAAGTTTTCCTTGTATTTCACTAAAACTTGTTTAAATGTTTGAACCAAAATGCCAAGTTCATCACTTTTATGCTGCTTTGGTACAGAAAAATCCAAGGTATTATCACTGTCGGGAGATACCTGGGAAAAAGTGTTGATAATCTTTGTTAGAGGCTTGGTAAGTGAATAATAATATAGAATCATCAGAACGATGGACAAAATAAAATTACGCAAGAAACCGGAAAAAATAACCATTGCCGCCCTATTAAAGAAGTTCTTGGTAATTGAGTGGATATCGACCTTAACACTTAAGTGTCCAAGATACCAAACTTTAGAACTTCTGATGATATGGTCTTTCTGCTCTCTTTTAAATATAACTGTGTAACTTTTAAATCGTTTCATTATAATTGCTATAACCCTGTTCCAATTTTCTTCCAGATACGGCTTTTCTTCTTTTGCAATGATATCATTAAATTCATCTACTATCTCTCCCTTGACAATTGGGTCATATTTAAGAATCCCCTTCAAAATTTGACTGGCTGTATCCACATCCAAATTGTAAACTGCTTGGTTGGCAGCACTTTCTGCGGTTATAAGAATTTCATTAATGGTTTTATCAATAAACCTCTCCTCGTTCTGATAGTCAAAATATAGTTGAATGCAAGAGAATATTAACCCAAGAAGAAACGCAACAATTACAGTTGTTCGTGCTTGCTGCAAAAATAATTTCCTTTCAAAATCGATCTTCATTTTATATTTTCCATCAAAGTTATCTCGATTCGAGATTCATGGCACAGTATATCAAAGTCTAAACTTATAAAGCAATTTCATAATAAAACATTCCCGTTCACATCCACTTACACATGATATAGTCCAGATACGTTCGAATGTGCTTTAATCACACTACATCGGATGTTTGCTTCTCTGTAAAAACAGATCATTAACATTATATTAAATATTTTTTTTCAATGTTTGACTTGAGTATTTCTCATTCTTTATAATGGAAGTAATTATTAAAGCCGAATTATCCGCCCTTACATCAGGTGTCTTAATCAGGATCTTTTCATCTGATATCTTTGGACAAACCAATAAATCGAGACGAACCGATGAAAACTTTTCTTAAACTTAGAGAAATGATCGCCATTTTGATTGCACTCCTGGCCTTCAATTCCATGGGATGCAGAAATTCCGATGACGGTGGTACAACTTTGCGTCCTCTCCCTTCAGAAACAGAAGTCACTCATCGTTTTGTAGCAGTAGGTATTGGAGGCAAAGCTGCTTATACAGCAGATGGAGTTACTTGGATAATAGCGGATCACAACAATGAAACATTATACAGTATTGTTTATGGGGGGGGACAATATGTCGCTGTCGGTACATATCCGAATTCAAGTTATTCGACAAATGCAACTTCCTGGACAATTTCTGACGGGATTTTAAACACCATGTACAGTATCTGTTTCGGAAACAGTAGATTTGTTGCTGTGGGAGAAAGTGGACGCATCAATTACTCATCAGATGGAGTTGCCTGGAACGAAGTCACCCAAAGTGGAGATCAAAGAAACAGCATCGCCTTTGGAAATGGAAAATATGTTGCTGTTGGAACCAGTTGTAATCCAATCTATTCAAGTGATGGCATCTCATGGAACAGTGCCACTCATATTAATGGTGTTTTAAGAAATATCGCCTATGGTAATGTCAATGGACGATTTATTGCAGTTGGTACAAGCGGAGCCAGAAGTTATTCAACCGACAATGGCACTACCTGGACAGCCGCCAATGATGGTTTTGATCATCTGTATGGTATTATATATGGAGAAAGCATTTTTGTGGCTGTTGGAGAAGATGCCGGTCAAACTCAGGGAAGAATCTATTATACAACCGATGGAACATCCTGGACCAACACCGGTTACAATGGTGCTAAAATGAATAGTGTTGCCTATGGAAATGGTATTTTTGTTGCGGTTGGAGATGCCGGAAATGCCGCTTACTCATCAAACGGTACTTCCTGGACCAGCTCCAATCATAATAATGGAGATTTAAAAGGAATCTGTTACGCAGAATGGTAAATTGAACCGGTTCCAAATGGCTTTTACCCATCATGAGGTTAGAGAATAGATAAAAATTGAATTTTCGACTTACAGGTTTGCAGGATAACATCAAGGTGCCGGTCCTGAAATTCCACTTTCACTTCATGAATTAAACTGCAAGCAACAACTAAAACCTGCTATTGCAGCGGAGAATAAGGAAGAGGATAAACAGCTTTCAAACGTTCCCTGTAAGCTACATGTCTAATCCAGTTCCATCAATCCTGAGTCATACCCATGGCATCATAGAATTCCGGGGTCTGGTATCCAAAATCCTGTAAATTACCTTTCCAAAGATCATACACTTCATATTGATCACCGGTTAGTGATCGCATAAAGGAAATCATCGGTAAACCGGCTTCTATGACAGCTTCCTGTTTGGGAATAAAGTCGGTCATTAGCTTTGGACCAGGTAGTGACAGATCATATCCGCCATGTATTGAAAATATCCAACGGCGATGTTCATGGTCCAGGTGGAGCTGCCTGTTTCCTGGAAAAAACGCCTCTGCCCTGCGTCACCAAATGCGTAAACTTGGCATCACCTTTGGCCGGGAATACCATTCTTAAACCGATATTACAAAAGATACGACAAACCGTTTCTTTCAATGTTCTTCAGATACGTTATGAGTAGACTTCCAAACCGCCCTTTCTTCGAATATCGGAAGTAACGCAATGAAATCCACCACCAAGCGTTCTAGGATGTCTGAGTTGCAATGGAATAACATCGACCTTATGCTTCTCCAATTCCTTAATCAGATGAATCTGTTTCTTTTCCACAATGGCCAGGTTCGGATTCAGCATTAAAAAATTCATGCCTATCCAGATTGAAGATAAAGGCATAAAACCATGTTGTGCATAGTCAACCATCTCGGGACACCATATTTTATCCCAACCTTTAAGCAAATCCGGCATATTGTCTTTATTGACTCGCTCCGGATTGACAACGACTAATCCAGGACGAATAAATGTGAACGTCGTATCGATATGTTTTTGATTATATAGATTATAACAGGTATGAATACGGTAGGTATCTCCCAAAATAATCTGAAGCCATTTGGCACCCAGAATATTCCCGGAATTTGACACCAAATAGAGTAAATCCCTTCCCACCCGTAAAATATTGGCAGCATCGAATACCGGCTCATCGTTTTTTAAACATATCTCAAATCCATTGGGAGTATCATATATGCTATTATCCAATTTAGGTTTTGGGGCTGCAATCCAGCGACTGCCTGTTTTCATGTATTCAATGAATATTTTTTTATAAGCAGAAGACTCCAAAAACCTGGAACGTAGGGGAGACGGCGCTTCAATAATTGTATTGCCGATGGCTAAAATCAGATCCCTTGGACAATAATTATATAATCCATCTGTTTCCCAGTCATTGGTCTTTATTTTTTTGGAATGATCGACAGTATCCGGTCTTTTTACTTCAATTTTTAAATCCTGAAGTATTTCTATAAAAACCTGCAAATCCTCCTCAGTTTCTTCCACAACAAAATCAGGAAATGGACCGGACGGAATATCATCTATGGATGCAAATTCCGGAAAATCAATGGCATGTACGCTGATATCCGGCATGGGTAAACGTGCATTTTTTGCAGTCCCTACAATAACTTCTTCAAGAGGATCCCATTCGTTATATACACTAACTCTACTCATAAATTCTGATATGTTTTATACTATTTTTTGGAAATGCCGTTAAAAAACATGATGGCATATGCTCAACACTTATTTTTTTGCAATGGGTACAATTATAGTATCAAATTGATAATATTTGCACTTTCCAGGGGGATGAACCGCAAAATCATACTTTTGACATAAATTAAAGCCACATGATTTTAGTTTAGGAAGTTGTGTTTGTTCAAATAACTCATCGTTATTGTACTTTTGTTTTAAATGCCCCCATGATGTCAAATTACAATATGTCAACACACCGTCCGGTTTTAAAAGCCGATGTGCCTGTTTGATAAAATCGAATTGATGGTTATGTAAACTATCTTCTGATAAAGGATATGTGTCATACAAAATGCCATCAAACATGGCATCATTTAATAAAGGCACAATGGTCTCCCATTTTCCATAAATTGGAATTACTTTTTTTTCTGTGTTTTGCGCAAACTCAAGAAGGTTTTTGAACACATCTTTATTCGCTTCGATAACTACATGCTCCTGAATCTTTTCCGCTTGAATATACCGACTCGCAATCCCCAAGCCAAAACCAACTTCTAGTATTCTTCCTCCGTTTGTTGATGCCACCTTGGCCAATTCTTTCATATATGGCATCTCCCATTTTTCCATCACAGGATGACCAAATATTTTTAGTGATTGATGATCGATGGCGGCATCGGCTTTTTCCCAGTTTTGACTATAATCACCTTTTAAGTGATATGCTTTAGCTTTCATATATTTGAAAAGATTAATTCGACAATGTTTTTGATTTATTCTAACTACCGGATATTTAACGAGATTGAAAAACTTTGTATCATCACCAGCTTTATAATATCCACTGTAATGATGAGCTGGTAGTGAAAAGAAAGACTAATCTAGTGAAGAGTTCTTATTTTCCAAATAGATAGGATCTATATAACTGAGAAGATATAATAAAAAATTAATATTTAGGTGTCAAGATATGTTTTTCTCGTTTTCAAATACAAACGCATTGACAGAAAGGCATATAATGCAACAATGGATTCGTTGATCAAAGCTACAAGTAACAAAAAGAGCACCGGATAAGGATTAGTCCTTTCCAAATAATTTGTTTAGAAAAACAGTGGGATATTTTGAATTGAAAGCAAATCGGAGAAAGGTAGGCAGTTCTTATTTTCTATTTCGAGAAATACTGAAAACTATTAAATCTTCCCTAATAATAATGAAAAAAGTCTGGAGTTGTTATTGTCTTTTATTCTCAATAATTTAAGATCCTATTTTGTCTCACTTTTTTATCGTTTCCACTCTATCAAGTCGAGACATATGGATATCCATTAAATCTATTTTTTGATGAATAAACCGTGATTTATCTCCCACAGTTTTTCATCGGTTAAACGCAATTGCTATTATTTCTATGATTTTATTACAAAAAAAAGATGCTTTAATTAATTGTCAGGTTAATATTCTAACCATATAGTCATAAATAACATTTGTAGTATCCACAACTGTATTGATCTTCACATATTCATCATTTGAATGATATCTTTCTCCATCCGGACCAAAAACAAAAGTAGGAATATTTAGCCTTGATCCGATATAATTAAAATCACCTATACTTGAAAAATATGAAATCTCCGGTTCAACACCTGTTATGTTTTCTATCGATTTGATAAAGGATTGTGTATATTCGTTATCTTTTGAAACGGTATAAGGCATAAAACCGTCTGAATCTTTAGAAGGCGCTTCTCTAAAAACGATTTCATATTCGGATTTAATATCCGCTCGATTAACCGCATCGGCAATTTCTTTTCTGATTGTATCCTTGCTTTCTCCATTTACAATGTGCTGAAAAATCCGTACATACGCTTTATCAACAACTGAACAAGCATCTCCAGTTCCTGAAAACTCAATAATGCACGTGGAACCCTTTCCAAGATCCTCGTCTGTTATCTTTTTTGTTTTC
Organism: bacterium; assembly: GCA_041556995.1. Lineage (GTDB taxonomy): Bacteria > SAR324 > SAR324 > XYD2-FULL-50-16 > XYD2-FULL-50-16 > JAHJTV01. The sequence continues at coordinate 80,216 of JBFFHJ010000002.1, read as the reverse complement.
TCCAGTTCCACTATTACCTTGGCTGCATCGGTTATTGCACTAATTCCTTTTTCTGGATTTGCAGCGTGGGCGGATTTTCCATAAAATATTATCTTATATCCAAAACCACCTCTGGCACCCAAGCAAAGACATGGGAAAGCCCTACCCGTAAAACCGCTACTGGGTTCAGGTATTATCGCTACATCAGCGTCGTTGATCAATCCATCTTCAATTATTGCGTTTGTCCCGAGTCCGTACGGCCCTTCTTCATCGGAAACAAGATTGTATATTACTTTACCCTTTGGGGATTTATGGTTTTCATAAAACTTCTTAACAGCCATCATAATGGATGTAACACCGGACTTCATATCCAGTGCGCCAAGTCCGTAAATTTCGTTATCAGAAACTACTGCCTTTAGGGGATCTGATGTCCAGTTATTACAAATATTTACTGTATCTAAATGGCCATTTAATAATAAAACAGGTCCGTCTTTTTTATCACCAAAAGATCCTATTAGATTTTTGCCCATAAAATCAGTCACCTTAGTGTCATGATAATGATGATATTCAATTGGAATCTTTTTTTCCTTAAACCAATTATAAACATACTCAATAATATTATCTTCTTTGAAGTATGGGCTATGGATGGAAATCAAGTCTTTTAAAAGCTCAACAACTTCTTTTTGGGAAAACATTTTGTACTCCTGATTAATTTTTTATTATGTTTACCTTCGATTGACAACCTACTCCTTCAGATAAATAGACTGACTAATCATGGTTTCCATAAGCCGACGTTGGTCGCATGTTCGACATTCAGTCGGCCTAATGAACAACCAGGTTATGCCGATACCTGCTCGACGCTGTTATATGTTTTTACAGATTCAATGTCACCTTCTTTGAACATAAACTTGTTTGTATATGCAAGCACTAATGTCATGATGGGTGCCGTATACGCTAAGAATACGTATGGAAGGTAATCAACGGTCGCAACACCCAAAGCTCCAGTAAAGTAAACCCCACAAAGTCCCCAAGGTATAAGCGGAGATGTCACTGTGCCGGAGTCTTCAGAAACTCTGGAACAAACCTGGGGTAATAATTTCTTTTCCTTGTACATTGGAACAAGCATTCTTCCCGGAATAATGATTGCCATATACTGACTCGCTGAAAAGATATTGGTTAAAATTGTTGTTATTACATGCGTTGTAACCAACCCTCTTGTACTTTTAACCAATCCTTTGATCTTTAATAATAACTCTTCAAGCATTTTGGTTTTTTCCATCAATCCCCCCATACTAAGAGCTATAAAACCCAAGGATACGGTCCACATCATTTTTTGGAGACCACCTCTGGACAACAGTTTATCCACATCGGCAATACCTGTTTTGGATACAAAACCGTAATTCATAAAATTCATCATGTCGGCTGTTGAATATCCTTGAAAAATCATGGCCATGATAACCCCTAATACTGAAGCAACAATCATAACCGCTAATCCCCCAAATTTTTTCACTGCCATAATCACCACAATGATGGGCGGGATAAATGTTACCGGATTAATAAAGTAATTATTGCTCATTCCGTCTAAAATCGTTTTGATTTTAGTTTGATCGATATTAACGTCTGCACTTACTGAGAACCCCATAAAGAAGTAGATTATTAAAGCAATAACTACCGCTGGCCCGGTGCTGTACATCATGGATCTTATATGGTCAAATAAATCAGCCTCCGCCACTCCGGCTGCAAGATTCGTGGAATCCGAAAGTGGTGACATTTTATCTCCAAAAATAGCGCCAGAAATGACAGCTCCTGCTGTAATTGCCGGATTAATGCCCAATCCCATACCGATTCCCATAAAAGCCACACCAAAAGTGGCGCCTGTCGTCCAGGAACTACCTGTCGCTAATGAAGCAACACAGCATATCAAACAAGCTGTAAACAAGAAGTACTCGGGTGACAATAATTTAATCCCATAATAAATCAAAGTGGGGATCGTTCCCGACGCGATCCAAGATGAGATCAAAACACCCACCATCATCAATATCAACATTGGAAGCATCGCAATTTCACATCCATACAATATACCATTTTGAATATCTTCCCATTTAAAACCGTAAAACAGTGATACTATCGCCGCGACCATAGTGACCGCAATTAATGTAATATGTGTCGTCCAGTTGCTTTCAAGGACAAATATCTGAACACTCATAGCAAGGATTAAAAAGAGTATTACTATGATGGCTCCCAAAAAACCGACCTTTTTTCCTTCTGCTTTTTCAATCATTTCTATCCTTTTAATAAAACATACATTACAATTATTTGGCCCTTTGAAATGCTCTCTTTCAAAATACCATTTTTCAATCGTAACGATTGGTTAAGTAATGTCCACATAACATATGTTCTGAAATCCTCAGCTTTTTCAATTAATCTCTTCTTTATCATCAATCCCCTGTAACTTTGAAAAATGACATCGGAATGATAATAAAGATGTTTCTCCATTTAATCAAACACTTAAACTTCTGTCTCACAGGATGTTTATACTTACCTAACGACACCCTACCAAACGCTTGTTAGGTTAAACATGCAATGATAAATTGTCAAGTAGAATTGTATAAATTCACAACTCGTTAAGCTTGATATTACCTACGCTATATTTCAGATTCAGGAATAAACCGGAAGTCTTGACAATGGAGTGTTGTTTAACAGGTAGAAACCTATTTGATATATTTAAAAGTTAGCTTCAATATAACAGCCCCTACCAAACGCTTGTTAGGTTAAACCTGAAATAATTTATTGTCAAGAAGAATTCTCTATTTTTCATTAAGTTTAATTTGATACATCAATACACCTGATGATAGTAAACATGGATGGACAGATTTGGATTCAAACATCTATTTTAAGTTCTAGCGTGAGTTTACGAGTTGGTAATTTTTAACAAAACGTAATCTAATAGTGTCAATAAGTTGAAATATTACATCTTATAAAGTTAGGGGATTTATGTTGTTACCAATAACACCAAAAATACAAATAGTTACGAAGAGTCATTTTTATAATTCGTAAACTCACGCTAACTGTACTACAGAAATATCCAATATACTGACCGAATGTGAAAGACAGTTCACTTCTGTTTTAAGCAACTGTTATTAATTTTTTTTTGTAATAACAACAAATTTCCCTTTATTGAATGAAAACAACATCAAAAATTCCTGCATACTTGTCAGGAATCAGCGCAGCGACTATTTTTGGTTTTTCTTTTTTTATGACAAAAGAGGCAATTACCAACATAGATATGTTTCATTTTATCGCCTTGCGATTTACACTGGCGGCATTGTTGGCAACCATTTTGACATTGATTGGATTAGTAAAAATCAATATTAAATTCAAAGAAATTAAATCATTGTTAGTCATTTCCCTGTTTCAACCAATGGCTTATTTCGTTTTTGAAACCAGTGGTATCAAAATTACCACATCCGCCGAAGCCGGATTACTCATCGCTCTGATTCCCATCACAACAACCATACTCAGTGCATTGGCATTAAAAGAATATACAAACAGCAAACAGTTTTTTTTTATTACTGTCTCAATCGCAGGTGTCGCCCTAATCATCCTGATGCAATCAGCATCGTCTTTGGAGAAAAACATCTTAGGATATATGCTTTTAGTGGGTGCCGTTTTTTCAGCCACTTTTTATAATATATTATCAAGACGTTCATCACCTGATTTCACTCCATTCGAAATCACGTTCGTCATGATGTGGACCGGGGCTATTGTTTTCACAGGTATCGCATTATACCGATTGGGACTTTCAGGGAACCTATCCTGCTATTTCACACCGTTGAAAAGCAAGGATGTCATTCTGGCTATATTATACCTGGGATCTTTATCATCACTAACAGCCTTTTTTTTTATAAATTACGCGCTTTCCAAACTGCCAGCCTCTCAGACATCAATATTTGCTAATTTAACCACTGTCATTGCTGTCTGCGCCGGAGTGATTATTCGCAACGAACCTTTCTTTTGGTATCACCTGCTGGGGACAATACTAATTATATTTGGAGTATGGGGGACGAACTATTTCTCTTCTCGTATGCAGACTCCGAAAATCAAAGAATTATCGGTTGCAGCCGAATAGATATCGACCCCTGATAATTCTTTATTAATTACATCTCCCCTCTCCTAAAATCACATCTTCATTTAGTGTTCCACTTAAAACTTGAGGGCACACATTTTAGGGGTTGGATTTGACCGTTATTTATTCAGGTTTTTTCAAAAACCACTGTCATTCTGATAAGAGTCCTGGCGACCTGAAGAATTTCCATGCTTTCAAAGAGATCTTTTATTACCGGTTTCACAGGACTTGAAGCAAACATGTTTCCAGATAATCAGTAACATCTCCTACTTTGGGCCCGATCCTTCGTCAGATCCTTTGTTGCTCCTCAGAACTTCGCCTCACCTTCAGGATGACAGAAGACTTGCATTTTGACAGACCAGGAATCAGTGATCATTAGAGTAGGATAAAGAACGCTGAAATGTGAGTCGAGGACCCTTTTTAACTTAAGCTTGAGAGAATCATTTTAAAGTTCCTATAAATATCCCCAATAATTCTACTTTAAATCATAGCATTTAAGAGCTTATATCAGTCCTATTCCCTTATTATTTAATTCATACTGGACAAGAATGATGGTTTAGTTAAAAATATAGCAGAATAGTATGTATTTCATAAGGTTACAATCAAAACTGCGAATCGACCAGACCTGTGACTTATTAAAGTGTCAATATTGCTAAGTATTTGTTATTATAAGTTTTATTAATAATGTTTCTTTTAAAACTATTATTTCTATAAAACAGTCCATCAATCATGCTATATTCAAGAATTGGAAAGTATGTTTTCTCAGTTGTAAAATGGTACTGCCAGGCAGTATAAGGCCAGATGATAAAACTGCTCTCACAAATCCAACAACGTTATCCGGAAATGATTAATGTAAATAATTTGATGAAAAAAAAACGACTCATAAAAAGGCCATAAAGATTCTTTTGGTTAATGAAAAGCCAGACTTTCTACCTGCAACTTCATGTGTTCTTGCATCAGCGGACAACAGCCCGGATGATGGTGTCGGCATGCAATAGCGAACTTGGATTTGAAAAACGCTGGTTCTCCAAGTCTTCAGTTAGTTCACCTTTTGGTTGAAAACCGGCTTAACGGCTCAATAGACATGAAAAATGAGAAAGGGACACGATTCACAATCAAATTTAACATTAGGACAAGTTTAACCTGGAAAATTATCAACAAACCAACTTAAAACATCAAATAGAAACTTGATTTCTGAACTATATAGCCAGAGATAACAAAATGAACCGAGAGGTCGTTCAACAAAAAAAAGGTTTTAGTATTTTTGCAAAGCTTCTGTCTGGATTTGTTTTTATTATAGTGATCACTGGTATCGGCGATTATTATTCCTATTCTCAAATGAATCATCTGTCTGATCTGACGACCAAAATCTTCAATCACCCCTTGAGAGTAACTAGAGCAGTGCTAAGCGCTAATATTTGTATTATAAAAATGCATCGCAGCATGAAGGACGTGGTCTTTTCTTCAACTGATCTCGAACTGGATACAGCTATTAATTATGTAAATAGCTATGAAAGGGAGGTGTTAAAATACTTTAAAATAATAGAAAACTGGATTTTGGATGACGAAGGTGCCTTTTTACTGAGTGAAACAATCAAATTATTTCGGGATTGGAAACCTATTCGTGATGAAGTTATATCTTTGACAAAAAACGGTAATCGTCTAAAAGCCTTCGGTATTACTAAGGGAAAAGGTGCAAAACATGTCGACCTATTAAACAGTAAAATGGATAAGTTAAAAGACTATGCTGCCACCAAAGCATCAAACATGTTAAGCGATTCACAAACAGCCCAAAAATCTGTTATTCAAACAAGCTCCATAATATTTTTTATGACTATTTTATTAAGTGGATTGTTTTGTTACCTTTTTTCCAGAATGATTACAGACTCTATTAAACAGCTGAAAAAAGGGGTAGAAGAGTTTGCTCATGGGAACATGGATTATAAAGTCCATGTAAAGTTTAAAGATGAAATCAGTTGGCTGGCAAATGCATTTAACGAAATGTCGGAACATTGTAAAAAAGTAATTGAAGAACTCAAACTTCAAAGTGAAATCGTGGCTAACATGGCTGAAGGTGTTTATCTAATCGGTGCTGAAGATGGTATTATTATTTTTGCCAATACAAAATTGGAGGTAATGTTTGGTTATTCGCCAAACGAAATGAACAGTAAACATATCTCCATGATCAACGCACCAGCAGAAAAGCGACCGAAAGAAATTACCGGAGACATCATGAGGAAAGTGATTGAAACCGGCGAATGGCATTGTGAAGTCAATAATATCAAAAAAGACGGAACAACATTTTGGAGTTCTGTCAATGTATCCATCTTTGAACATTCTAAATATGGTAAAGTGTTGATTTTTGTTCATACCGATATCAGCGAACGAAAGCACCTGGAAAATGAGTTACTTGAGCAGCGTATCAACTTGGAAAAGACCGTCAAGAAACGAACTAATGATTTGGAAAAAGAGATCGCCAAACACAAAAAGACTGAGATGGAGTTAAGAAATAGTGAGCTTTTATTAAATAACCATCTTACTGAATTGAATCAAATTTATAAAACGGCACCCATTGGTTTGTGCTTTATGTCTCCGGATTTACGTTATTTAAGAATCAATGAAATAATGGCAACCATTAATGGTAGGCCGGTTTCCTATCATATAAATCGAACCATTAAAGAAATAATTCCTGAATTGAGCGATCAAATAGAACCGATTTATCAGCAAGTAATAAAGACTGGAAAACCCGTTCTTAATTTAGAAGTACAAGGTACTACTCAAGCCCAACCGGATGTTATTAAAAACTGGATGGTAAGTTACTATCCTGTCAAAAAAGATGATGGTGCCATAATAGGGATTAGCGCAGTTGTAATTGATATTACTAAACAAAAAAGAGCTGAGCAACAAATCAAAGACTCTTTGAAGGAAAAAGAAATACTGCTCCAGGAAATTCATCATCGGGTCAAAAACAATATGCAAATTATTGCCAGTTTACTTAAACTTCAAGCAAATACAGTCACTGATACTCGAATGAAGGAAATCCTGAATGAAAGTCAGGGTAGAGTATACGCAATGTCAGCTGTTCATGAAGCACTTTACCAATCTGAGAATTTATCCGAAATTGATATAAAACACTATCTGGAAAACATTACAGGAACTCTTCTTCAATCATATCTGGATAATACGTTTGAAGTTCAATTTAAGATCGCTTCCGATGACATAAAGATAAACATTGAAAAAGCCAATCCACTGGGATTAATTATCAACGAATTGATAACCAACGCTTTGAAGTATGCTTTTCCAAATGGTAAAAAAGGCTGGATTACCTTAAGTGTCAAATGTAAAGATAAAAATCATCTGGAAATGATCATTGAGGATGATGGAGTAGGAATGCCGGAAAACTTCCATTGGGGAGAATCCAATACCCTGGGACTTAGTCTGGTATATAATTTGGTTAAGAAACAACTTGATGGATCAATAAAGATGGAGAGTAATAATGGCACTAGATTTACCATAAAGTTTGATCTCAATGATACCTGATTTTAAGAAAAACGGTGCCTTACTTACCTCTTCTAAGCCTTTCCTTGTATTAAAATTATAGGTTTGCCAAACTTTGAATGATTGATTGAGTTTATTTTCAATACACAGAAACCTTAAGAATATTACCGATTTTCAGCACACAAGTATCGGACGTCAGCCTTGCCAATAGACTTCTATAATCGGAAAAACCGAACTGAAGCTGAATTGGAGAAGAAAATCCCAGATCTAAATAAAAAAATGGTTTTATTATCCAGATCACTGACCGCCTTTCCCTTTCGCAATGGTTGAACAGTTCCCTGTACAAAATTTTACCCGTTTTTCATTGAGCACCTGCAACAATAATCAGCATCGCCAATGCCATTATGGACATGCATTAAGATTTAAAAATTCGGTTTCTGATAAATAGTTTTTTTTGTATTGATCATCCAAATCCGAACAAAAAAGGATAGATCTACGAAGCTACGATCTATCCTAGTATACCAAAAGTAATCATAAACCGCTTCATCTACATTATTAGATTATTGAATAAAGCAGAGCAAAAAAGATCATTGTTAAACGCCAGGAGACGATAGGGAAATGATTTTTGGGTATTAAGCCAATGTTTTTCTCGTGCAGGCGATTTCCATGTCAAAATGCCAGGAAGACAGCCATAATTTCCACCACAAGTAGAAAATACATTGAACATCAGGCATTGCTGCACCCATGTACCTTTATAGTACGTTTTTTTGCAAAATCAATCATTCGTTGTGTCGAGCGGAGAGCTTTAATTCGGATATCTTCATCCACTTCTATTTCGTTAGCACTCGTTTCCAATACTCTGCATAGATTATGCAGCCCGTTCATGGCCATCCATGGACAATGTGCACAACTGGTACAAGTGGCATCTACACCGCCGGTAGGGGACTCAATGAGCTTTTTACCAGGTGCCGCTTGTTTCATCTTATAAAATATACCTTTGTCTGTAGCAACAATAAATTTATTATAGGGAAGCTCTCTCGCAGCTTTAATCAATTGACTGGTGGAACCCACAATATCAGCCATATTAACCACTTTTTCCGGCGACTCCGGGTGCACCAGAATACCTGCATCGGGATGCTTTTTTTTCAAATCGATTAATAATTGCTCTTTAAATTCGTCATGGACGATACAAACACCATCCCAAAAGACCATATCAGCGCCTATTTTATCACAGATATAACGTCCCAGGTGCTTATCAGGTGCCCAAAGGATTTTCTCCCCTTTTTCTTTCAGGTGCTTGACAACGTCCAAGGCAATAGCTGACGTGACAACCCAATCCGAAATTGCTTTGACTTTAGCACTGGTATTGGCATAAACCACTACTGTTCGATCCGGATGATTGTTACAAAACGCCTTGAATTCGTCAGCGGAGCATCCCATATCCAATGAGCAAGTCGCATTCAAATCCGGCATCAATACCCGCTTTTCCGGATTAAGTATCTTGGCAGTTTCCCCCATGAATCTCACTCCTGCAACAACTAAAGTGGAAGCAGAATGCTCACTTCCGAAGCGTGCCATATCCAGAGAATCCGACACAAACCCACCCGTCTCTTCAGCAATTTTTTGAATATCCGCATCAGTATAGTAATGGGCAACCAATACAGCATCTTGTTCTTTTAAAAGCCTTTTAATCCGAACTATTTTCTCTTTTCTCTCTTCTCTTGAATAATTCGGAACTTGAGCGGCAATACTTGCTGTAACAGGTATGTCTTCCACGTAAGAATGATCCATAGCATTTTCCATATGTTAATTTTATTAGTTTAGCGCTGTTAGTGTAACAACGACACTTACTTAAATCAAAAAAAATGACTCCCCCAAAAATATTGTACTCAACCTATAAACTCACTTATAACATTTGAATAATGCTAGGACTTTTTTGAGCAAACTTATAGATGTCAGCTGGCCGGTGAGCTTTACCGATTGTTTTTTTGCCGGTTTTAAGCAGCGTGTTCAAGGACAGTATTTTTTTTCGAAAATTTCTTTTGTCCAGTTCTCTGTCCAATACAATTTCATAAGACTTTTGAAGATCGCTAAGTGTAAATTCATCAGGCAATAAACCATAAATAATGTTTGAATATGTAATTTTCCCCCTCAACCTATCAAGTGCAAATTGAACAACTTCATTATGGTCGTACGCCAGTTCCGGTATATCATTCATTGGAAACCAATCGATTTTTTCAAATGTGTTTGTTGTTGATATTTTTAAATTCGGATCTGGCATTAATGCAAAATAGGTAACAGACACAATCCTGCCATTGGGATCTCTATCAACACTGCCAAATGTGTATAGTTGTTCCAAATAGCGGTTTTCAGTATGTGTTGTTTCAAAAAAAATACGCTTTGCAGCCTCATCCACTGTTTCAGAAGGATTTATCAATCCACCTGGAACAGCCCAAAAATCTTCAAAGTGCCCCGAGTTTATTTTGATCAATAGAATGTTTAAAACGTTATCCAGAATCGTAAATACTACAATATCAGTTGCCAGTATAGTGTACCTGATTCCACTATGTTTCTCTTTCATTATCATTTCTTAGTGTTAATTTTACACTAACATATCGAATGAGTTGTTGTTTGTCAACGTTAAAGATCGTTCACTACAGACCAATCACATGTAATTAATAAAACATATGTTATAGCCCAATGTCATTAAATTTATCTCTTCAGATTATCATTCTGAGTAGCAGATATCGATTAAAGCAAAAATAAACGCTAATGCGCCCCTGTATGGCAGATTAAATTAGATTGGTCACTCATTTGTAGATGTCCGGCGGGATTGCAAGAGAGCAGTGAAGATTATTAATGATTTGTTGGCATAAAAATTGATGATATAAGGAAGGCAAATATAAAACTGAAGTTGCTTAATTCGTGTTTATAACTAGCTAGCCGGCTGCAAATAGGATTGCTCCCCTCCGATGAGCGCAAGTTCGCAATCCAAGCGTCGTTTTATCTACTGATAAACGCGGAGATCAGCCGGTTTATTTTACATCCGGACCACTCAATTTTTTTGGTAATTAGGAATAAATGATGCGTCCTCCGCAATAAACTCCTCCCAAAATTCTTCCCAATCAAATATAATCTCTTTTGCTTGAGCACACTCATGTGGCATATTGTTGGCTTCTTCTTCAAAACGCTTGAGAAGCTCCATAGCTTGTTGAGTGAATTCAAATAGTACTGAATACACAGATTTGAAAGCTGAAAACATTTCATTCACTTCTATGTCTTTATTCATTGTTCCTCACATATAACATTGTTAAATTAAAAGTTTTTTCCTAATTATTAAAATAGAATTATAGGATTTATCCCTTCAACTTTTAATAATTACAGCTTTCTTCCATTCAAAGCATGCGAATAAACCTCGTGAAAACAGTTTATGCCGGGAAGCTGATACATTTTGAATTTATTATAAGAACCAGTATCACGATTTTTATGACGACGGCTGTCATCTATATACATTATTTTATGACGACGGCAATCATCATTTTTGCTGAATTTGCTCGTATCTAAGTAAAAAAATATTTAAGTATTAGCCATGTATCTTCTATCTTTTTAATTTTATTAAACTTTTTAATCTTTAGTTATGATTTGAATGAGCCTATCAATAACAATACATTAAACGAAAATCGATTTCATAATATAAAACTCATATAATTTCATTTATATGAATCTCTTTTTTTATATTGTTACCCGTTAAGAAGATAAAAAATAGGCCACTTATCATATTTCACTTTCACTTCAGAAACATAAAAATACCAGGCTTTGAAAAAGTTTTTGTTTCAAACTGATGTAGACTGATGTCTGAACAATCAACTCATTGATATTAGAATATTTATTGGATTACACCTCCAATTTTATGATTTCGACCTACCAAATCTATACACTCGGTTGTTATTATTAGCTATTGTCAGAATTCGACTTCAATAATATTTAAAAGCTATAATTATTATATTGGTTCCAATTATATTGTCACGTTAAAAGTGGGTAAGATATCTCACACATAAGCAATTTACTGCTCATAATAAACAAAAATTTTGAAAGTAAATTTGTATCGGATTTTACTAAATATAAGGCTCAATTCTCGTTATAACATCAGGCAACTACTAAAAGGCAAATCATTTACTCACTACTACAACATATTGATGATATTGTAATCGCACGTTATTATCTCAAAATATGATGCCATGTATCATAATAGTTGCATCATATCCAATTTCATATCAAACTCTGTCATCATTCAGAGACGTTATGAAATGATGTCAAGCGGGTAGTTCCTGGAATTACCGGAAACAGTAGCGCATTAAACTCTTTAAAGTCCCGGTAACGATGTTTTTATTTATAGACACTTGCCTGCATTGTTGATTATAGCTTGTGTTGAAGGATCTCAAGTGGAAAATTTGAGGGATATACAAAATTGAATTCTTTTGTTATTATTTCAAACGCATATATGGTAAAACAATTAGTTCATCATTTTACCCTGAATTTGTGAGTCACTCAAACCATTAGCAATATTTTTTATTTTCAATTATCTATCCCTATAAAGAGATGAAAGCACTATTTGCTAAAAACGGAGTTACTGCCGTTGTTTTTAACACTTTGATGTTTATCTCCCTACTATTTCTATTCGGCTTTACCTCTCAGACACCTTATGTTAAAGATATATCCCAAGCTGAATTGATTAAACGCATTGACAATAAAAACATCGCTTTACTGCTAGATGTTAGAACTCCAAATGAGTTTAAAAGCGGATATATCAAAGGGGCAGTTAATATTCCCCATACAAAATTGTCCTTTCACATTGATGAAATAAAACCGTTTAAAAATCAGGAAATTATCATCTATTGTCATGGCGGTGTAAGGGCTCTCATCGCAGTAAAAACTCTACAACATCACGGATTTTCAAAATTTCTTCTTCTCCAGGGCCATATAAAAGCCTGGAATAAAAGCAAGCTTCCTCTGGAAATAAATTAAAAATTTTAAAATCGATAATAATTGGACGGAGGGAAGTATTTATCCAAAAAGGAGAGTTGATTGTTAAACGAACTTACAATCCGAATCGGTCACTACATTCGCTAAAAAAAAAGGAACACATGGCATAAAATCTCTTACCAGGAAGCGGTTCAGAACGATCTCTACAGATTAATAGATCCCCCCCGAAAAACAGTAAACGAATTTAACTTTTATTTAAATGGAAATTATATAAATATTCATTCTGAAACAGCTGGTGAATTAGGGTTGTCCGAAAACGATTCAGCCAGGTTGGAAGCCGGCGATGTGCATTTGATCGCTAAGATCAGGATTACGAATGATGGACTGTCGTGGGTTGTGTGGACACCGTCTTATCTTGATCCCACTAGCAAGACAGACGAAACATCAGTCAAATAATAAATCCAATTATTCTGAATTACTGGGATAAAATAGTTGCCCAGTAACTCGGTTTCGGATGTCTACCGGAGGAGTATAGTGAGACGGATGTTTTGTTATTTTAAGCATTGTCATTTGCCAGAATGTCCAACGCTTTCTCCAACTGGACATCCGACTGACTTTGTTCAATAGGATCTAAAATTTCAATATCCGGTTGAACGCCTTCACCTTCAATGATTTTTCCGTCTACCTGCGCTCCTCTTCCGGCTACAATCAGCAACGACCCATCCTTCAACATGAACGGCGTACCTCCAAGTACAGCTCCAGCACTTCTTGAACCAATAACTTTGCCAATACGATATTTTTTGAATGCATAAGCCAAAACCTCTTTTCCACTTCGGGTTCTTTCATTGATCAATAATGATACCTTTTTCCGCCATTGGAAATCCACGTCGATTCTAGTGCCATCCCTTTTTATATGGGACAGTACCGGGACGTTTTTATTAAATAGGTTTAAATAGTCAGGATTAGCCCCGCCCCAACCGTCTCTTAAATCAATCAGCAAAGAATCCGCTGATTTCAGTTTTCCAAAAGCAACTTCATTTTTTAAAATCTCATGAAAGCGTTTTCCCGCATAAGACCAAATATGCACATAACCAATTTTTACATTGTTTCGCGAGATAATTTTAATACTCTCCTTCATTGCTTCTGCATACAGTTTGTTCGGATAGATTTGTTCGGGCTTGACTTGCAGGTCTAGTATCTTGTCTCTCAGAGGACCATTGGTTACTTTAACCGATGTGATTTTATTCTGAAGGTTAACAAACGACTTGATGGGATGAAACGGTTTCCTGTTGACTGTTAGAACCTTGTATCCTCTTTTAAATCCGGCCTTAAAAGCAGGACTGCTTTCCAAAACGCCGATAATATAATAACTGCCAGCAATTTTTCTGGTCAATATACCGATACCGGTATAGGAAATCCCATTGGGGAAAAAATGTTTCACCTGTTTCTCTATCGCATCAAAATTTTTAAAAATATCAAGTAACTCGTAATATTCAGTATTATATTTTGTGTATAAATGGGTGTGGGAGGCATTTAACAGCGATAGCGCTTCATTAATAACAGCATATGACTCTTCTGGAGATTCTTTCTTCTGCAATAACTGATGATACTTTTTTGTGATACCTTTCCATTTTAATTTGATTAAAGACTCATCAAAAAAGTGGGTTTCAATTAATTGGCTTACTTCCTCAAATGACTGCTGTTTATCAACTATTAATTGATGTTTTGAAGTCTGTCCCAAGCCATTTTTATAAATAAGTAGTGATAGTAAAATAACGGTAACAGCAAAGAAGCTGTAGCCAGGTAACCCCAATTTTGTGTCACTTCTTGATTTTTTTTGTTTTAACATTCTAACTACCAATTTTTATGGTTAAATTTCCCCAGCATGATAAAGAATCATTTTTTCAAAATTATCCTTTTGAAAATCACAATTTCGCTTTATCATGGCACTATTTTTCGAAATAGACATAAATGGACAACCGCCAAGACAAGTCGGAAGAATATCACACTTTTTGCATTTCGATGTGGAAAAAGGATCAAAATTACCCCACTTGAGACCTATATTGTTAAATATTAAGTCATTATACTTATTAAACACACTTCCCACTGCATTTTTATTATCATCAACCGTGACGCCACATTTAAATATTGAACCGGTCGGTCCAATTAAGAAAGAGTTCAACCCTACAGCACCACAATTATATTTTTTGGTTTGAGGATATAAATAAAACAGATTCTTTTTAACTGTTTTATATTTTTCCAATCTCTTAAAAAAATCAATGGATAAGTCAATAAAAGAAGAAACTCCCATACAATCTTTATCAATAGAGCTACAGTGTTCATTATAGGCTGAAATAGGTGCCAGATAGGGATTAAACTTCATGTTTTCCTTCATCCATCCTAGCTCATCAAATATCTCTAAAAGCTCAAAAACTTGCGAATAATTATGATTATCAACATTTATACGAAGATAGATCGGGATTTTTCCAATAATGTTAGAGATATTCTCCATGATTTTATCATAACTGGATCGTTTATTATTATCGATAAAACCTCTTCGCTTATCATGAATGTTTTTATCTCCGTCGATAGTTATTTGACATTTCGAAATATTGCATTGAATTAACTTATCAAAGACATCCTTATCTAATAGTGTACCATTGGTTACAATCGCTGCTCCATATACTCCGCCAATCGATTCCGTTGATTTTATGAAATGGCTGGAAAGTCCCACCATTGTATCGATGGCCATAAGAGGCTCACCGCCATACCAGTCGATCTGTATTTTTTTTGATTTATGATTTTGTATCCAAGAATCATAAAAGGTTTTTATCTGCTCAATGGTTTTACCATCCATATAAGTAGTGTGATTTTTTTCAAAGCAATAGGCACAATTAAGATTGCAATCCATCGTCGGTACAATCGTAATATGGGGAGCGTCATTAAATCTGGAAACATTATAACGCATTTTTAATATACTTAATTCATCTAAATCCTTTGGAATAATATATCGACCTTTCTTTAAATTTTCTATTGCACTTGTATTTTTTTTATCCCTTGTAAAGTCTTTAAAAGCAGTATCCGAACACAGTGCAGTTTCTATCATAGCACGAAAATTCTCATCAAGTTTTATAAGGGCACCACTAATACCATTATATAAATAAGCATGATTTTTAGAGATTCGTGAATTAATTATTTTGACATATTTTGAAAACTTCATATCTTTAGCAATTTGTTTAAATTAATATAAACATTATTGATAAATGCCATGGAATCATTTTTTAATGAAATGGTTTCTCAAAGATGAACTTATATATTTAAAAGTAAGGAGATTTCTCTCCTCACTTTTTAAAAATGTATTCTTAGTATGCGTAACAAACAGAACCACAGCCACATATTCCATTAACACTATCATTTGCCACTAATGATTCTTCTGCCGGTTCAATAATCCATTCCATTGTTTCTCCTTTTAATATATTTTTATTATTTAGATTAATATAACAACTTCAACATCAGTCATCATATTGATCATAACGCAAATCTGAAAAAAATTTAACATGGGAAGAAATTCAACATATGTTTACCTTATGATCAAGTTTTTATATATATTGTTTTCCCAACCCACTTAAATCATAGTAATTTTGCTTTTTGAGTGTCAAGTTGTTTTCTTCTTTTTTTCAAAACCAACACTTTTTTGAATATTCATTTTATAAAGTAACAGAAGACAAAAACATTCTCATTGCTTTTATGAAATATACGAGAGACATTAACTCTAAATATTTTTTAATTAATATTTTAATACTAAAATTATTAAGAAAGAAGGTTAATCCGATAATATGTTTGAAAATAACTCCATCCTGATTTTCACTTTCTAGTTTTTTACCTACTACAATAAACGCTGATTCTTAGACAGTCAGCAAGCAATTTTCCTGTCATCCTTAGGGTTAAGCAAATTCTTGAAAATGATCGACAAAGGTATCTCTCAAAGCTAAAAACAAGAGATATTGATGATTACCTGGAGATAGTACTTGCTTCAAATCCTGTAAAACCAATAACAAAAGATTTCTTTCCGAAGTTAGATATAACGACATGAACGAAATAATGTATCTTTCTATTTCCTTGTAGGGGCTTTCCTCCCACTACATTTGATACTAAATGACTCCGCTTGGAACAGTATCTTACTGTTTGCGATTATGTAGTTGATTTCAGATAAGACAATGATAATCCAAGAGGACTCAAAGAAAAACCTTGAACCGATAAATCTGTTGTACTATTTTTTCTTCATATCTGTATCTGTATTTGTCCATTAATAGTGTTATTTTGTATTTGTCCATTGATAGTGTCATTTTAAGATCACTTTTTTCTAGAAAAGATAGAACCGATCAGTTTCCAAATTAATTTTGGAAAAGGCACTTTGGTAAAATCAGTTTTCATGAGAACCTTTCTTTGAATTTGTATGAATCGTACCCTTTAAGCCACTCGTTAGTATAATGAATACGATGACGGGTAAAACTGTTTTTAGGGAACTTTGAATTCACCTTTCATTTAAACGGGCAGAAAAAATGAAAAAGAAAACATTAAGCGTACTTTTTGCCACCATAATAGTCAGTCTGTTAGGCTTTTCAACAAACGCACAAGAGTGGCGTTTTAATAACCCATTACCTGAAAACCGCCCCGAATCAAAAGAACTACTGAAATATGCTGAGGAGATAAAAAATTTCTCAAAAGGAGAGATCAATATAAAAGTCTACAGTGGCGGTTCATTGGGCCTTAAAAATACTGACGTCCTTCGATTTCTTCCCAAAGGAGCGGTTGAGATGAGTCTCGCCTGGGGAAATTATTTGGGTCGTGATGCTCCCGCTTTGGCGACAGTTTTCATCCAGGGTTCGATTGGAACGGAAAAAGAACTTCGAAGCTCGTTGCCGATTGTTCGTAAGATTTACGCGGAAGCGTTCAAGGAATGGGGAATCATTACCACAGGATTTATCGCATTGCCTATGCTGGAGGCGTCGGTTTTTTGCGCGAAAGAACCCATTAGAACTCTCTCCGATTTAAGAGGTAAGAAATTAAGAGTTTGGGCGAAGGACCAAGTGGATTCCTTCACTAGATTGGGTATCTCCGCACAGATCATTCCACAGGAAGAAATGTATATCGCGTTAAAAACAGGGGTTGTTGATTGTGCAGTATATCCAGCGCTTTACGCCCATACCGTTTCATTACAGGAAGTCGCCAAATATGCGTCTTTTCTTTATCCAATGGCATCAGGTCCCTATATTCTCGGAATATCCGAACGAAAATGGAATCGTCTGTCCAAGGCAAATCAAAAAGCGATCATTGATGCCGGTAATAACATTTGGGATCGCACCAATCAATACGCAGACGACCATGAGAAAGAACTCGCCGCTCGTAAAAAACTCAAGGCGCAGGGAGTTACCTGGCTTGAGGATTTTCCACAGAAAGATCGTCAAACCTATACGGACGCTGTGATCGTCACATGGAAAGACCTGGCCGATAAGGCCGGTGGAAAAGCTCCCGAGTACAGATTACGCGTACTCAAAGCATTGGGTCGATAATGAATAGTACACTATCGAATAAAGTAGAAAAGGGATTTGAAATTACAACTATGTTCTTATCCCTGATCGCCTCTTTGGGGATGGTTTCCATAGTGGCGATCATTATCATCAGTGTAATCACACGCAAATTTTTCAGTTACCCTTTGTATTTTTCGGAAGAGATCGTAGGAATACTGATGAGTGTCTCGTTATTTCTCGCGCTTCCCCTTGTAACTTTGAAAGGTGGTCATATTCGGATAACGATCGTGACCGAATATATCAAAAAACGATCAAAAAAAGTGTATAACATCGTAACCCGCCTCTCATATTTAGTAGGGATAGCATTTTGCGCGTGGTTAATCATTGAGGCCGTTCCCTGGCTTCAATTCGCGATTAAACATAATCTCAAAACAGAAACCGCAAGAATATTGCTTTATCCCGCGATGATCTCACTTCCGATATCGATCTTGATGATGGCGGCGATATTTGTGGCGCGACTTTTCGGATGGCTTAAGAAGAATGAAAATTGATGATTAAGCCCTCTGGAATACAGCTGATTTCTAAATAATCAAATAAGGATAAAATTGTTAGGACCTACATTGATTGGAATGCTGGTCGGTACAGCATCAACAGGTATAGCGCTGGGAGCAGCACTTGGACTAACCGGATTAACGATCCTCTACTTTTTTGTAAACGGTGCCACGTATCTCGCAATCGACGCGATTTGGAACGTTTTTAACTCTTTTATTTTAAGCGCCGTTCCAATGTTTATCATCTTGGGTGAAATTTTGTTGCGAAGTGGAATCAGCAAGCGCATCTATTCCGCATTCACACCCGTATTTTCCAAAGTGCCTGGTGGATTGCTCCATTCGAATATTGCGGTTTGTACTATCTTTGGAGCGGTTAGTGGATCAAGTCTCTCTACTGCGGCGGCAGTCGGATCGGTAGCGTATCCGGAAATGGTTAATCGTGGTTATAGCAAAGAAGCGGTGGTCGGTAGCTTGGCCGGAGGGGGAACTTTAGGACTTCTGATTCCACCAAGTCTCTCGCTTCTCATTTTTGGGGCGTTGACGGAAACCTCTATCGGTCGTCTTTTTATCGCGGGGATTATTCCAGGACTTATGGTGAGCGGGCTTTTTATGTTATACATCTTGGTTTTGTGCCTCCGATTCCCCCATGTTTCTCCTCGTGATACAGAAAAGTTTCAGCTTTTGAAAGTGTTGCTCGGCCTGAAACAGATATGGCCAGTTCTTATTTTGATTTTCGCGATTATGGGAAGTATCATTATGGGTATTGCCACACCAACGGAAGCAGCTGCGGTTGGGATCATTGTCGCCATATTTATTTCATTTGTCTGGGGAAGCCTTACGATTAAAGAATTGGGTTTGGCAATTCATCGGTCTGTTGTGGTTTTCGCTTCGATCGGCTTCATCGTACTGGGAGCCACGATACTCTCTCAATCAATCAGCCTTTTGGGCGTGCCTCGCACTATTCTTGAAAATACGGCGTCTGGTGAAATCGGCAAGTATGTTGTTTTCGCGATTATCGTACTTTTATATGTAGTATTCGGTTGTATTTTTGACGGTCTTTCTTTAATGATTATGACCTTGCCGTTGGTATTCCCTCTTCTTACCGGATACGGCTTTGACCCGATATGGATTGGAGTGATTATCACGATTATGATCGAGATTGGACAAGTTACACCACCAGTCGGACTAAATCTTTCCGTTTTATCAGCGATCACCGATAATGAAGTTAGCCTCGGTCGTGTCGCCATCGCCACAATTCCCTATTGGTTTATTTTATTGCTATCCGTAGTTATCCTGACCATGTTTCCCATAATCGCACTGTATTTGCCGGAATTAGCGTTTTAAAAAAATAAAACAAGATCTAATAGAATAAATAAAACATGACAATAAAAATAAAACCCAAATCTTTCGGTCCGGTGTTTGTTATCGTTAATCAAGAGGGCAAACTGGAATTTACCGAAAATCTTGATCAAACAGGACAGAATAACCTGGATATTTCCTCACCAGCCATCTCACTACTGTACTCGCTGGGAAGTTGCGTCGCCTTGTCTCTACAAGGAGCTGCCGCAAGTAAAAAAACCTCACTCCAACCATTCCACGTAACAGTAAGCTCCGAGAAAGCCAGGGACCTACCATTTCGCTTTGAGGATTTTAAAGTTCATGTTAGCGGCAAGTTTGTTGAAGATGACGTTCTAGCGCGAGAACTATTGGATAAAGCCAAAACGTTGTGCACTGTAAGTAATACATTGAACGCGCGAATCAGCCTGACATTGGATGATTGATCCGGAAAAATTGATGTCAATTTCACAAAAAGCAGTAATTAGAAAACATAAAACCCACGGAATGGGGCAGGAGATACTTAATGCATGAATATGAAACGTTGACCCTTGAGGTCGATTCTACTAATGTTGCGTCGGTTTATTTTAATCAACCAGAAAAGCAAAACGCGTTAAACAAGGAAATGATATCTGATATCACTAGCGTTGCGGATAGTTTGATGGATCAAGGTGGTATTCGTGCGCTTATCATTCGTGGAAATGGGGACAGTTTTTGCGCTGGTGGTGACATTGAATGGATGCGTTATCAAATGAACGCGAAACGGGTTGAAAAAATAAGGCAATCTGCAACAATCGCCACTTTTTTAAGAAAGCTTGATCAATTACCGTTCGCAGTTATCGCTGTAGTTGACGGTCCTTGTTTTGGTGGGGGGATAGGTATTATATCTGTTTGCGATATCGTTTTAGCAACTGAAAACGCAAAATTCGTATTATCCGAAACAAAAATCGGTCTGGTTTCCGCGAATGTATCACCATTTATTATTCGGCGAATTGGTGAAGGAGCAGCCAGGCAGATGTTTTATACGGGTGTGCCTTTCGATGCGGAACGCGCGTTTCATTATGGTCTTGTATCAAAGGTTTGTGCCGCCAAAAATATTGAAAAAGAATTGACCGAACTAATTAATCATATTTTAGCGACAGCGCCAAATGCTGTGGCTAGAGCGAAAAAAATGTGTTTGGATTTAGCAAGGCGGAATTTTGTCGATGAGCTACATTTAACATCCAATGTACTCGCTGACTGCTGGGAATCAAAGGAAATACAAGAAGGGATAGCCGCGCTTACGGAAGGTCGGGATCCGTGTTGGAGTATGGATCAAAAATAAAATACCTTTAAAGACGAAACACCAAAATTTTCCTTTCTAACGAGTTTTTAATTATGTATCGATAGACAATTGATAATATTTTATAAAGAGTAGAGTCGGATATATAAAAGCGGTTCTATACACTCTTATTTCGAAAACGTTCAATACCTTCGAAGCTTGCCGGAATCCCGGATCTCATTAATAAGTTCTCCAATTCGAATTACTCCATTTTTAATTTCATCAGTAAACGGATGACCGCATGAAATACGAATATACTTTTCAAATTGATTCGAAGTGGAAAAAATAGTTCCGGGCATAATGGAAATCTGATTTTCCAAAGCTTTTTTATAGAGAGTCATGCTATCAACACCCGGAGGCAATTGTACCCAAAGAAGATATCCCCCTTCCGGTATCGCCATGCCACAATCTTTCGGAAAAAAATCCTGAATTGCGTTTGCCATGCTAAATAGCTGTATACGGGTCTGATTACGCAAATGTCTAAGATGCCTCTCGTATTCGCCACTTTTTAATATTTCCACCATGACATATTGATCCAGACATGACGTCGCCAAAGAGGATTTTCTTTTTAGTTCGATTAAACGATCCCGGATTGGTTCTCCGGCGATCATCCATCCAACTCTAATCCCCGGCGCCAGTGTTTTCGAAAAAGAAGTACACGTAATCACCAGGTTCTTCTTATCCCAGAATTTTAACGGCTTGGGACGTTCCTTGCCATGATAAAAAAATGAGTAAATATCATCCTCAATCAAAGGAATTTCGTGATGATTTAGAAGAGAAACCACTTCTTCTTTTTTTGAGTCCGGCATTAAGGAACCCAACGGATTGTGAAAATTAGACATAAAAACACAAGCTTTGATCTTATGCCGACGAATGCTTTTTTTAAGTTCTGCGACATCCACTCCCTCAACCGGATCGGTTGGTATTTCGACCACATACACCCCGAGTTCCCTTAAAACACTGAGAATTCCATAAAATGTCGGTGATTCAATTGCGACTGTATCTTTCGGTTTGACGGTCGCTTGGAGCGCCAGCATAAGCGCCTCGGTACAACCATTCGTGACGATGAAAGATTCCGGTTGAGCCTCCGCCAGAATCCCAACCGCTCGTAATGCCAACAATCTACGCAGTTCCGGTTCTCCTTCAGGTAACGAGTAAGAAAAAATCGATTTCACTCCTTGAAAACTCATCCGACGGATAATTCGATTAATTTTTTTGACTGGCATCAAATCCGGAGCCAAAGCCGCTGTTCCCAAAGGAAGAAATTTGGGATTACGCATGGCAAGTTGTACCTCGTTGGAAACAAAGGAAGAGTCGATTTTTCTTTTGGTTTTTAGAACACTACCGCTGGAAGGCTTCTTTTGAAGGGTGGGAATGGCTTTGACATAATACCCTGATTTTGGACGTACCTCTATTAATCCGGTTTTTTCAAGCTCAACATACGATTTGAAAACAGTACTTACACTTAAATTTAGTTTGACACTCAATCCTCTGATTGAAGGAAGTTTTTCGCCAATCAAGTACGTGTTGTTTAAAATCTTTGTTTCAATATCATCTGCTAAACTTTTATATCGATACTTACTTTTATCCTTCATAGTGTAGTCACGTTAATGTGTCATTTGAACTCAACAGACTAAATTTTTTCCTGAACATATCAATGAAGCACAGTTATAGTTTGAGCTTATTTAGTGTCTGAACAAAAAATTCTCAAATACAACATTAGTATGGACTCACAAGTTGACATTAAAGTCAAAAATTAACATAAAATCTCTTTTATTTTTTGGACCCGACAAGCTCAAAATGTTACCTTGCAGATTCCATTGCCATAGATCCAATATTATGTTTTTTCATTCATTTTGCTTCTTCATGAAGGTCGTTTGTGAAACAATCAAAACGATGCACAGAATTTTCACAGCATTCTTCAGGAATTGCAATATACATTTCTTTAGCCCTAATATCAATCCAACAGCATTAGGATGAACCATTCTTAACACTTCTATTTTTTTAATCATGATCAAGCCTTAAAAAAACAATGACTGGATCATGAGTTGAAGAGTAATATTTTAAGTGGAATAAAGGACCTTCTTGATTAATCATAGACGCTTTTTACCAATTTTTCGGTCACAAGGTCCAGAACCAAACTGAATAACGGGTTTCCATAAAATTAAGGACAACACCAATAGATTATTTATTCTTCGAACATTGGCAAGTCCATGTTACTTCCCATTTTAGGTGGGTTCGCCCATTGGGACACTGAATAGCTACCCCATTTTTTGTAAAAGCTGACCAAACATCCTGAGTAATATAATCCATAATGCCAGAAAAACATCTTCAGTGCAAAGTTGGGAAAACTTGAAGAGCTCGATGTCCATTATCTGACTTTTATAACAAAAACGTAGATAGAAAAATTAATGAAATAAGATATCATCCAAATTGGATTATTCGATCAGAATCTTGCTAAAATTTTAGCTGGCGAAAAAGTGTGCTATATCTTACGACGGAATTCCATCAGAGCCAAAGAGATGGCAAAGTAAAAATGGAAAAGTTGCAAGAAGACAACCATCAATACCTGAAGGAGTATCCATACATCAAACCGGAAATTGCCTTGGACAAAGTCTTTGCAAATGCATCCAAACCAAAGCTGATGGATAAATGGCGGTCGTTCTCAAAGAAAAAAGAAGCATCTCGGTTTCCATTGACAAAAACGCAAGAAGCGAAGCCACAATGCTTGATGGATACTATGGGCTTAAAACTGATTTACTCGAAGAGAGGGCTTAAAAGGAAACCATCCATGATCGATACATGGACTTGGCGAAAGTGGAATGGGCTTTTGGAACCTCAAAAACTGATTACTTGGAGTATGTCCCATTCACGTCAGGCTGGAAAGGCGTTCTAGGACACATGTTTTTGTGGTTATGCTCGCCCCTATGAACTTGCCAAAGAATTATCATCATTGCAAGACATACAGGTGAAAGAGGAAATTGCTGAACTTTCTTCTCTACGTTCTCAAATCCACGTAAATCAATCATAATTTCCTTTTAAAAGAGATTCGAATAGACTCACTTCAAAGGTTTTTTAAGGCTGATTAAGATTAAAACCAGCACTCTTAGCCTCCGGTATTTCAAAATGGGACCAATCATAATTCCCGGTATAGCGGATATAAAAACCTCCATCAATAGTTGCCGGAAATGTATTGCTCCAGGTGTTAGTATAATCCACTCCATTAATTTCCAGAAGGTCTAAATTCCAGGAGTTTACATAGGAAGGTTCCTGACTTATAAACCAGCAGTACTTCCCTGCACCATTCTGCACAAACGGAATATCGATTAATATGGGTGATTCGCAATCATTCCCATTATTATCGTCTGATTGTACATCAATTCTGATTTTCGAGGTATGGACCGCACCTAAATCATCAGACACTGTAAGGCTTACTGTATAAACTACTTCATAAGTGAACGTTTTACTTACGTTTTCCCCTGAAGCAGTAGAACCTTCTCCAAAGTTCCACTTATAACTTGTTATGATTCCATCAGGATCGTAGGAATTTATTCCGGAAAAACTTACACTTAAAGGTGCGATTCCGGATTGAGGTGAAGCTGAGATTAAAGAAACCGGAGGAACCATTTTCCCCAATATCTTCACAATTCGCAGCTGAGGATGGCGCACCTGACAATCGCAGATAATCAACCCAATATCTTCACAATTCGCAACTGAGGATGGCGCACCTGACAATCGCAGATAATCAACCCAATATCTTCACAATTCGCAGCTGAGGATGGCGCACCTGACAATCGCAGATAATCAATATTTGCTAATCCACTGCCAGTGGAAGCCTCAAGACGCAATTCATTTATTCCCTGGTTGAGATACACCGATGATTGCTCCCTGCTCCAACTTGTCCACGAGCCTGTTACAGGAAAGTCTATTCCCGATACTAAGAAAGACCCGTTGACCAGAAGATTTGCTGTGCGATCTGTCGATGCCCCGTTTGCATAACGGAACTCAGCAGAATAATTACCACTCTCACTCACACTTACCTTCCAAATAATTCCAGTACCTGCTGCATTGGTTGTATTTGCAAAACCGTCACCGGTATATCCTGTGTTATTGTTATCTATTGTTCCGTCTACTCCGCAAAATCCAATTTCATTTTCCTGAATGGTAAGGAATTCAGTTCCATCATCAGGCAATACGAAAATCAAGACTACAGGAGAAACACTAATGGCTCCCTGATCATCAGTAGCCCGAACTGTTATAGAGTATTCACCAGTTACACTGGTATTCCAGGTATAATGATAGGGTGCGCTGCTATCTTCACCAATTTTATTAGTTCCAGCAAAAAACTCAACTAACTGAATGTTTCCATCACTGTCTAAAGCATTTGCACTAATCGAAATATTCTGATTTGCAGTAAATTCATCACCATGTGAAGGATAACTAATAGATACTGACGGAGGATTGTTTGTATTGCCGCCCCCGACAAGTACAATATCGGGTGTAGGAGGCTCAGCCATACCTGCCCCCAGAAAAAAGCCGGTATGCGGGGGTTGGTTGTAAGCCACATTTTGCCATGCAATCGAAAGTCGGTATTGTGGATCGTGCATAAGGGTATACATTTTCCTTGATGAGGGATTTGTAGTTGCATAAATCCTCAAATATCGATTGTCGGATGTACGCCAAATTGCTTCTTCCCGCCAATCACCGAAAATATCTGCTGTTAAGGCCGGATTAGATTTTGTTCCATTATTTGAAGAGCATCCATCCGCATTTAATATTTCTCCACTGCCATACTTTGAGATTGATACACCATTTAAGAGTTCCCGAAGCTCATCTCCATCCCACCAAATCAGGTGATTGCTCGATGAAGGTGTGCTCCCGGCACTTGCGTTAGTGGATGATCTTAATCCACTGGTGCCTCCCCAACATTCCATTCCTGGGTAAGCTGCTGTTAAATCCGCTGCTACTCCTCTTCCTACATCCGAATTATCTGTTTGCCATAGTATTTCACCAGTTCGGGCATCCAAAAGGGCGGAACCCGGAGTTCCTGTTCCTTCATGAATTCCCCATACCTCCAAACCAGGACGGCTTATATCAATATCGGAAACATGTAATGCATCGCCATGATTCAAACCTGTGTTCCAAAGTCCACTGCCATTATCATCAACAGCCATGGCACCATAAATTATTTCGTCACGCCCGTCTTCATCCACATCAGCGATACTCAAACTGTGGTTTCCTTGTCCGGCATAGGCACTATAACCATTGTCTGTATCAAATGTCCAGCGGTGTCTAAGTTGACCATCTCGCCAGTCCCATGCCACCAGTACTGAGCGTGTATAGTATCCCCGGCACATTACCACGCTGGGCTTGCTGCCATCCAGATATGCGATACCTGCGAGAAATCTGTCCACACGATTTCCGTATGTATCCCCCCAGTCGCCTACATTTCCGCGAGCTGGCAAATAGTTGACAGTTTGCATTGCTGCCCCTGTTTCTCCATTAAATACTGTCAGGTATTCAGGTCCCGAAAGTATGTATCCTTTGGAGTTTCTGAAGTCTGCCAATGCATTTCCAATTATATTGCCAACTCCATCTATTGTACCATCCGCCGTTTTGCATATGATCTCAGCCTTTCCATCGCTATCCAAATCATACACCATGAATTGCGTATAATGTGCGCCAGCTCTGATGTTTCTCCCCAGATCAATTCTCCACAAATGTGTGCCATTTAATGCGTAGGCATCAATATATACATTTCCGGTATATCCACTTTGTGAATTATCTTTTGAATTTGTGGGGTCCCACTTTAATATGATTTCATATTGTCCATCGCCATCCAGATCGCCAACACTACAATCATTTGCAGTATACGAATAATTTACTCCATCAGGGGTAGTTCCTCCGGGTGGGATTTGAAGAGGTATACTCAGAAAATTAGTCCCCCATGTTTGTAAGGATGTTGAGCCGGACTGTTCATTTCCGTCAATTACCGGCCGGACTGTATAAGTACTGTTATTCGATGTATTGTCTGTATAGCTTGTCGCATCTGTATTCCTGATAAGGGTGGATTCCCGATACAAATTAAAGCTGATCCCGTCCGGATCAGTTCCAAGCCTTCGCCAGTTCACAAATACTTCATTGCTGCTGGTTCGAATCGCAACCACTCCACGATCGAGAAACTCCATATTTCGTTGAGCTGTTATACTAACACTCATTAGGAATAACAGTATGCCGGAGAATAATAAAGATCTGAAGAAATTTTTCATAAGACGATTTCCTTTGTTAGCTTATTACTTTCTTTTTTTTTATCTCATTTTAATCTTAGTTTAATAATTTCATTCTAATCCTAGTTTAAGCATTAATACTACTTGTTTTTTTTCGAATATGTTGTTTTAATTGTTAAATTCATTCTGTAGAATGTAAAAAGCTCAATCTTAGTTTTCATTTCTATTCTTCTTATCACAGCTTTATTCTACGTCTCTCGCTTAAATTCTTTTCTTGATCAAAAGGAAGGCCTTTTAACTCACATCTCGTCACGCCTGGAAATGATCCTGGAAAAACGTTCGAATCCTATCATAGTTGTGCCATGACTCTATATATTTCTGGTATTGCCGGGCTTTTTCCTGGGCCGTGCCATCCTGAAGAAGCCTCAAGATGGCGGTGTTCAGCAAAGCAGGAGATAAACTCTTTCTCTGTAACCGAACCGCAATACCCTTTCTAACCAGGCATTCAAGATTATACTCTTGTTCATACATCATTCCCACACCAACAACCGGTTTACCAGACAACGCAGCCGTCATTACGGTACCGACGCCACCGTGAATCACTGAGAGATCCGCTTGTTTACTTATTTCGAGAGCCGGAATCCAGCCGACAACAAAAACGTTTTCGGGAATGTTGACCGCCAGCCCCTGAATTTTGGACTGCACTGGGGCAATGACATAGAAAGGCTGCCCGCGAAATCCTTCGATAATCTCCTTTATGACTTTTGGTCGCCCCGAACTCCCCATGGCAAAATAAACCAGCGGTTTGTCTTTGGGGATTTGAGCAATAACTTCAGGTAGAGGTGTGCGGATGTCAGCAATAAGGGGACCGATGTAAAAATGATTATCCGGAAGCGATGTATTACCGGAAAAGTCCTCCGGTTCGGCTAGTAGATTGTAATCCCCCTGCCACAAATCCTCTAACGTGCAAAAAGAACTCAAATTATACTGTCGGGCAACTTTGTTAAAGGGCTTGCTGATAAATCTGCCCACCCACTTTACCATTTGTTTGGCCAACCACTTTTTCAGGCCGACAGGCAGGATTTTCAGTATCGACGTGTCTATAACATCGGGGTAGGAACCCAGTCCCAAGTCCATCATTTTTGCCATATTCCAGGTAGATTGGGAAATCCAGATGATGGGAGTATTGGTTGCCTTCCCCGACAAATTGGCAACAAAGTCAAAACCCGTGATGATGGCTGCGGGGCGATATCGATTAATGATACTGATTTCCGATGCAACATACTGTTCTATTTCGGACCGGGAAAACATAGCGCCAAACTTCTCGCCTTGATCAATCTTGTAGATATGGACAACCTTTTCCGGCGTAAGTCGCGGATGTACATTCTCCAGTTGAAACTTCTCTTCGATGATTAATTTCTCAAAATCCCCCCCTGCGCTCATGAAAACAATTTGAAAATCATCCCGACACGCTTTGGCAATTTCAAGACAGCGGCTAGTTTCGGCCAAATTGTATGTTGCAGGAGAAAAGAGTAGTAAAGATTTATGTTTATTGACCATAATAAAAAAACTCCCTTTTTCAGATACACGGTAAAATCATTGTCCCCAATCGGGGGAGTAAAGAAGATCATAAATGTCGCTCATGACAGCTTGTGGGAACTTTATAAGGTGAACTTCGCCGGGCCTCACATCCTTGTCATTAATGGATGATCTTGTGCTGTCTTCGGTACACACCAAAATCCTCGATACCCAAAATTTAATTTTCAGAGTTATATCAACTCTCAGGATGTACATTCTTTGCTATGAGTCTCGCAATTCAGTCCCAGCGGCATACAAATTTCTCCGTGTATGTTCCACATGCCTTGTTCAATCAATTTGTTCGCGTCGTGTGCTACGGTTGTTCCTTTCATCTGATTGGATTATGTCAACGTGAATACAAAAACCTGGTAACATTTCGTTCATCTTAAAAATGGTGTGCCGGATATGGTGATGGTTATACACACTTTCAGGGGATACCCGGATCAGTTTCATCCGCTTTAATTATAAATCTGTAGAATTTGATCCGTGTAATCGAGACTATTTTGATCTGCTTTCCGCGTGAACAGGATCGGAAAGAATCAGTATTTCAGCCAGGGACGTGTGTATTTAGGATAGAAGCAGACTTTAAAACATTATCAAAACGGCAACAAATTTTTCGATCAAAGCGTTATTCGACTTATTATTTCCTTGAGGTTATAAATTGCCGTAGAATAGACAGCATATTGTCCATTTTTTATTTTTTACACTTTTGTAGCACATAATAAATATCCTGCTTTATTATCCTCAAAACAATCGATTTTCATCATTTCACTTGACAGTAGGTTCGTTATTGTTTTGATATCGGGAATCATGTCATCCATTACAACTGTACCTGCTTTTCGGTGAACATCATTAATCCATTCGGACCCCTCAAAGTGATAAATAATAAGTTTCCCGTTTTGTTTCAAAGCGGGAATCATAGTTGCCAAAGCTAATTTCTTGTCATCGAAATGAGGAAAGACCTGATGACAGAAGATAAAATCAAAACTATCACGATCGAATGAATAATTCTCAATCGCATCACAAATAATGGCGACATGGGAATACTCCCTCAATGCCCGCTTTCCAGCCGCGATCATCTTTGGACTGATATCAAACGCTTGAACATAACCGGTTTTTCCAACGATGTTGGCTAAAAATTTTGTTAAACGACCTGTTCCGCATCCAGGTTCAAGTATTCTTGAGCCGGATATAATTCCAAACCGATCGACAAGCTTTTTTAGTTTTCCGATTTCCTCTTCCGAGTAATCAATTGAAGACCAACTATCCTCAGCGTGTTGATCAAAGAAATCCGCTTTTATTTTATTTAAATATTGAGACATTATCAGTCCTGCTAATTATTTAAAAAAGGGATGATCTGGCCAATGTTCCCATAAATATTCCTCATTTCGGTGTATACTGGTTTTCCTGTTAAAAACCGGTATATCTCATCACTCTTTTCTTCCAGATTAATATCCTTAAACTGTTCAGGAAAAATGATCTTTCCAATCACATAACTATCAACTAAGGCGGTATCGATATTCGTTACATACCAGTTAAACGGAAATAACAAGAAAACTTGTTTTGTTTTGAAGGCTTTTAACGCGTTATAATAATTCGTTTTTTTATAATAATCATCTTTTATAAGCGACGTTCCACCACCATCGATAAAAATTATATCAGGATCTAGTTTCAATAATTTCTCTTTGCCAAGAAAAATATGGGTACTTTTTGAAGTAGGAATATCCGAAACAATGTTATTTACATGAGTCCAGAGAAATGGCATGTAGTTTTTTTCGGTACTATCCAATCCCTGTGATCCCCGAAATCCAATCCCACCGATATAAACAGTGGGTTGGGTATCTTTTGGTATATGCGATGTTCGGTTCGCTAAATCATTTTGTAAGGATTGAATATAGTGAACCACTTCATTTGCGCGTTGGCTCCTGTTTAAAATTCTGCCTGCCAATTTCAATGATTGAAATACACGATTATCAAAAGTCGCAAAGCCACCGTAGGTTAACACAACAACAGGAATACCCGTAAGATTTTGAACTTTTGTTGCCAATGCCGCTTCCATATATGTAACAAATATTACATCCGGATTAACACTTAAAAGCGCTTCCAGATCCGGCTTTTTATTAATACTTTTCACTCCACCAGGCCCAATACGAGGGAGCTTTGCTAATCCTGTATTGGCCATCCAGTAGGGGCGCCCTGTCGGAAAACGTTTTTCCATATCTTCTACACCGACAACTTTATCTTGAGCGTTGAGATATACAATCAATCGTAGTGCTCCAGGAGCCAAACAGACAATACGAGTCGGATTCACGGGCAGGATTATCTTTCTTCCGGCCATGTCAGTAATAGTATGGACCTGCCTTGAGAAAGCCGGTTGATTTAGAAATTGCATTAGAAAAATAATCGTGCAACTAATAATTAGTTTCCTCATAAATACCTCTTGATTAACTGTAAGATTTTTAGTGAGTTCGTAAATACAATATAAATATTTAAATGATCAAACGGGTACAATTACAGTATGTCCTTCAATTTTGTTAAAAGACACATCTAAACCGTATACATCCCTTATGATTTTCGCCGATAACTCCTCTTTGTTTTTTATTAAAAAAGAGGAGTTATCTTTAATTATCAAAAAGCGATCCGCGAAGCGGAGCGCCAAGTTCAGATCATGAATCGAGATGATCGCACTTATTTTTTGTTCTCGGATTATGTCACGGATCATCGTCATAACATCATATTGGTTTTTTAAATCCAGACTACTCGTTGGTTCATCCAGTATAAGAATCTCCGGTTCCTGAGCCAATGCGCGACTAATAATGACTTTCTGCATTTCCCCGCCACTAATCTCGGTTATAGAACGCTCAGCAAATTTTTCTAATTTCATTTGGCATAATATGGACTCTGTTATGTGATAATCTTTTTCTGTAGCGTGCCATTTTATATGTGGCTTTCGCCCCATCAAGACATAATCAAAAACGGTCATAACAAACTTAAAATGACTTTGAGGAACATACGCTAAGTGTTTTGCGATAGCAGTATTATCTAGAGATAAAAGGTCGATTCCGTTTAAATAAACAGTACCGTGTTTCGGTGTAAGGATTTTATTGATACACTTTAAAAGAGTGGATTTGCCCGCACCATTGACTCCCAAAATCCCTAAAATTTCTCCCGCTTCCAGTTCAAAATCGATGTGATGGAGCGTGGGATATCCATTATATGAGAACTCAATCCCATTTACTGATAAACTCATTTTTGGTAACCCTTGATTAACAAATAGAGAAAAAGTGGCGCTCCCATAAAAGAAGTTAAAACCCCAACTGGCAGAGAGCCTGATCCAATCAATAAACGCCCGATTGTATCCGCAAGTAATAACAGAATTGATCCGATGAGACAGGTAAAGGGAATAACCAATCGAGTATCATTACCGACCAGTCGTTTCGCTATATGAGGCGCTAATAAACCCAAAAATGCAATAACACCATGAAAGGCGGTGATAAACGCTGCGATAATCGTCGCCAGGAACATACCTAATAATCGTAAACGATCGACTTTGACCCCCAGGCTTTTTGCAACATCCTCACCAGTGATAAATACACTTAAATTCCATCGATTTATGAGAATATAAAAAGTAACTCCAATAACCGCTATCGTCATAATTGCTATTTCATTCCAACCGGAACGTGCGACGTCACCAAATGTCCAAAATACAACCGTTGCAATTTCAACTTCAGTTGCGAAAAACTGGATCAAAATTGTTCCTGATGTAAAAAGCGATGATAAAGCAATTCCTCCCAGTATGATTGATTCCGCCGTCAGTTTTTTGATCCGGGCTAATAGTAATATAATACCGGTCGCAGAAATCGCACCTAAAAAAGCGAATACTATAATCGTGTACGTTCCGGTGATACTCATCATATTCGTTGAAGCCGAATACAACGCGCTATTCTTCATAGAACCGGCTCCCAGTATAACAATTGAAAATGAGGCGCCGAATGCAGCCCCCTGACTTATCCCTAATGTAAATGGAGATCCAAGTGGATTTCTGAGAAGCGTTTGAATCAAAATTCCGGAAAGTGCTAATCCCCAACCGGCCATAATCGCAGCGACGATACGAGGAGCTCTGATATTTCGAATCACAATTTCATGTGATTTTGGTGCGTCACCGGTTAAAAACCGGCTGATATCTGACAAATCAATTTGAAACGCTCCTGTAGTGATCCCGAAAATGGCCAAAACGATCATGAACACTGACAATACAAAAAACAGTAGTAATCCTGATTTTCTTCTTTTTTTGAACTGAGCTGATAATGGGGTATCAGATGAAGGATTTTGACGATGATTTATGGAGAAAAAATCTGTTGAATTAGTTTGTTTCCGCATTTTAGTTCCGATTATTCACACCCAAGGAGATTATTAATGACTTATAATATCTAAGACAAAATCGTTTAAAGGAGTGAGAGATAATGGCGCCAAAATCTCAATCAGTAGCACAAAGTGTTAAACAGTAGCACTATATAGATACATTTCATGAAAATATATGTCAATAGGTGATTTTATTGACATTTTCAGCGAGGTGATCATCGATTACAAAGGAGGAAAATAGAGTTAGTCCACGCTAATGTTGTATTTGAGGATTTTTCGGTCAGACACCGATTATGAGTAAACCTGCATAACAGCATTATCTGATATGAAATTCATTCTACGGAAAAAAGAATACAGTGAATTAAGTCAACCATTGAGTTCATTTCATCCCTTTGTGAAAAATTAATTGGTTGAAAAAAAGGATGACTATTATAACACCTGAAAATTTTCAGATGTCAACTTTTTGAGACAGGATTTTGAAAATGGGGAATTGGATATCAAAATGGAGGATTTATGGTTTTTTCTTCAGTTTTCTGAATGAAGCGTTCTAATTTTTTGTATTCTGATTTAATTTTGCTTAAAATCTCTTCTAATCCGAGAAAAAATACCGTCAGGCCCTAAAATACAAAAAACCAACCCGGAGGGGCTCCAATCCTTCCGGGTTGGAAAAGAAGAATCGGATATGGATATTAAAAAGAGAACCATATCCGGGGTATCGATAATCGCTCCTGATATCGATAAATGTATCATAGCAGAAAAATCAATAGAATATTTTTAAAAAACAATTAGGTGTGGAAAAAAAAAACATGAGCCGTACCATGTATTCAGTATTTTATATATAAATACAATAACTTAACAAGCCAAAAATTTAATGTAATTATGAAGCGAACGGTTAAAAAAATCATACTGAACAGCACCCTAAAGTTGGCAGGAAAAAAAAAATAGGCAAAAACAAACTTGGCCGTCGTCTATAGAGAAAGGTGGGTACTGTTTTTAGGGAAATTTGTTTGGTTAGTTTGGTTGGTTTAGTCGCAAAAATTTGCTGTTTAGCGTCATTCCAAACTTGTTCTGATTGCTGTGTGTAAACTTAATCAGATAATGCGGTTTTCCATACAATATAATCGAATCGATTTTACTCCAGCCAAACAGAGAATAATACTCATAAGTAGAAGGTGAGCAGGTCGCGAGAATTGATTCGAGTCCAAATAAATCCGTAAAACAATTATTTAGATGTTCAACAGCCCTGCCTACTGCCCTGCTTGCACCTAAATGCCTTGCATTTGTTTTTCTTAAAAAAAACAGTAATGCCTCGCAGAAATTATATTGTTTGCGATTGACATGAAACCCCATCCTTTCACATTGAAGAGGTTCATAGCAGTTTAGGTTAATCGAATATCCGGCAACTACTTCATTGTTTTTGTAAAACAAAAATGGTAATTCAGAATAGTGAGAAATACCATGGTATAACGTTTTTTTTCTTTCATCGATTATATAGTTTTTTGGAATAAAGCTATTAGGTTCATTTATGAAATTTTCATATATATACCGTTGAAAATCATCCAGTCTATGACTTTGAATCAGTTTAGATCGCACCATGAGTCAAACCAAGAAGTATATTAAAACAATTATTGCTCTGATTTCTACAGTTTTATTTCTTGCATTATTGTCATCTCATTTTTATTTTCAGCAAAAATCAGAAGTTGTGGCCATGAAAGGCGTTATTAATCTAGGTGGCCATGGCCTAGAAAAACCAATTCCACTTGATGGAGAATGGAAGATAAACAATTCGTTTATTAGGGTTCCATCTACATGGTATCCAGTTTTAAAAAAACATCAAGGAACAGTGGATTACAGTCTAAAAATATACGTTGAAAAAAACTTTAAAAATGAAATTTTTGGTCTATATTTTGGTAGAATATATAGTTCCTATGCCGTGTTTGTAAACGGAGAGAAACTCACAGAAGTTGGAAAATTCAGTGAGTTGCCCACCGAGGTTATTCCAAGAAGAAAAACCAAAGCGGCTTTTTTTCAACACTTTACCAACGGTTCACCAATTGAAGTAAAGATAAGGGTTGCAAATTTCGACCATCCGAAAGGCGGAATTATGTCACGAATTTATATCGGAAAAACTGATGGCTTTCTAAATATGAAAGAACGGTTTTCGATTACGGATGCGTTTATTTTTAACACACAGTTAATGGCAGCATTAATAATGCTGATGATGTATTACTGTAGAGATAAAGATATTTCAGCGCTTTATTTGTTTTTACATTTTTTTAGTGCATGTCTTTATTTCTTCTTTGCGGGTGAGGGTTTGGTAAATCTATACTGGTCTCCATCATGGGCAGTTCACCAGACAGCGGTACATGTGTTTGTTTCCTTACCTTTTGTTTTTTATGGATTGTTTATAAGGACTATATTTGAAAAAATTGATGTTCCAATAATCTCGTATGGACTTGTAGGGGTATTCGGTGCTTATTCGGCATTGGCTCTTCTTTTTCCAATTAAATATGCCATTTCAGTTTTGATAGTTTTTCACTCTACCCTGGTATTAGCCTTGGGCTATTGGGTTGTTGTGCTTATCAATGCAATAAGAAGAAACAAGGGCGGTTCTGGAATATTTCTAACAGGCTTAAGTATTTGTTTATTAACCCTATATTTTGAGATCGTTTTTATCAATGGAGTGGGGTATAGCGCCAGGTTATTGCCGTTAGGATTTTTTATTTTTACCGCAAGCCATATTTTTGTTTATATTCGCTACTATTCTAATAGTCTCGAAAAGCTTGAAATTTCAAAAATTAATCACCTGAAAAGTGAATCACTTTTGAAGTGTGAACAGGAGAAAGTTAACAGTTTAGAGCAAAAACTTACTAATCCCCGATTTTTAGAGGCTTATAACAAAATTCAAAAAAATATTGATGCTATCTACTATTGTTATATACAATCGGGATCTATGGCATTCTATAATAATAAGAACGAAATGTTTTTTGAGGCTAATATAAAAACTAATGAATTAAAGGATTCTTTTGCATCAATTCATCGCTGTCAAAGATGGTATTTCGTTAATACAGATAAAATCGCCTGCATAAAACGAGAGAAAAAAAATGATTTTTTACTTGTCTTGAGGTCTAAAATTAAAATTCCACTTGGCAGGACGTACCGAAAAAACATTGAAGCCCTTATAAACAAAAACTAGAAGTTTTTTAATAGAATTTTCAAATGGAGAAACAATGAAAACATTTTTATGGACTGTAACTATTGTAGGGTCTATTTTCGGTGGGCTAACAGCCATGTTTGGAGTGCTTGGCGCAAATGGGGCGCCACAGGAAGCAGCGGCAGCAGCCGTCGGAGTATCTTTGGCTGTAATTCCATATTGCTTGTCCCGTGCGGTGTCCGAAATTGGGAAATCAGATAAAAATAAATAGAACTATGGCCAAAGCTAAGGAATTAAAAAAAGAGAAAGAAGAACAGGTGGCAAGGAGAAAAGAAGAAATGCAAGGAGAGTTTGGGCATAATTTTTATTGAGAAAACCCTAATATGTAAGCAAATATGATACTTAGATTGAGAATTCCAGATCCAGATTTTCTTTTTCAAAAATCGGATTAAAATGTCCGATATATATCTTTATTGCATAAATTTTTGTGGCAGACCTTCGATTATAGATGGTTATTACTTAGATGATGGAAAAACATATGATCCTTCAAACCACCAAGAAAGAAAATATATTAGAAATGGTTCACTCAATCTATTTCTATCTCCAAATGGTTTAAGTAACTCAATCAACCGCTATACATATGAAGGGCGCTTCTCAGCGTATTTAAATGATCAAAATGAATTTGAAGTCATCGTCTGGGATTATACATCAAATGAAGAGGTATCTTTTAATGACTTTATAAAGAGACATTTTGAATAGTCTTGGGCTGAAACTTTATCCCTCCCCAGAAGCTCCCTCATTGAGCCTCAACATAAAACCTCAACACAGTACAAAGTGTTAAACATTAGCACTATATAGATGCATTTCATGAAAATATATGTCAACAGTTGATTTTATTGACATTTTTAGCGAGGTGATCATCGAATTACAAAGGAGGAAAATAGAACATGAGGCAGTAAAATCCTCCTGTGACTGCCTCTAACTATCCTCCGCTGTTGTGCGGAGGAGACAGGTTGATTTCATTATACCGGACTACTCTGTGTGAAATATTTCTTCCATATCCGCCCACCACTCGCCTTTCTTTCTCGATTCCAGGGGTTCCTGCATGGGATTCATTATCTTCCACCAGTCCTGAGTGACGGGATCTGCTGCTATGGCAGCCATATCTTTCTCATAATCTGAGCCGATATATTCAAAGTATCCGAATAAAAAACCATCTTTGTGGAAAATTGAGTAATTTCGGATGTTTGATTTTTTTATTCTTTCTAAAACTCCCGGCCATGTTTCAGCATGATGCTTTTTATATTTATCCAGTTGTCCTGGTCTGAGTTTGATTACTGATCCATATCGTTTCATATCGATTTATCTGATATTGTTTACAATAAAAAGGCCTGATTTCCAATAGAAAATCAGCACAGGGCATGAGAGGCTTTTCCTGATTACAGGAACTGTATTACTGTGACTGTAACTTGATTTCAAAAATCCTGTAAAATTCCTTTATCGATTGAATTACCAGTCGTGCGGAGGAAAAACCTGATCAGTTATCTTTGGAGAGGTATTTGTAGATACCGATTACTCCGCAGCAAGCCCGGAGTAACAAGTGTGAAAAAACACAGATAATTGAAAAAGTCAAAAACGTTGCTATCTTAACACAGTTTGTTCACACCTGCCGGAATTATTTTCCAAGAGGATTCAGCAGCTTTTGTACTTTGGTTGTGTTGAGGTTATCAATGGTCACGAAGGTGGCACCCGTATCAATTCTGGACTCGATGGACTTGCCTTCAAGCACGTTGTAAAGCGCTTTAACTCCTAAATAGCCCATATTGAAAGGATTTTGAACAACAAAACCCTCAACCACCCCATCCTTTAAAAATCCAATCTCAGCTTCGGAACTGTCAAATCCGACAACTTTCACTTTACCAACCTTTCCCTTGGCCTCTACTGCGGTAGCCACACCTATGGCCGACCCTTCATTTGTGGCGTAAATGGCAGCTAAGTCTGGATTAGATTGCATCATATCGGTCGACTTATCCATCGCCTTTTGATGATCACCATCGCTATAAACTGTTTTCAACAATTTGATTCCCGGATAGTTGGCTTTCATTTTTTCGATAAAGCCGTCTCTTCTTTGTTGAGCTGTGCTTGTACTGGCATTATGTGCGACAATGCCAACCTTGCCTTTCCCATTTAACAATATTCCCAGTTTTTCAGCGGCTAGTGCGCCTGCTGCCTTGTTGTCGGTGGCAACAAAACTTATTGGAATATTACTATTGATATTCGAGTCGAACATTACAACGGGAATACCTTTTTTATTGGCTTTTTGGACAACAGGTATCAACGCTTCAGTATCCAAGGCAGCCAATAGGATTGCATCCGCTCTTTTAGTAATGGCATTTTCAACCATATTGATTTGTTCGGCAATTTTTGATTCATCAGCCGGTCCTTCAAAAGTACTGCGGATTCCCAACTCATCAGATGCTGTATCCGATCCTAATTTTACTGTCTGCCAGAATTCATGCTGAAAACCTTTACTGATCACGGCAATATACACGTCTTTTGCAAAAACTGTCGTTCCCAAAGAAAACATCGAGACCAAGACAGACACACTTATTAACAGAATAAGCTTTTTCATGATTCTCCCTTTACAGTTATAATGAAATGAATTGATAAAAAATACCGGTACTTACTTTACCTGATACATTGCCATGCATTTCATTCATTTTCAAAAAATCCGGTTGTTGTATTCAGATCGTTAGCTTTTCATATCTGCCAGTCGATCCACTACACACAAAGGGCGTTTCAATAGGGAGTGAAACGCTTAAAACGTGATCATCAGTTTATTTGAGAACCCAACTGATTTTTTCAACTTCAGATTATCTGTTGTGTTTTCTCAGGGTATCCAAATAGACTGCACCGATGACCACAATTCCCATGGCAACCATCTGCCAGAACTGGGACACATTCATTAAATTCAGGCCGTTTTTCAAGATTGCCATTATAAAAGCCCCGATAATTGTCCCTGTAATTGTTCCCTCGCCCCCCATTAAACTGGTTCCACCAATCACGGCGGCGGCAATGGCATCCAGCTCATATCCCAATCCGGCTGTGGGCTGGGCGGAATTCAATCGGGCTGCCAGTATGATTCCGCCAATACCGCTTAAAAAACCTGCAAAACTATAAACAAATAATTTGGTTTTCACTACATTGATACCGGATAACCTGGCTGCCTCTTCGTTGCAGC
This sequence comes from bacterium, assembly GCA_041556995.1. Classification (GTDB taxonomy): domain Bacteria; phylum SAR324; class SAR324; order XYD2-FULL-50-16; family XYD2-FULL-50-16; genus JAHJTV01. The sequence continues at coordinate 40,330 of JBFFHJ010000002.1, read as the reverse complement.
CAACAGCATATGTGTAACGTCCGATCGCGGTCTTTTTTAAAATAAACCCGGAAATAATAGCGATTGCGAAAAGGTATATGACCGGATAAGGTACTGTATCAAACAGTTTTCCCTGGGATATTAATTTAAAGGAAGGTGATCCCCGAAAATAAATCGCTCTACCCTGGGTAAGAACCATCGATAATCCACGAGCCACCATCATCATTCCCAGGGTGACAATAAACGGAGGTATTTTTACTCTGGCAACCAAAAAACCGGCCACAAAACCAAAAGCACATCCCACGAATATTCCAAAAACAACGCCCAGGTGCACCGGTATACCCGAATAGACAGCCAAGCCACCACAAACGCCGGATACAGCCATGACTGCACCGACTGACAAATCAATACCGGCAGTGATGATGATAAACGTACCACCGATGGCCAGGATACCGATGACAGATGTCTGCAAGGCAACTGTCACCAGGTTTTCAAAGTTCAAAAAATACTCTGTTGAAAATGAGAAAAAAATTATCATCAATACCAGGCTTAAAAAAGGCGCAAATTTCTGAAGCATCGCCTTATTGAAGACAGGATTGGTCTTTTCCAGTTCTTTGTTAAATGCTGAACTCGTAGCTTGAGAATTTATATTCATAAGTGCTTTGTGTTATATAGATTCTAAATGAGCTTAATTCCACACATTTTAGGATTTGAGAAATCCATAAATGTTGAGCAGAAATTTGTCCTCACAGGTACAAAAAACTGCCCACCCAACAGTTACAGTTTAAGGAGTTTGAGAAAAACCCTGAAATGTGTATTTATTACCGGACGCATAAAATTATTAGTATTTTCTAAAAATTATAGACTGCCGGTAGCCAATGCCATTATTTTTTCCTGTGTCGCTTCTGTTTTCAGTATTTCACCTGCTATTCTTCCTTCCCGCATTACCAGAATTCTATCACTCATCCCTAATATTTCAGGTAGTTCGGATGAAATCATAATAATACCAACTCCCGAATCAGCAAGTTTATTCATTAATTCATAAACTTCAACTTTGGCTCCAACATCGATTCCCCGGGTTGGTTCATCAAAAATCAATAACTTGGAATGCTTACAGAGCCATTTGGCAATAATAATTTTTTGCTGATTTCCACCGCTAAGATTCATCACCTTTTGATGAAGAGAAGGCGTTTTTATTTTCAAACTTTTAACAAGGTCTTTTGTTGTCTTCACGCATTTCTTCTTATTGATTATGCCAATTCCATTACAAAAATCACGGATACTGGCTAATATGGTGTTCTCTTCCACATCCAGGCTTAAGGCAAGACCGTCCTTTTTTCGGTTTTCTGTTAAATAACCGATTCCCAGCTTGATAGCATCCCTGGGCGATTTGATCTTAACCTTTTTACCTTCGAATTTTAGCTGCGAAGAATCTGCCTTATCCGCCCCAAAAATCGCTCGAGCCAGTTCCGATCTCCCAGCCCCCATAAGTCCGGCAATACCAAGTATTTCACCTTTTTTCACTTTAAAACCGATGTTGTCCAGATGCCCTTCCCTGCTGATGTCTTCGATTTCCAACAGGTTCTCTCCAATTTTCGGCTTTCGCTTGGGAAACATATCCTTAATGTCTCTGCCAACCATCATGCTGATCAGTGTAGCCGGCGTGGTATCGCTAAAATTGACCGTACCAACCCATTCACCGTCCCTTATTACGGTTACTCGATCTGCCAGCTCTTCCAGTTCCTGAAGCCGGTGGGAAATGTAGACTATTCCAACTTGCCTGGAACTGAGATCTTTAATAATTCTAAACAGTTGAACAATTTCACTCTCGGTTAATGCCGATGTAGGTTCATCCATTATTAGAATTTCAGCATTAAAAGAAATCGCTTTAGCTATTTCTACCATCTGCTGGCGAGCTACGGATAGATCCGAAACAACTTGTGTGGGTTTAATATCCAGCGCCAACGAGTCTAATATCTCACGGGTGTTCTCAATCAGCCGTTTTTCATCCAATATCCCTTTAACGCCTGTTCTGGGCTCTCTTCCAATAAATATGTTTTGTGCAACGGTTAACTGGGGAAATAAATTAAACTCCTGGTAGATGATGTTAATACCAAGCTTCTGAGCCGCTAAAGGATTTTGAACCAGTATTTCCTTTCCTTTATAAAACATTTGTCCTTCATCTTTTGGGTAAACCCCGGAGATAATTTTCATCAATGTGGATTTTCCAGCTCCATTCTCTCCCAAAAGGGCATGTACCTCGCCTTTGCGGACATCAAAGGATAAGCTGTTTAGAGCTAAAACCCCGGGAAAGGTTTTAGTGATGTTTTTCATTTTCAAAATAGGTTCTTCCAAACCAAGATCCCCTTAGTTAGTACCTGTTAAATAATTATTGATTCTGCCTGAATAATTATTGGCCATACCTGCCCCTACACAGGTATGGAAACATAAAAACCGGATTAACTGAATTGAATTTTTAACAATGCAATCGAATGCATAAATCACAACTATCTGAATAAAAAATATTATACAAGAAAAAAAATCAAAAATTTCAAATCATTAATAATTACAATATATTAAACTAACGTTATTTCAACAGCATCAATCCTGATTCAAATCTTCATTTGCTGGTTGCTCTATTTTATTAATAACTTATTCTCAACACCGGAAATACCTGGCATTGACTGATATTTAAACACTGTTTCAAGTATAAGGCAGATCAGTTTAGTTGGGAAATGGCAAAGGTTTCAGTGTCAAAAAATCAATGTTAAATTATGCATTTTAAGTTTTGCAAACAGTAAAAAATGAGTGAAAATGTCAATTATTTTAAAGATTAAACTGTTATGAATCTCAAAATAGCCATTTGCTATTGTGTATCTTTTTTTTTTGATGTACAAATAGTGCATTCGATTGCATTTTTGCTCTATATAAAAATTAGACTAACTAAGTTACTAATAACAAACAATATTTTTTTAAATAACAGGATCTCCATTTATATAAAATTATGGTAAAGCATCTCTTCTAAAATCGAGAAAGATGCTTGTCAGTTTATTGTCCTCACAACGGACTTTAATATAAACTGGAGACTGTTGCACATCTTTTGATCCGGTTTTTTTTAACCGGAAGGAAGATACAAAGTGGGAAATAATTAACTAATACAGTTGGAGGATTTTAGAATGCCGAAAATTCAAAATAAATCTAATATCTTAGCAAAGGCTTTTGTCCCCGATCTTAAAAAAGCAGAAGTAAATACCGTATATTTTTTAGCTAACGGCGATTTAAGAAATACTGCAAATGCAGCGGGTTGGGAAATTCAGGAGCAGGCCGAAGTACTTATTAAACGTTTTTTCGAGAACGCCGGATTTTCCGTAATAAGGGTCCACCCGTTTAACACTGAATTAAAACACGGATTCATTAACAGCCAGAAAATGGGAAACGATATTTTTGCAGAAGTTCCCGAAGGTGCGACAGTTGTTATCATAGAATCCATTTGGGAATACAGCCACCACATTTTGGGAGCACTGGTTCAGAGAAAGGATCTTAACATTTTAACCATTGCCAATTATAATGGTATCTGGCCCGGATTAGTGGGATTGTCGAACCTCAACGCTTGCCTGTTAAAACATAACCGGGAGTTTTCTACGGTCTGGAGTGAAGATTTTACGGATCAACCCTTTAAGGACAAGATGGTCCATTTTATCAAAACAGGCAGCATTATTCATGCAAGAGATCATATTCGAGATTACGAGAGTGTTTCATCTGAAATTAAGACGGATTATAGCGATGCAATGGAAATTGGCGAGGCTTTTGCCAATTTTCTGCAAAGAAAGAGGGCGATACTCGGTTATTTTGACGAGATGTGCATGGGCATGGAAAACGGGGTTTTTGGAAATGAATTGCTGTATCCACTTGGAATAGGAAAAGAAAACATCAGTCAGTCAGAGCTTTTAGCAAGAATGGGCACAGTTTTGGATGAAGAAGGAAAAGCAATTATTGACTGGTTGAAAGAAAAAGGGATGTCGTTTCACCTGGGAACAGACGAGAACAGCGAGCTAACCGAAAATCAACTTTTGGAACAGGGAAAAATGTATGTCGCTGCTGTAAGGATTGCCAATAAATACGGCTGCGACGCTATAGGTATCCAGTTCCAACAGGGATTAAAAGACTGTTGTGCCGCTTCCGATCTTGTTGAGGGCTTATTGAACAATCCGGATCGCCCCCCGGTGACAGGTGACGAGTCCGACAAACCTTTTTATGGTCACATTATCAGGCCAGGGGATGCCATTCCCTGTTTTAATGAAGTTGATGGTGGATGTGCAGTAGACCTGATTCTATCCAATCCATTATGGAAAGCTTTTGGTCAGGATCCTTCAGCAAACCAGGAAGATATCAGGTGGTCGAGAAAATATTCCGGTTTGGCACAAACCACCGGAGGAGAAATCATACTAGATGATGAGGAAATCTGGGTGGAACTATTGTCAGGATCATCACCAGCCAGCCATTTTGAAAAAGGATATGCCAGTGCGGAATGTTATAGACAAAATCCGATTTATTTTCCCAAAGGCGGAGGAACGCTCTTCGGTGTTGGAAAACCGGGAGAAGTGGTTGTAAGCAGGGTGTATATTGATAGTTCGGGTGAATTATGCATTAATCTTATGCGCGGTGGAGTGTGTTCACTGCCTGAGGCTGAGACTCAAGACAGGCTACAAAAAACGCAGCCTGAATGGCCCATAAAACATCTGGTAAGGTATGGGGTTACCCGTGATAATATGATACTCCATCCTTCCAACCATGAAACGATTCTGTACGCCAGTGATGCCTTAACAGCCAACCAGTTGATGTTTGCCAAAGCCGAAATGGCAAAAAAACTGGGTCTAAAAGTATTTATCTGGGGTAATTTTGAATTGGAAAACTCATTGGAATTCCGAGCTAAAAAGTAAAATAATTCTCCAAAAGGTTCATAATTTTCTTTATTTGAAGAAAATTATGATATATTTTCTTGATTATGTACAATTCACAACCTTGGACAATGTTCTCCGCATTGTTATACAAATTCAATCAACTCAAGGAAATGAGTCAACCTAAATTTACAATAAAACGTCAATGTCTGTATCTGCCAAGGATGTCGCAAAATTAGCCAAAGTTTCCGCTTCTACTGTTTCGAGGGTAATAAACGATGATCCACGGATTTCCGCTAAGACCCGAAAAAACGTGATGAAGTGGGTCAAGGAGTTGGACTATAAAGTCAATAGTATTGCTAGAAGTCTGAAAACAAATCAAACGCATATTGTAGGTTTTATTGCTCCTGAAATCTCGGAAGAATTTTTTATGAGAATCGCCAAAGGAGCGGAACAAGTGCTACAGGAAGCCGGCTATTCCCTGATCATCTGCAATAGCAATAACTCTTTGCAAGACGAAACAGCCAGGATTAAACTTTTGCGTGAAAAACAGGTGGACGGTGTGATTATCATCCCTTCAACTTCCGACGGTTCCAGTTTTGACATTCTTAGAGACAACAACATACCGGTGGTTTTGGCCGACCGTTACGTTTTAAACTTTGAAGCGGATATTGTTCTGGTAGATAACATCAACGGCGTTTACTCGGTGATTGAGCATCTGATCAATCAAAACGCAACCAGAATAGGATTTATCGGTGGTGAAAGAGATCTGACCAACGCCCAGGAGCGTTATGAGGGTTACGTCAGGGCTTTGAGGGACTATAATATTCCTTTGGATGATTCTCTGGTTAAGTTCGGTGATTTCCGCATTCAAAGTGGATATGAAATGACCCGGGAACTGATGACCCAGGCCAATCCCCCCCAGCATCTTTTTATATCAAACTACTACATGCATGTTGGTGCAGTAAAATATTTCATTGAAACAGAAATAAATCCCCCTTTCACTCCTATCATTTCCAGCTTCGATGACATGCATCTTTCCTCTTTGCTTGGACATGCTGTGGTTACAGTGGCTCAGCCGGTCATTGAAATCGGCCGGATAGCCGCTGAGTTACTTTTAAATAGAATCAATAAAAAGGAGGAACAGTCAGGTTTCACCATGCGTCGTCTAAAACCCCAACTGAATTTCTACGATATCTGAAGATTTTTTCCTTATCAAAAACCAAAGATAAAAGGCGGATGGTGTATAAAAGAAGTGGCAAAAGAATCGGAAGCCTCTAGCAGCAAATCAATCGAAACGACGGCTGTTATTGGGTATGACCTACTACCATCTTATTGGGGAAAAGGCTTGGCAACGGAAGCTGTAAATCAAATCGTTAAAGAAGCATTCTTAGGTAAACTTCCGTGTGGTAAACTGAACCGGATTCAAGCTGATACAATCCCGGGGAATATCGGCTCTGAATCAGTGTTGCTAAAAATCGGATTCAAAGAAGAAGGGCTAAGACGTCAATGTGGCTACTGGAAAAACCAGTTTCATGATCTTAAATGTTTTGGCTTGATCAGATGTGAATACAAAGAAATCTAAGAAACTGTATCAGGCTGCTAACAATTCTTTACTGACTTCAAGTTAATTGTTCTTAGAAAATATATTGGTAACACTAAAACCTTGTAGCAGCTACTGTAATCCATCGTCATAAAACTCAAACCGCTGTCTATTTGCATTATTAATCGATAATAAATTATAGCTGAGCATACCCCAACCCAAAAATGGAAGTTAAGATGCCCAAAAAAGCTGCGAATATCGATTGTAGCAATGAACAGCGAGCGGAACTGAAAGGATTAGCATCCAATCACATTATGGGATCTGGCATAAAGGCAGGCTTTTGCCCTTTGTTGTTCAGCCAGATCTTTATCGATCAGAAAAAGGATTTGGAATATCTTGATTTTTGGATAGTTTCTAAGATGATTTCCCTGCCTGTTAAGGATAATTTCTAAAAGGCGGGGGTTCCCTCTGATGGCTTCATATGAGGGAACTCCATAAATAAACCTCACCGATTTTGCAAATTCCATGCGGTTTTCCCATCGATTATTTTGATCATTCTCAAAATAGATAGGAAAACAATAAAGGAGAAGAATAAAATAACTATTAAAAAGGTGGCCATTATTGGGACAGGTGTTATGGAATGCGATATCGCTTTGGATCTATCTGGTAATTTGATCTCGAAAACAACTTAGAGCGGTTGCATTTTATTATACGTCGGCGATGATCACTTTTACGTCTTTAGATTCCAGCATATCAATGGTCCTGTGATCAATACCGCTATCAGTGATTACGGTATCAATGCGGTTTAACGGACAGAGTTGATGCTTTCCTTTTCGTTTGAACTTTGAGCTATCAACCATCAGAATCAGCTGGTCGGATTTTTCAAAATACTGTTTTTGCTCATTAACAATGATCGAATCCATTTGGGTAACGCCGTTTGAATCAATTCCATAGGCTCCAAAAAAGAACTTGGAAGCGGAAAACGTCATAATTGAATTGTTTTGATTGATATTGAGAATTATATTGTTTTCTTTAGAGACTTCCCCGCCTGATAGTATTACTTTATTACTGGTGAATTTAACCAGATCATCCATGATTGGAATCGAGTTGGTGACAATTTTTAAATCACAGTCTGCCAGATATTTTACCATTGAGTGTGTGGTAGTACCTCCGTCAATGATGATTGATTCACCAGGTTGGCACAGTTCCACCGCCACCCGAGCGATTCTCTGCTTTTCCATGGCAAATACAATTTTTGGGGTTACCGGGCTTCTTTTTTTGGATTGAGAAGGCGGGAATTTTTTCAGCGCTTTGACGCCACCACGGGATCTCCTGATTAATTTTAGTTCCGCTAAACGGGTCAAATCGCGCCGTATGGTAGCCTCTGATACATTCAACTTAGTAGTTAAGTCCTTTATTGTTAAAAATGGATAATCTGTTAACTCTTGCAGAATCATTTCACTTCTTTTCCGAACTTCCGGTGAGGATTCGATGATTTCTCCCATGTTAATATGAGGATTCCGTCCCATTTCTTCAATTATTTCCAGCTCTCGTTTTTGTTGATTTGCATCTTGTTGGAGTTGTTCAAGCTCTGTTACATCTCTTAGAGTAACCATTATTTTTTCAATCACCTTATCTTCGTTTAGCAAAGGATTCCAATCCGTTTCCAGGACCAATTCCCGACCATCCGTCTGGATTTTTTTAAACCTCTTAACCAGCAAGTGTTTATTTGCCTCAAAATCGGTGATTCCTTTACCCAGAGAATTAGAAAGTGCTGTCTCAATATGTTTTAAAGTACTGTTGTCCAAATCACAGTTTTTAAAAAGAAGTTCCATAACCGGTTTTCGAGCGATTTCTTCGGTCTGAAAAATATCTTTTAACTGGTCGGAATAAGTCAAATGAATGGTTAAATCCGGAAGAATCGTGAAGAATCCCTGATCAATGGTCTTTAACATGCCATTGATTTCATTGTTTTTTTCCTTGATAGAAATTTCCTTTCTGATGATTCTTTGCTCTAATGCTTGATTCTGGCCTTCAATAAAGTTTATTTTTTCAATAATCGAATCCCGCATATAAGAAAAACTTCGAGCCAATTCACCGAGTTCATCCTCTCGACTTGTATTGATTTCCTGCTGGAGATTTCCGCATGCAATCGCTTGACTCGCCATGGTTAACTCTGTAATCGGCTTTGAAATGATATTGGCAAAAAACAGCGAAGAAATGATTCCCAACAAAACAATCATAATACCAATTGCAGCCAATGCAATGGTAGTCTGGATGAGCTTTTGCGTTGTGATTTCTTGAGAAATACTGACTGATATATATCCAATTGTTTTCTTTTTAAACTCAATGGGAGTGAGAACGGAGTCGTATTTTGTAAAACCAGAATCAGACAATGTTACTGTTTCATCTTTAATCCGTAAGGATTTGAGATCTAAATCACTCATATCCAAAACACCATCAATCATTTTTCCATTAATATCATATAAATTAAAATTAACACCGAAGTTATTATCAAGAACCTCCAAATTCATATCAAGGTAATGCCTCAACACGTAATATCCGATTTTTCGACCGTAGAATTTCAATGGATAAACAAGATGCAAAACATTTGAATCCTGATATTTTACAAGGGAATACGGGCTCATTTCACTTAATTCACTCGGAAATACCTCTAGTCGCTCTACCGTTGAAATGTTTAAAAACTCAACATCATCCACAATAAAAAGCGTATTCCCATCAATTACCAATCCGTCTAAATCCTTAATATACTGAATAATCAGCCGGGAAATCCCTTTTTCTTTAGAAGTAATATAAAACGCAAACTCATCGACTTTGGATGCTTTTCCAAAGTTTAAAAAATGATTTCTTACAGAACCGACATAAGTAAACGTATCCTTTAAAACTAAAATATCCTTATCATCAAAAGCCGTCGCCAATACCTTGTTCACTTTTTTTCGTCCAATGAACGTAGAATAATCATTTTCAATTTCCGGAAGTGTTTTTAAAAACTCAGATTTAACCGAATTCATCGCGTTTTTTAGCTGAACAAAATTCTGATCTTTTGTTTGATTAAAAATAATCAAGGTCGCAGTCAGGATAGACATCACGATGGTTGTGATCACTAAAGTGATGGAATATAGAATAAGTCGGTTTTTGAGTGTCTTTTTCATTATTTTGGATGTGTATTGTTTCAGTTTACACTGGTAGTAAGTAATGAATGCTAATATGATTATCGCCATTTATACAATCTTGGTCGTAAAAAATCAATTAGATTATTAAGATCTAATAGCGACATTAAATCAATACTGTAGGCCTGTTTTAAGTCACAATTCAATCATGTTGATTTCATTTGGATATGAGTGGCTACAATCAAAAAACTCACAATGGTCGTTTGGAAGGATTGTATGAAAATATTTTTCACACATGGAAACTTCACCACACTGAATTGTAATACTCTGAGCAAGAATAAGTGAAGGACATAAAGCTTGATGGTGAGCAGAAAACAATCATCGAAACTCATTTCGACATAATTCACTAACTTTAAACGTTGCTCTTAAACATGTCTTCGTATCTGTTGTGATTCTTCTTTCATTATTCGTTGTGCTTGTTCGCAGACCTGATGGTTTGTTGACAACTAAAGATAATGAAATCATTTGAAAATTCTATGATTGAATTATGATTGCAAGAACCATTACAATCTCTTTTTGTTTGATTTTATTAAGTATTGTTATGATACTTAATAAAAATGATGATTGTTTTGAAACTATAAGATCTTCAACAAAAAAGTCGCATTAACATCAAATAAGACTCAAAATATCAAAAATTTTCCATAACATATAAATGTCCATATATTTTTGTTAATATTAATGTATTTTACCTTTTCAATCACAATGTGATCAGTTCATGACTAATAAATGATCAAAATATGCTTGACATAAGTTGCCAGTTTTTGGTTAATATTTGTCCAGATATCGTGATCGATATTTGACCGCTCAAGAATTTTTTCAAATCTGAAATTGAGAGCCAAAATACGAAAAGCCAAACACTGGCTTTATCGATATTTTTCTTGTTTCATCAAAACGATCTAGTTTCGTGGATCTATTTTAAAAAATGATTTCGAATTATAGAGGCATTATGAAAACAAGTTTTTTTAAGTTATTTTGTATTTTGACCGTAACTTTTTTAATAGTTACTTCAACCGCTTACGCAGAAAAATTGAGAATTGCCCTGGTTGTGAAAAGCCTTGGAAATGGTTTTTTTGAAGCCGCCAGAGATGGTGCGAAGGAAGCGGCAAATGAGCTGGGAATTGAGGTGATCTACACAGGACCGACACAGGCAACAGCTGAAGGTCAAATTGAGATCATTAATTCATTGATTGCACAGAAGGTAGATGGCATTGCAATTTCTGCAAATGACCCCAATGCTTTGATTCCGATTACCAAAAAAGCAATGCGAAGAGGTATTCGAGTGATTTCCTGGGATTCCGGTATTGCTCCGGAAGGACGTAGTCTCGACCTTATCCCTGCCGATGCTACAGGTATTGGGAGAATACAAATCCAAATGATCAATAAAACAATTGGGAAAAAAGGTGATATCGCCATTGTTAGTGCGACTGCTCAGGCTCCAAATCAAAACCTTTGGATTGCCGCAATGAAAAAAGTCTTAAAGGAATCACAATACAGCGGTTTGAATCTGGTCAGTGTTGTTTATGGTGATGACAAATCTGATAAGAGTTATCGTGAAGCTGTTGGTTTATTCAAGTCGTATCCAAATCTGAAAGGAATTATCGCGCCAACAACAATCGGAATTCTTGCTTCTGCAAAAGCTGTTAAGGATTTGAATCTAATTGGAAAATCGTATGTGACCGGATTAGGACTACCTTCGGAAATGGCTGCATATGTCATGAACGGTGCCGTAGATACTTTCGCGATCTGGAATCCGATCGATTTGGGATATAGCGCCACATATCTGACTCATGCTTTAATCAAGAAGGCGGCAAAAGGAACAGAAGGTGAAATGATTCCGGCTGGCCGAATGGGAAAAATAAAGGTTGGAAAAGACGGTGTTGCTGTTATGGGGCTTCCTTTTGTTTATAACAAGTCTAATGTCGAAAAATTTGCAAAAATATTCTAAATGAAAAATACAAAAAAAATTGGTGAGAAATAAGAACCGGCTCTGAAACGGTTAAGTTCTTATTCCCACCAACTTACGACATGATTTAAAGATATTCGATTTTAAGCTAAAAGAAAAGCTCGGTTGTTTTATTATTGAGCTTTTCTTTAATAAAGCGTTCCTTAGGCAAGACAATCACATTGAAGCTTCGAGCTCTTTGTGGATATTTTTCTATTTGCAGTAACCTTTTTCATGCAAATTAAAATCGGATCAGACAATAACGCGAAATAATATGGAATCAAAAATAGAAGGCCACCCCTTGGTCAGCTTGACCAATATCACAAAAAAATTTCCAGGTGTTTTGGCCTTGAACAAGGTGCACTTAAATATTTTCCCTGGAAAAGTGATGGCGTTAATTGGAGAAAACGGAGCAGGAAAATCGACCATTGTAAAAATCTTAACGGGAATTTACAAACCGGATGCCGGAGAATTTATGCTCAATGGAAAACTCCAGAATTATGTCTCCCCTCATGATGCAAGAAATGCAGGAATTAGTGCGATTCATCAGGAAACGATAATGTTCGATAAGCTTAGTGTGTGTGAGAATATTTTTATGGGACATCAGATTAGAAAGAGGGGATCGTTCCTGCTGGACTGGAAAGAGATGAAAGCGCAAACGCAAAAACTTCTGGATCGGTTGGAAGTAGACTTCACTCCAGATACTCAACTGGCAAACTTGAGTGTGGCTCAAAAACATATTGTTGAAATCGCCAAAGCACTTTCCTATGAAACACAAGTGGTGATCATGGATGAACCTACCGCCGCGTTGTCTTTGAATGAGATCAACGAATTATATAAGATCATCGAGCAATTAAAATCCGAAGGAAAAGCAATTTTATTTATCTCCCATAAGTTTGAAGAGATCTTTGCCATTGCTGACTATTATACGGTGATGCGGGACGGACAATATATTAGTGAAGGAAATATTAGCGATATCAAGTCCGACGGATTAATTAAGATGATGGTCGGTCGAGATCTCCAACAGGTTTTTCCAAAAGTTGAAGTAGAGAAGGGAGAAAAGGTATTGGAAGTTGAGCAATTATCTCATGAAACGGAATTTGCAGATATCAGTTTTTCAGTACGAAAAGGAGAAATCCTGGGATTTTACGGTCTTGTTGGCGCCGGTCGAAGTGAAATGATTCAGGCACTTTTCGGAATATCGACTCCAAGTAACGGAACCGTCAAAATCAAAGGCAAGCAGGTCACCATTAATACTCCAAAGGATGCCATTAATGAAGGAATCGCCTATGTTCCAGAAGATAGACAATTACAAGGAGCCATTCTAGATATGGATATTACTGAGAATATCACTTTGCCTCAGTTGGAGTCTGCCAATAGCGGTTTTATTCTAAATAGAAAAAAGGAAAAACAAATCGCTAGTCATTATGGTAAAAAACTCGCCATTAAGGCAGCACATTGGCAACAAAAAGTGAGTCAATTATCTGGTGGAAATCAGCAGAAGGTTGTGCTCTCAAAATGGCTGGCAACAAATCCTATAATATTGATTCTAGATGAACCAACCAAAGGAATTGATGTTGGTTCAAAAGCTGCTGTTCATGAGTTTATGGGGGAGTTGGTGAAAGAAGGATTAGGGGTTATTTTGGTTTCTTCTGAACTCCCTGAAATTATGGGAATGGCAGATAAAATTATTGTCATGCATGAAGGATTGATTATAAAACGATTCGACCGAAAACAGGCGAACGCAGAAGATATCGTTGCCGCCGCAACCGGATTCATATCTCCCTAAGTTTTATACAATCAACTGCAAAATGCTTTAACTTCGATGGATGCTATGTTTCAAATTAAAAACGTTTTTTCAAAAAGAGAGTTGGTTTTAATAGGAATCATCCTGACCATGGTTCTTGGTGTTGGTTTAAGGAACTCAGAATTTCTGACGATTCAAAGTTTTAGAGAGATTCTGGCGGATAATTCCCTATTGATGATGCTTGTGTTAGGTCAGATGCTAGTCATTGTTACCAGAGGAATTGATCTGTCGATAGCCTCTAATATCGCCTTTTCAGGAATGTCTGTAGCGTTGTTCAGCCATGCTTTTCCTGATTTTCCCATTGCGGGAATCATTGTTATGGCAATCGTCATTGGAACCATATTAGGATCTGTTAATGGTATTTTTGTTTCCGTATTCAATATTCCACCGATTGTTGTGACTTTGGGCACTATGAGCGTTTATCGCGGTATGACTTTTGTTCTTAGCGGCGGGGAGTGGGTTAATGCCCATGAAATGACAGCTGCTTTTCAAGGACTCCCTCAAATCACTATTTTGGGATTAAGCAGCATGGTTTGGTTTGCCATTGCTACCATCATTTTAGCCGTCATATTTGTGAAGCATACCAACTTGGGTCGGTCAATTTTTGGTTTGGGAGGAAATCCCTTAGCTGCGCAATATGTTGGTATTAACAGTAAACTAATTCTGTTTCTGGTTTATGCACTCAATGGAATGATCTCTGGTCTGGTCGGATATTTCTGGGTAGCACGCTACGCATTAGCCTCGTCCGATGTTGCGATTGGATTAGAGATGGAAGTTATCGCTGCTTGTGTCATTGGAGGTGTCAGTATTTCAGGGGGAAGTGGAAAAATTGCAGGGGCTATTCTGGGATCTCTGTTTTTAGGAGTGATTGGAAATGCTTTACCGATATTAAATGTTTCCCCGTTCTGGCAAATGGCAATCTCCGGTGCTGTGATTTTGATGGCGGTGGTGATTAACTCGCGAGAAGAAAAACAAAAAGGTAAAATAATACTTAGAAAAGCGATTAAGTGTATTTAGCTGTTTTTCCATTTTAAAATCCATTGATATAAATAAAGAAATCATGAAATCTACCAGCAATTCATCACCTAATAAAAACGCCTGGATTTACAGACGAATCGAAAAGTTAGTGATGGCTTTTAAACCCGGACAATCTGAAGAAAGCTCGCAAACAATGAATAAGAATCCTTTGAATTTATTAATGAAGTGGGAGTTTTTGTTACTGGTCATTTTGTTGATCGTTGTTTTTATCAACTCAATATTGTCTCCCTATTTTCTGGATATTTATAACCTGTTTGACAGCACTTATAATTTTTCAGAGAAAGCCTTAATCGCACTTCCGATGGCCTTAGTGATCATTTGCGGAGATATTGATATTTCAGTAGCTTCTATTATCGCCATTAGCTCCGTGTTTATGGGAATGGTAAGTGCAGCGGGAGCCGATACCTGGCTGATTGTTTTGACAGGACTTTGTGTTGGATTTGCAGCGGGAATGACCAATGGTTTGATCATAACCAGGTTTGGAATCCCTGCAATCGTCGTTACAATTGGAACAATGTCCCTGTTTAGAGGGATCGCCTACCTTATTTTAGGAGATCAGGCCTATACGGTATATCCAGACTCATTTGGTGTTTTCGGACAAGAGGCCTTGTTCAATTTAATCCCGTATGAATTTATCATATTCTTATTTTTTGCTTGTATATTCGGCTTTATACTACATTTTACAACGATTGGCAGAAGAATTTTCGCCATTGGAAACAATCCCATAGCCGCTCGTTTTTCTGGAATCAACGTCCAGTTTTATCGCCTTTGTATTTTTACCCTTGTCGGATTGATAAGCGGGCTGTCATCGGTTTTGTTAACTTCCAGGATCGGTAGCACTCGTCCTAACATTGCAATGGGATGGGAGATTGAGATTATAACCGTTGTAATACTTGGCGGCGTCAGTATGTTAGGAGGTTCAGGAAAAATTCCGGGAGTCGTTCTAGCCGTGTTCGTAATGGGAATGGTGATGTTTGGTTTTGGTTTAATGAACGTGCCGGGGATCGTGATGAGCATTTTTATTGGAATTATGCTGATCCTGACATTATTGATTTCCAATCTTATCAACAGATTACTTAATCAAAAAAACAATAGTCACGTGAATAATTAAAATTTGCGCTTATAAAACGCACTACTATATAAAAGAAACTCGTATTATGCCCAAAAACGCTTTTAAAATGAAACTAAAACCCGGTTTCGAGGATGAGTATAAAAAAAGACATAATGAAATTTGGCCGAAGTTGGAGCAAAAAATAAGAAACGCTGGAATTTCAAACTATTCTATTTTTCTGGATGAGGAAACCCTGACATTGTTTGCAATCCAGGAACTAACAGAATCGAACACGGCGGACAATCTCACTCACATGGATATTGTAAAGAAGTGGTGGAAATATATGTCTGATATCATGGAAACAAACTCTGATAACTCACCGGTTGTAAAACCTTTGAAGGAAATGTTCTACATGAAATAACAACTTTTCAGGAAAAGAAAAATAACCAGAATAAATGAGAACTTAGGGATCTTTAAAAATAACGTCACATCGTCTGTTTGTAAAAGTCCTAAAAACACTGAACATTTTGCAAACAGAATGTGAATTAATTTTTGAGCCGCCCCTTAATACAAATAAAGACTAATGAAACAATCTGAACGGATCGAACAGGCTTTTGAGTTGGCTAAAGACAAATATTCTGAAATGGGTGTGGATGTTATTGCTCAATTGGAAAAGTTAGCCAACATCCCTATCTCTTTGCATTGTTGGCAAGGTGATGATGTTACCGGTTTCGAAGCAAATGATGGTGGATTGACTGGCGGTATCCAAGTTACAGGAAACTATCCGGGACGAGCCAGAACCCCCCAAGAGTTGAGGATGGATCTTGACAAAGCGTATGCCATGATTCCCGGAAAACACAGACTCAATTTACATGCTTTGTATGCAGAAACAGACGGAAAAAAAGTTGAAAGAGATCAACTCGAAGTCGCACACTTTCAAAACTGGATCGATTGGGCAAAAGAAAATGAAATCAAACTGGATTTTAATCCCTCTTTTTTCTCACACCCCAAATTTGCAGGAGATACTACTCTGAGTTCCAGTGATGAAGGAATAAGAGAATTCTGGATTGATCATGCCAAAGTGTGTCGCGAAATCGGAGCTGAGATGGGTAAAGTGTTGGGATCTCCTTGTGTTAATAATTTATGGATTCCAGATGGTTCTAAAGATATACCGGTTGATCGAAAAAGTCCTCGGCACCGATTAAAAAAATCCTTGGATAAGATATTCGAAAAAAAATATGATAAAAACCATCTTTTAGATGCAGTTGAATGCAAGTTATTTGGAATTGGATCTGAAAGCTATGTGGTCGGTTCGCATGAATTCTATATGGGATATGCCCAAAAAAACAACTTGCTGCTTTGTTTGGACGCCGGTCATTTTCATCCGACTGAAGTTATCTCCGATAAAATCTCTTCTGTATTAACCTGGGTCGATGAAATCCTCTTGCATGTGAGTCGGGGGGTTCGTTGGGATAGCGACCATGTTGTGATTCTCTCAGATGAACTAAAAGCCATTGCAGAAGAACTGGTACGGGGTGATTTTCTCAATCGAGTTCATATCGGTCTCGATTTTTTCGATGCCAGCATCAACCGCTTGGCCGCTTGGGTGATTGGGGCTAGAAATATGATAAAGGCATTGATGATAGCTCTTTTAGAGCCGATTGATATGCTTAAATCATATGAAGAAGAAGGAAATTTTACTGATCGCCTGGTGCTTATGGAAGAGTTAAAGTCGATGCCTTTCAGTGCTATCTGGGACTACTATTGTTTAAAAAATAATGTTCCAAACGGAATGAACTGGTTTAACGAAATCAAGCAGTACGAAGAAGCTGTTTTAAGCCATCGATAATTTTAGTCTTGAATGATCAAGACTATGATTGAGGCTGCAAAAGAATTTGGAAAATATTAATCGGTTATAGAGATAATATAGCGCATTGCATCCGCAATGATATCCCTTTTGAATTGTTATCATTGCGGATTTGTAGGATTAAATTTCCGATACCTGGAGATCACTAAAGAAGGCGTAAATCGAATAATCTTCTCGTGAGGTTTCTTTTACAAAAACACCTGTCTGAATACAACTTCGGTATATTGATACGTTTTTACTGTATTTATTTTTTTGATAACGTTTTAATGATCTGATCCGTAATCTCCGATACCAATTGTTGAAATTCATTGGATGAGGGAGCTTGACCTGAAGGTGTTTTAATAACGTTTCCATTTTTATTGCTAACCGCTGAAGGAGCGTTATCAAAAGAACTTAAAAAGGGTTCACTCTGTTTTTGCACACATCCTTCGGCGGCACAATTAAGTCTTTCATCATTTCCCCCAAAAGCAGCCTTCACTTCAAGCAATTCTTTCATTTGACTGTTCGTTAACAGATTCGGTTTCCCCAGTGACCGGGTTAACAGCAGTACTTTGCAGTAAGAATCCAGAATTTCCAATTTGTAATAAGCGTCCTCAATTGAATTACTGAAACAGACAACGCCGTGGTTCCCCATTATAACCGAATTGGTATCCGATTTGATCAAGGGTACAATGCTATCTGCCAACGCCATTTTGGATGGCATGGCAAAATCGGCAAATGGTATTCGTCCAAGCCATACTTCGGCTTCGGGATGAATACCTTCCGGTATTGGCATCCCAACCAGCGCAAAAGCGGATGCATGAGGGGGATGACTATGAACAACGGACTTGATATCATCCCGTTTTTTGTATATCTCAAGATGTATTAAAACTTCACTGGTTGGCTTGTATTTATTATTTTTATCCAGATGATTTCCCTTCATATCTACCAGACAAATCATCTCAGGCTTCAGAAATCCCTTAGTGACCCCTGTCGGAGTACATAAAACACGATCCGGTCCAATGCGTACGGAATGATTTCCTTCATTTCCAGCGCAATACCCTCTTAACCAGATCCGATGTCCAATATCACACATCTCTTGTTTGGCTTTCCATAGACTTGTTTCCATATTTTTTCCTTTAGTAAATCATTATTTTTTTTTTACCTGAAACCTGTAAGAACAAGAACTTTTTGCACATAAAACATCGTCATTGGGCCTTAGACACAGGTTGTTATTTTAATTCCTCAAGCATTAATCACCACTTCATCAAGTATTGCTGCACAATAGGCGTCCAATGGTACATTTTCAGGTTTAAAGGGCGCTGCGGCCTCTCCGCTTTCAGCTAAAGCAATTAAACAACCTGTCCCAGCGCCCAGTTCATCGAAAACGATTAAAGATTCCGGCATTGCTTTTTTTCGTGAACGATTGTCTTTCAGTCCACTAAGGGCTTGGTGATCTAAAACATCACAGATTAGCAATTTGCCATCCGGCATATTTTGATCCCGCTGGGTTAAGGTGACGGTTCCCATGACTTTTGCGATTCTCATAGGTTTTCTTCCTCCATAAGCAAGAGGAATTCCGGGTTCAAAGGCCGTTTTGAAATAACAAATAGCTTGATCATTTCTGCGATTGCTATTTGACCCAGGACTGTGTTTTCAAGAATTAAAACATTGGCAGCCAGTTGCTGAATCCCATCCTCAACTGTTTTGGGGAAACTACCCACGATCGCTCGCATGTTGTTGTAACGGTTAGCTGCATAGACTGCTTTGGCCGATGTATTGACAACCAAAATACCGCCTTTTACCCCTCCATTGGAAATTAAGTGATTCAAATTCCTGATTGCCGCCAGTAAATAATCTGTACCACTTTTCACAGCACTCGTTTTTATCGAAACTTTCGGTATTGCAGGCAATTCAAACTGATTCAATTGTGAACAACAAGACCAGAACAGCCACTTGTTATCGGTGTCTGATTCAGTATAATCCTGATTTAAAAATGAATTCTCAACGTTAACCTGTATCTTATTTTCTTTAATGAAATCCTTGGCAGCCGGAGTAACGATACTGCTTTGGGTCAATCTGACAGTATCATACCCTTTAAGCCTGCGAGCCGTGACAATTCCATCAATTAAAATTTCGTTACACTTCCTGATAACTTTAGGGTTGTTGCTATTTCCCGGCATAGAGGAAATTGTGGCGGACCGGTGGTTTTGAGAATGTCCGGTCAACGTTTTATTATTTAGTTTTTTTATCACTTGTGCTGTGATCAAGCGGATGAGTTGATCTCTATTATTTTTGGTCATCATAGGGTTTATTCGTCGACAATTCCAAGTACAAACCACCGAATCGGCGTCGTTTGATCTCCAACCATGACTCGCAATCGTTTTGAATCCGAAGAAATAAAAACCAGATTCCCCAATCCCGCGCCCTGCTGATCAATTACAATTAGGGGATCACCGTTCGGTTTGCGATTAATGCCCAAGGGTTGGCATATTAACAGTTTTTGCCCGATAAACGATGGGTGTCTAACCGTGCAAGTTGCTTTTCCCTGAATTCTTGCCAATTGCATAATTAAATCATCCTTAATGAGTTACAAATGGACATTCTTCGATACCTGGTGAACGTGATCGGGTTGGTGATTCCTTCCCCGGTTGGTGTCGCGATTGAGAAACTCAGGTATCCTTCTCCCTCCAATCCCAGTCCACCGGTACTGGGACCATTTGCCACAAAAATCGTTGTATTCGCCCGTTTACCCATATCGGTAATAGTTGCCAAATTATTGGAATGAATCACTGCTGTATGCCCAAATCCATGTTCATATTGAAGTGCTTTATCAACGGCCGTTTCCGCATCAGGTACTCTTATAAAAGGAACAAAAGGCATCATTTGTTCTTCGGAAACAAATGGGTTTTTTTCATCAATTTCTCCAAATAACAAATCGTATTTTTCTCCCGACGGCAGAATCATTCCGATGGCTTTCGCCAGTACATCACAATCTTGGCCGACCAGATCTTTATTGACAGCATGATGGTCGTCTTTCCATTCAAACGCCTTTTCTGTTAATGCCACCACTTGATCCCGGTTCAATCGATAGGCTTTTTGTTCGGTCGACTGTTCCATGGCTGACATCATGGCATCAAATACCTGATCAACCACAAAGACTTCTTTTTCACCAATGCACAGCAGATTATTATCAAAGGCAGCTCCGGTAATAATCGATTTGGCAGCCAGGTTAAGATCAGCGGTTTCATCGACAACAACGGGCGGGTTACCAGGACCGGCAACAATAGCCCGTTTTTTTTGTGATAATGCGGCACGTGCTACCAAAGGTCCACCGGTTACTACCAACAAAGCGATATCCTGATGTTCAAAAATTTTATTGGCTGTTTCAATTGTGGGAGGTGTGATCAAACAGATCAGGTTTTCGATTCCTGTTTCGTTGTAAATGGCCCGATTATAGGCTTCCACCGCAATAGCCGCACAACGATAACCGGAAGGATGTGGATTGATCACCAGTGCATTGCCTGCCGCAATCATATTAATGGAATTAACTGTAATTGTTGGAATTGAATGCGTTACTGGCGTCACACAACCGATCACTCCCCAGGGTGCCAGCTCATCCATCGAAATCCCAAAATCGCCACTGTGAAGTGCGGATTTCAGCATCTCCACTCCGGGAACTTTATCAAATACATTCAATTTGGCAATTTTGTGATCCAAACGACCGACACCGGTCTCATTCAACTCCAGTTCACCCCATTCTTTTGCATTTTGAACCGGAATGGTTTTTAACAGCGCTACAATTTTCTCCCTGCCTTCGATCCCTGCTTCCGTTAATTGCTTTTGAGCCTGTTTTGCTGATGAAACAGCTTTGTTAACACATTGAAATAAGCCAAAAGCCTGCTCTGGTAGCGCTTGATGATGATTATTGAGTTTGCTGTCCAGTTGCTGTAGTACTTGTTCAACTACTTCCTGGACAATATCTGTGTATTCCATTGGTTATTCCTGAAATTATTTGATGTGGTGATTCAGTTCAGAACCGCCGACTATTGCTTTATCTACCAAACCGATGATGGCTGCATCTATTGGAGCGTTTTTTAGTCCTTCGGCTAACCTGGCACTTGATCCTTGGGTCACCAAAACTAATTCTCCTTCTCCGGCGCCAATACGATCGATAGCGACAATGGCTCGACCAGTAACATGGTATTCGCCACCACCGTTTTTTAAATAATTGACTTGCAATGGCTCAACGATCAGCAATTTGTATCCCTTTACCAATTCATCCTTTTGAGTCGAAACGACCTTGCCTTTTACAATTGCTAAAAACATGGTGAATCCTTTGCTTTGATTGAACAACGAGAATTAATCCCGCTTTTTGTTCAGGTCAGAAAACTGTTTCACGTAATAAAAAAGTCAACGATCACTTATCCTTTTTGCCTTATCCCTTGCGTCTGTTGTT
This sequence comes from bacterium, assembly GCA_041556995.1. GTDB lineage: Bacteria > SAR324 > SAR324 > XYD2-FULL-50-16 > XYD2-FULL-50-16 > JAHJTV01. Next base: position 18,576 of record JBFFHJ010000002.1, on the reverse strand, counting down.
GACTCAGTATTGCCATGGTTTGCCGGGCGACGATAAGTTCTTCGTTGGTTGGAATCGTCCAGATCTGTACGGTGCTGGTGGAATGATCAATTCGATTTTCCTTTGTTCCATCACTTTGTCGGTTTTGATCTCGATCGAGATGAATGCCGGCAAATTCCATATCCTGTAACACTTTTTCCCTGATGATACTGGAAAATTGACCGATACCTCCCGTAAAACAGATGGCATCCACTCCATTGAGTATCGCTAAATATGATCCAATGTAGTGACGAACAGATTCTGCCAGAACATCAATGGCCAATGCCGCACGCTGATTTCCCTGCTCGGCTGCCGCTTCAATATCCCGTAAATCACTGCTGACTCCGCTGATTCCAAATAAACCGGATTCTTTTCCCAGTTTTTGCCAAATGGTGTCCTGATCCAGACCCATCGCTTTTAGTTTTAACAATGAAAACACGTCGAAATCTCCCACTCTCACCGCGTGGGGAATCCCGGTCTGAACCGTCATTCCAAAACTGTTGGCGACGGATTGTGTATTTTCGATGGCACAAACACTGCTCGAGCCTCCTAAATGGCAGTTGATAACCTTTTTTAATGACACGTCGATTTCTTTCAGCCGATTGCCGACATAACAATGGCTAGCTCCATGAAATCCGTAACGTCTGATCCCTAAGTTTTCTGTCCATTCGTATGGAATCGCATAAACCTGGCGTTTTTTAGGGATGGTCTGGTGAAAAGCTGTTTCAAAAGCGGCGACCTGGGGTGTATTCGGCAGTATTTTGTTAAACGCTCTCATGGCCATAATATAAGGTGGATTATGGGAGGGAGCAATATCTGAAAATTCCTCCATGACGTTAATAACATGCTCATCCACCAGAACGGCACTATTGATCGGTCCCCCATGCACTGCCTTAAAACCGATCGCCTCAATTTGCCCGGAATGTGAAATAACGCTTTTATCAATGAGAGTGTTCAGGTGAAAGTCAATCGCCTCGGCATGGCTGGCAAAATGCTCATTTCCGGAATCGTTTTCCTCTGGTCGCCCCCCTCTAAAGCTCCATTCACTGGTATGCTGGGCGATTCGATCGACGTCACCTTCTGCTAATAAGACTTCTCCGTCTGACATATCGAAGAGTTTATACTTGAAACTTGTACTGCCTAGATTGGCGATTAGTATTCTCACCGTTTCTCCCTTTGGAAATCCTTAAATATGTTTAAGTAATTCTTCATGAGGACGCGCAATAATATGCGATGAAATCAGTTCGCCAGCTCTGGAAGCCGCCTCTGATCCAGCATCAACCGCAGCTTTAACCGAGCCAACATCACCTTTGACAATACACGTGATCATTCCTCCTCCGATTTCTACGATCTTGGCAACAGTCACGTCGGCAGATTTCAACATCGCATCAGTGGCGTCTACGATTCCAACTTTTCCTTTCGTTTCAATAAAACCTAATGCATTCATTTTTAAACCCTCCAAAAAACCTGTTTGTTATCAATTTATTTTTTCTTCATGTTAGGAAGTAACTGTTTTAAATCTTCATGCGGGCGTGCAATAACTTGAACAGAAAGCACTTTTCCAACTCGGGAAGCGGCTTCGGCGCCAGCATCGATAGCGGCTTTAACGGCTGCCACATCTCCTTCCACAAATGTGGTTACAATACCGGACCCAATTTTATCCCATCCACTCATTGTCACATCAGCGGATTTTAACATCGCATCACTGGCTTCTGCCATGGCAACAAATCCGTGTGTTTCGATCATTCCGAGAGCTTGACTCGCCATTCTTTTCTCCTTTGTTAATATTATTTAATGATTTCCAACCGTTCTGCATTGTGAAGGTTGCAAGCGTTCCCTTCGTCCGTGTCAATGTGTACTTCAAGTTTCATATTCTCACCGTATCTGACGACAACATTGTCGAGTGTAACACCACATTGACCACCGATGAGCACTTTGACCTGATCGCCGTCCTTAACCTTGTAAAACTCCAGATCCTTCTTTCCCATGTGCACGTGTCGTTGAGCGCGAATAACACCCTGATCAAGCTGTACTGATCCTTTCGGCCCAACTAATGTGCATCCGGGCGTTCCCATAAGATCACCGCTGATTCGGATCGGAAGATCAAGTCCAAGATAAATGCCATCGGAAAAACTAAGTTCGACTTGATTGGTGTTTCTGATCGGTCCCAAAATTCTGACTCCGGTGATCATACGATTTCTTGTAGCAACGATGTTAACTTGTTGATCACTGGCAAATTCACCATTATACAGCACCTTATATTTGGACAGTTGAGCGTTTTTGCCAAATAATATCTCCAATGTTGCCTGATTCAAATGAACATGTCGGGCCGAAACATTGACCACTAAAGGATTACCTTGATAACGGAAGTTGCGCAGAGTTTGAACGATTTGATGCTGTTTCGGTTCAAGAATTTTCAGAACCATCTGTTCAATTTGCTGTCGTTCTGGCATTTTCAGTATTGCAGACATCGCTTACCGGGTTGATTCTGTGTTGACGATTGAATAAAACCAATTGTTAATCGGATATTTATCAGTCAATTATTAAGCTGTCAAGACAAACGATCACAATTCAGTCATTTAAAGATCATGGCATTATTCTTCAATATTCAGACTAATGGCTGTATTAACCTTAGATAAAGGGGATTTTGTTGTGGTCATATGATAACAACAACTTTCAAGCGGATATCTGTTGATCGTTATATGTTCGAAATAAAGAATATAATCGATCATATAACGATCAATTTTATTGACAACTGAAACTTGCTGCATTACTTTACATTTATCCAACGCAATCATTTAAACGAGCAATCGATTATCAGTCGATTGTCAAAGAGATGGAAAAAGCATGAAAGACCGTGAACGGCAGGACGAGATATTGAATTTGTTAAAGACTTCGCGATTCCTCAGTAATAGCCAGTTAATGGAAAAATTGAGCGTTTCCGAAGCAACCATCCGCAGAGATTTGTCAAAGCTGGCAAAACAGGGACTAATTCATCGGCTGCGTGGAGGTGCTGAAACTGCTGAAAAATTTATCCGAACTCATCCGGCTTGGGAACCTTTTGAAACGGAGAAGATTATTAATATCGAGGCAAAGGTTCGTATTGCTCAAAAAGCAGTAGAGCTTTGTAAGCCTGACGAGTCTATAATAATTGATGGTGGTACAACCACCAATCAGATGGTGGAATTTTTAAAAGAATCCAACTTGCAAATACTCACAAACGCACTGCATACGGCGGTCGATTTATTAAAAAACACTAATAATCGCGTGATTTTGCCGGGTGGAGAGGTCTTTCGTGAACAGAATGTCATTGTCAGTCCGTTTGAGAATGACACCATTCAACAATATTTTGCTTCCCGATTATTCATGTCTACGCAAGGAATCGGTAAAGTGGGATTAACTCAATGGGACCCTTTGCTGATTAGAGCTCAGGAAAAGTTGATGAATCAGGCTGATCAGGTGATTATTCTGGCTGACAGTAGTAAGTTCAATCTTCGGGGAAGTTTTATTCTATGTCCCTTGAGTCGCGTTGATATCGTTATTACCGATAGCGGGATCGATGATGATAACATCAAATTGCTGGAAACTGAGGACGTTGAATTGATCATTGTTTGAGGCTGAACATAGCTCGAAACGAACGAGTTATTTCTTCCCATCCTATGAGAACTATAATTAACAATCTAGCGGTATGTTATGGAAACCGTTTCACAGATCAAAGAACAAGGCATTGTTGGTGCCGGCGGTGCCGGATTTCCGACGTATATCAAACTGGCCAGACAAGCTGAAATTGTGATTGTCAACGCGGCAGAATGCGAACCGTTGCTGCATAAAGACAAGGAAATACTAAAAGAAAAAACCACGTTTTTTTTAAATGGATTAAGAATTCTGATGAGCACTGTTCGTGCTCAAAAGGGGATCATTGGAATCAAGGAAAAACACCACTCACTGATTGAGTATCTCCTGCCAAAGCTAGATGATCGTATCGAACTAATTCCCCTGCGTGATTTTTATCCAGCCGGCGATGAAATCACATTGATTCATGAAACCACAGGACGCGTGATTCAAGCAGGAAATTTACCCATTACGGAGGGGATTATCGTGAATAACGTCGAGTCAATTTTTAATATTGGCGCTGACCGACCTGTGACAACAAAATTCTTAAACGTGGCAGGTCATGTTAATCGTCTCAACACCTTTGAAGTGCCTTTAGGGATATCCTACCGGGAAGTCATCGAGTATGCCGAACCAACTATAAAAAACTATACGGTTATTGTCGGTGGACCGATGATGGGCAAAATCACAACCAACCTTGATGAGGTCGTCACTAAAACAACCGCTGGTTTAATCATTTTACCTCAAGATCATATTCTGGTGAAAAAATACCGGGTAATGGCATCAGCAAAGAAAGTGAATCAAATTGGAAAATCAGCCTGCGATCAATGTACGCTCTGCACAGAGCTATGTCCGAGGTATTTATTAGGACATCCGATCCAACCACACCGTGCCATGCGATCCCTGATGTTTTCCATCGCCTCTGATCAGGTAAAGACGACTGAGCCGCATACGCTATATTGTTGTGAATGCAACTTGTGTAGTCTTGTCTCTTGTCCGGAAGGTCTTTATCCTTCAACCGTATGTATTAACCATAAACGAAAAACATCAGCAAAAGGGGTAAAATATTCAGATCCGATAGCCAGCAAGCCACATGCCTTGGCAGACTATCGCAAAACCCCGTCCAAACGGCTTAAAAACATGCTGGATCTTGCCAAATATAAAGATGAAGGACCATTAGCAGAATTTAAATACCAACCCAGCCAATTGAAACTTCCATTACGGCAACATATTGGCGTGCCTGCAACACCCCTGGTCGAAGTCAATATGCCGGTCAAGAGGAATCAAAAAGTGGCGACGGTCGGAGATCAGTTGGGAAGTGAAATACACTCGCCTATTGATGGCCAAGTGATTGAAATAACAGATTCATATATAACGATACAAAACAGTAAATTATGTACATCGTTGTGCTGAGTTCAAGCTCAAAGTTTTACAATACAATTTGTTCTTGCTTGTTTTTGCGTGTTCTTCGCAAAAATATCAATTGGAAAAATAGGATTACCAATGTCAAATGCGATTGGAATTATCGAATTATCAAGTATAGCCGCCGGGTATAAAGCCCAGGATACGATGCTTAAGGCAGCTGATGTAGAATTGATTATTGCCAGAACGATCTGCTCGGGAAAATTTCTGATCATTGTTGGTGGCGCCGTTTCTTCCGTGAATGCTGCATTGAATGCGGGCAGTCGTGAGGCCGGAGGATTTTTAATTGAGAATCTCAGCATCCCTAATATTGACCGACAAATATTTGCCGCCCTGTCCGGCAGTGTGCCTCTCCCGGAAAATTATTCAAAGGCACTGGGGATCGTCGAGACATTTTCAGCCACACCAATTATCGAGGCGGCTGATGCGGCAGTTAAGTCAGCTGACGTCATTCTATTCCGTGTCCATGTTTCAATGGCCATTGGTGGTAAAGGATTTATGCTGCTTTGCGGTGATGTGGCCTCCGTCGAAATGGCAATCAAGTCAGCAATTGAACAAATCAAAGAATCCGGCATGTTGGTAAATCAAGTGGTGATTCCAGCGGCTTCCAAAGAACTTTTTAAAGAGTATATTTAAAAGGGATAATCATGGCTCCATCTTATATTGCTGTTATCGATATCGGTAAAACCAACAAGAAGGTATTAATTTACGATCTGGAATTAAATGTTGTTGACACTGCGTTTAAAATTTTCAATGAATTCCAGGATGATGGTATTAACTACGAAGATCTTGACAATATGACTCTCTGGATCAAACAACAGGTCAGGTTGTTTGCCGGACAATATCATATCAAAGCCCTGTCGGTGACCACTCATGGGGCAACAGCGTTTGCCATTGATAAACACGGGCACTTGGCAATTCCTCCGGTTGCCTATACTACAAACGCCGGGGATGAATTTAGAGAAGAGTTCTTCCAAACATTCGGCTCTCCACAAGAACTTAAAAAAGAGACAGGTACTACAGAGATTGGTAGTTTGGTAAATATCAGCAAACTGATTTATTTTATGCAAAAGAAATGGCCGGAAAAATGGAAAAATGTATGGAAGATTCTGAACATGCCACAGTATTTCGGATATCTCTTTACCGGGAAAATCGGTGCCGAACCAACCTACATCGGGTGCCATACGTATTTATACAATCCCAGGAAACAGTCCTATTCTTCGGTTGCCCAAAAGCTGAATCTATCGACTCAGTTGCCTGATATTATTAGTAAATCTTGGGAAATACTGGGTACGGTCAGCTCGGAATTTCAACAAGAAACTTCTCTCCCCCATGATTGTGTCGTTACTCTGGGAATTCATGATTCCAATGCATCGCTACTACCTTATCTGGTAAAAGGATTTGATAATTTCGTGCTGAACTCAACGGGAACCTGGTGCGTGGCAATGCATCCCACCGATACTTTTGATTTTAGGAAAGATGAATTGGATGCACTTGTATTTTATAATCTCAATGCCTTTCACAACCCGGTAAAAACATCAATATTCAGAGGAGGGGCCGAATATGACATCTACCGGCAAATCTTAAAAGAGATCAATGGTGATCAGGAGTTTCCCGCTTATAATCACGAACGTTATACCAGGATCATTCAAGAAAAGAACCTGTTCATTTTACCGTCCATTGATCCCGGTAGCGGGATCTTTCCAAATGCACAACCCCAAGCAGTTGAAAATGGCTTGGCATCAAGCTTGAAGGATATCCAGACCAGAGATCAGGTTCCAGATTTTTTTAAGGACTTTAACGTCGGAATGGTGGTTTTAAATTTATCGTTGGCGATCCAAACGTATTATGCACTGAACATGACCGGATTTGACGGAAAAGGCACGATCTTTATCGAAGGTGGATTTCGGAAGAATAACGACTATATCAATCTACTGGGATCACTTTATCCTGATGCAAAAATTGCATTGACCAAAATGGACGAGGCCACTGCCTTCGGTGCTGCAATATTGGCCAGAGCAGCCCTTGATGGAGTGACACCGGAAAAAATCAGCGAATTATTTGATATTGAAATCAAGACGATGGCAACACAAAAAATTCCGTTTTTAACAGATTACATAGCTGAATTTGATCGTTTAATTAAAAACAACACCATAAAGTAGCACCAATAAAAAAGCTTCACCACACAAAGTTGTGATACTCTGAGCTACAACAAATGAAGCATAAGAATAATTCGAGCACTTCTACACTAAGCACGACTGGTTGTCGGTTTTATACCAAATAATTTGTTTTTGAATGTTATTGTGTGTTCCTGGCAAAAATTATATTTTCATACAAAACCATATCTCAATCAATTGATAATGAAAATCGGACTATTTATTCCATGTTATGTCGACCAGTTCTATCCTCAAGTTGGAATAGCCACTTTAACACTATTAGAAAAACTCGGTCTTCAAGTGGAATACCCGATGCGACAAACTTGTTGCGGCCAACCCATGGCCAACACAGGGTGTACCGATGATGCCAAAACTGCGGCTGAAAATTTTATTGCATCATTTGAACACTACGATCACGTGATTTGCCCTTCCGGAAGTTGTGTTTCCTTTGTTCGCAATCACTACGACTTTCTTGAAAAAACTCAGGCATTGGAACATATCAGAAAAAACACCTTTGAACTGTGTGAATTTTTGGTGGATTTTAATCTGGCTGGTCGTGTAGAGGTTCGTTTTCCCCATAAGGTCGGGTTGCACAATTGCTGTCATGGTCACAGGGGATTGCGACTGTCTCAATCCAGCGAAATTGTAGGACCTCCATTTTCCAAAATCCGCCGCTTGTTAAAGCAAGTAAAAGATATCGAACTGGTCCAATTGCAGCGTGAAGATGAATGTTGTGGATTTGGTGGAACGTTTTCCGTTAATGAAGAAGCCGTTTCCTGTAAGATGGGATTGGACCGCATTGCCGATCATGAGCAGGCGGGAGCTGAGTTCATTACCGGTGTTGACATGTCCTGCCTGATGCACATGGATGGGTTGATCAAGCGACAAAATAAATCGATTCAAGTGAAACATATAGCAGAAATCCTTGCCGGAGCAATACCATGAATCATTCGGAACATGCCGCAGAATTTATTGCAGACGACGAACGGACCAATTGGCACAACCAGGCATTATGGTTTGTCAGGCAAAAACGGGATCTTGCTGCACAATCTGTGAAGAACTGGGAACAGTTAAGAGCAACTGCTGAAAAAATAAAAGCTCACACGTTATCAAAGCTGGATACTTATCTGGAGCAATTTGAAAAAAACGCGATTGCCAATGGTACACAGGTGCATTGGGCAAAAGATGGCAAGGCACACAATCAAATTGTCCTGGACATTTTAAAATCTGCCAATGTCACCCGCCTGGTCAAAAGCAAGTCGATGTTGACTGAAGAGTGTCATATGAATCCGTTTTTAGAGAAAAATAACATCGAGGTGATTGACACCGATCTGGGCGAACGTATTGTGCAATTGAGAAATGAACCACCCAGCCATATCGTTTTACCCGCGATTCATCTTAAAAAAGAAGACGTGGGTGATCTGTTTCATAAAACATTGGGCACTGAAAAGGGGGCGAGTGATCCGAAATATCTAACCGAAGCCGCCCGACAACATCTAAGAGAAAAATTCTTAAACGCTGAAGCAGGTCTAACCGGTGTCAACTTTGGCATTGCTGAAACCGGTGGTTTTGTGGTGTGTACCAATGAAGGCAACGCTGATTTAGGGACCGCGTTGCCACCGATCCACATTGCCAGTATGGGCATTGAAAAATTGATTCCCAGACTGCTAGACCTGGGAATTTTTACACGGCTATTGGCTCGTTCTTCCACTGGACAGCCGATAACGACCTATACCTCACATTATCATGGGCCGCAGGAAGGTAAGGAGCAGCATCTGATTATCGTGGATAATGGTAGAAGCGAGCTCTTAGGCAAACCTACTTATCGCAAAGCACTTTCTTGTATCCGTTGCGGTGCCTGCATGAATACGTGCCCTGTTTATAGACGCAGTGGTGGGCATAGTTACGGGTATTCGATTCCGGGACCGATCGGATCGACTCTGGCTCCTGAAAAAGATATGAAAAACTTTTCCTCTTTACCCTTTGCCTGTTCATTATGTGCGTCTTGTCAAGATATCTGCCCGGTAAAAGTAGATTTGGATCGACAGCTTTATAAACGAAGAGGCGAAATGGTAAAAAAAGGATACCTGCCCCACAAAAAACGAATTGTTATGTGGCTGATGGGAAAAATACTGGGATCGCCTCGACTTTGGAGAGGAAGTGGTTGGTTAATCAGAAAAATGTTATCAACCATGCCAAGGGCATTGATATACAACCCTTTGAATACATGGGGTCGTCAAAGAGAGTTGCCACAAGCCCCCAAACAGAGTTTTCGAGACTGGTACAATAATAGAGAAAAGGATAACAGATGAGCCGGCAAACAATTTTAAATGCAATTAAAAACAATAAACCGCCCTTGGTTGCTTGTCCTGATTTGAACTTTGAAATCTGTGATAGTGACAGTATGATAGAAAAATTTCAGAAAATGGTAAAGACCGCCGGTGCCAACTGTATTGCGTTAAATTCGATTGAGGAGGCAAAGATCCATCTGGATGCATTAATTAATGAGCTCGATGCCAATACAGTCTATTCACAGATACAAAACATCGAAATCAACACGGTGGATCACAACACAATTCAATCTCCCCATAACTTACAATCTGTTGATTTGGTTGTGATTAACGGAGGAACTGCCGTTGCTGAAAACGGAGCTATTTGGGTAACTGATGAAGAGATTAAATACCGAGCGGCTTGGTTTATCACTCAACATCTGGCAATCATTGTTAAAAAACAAAATATCGTTAGCAATATGTTAGAGGCATATCAGAACATTAAAATCAAACGACCCGGTTTCGGTTGTTTCATCTCCGGCCCGTCCAAAACCGCCGATATTGAACAATCTTTAGTAATCGGTGCCCATGGGGCAAGGAGCTTAACGGTTTTCCTAATCTAACCTTGAAACTGGTTTGCTCAGCAATTTTTCCTGATTTATACCTCACTTTATTTAGATGCCACATCAAGGAACACCACAGGGAAGTGAATCATATTTTGAAGCTAAGAAAAAGTGTCAGAAGTTTCAAAGATGAACCTGTTCCATAGAGTGTTATTCAAGAGATACCGGAAGTGGCAGTTCAATCGCCATCAGCAATGAATTTGCGAGACTCGTGGCGACGAACGGAAATCCATTTTTCTTTTATTGATATCTCTTACCAATCCCCGGATCCCCGTTCTTCGCTGGAGTCTCGCGAATTCAGAGCGGGGATGATGAAGGGAAGAAAGGAATTAGCTGCTAACTGTACATAATCGGAAGGTTAAAAACTACACTTGTGATTCGTCAAACTTTTTCAATGTTTCCTCACTTGGTTTGGCGGTTATCAGACTAACAAGTACGATAGCTATAAAGGCTAATATAAAGCCTGGCAGCAGCTCGTAGAAATATTCACCTTTGATTTTGATATAATTCTTTACTACGAAAATGGTAGCTGCACCCACAACCATGCCGGCCAGTGCACCATATTTGGCTGTGCCTCGCCATACCAATGAGAGAATGATCAGAGGTCCAAAGGCGGCTCCGAACCCTCCCCATGCATAACCAACCATCGCAAGAATTGCACCTCCTGTAGAGCTGGCAATGAAATAGGCAATCACTGCGAATACCACCACGCCGAATCTACTTATCCAGGCCAACTGTTTGTCATCAAGCTTGCTAAAAAAAGGAAGGTCTTCAGTAAGTGCCGAAGTTAAAACCAATAGCTGTGAGTCGGCTGTTGACATAACAGCTGCCAATACGGCTGCCAGGATGAAGCCTGAGAAAACCGGATGAAACAAAGCACTGGTCAGAGCTAAAAAGATTCTTTCCTTATTGCCATCCGGACCTGCAACGCCTGCCAGGGGAGTGATTGCATTGTAACCGATTCCGATTAGTCCGATCGAAGTCGATAAGATGAGACAGATAACCATCCAGGAAATGCCAATACGTCTTGCGTTTGGCACATCCTCAGCGCTACGGATACCGATAAACCTGGCCAAAATATGAGGTTGCCCAAAATAACCAAAGCCCCAGGCCATGAGTGAGGCGCCAGTCAGCCATGTTGTCGTCATATTAAATGCTTTTGCGTTTGTTGCTGCGATGTCAACACCCGACCCGGTAATGGCAATAAATGCCAGCAATGAACAGAAAACCAGTGCAGTCAACATGAGAAGTCCCTGGATCAAGTCTGTCCAGCAAACAGCCAGATACCCACCTAAAAAAGTGTAGGAAACCACCACTATCGTTGTAACCAGCAGCGAAGTCGTTTCGCTGGCGCCAAAGCTGTGGGCAAAAAGCAGCGTTCCGCCTTTAAGGCCGGATGCAACATACAGGGTAAAGAAGATGAGGATTATTATTGTTGAAACCGTCCTGAGCAATCCCGAAGTATCATCAAACCGATTGGATAGAAATGTCGGCAAGGTAACAGCATTCAGTTTTTCCGTATATGACCTGAGTCGTGGAGCAACAATATACCAGTTAAGATAGGCACCTATGACTAATCCTAGAGAAATCCAAAACCCTTCAACCAGACCGGCTGCGAAGACGGCTCCGGGCAAACCCAGGAGTAGCCAGCTGCTCATGTCCGATGCTCCGGCACTAATGGCTGAAGTAACGGGGCCCAAGGAGCGACCGCCGATAATAAAGTCCTCATTATTTTTGGTTTTTCTCATGGAGTAGTAACCAATACCCAACATGAGCATCAGGTAAAAACTGAACTGTATTGCTATACTCATAATTTACTCTCCTTTTTTGAATTATAAAAACACATAGAGGTTAGGCCCTGCAAGGCCCCTGGCTTTAACCTTGCTTTCTGTTTCGACGGTGGATATAACCATTCAGACAATGTAAGAATTGACAAAATGGAAACCTGTTGAAAGAGCCATCCATCCTTTACTTCACTCAGCTTGACATTCAAGAGATCCTTAAAGTCCGTTCACCCAAATTTCCATAGCGGTGATACGTATGGCAAATGCTCTGGTTCTGGATATATTGAAGCAACTCAATCCGCCCCTCCATCAAAACCGGTGGGCAAGAAATATAAAAACCGGTTTTTGCCGCAGCCTTGAAAACAGTTTCGGGAACCCTGTCAAAGTCCGCGTATCTGATCCTTGCCACTTGAGGAATCCTGGCGATCAATTCATCATCGGTTTCCAGCTTCAGCTTATCTTCTTGGAGTAGTTTAGTCCCTTCTTTGCCCTTTAGAAACTGTACTACCTCATTATTGAGTTCTTTGGGAACGCTGACTATCAAATCATTACCCGTTATTTGAGTCGCCGTTATTCTGGCTAGTGTTTCAAAGAGTGTATCTTTTTCATGCAGGCGGATCACAATGGTTCCTAAGGGAAGATATCTCAGAATGTTATCCTGCCCCCTAAGATTGAAATAGTCGTTCTCCTGTGAAAACTCGTTTTCAAAGTGAAAAAGATAACTTTTAATGGCCCGTACGGTCTTATTCATGTCAGGATTTAACGGACCAAACTGGTTCCACCTGACCTTCATTTTCCATTCGGCAGCTAATCTTAGAAGTCGATTCTCAGTCTTCAGGGGTTCGATGACAGGCATGGAGGTGTCAGAAAACTCCATAAACTGTACAACATAGTTGGGAGATCCCGCTTTGATGGCTGGACCGATAGCTGATTTTTTCAAGCCACCAAAAGGTTGCCTCAGTGTGATCGCGCCAGTCGTTCCCCTGTTGATATAAAGATTACCCGCCTCTATACCATTTTTCCAGATTTCGATTTCCCTTGAATCAAGGCTTTCAATTCCCGAAGTAAGACCATATCCTGTCTGATTAGTAATATCTATTGCCTGTTGCAGGTCTTCAGCACAGATAACCGCCAGTACCGGGCCAAAGAACTCGGTCATATGCGTCAGGCTTCCTGGCTTTACGTCCCATTTTATTCCCGGTGACCAGATATAGGGATTATTATCCACAATTTCAGGTTTCAAAGCCCAGGACTCTCCTGGCTCCAGGGTAGTTAACGCCTGTTTTAATTCTCCTGAGGGTGGCTTTATCAACGGCCCCATTCTAGTTTTAAACTGCCAGGCAGAACCGGTGCCGAAGCTTTTTGCTGCGTCAACCAGCTGCTGTTTGAATTTTTCATCCTCATACACTTCTCTTTCTAGAATCAAAAGCGACGTTGCACTGCACTTTTGACCTCCATTTCCGAAGGCTGAATAGACTACATTTTTAATAGCTTGATCTCGATCCGACATGGCAGTTACGATTGTCGCATTTTTCCCACCGGTTTCCGCAGCCAGAAACAATCCCGGTTTTTGCTCCAGCATTCTCATTCCGGTGTCCGTCCCTCCAGTCAGGATCACAAAGTCAACATCCGGATGATCCACCAACCTCGATCCGACACTGGAACCCGGACAGGGTAGAAATTGTAGGACCGTTTTGGGAACGCCGGCTGCCCAGAATCGTTTGCATAACTCCCAGGCTACCAAAACCGAATCGGAGGCGGGCTTAAATATCGCTGTATTACCGGCAGCCAGGGTGGCAACGATTCCGCCGCAGGGTATTGCGATGGGAAAATTCCAAGGTGAGATGACCAAGCCAACTCCCTTTCCTTTTCCCTCTATTGTTTCAATATCGAGAAACTGTTTGACCGTATAAGGGTAGTATTCAGCAAAATCAACCGCCTCCGATACTTCCACATCGGCTTCGGTGAATACTTTTCCGGTATTGGCAGCTGCTGCGCCTATTAAGTCGCCTCTCCCCTTTCTTAATTCCATGGCTGCCTTTGACAGAATTTCATGCCGCTGTTGGTGATCCATTGATCGCCAGCCATCCGGATCGGATTTGGCGATGGAAACCGCATTTTCTACATCATCAGCATTACCCAGTCGAAACCGTGATACGACCACTTTTTTATGATACTGTGAGGGATCAAAACATTCTGTGATATTTCTTTCCTCAAAAATCTCATTACCGCCAACAACCAACGGAATTTCAATCGGTTTGTCCCCGACTTTTTTCATCCATTTATCTCGAACCTTATGCGCCCATTCCCTATTTCCAGCCAGCGACCAGTCGGTATCCGGTTCATTAATAAATTCATTGTCATAAAACGTTCCTGCTTTTTCCAGAAACGATTCCGTCAGGCGGTTTTGGACTCGGTTGGGAGAGTTGGTGACAAGGTCGATTTTACCGCAGGATTCAAAGAACTGGTTTTGTAAAAATGACCATTCTTTAGTGCCCGTTTTCAGGCCTGGAGCATATCTTAGAAAATTATCCGGCGCCGTGTTTTCATCCAGCCGGCGGATTAAATAGGCGATAGCATTAATAAATTGGTTCTTTTCCGCAACCGGCGCGTATAAGAGTATATCATCCGTTTTTTCACTGATTGCTCTACGAATGTTATCTGCCATTCCTTCCAGCATCTCGAAATCAACAAATTGAAGTACTCCATATTGAGATGCGACCTGATAAGCAAAAGCCAATTCAAAGAGGTTATGCGAGGCAATGCCGAGATTGACGGACTTAATGTTCTCTTCTTTCATGCCATAAATAACCATCCGCTTGTAATTGGCATCAACATCCGTTTTGCAGTCATAAGTTGCCAAGGGCCAGTTATTGATTTCGGAATCCACCATTTCCATTTCCATATTTGCCCCTTTGACAATACGGAGTTTTATGGCACTACCGCCGTCTTTAACTCTTTGAATCGCCCACTCGGTCAACTGCTTTTGAATACCGCTGGAATCAGGAAGATAGGCCTGTAATACGATTCCTGCTTTATGATTTTTAAACTCACTGGAATCAAGAGTCTCCATGAATGCAGCCGAAGTGATCTCTAAATCATGGTATTCTTCCATATCCAGGTTTACAAATTTTGGAACCTTTTCACCGTTTTTGCGAGTGAAGGTATTGTTTTGCGCCGTTTGATAAAGTAGAGTAAGTCGCTCTTTCAGGATGTCAACCGTGCTCCGAAAAGCCAAAGGAAGAATTTGAGAATATATGGTCGATATTTTTACAGAGATATATTCTATCTCGGGATTTGTCAGATCACTAATATAGCTGTCCAGCCGTGCTTGGCATTCCTCTTCACCCAATACAGCCTCTCCCAGATGATTGACGTTCATCCTGATTCCCTGTCCTTTCCTTTCTTTTAGATATTTTAATAGGGGGGCTGCTTCACCGGGAAGGATGGCCTGACTACTGAAATCCCTCATTTTTTGAACGACTTGGGGTACTGAAATACCCGGAAAAAATTGGCCGAATCTCAAAAATAGTTTCACCAAGATCTTTTCCCACCAGGTAAAAAACGCCGGAATCTCATTGTTCTTCAGGGTGTATATAATCTGGTCCGCAACCCTTTCATTATTGCTGGAGCGGAACGCCTGGTCGATCATACAAGTCAAAACCACCTTGTCAATTGGATGCTGTAGTAGACTTGCCATCTGTTTCTGGAATGTCTTTTCCTTGTTCTTTATTAATTCATCTGCCCTTAACTGCCACGCTTCTGCCAATTCAGCGGCTTGTTGCGATAGCTTCTTAATGTCCAGTTCACTCATGATAAACTCCAGAATGCGGTTTTCGGATATGGATTAGGTTTTTCAGTCATCGGTCATCTCCTTGCTGTCCTGTCTGCGCCGGTAAAACATAAGTTATTACCAGCTTATCAAAAGTAGTTAATCGGTTTTCTCAAAGGTATTTGAATAAGTATGGTTATGGATATCTCGAACGATATCTTATTAAACACCGGATTTGATTGATAGCCGAAGTGTAGGTGATTGCAATTATCTTCGATCAGTACAATGTATTTATTAAAACTTTATAATGGTTAAACCATTTAAAATTGCCAAAAAAATAGTTTTCTATATATTATTGTATTTCAATAAATGGTAAGAATCAAAATTCCGAAACCCAAATTCTGAAGTCAAAAATATAGTAAGTTTTTTCAGCTATTTGATAGATTCTTTTGTTTGGCTTTCCGATCCATATAAGTGCCAAATCTCCTTACATGTTCCCGGGCCAGGATTCCAGCTTCAGAAACCTGTTTGCTGCATACCGCATCTACAAGCTGCTGAAGATCCCGATAGTTTTCTTCCAGTTCGGTATCTCCTCCAGAGAGAAATGTATCATAGTAGCGCTGGATATTGTCATGAATGGTTTCTATTATAAAACGGTAAATCGGGTTACCTGAGATTCTGGCCAATGCCATATGGATCTGTTCATCAACCTTGACAAAGTGGTCCCACTGAGACGGACCTTTTTTATAGTGCTTTTGTGCTTCTTTCAACAGTTTTTTCAGTTCCTTTATCTCTCCAGCAGTAACTCTCTCGGCTGCAAGCGAGGCTGCAATTCCTTCAACTCCCTCCCTGAATTCTGCCAGATGCTCCAAAGAAACCGATTGCGATCGAATCAGCAAAGCCAACGTTTCGCTCATCTGTTCCGAGGTAGCTTCCTTTACCACCGCACCGCCATTCACACCCAGTTTAATTTCAATCAGACCTTTTTGTTCCAGTATCCTCAGGGCTTCACGTAGAGTTCCACGACTGGTCCCCAACATCTCTCCCAGCTCTCTTTCAGACGGAAGCTTCTGACCAGACATGATTTTTCCATCCAGAATCACATCTTCGATCTGCTTCACCACATCCTGAAATACTCTACTTTGTTTCGCCTTTCTGAACATCTCGGTCATTATCTGATCTCTGCTTTTTATTCAAATTCGAATGTCTTATTCTGACTATTTTTATGGGGTATCGGCCATTATTTTAATATCTGAAATATCAGTTAGAATGGTTTAACCAATATGACAATTATATATGACGAAAATCTTTGTCAAGTAAAAAGTGTGATGAGTCCAGACTTCTTTAACAGAAAAAAATTTCTATTGGTTTAATTAGACATTTTATTGACAATTAGTAAGACTTTTTTAGAAATAGAGAAAAATAATCAATAATATCAGCGCAAGTTAGATTGATTTTCTTGCAGGAAAATATTATTTTAAGCCATTTTGTTTTATTTCCATTGAAGTCTGGTCACTGTAATTTGAAATGTTCAAACAGTGCAATAATGAAAGTTAAACTGTTTTCTATAGTTCTCCCAGTTCTTTTTGCCGGTTTATTATTTATAACAGCTTGCCAGTTCAAAGAAATAAGTAATAACCGCCTGGTTGCAAAGCATGGTGTTATTGAGCTGACCTCTTTGGATTTTGGTAGAGACAGGGTTGTGGATTTGAGGGATGATTGGGAATTTTTTCTGGCAACAATTCAATATAAGATCAAGAGTGTACGAACCGGATAAAACCACAGTAAGGGATTTTATTAAACTTCCATCGACCTGTAACGGCTATAATCTGAATGGGCAGACACTTGGAAGTTATGATTATGTAACCTATAGACTTAAAGTGCTGACAAAAGGAAATATTAAGCAACTGGCAATAGGGACGTATTATCTTCATACGGCATTTCGGATTTTGGTTAGAGTTAAGGAAATTGATCGGTAAGGTGTTGTCGGTGAAAACGAAAGTGATTCCGTTAGTGAAAGACATTGTAAGTGGTTAAAGAAACAAGCTAGACGTCGATTCGTCGAATGAGCCAAAAAAAATTTGACAAAGTAATTAAGTTGAATTAAGTTGGTGACCAAGTTATTAGGTTTTCCAATTTTGATATTAAACCGAAGAATCTAAACAGAAATAAAAAAGGATTAAATTGAGTGATCTTCTTCACAATCGGATAACAAGACCTCTGCTTTATCAATCAGTTATTGAGAAACTACTTGAGATGGTGGAACAAGCAGAGGTATCCCCAGGCGATCCCTTTCCGCCTGAACGCGAACTTGTTGAGCGTTGGGGAGTAAGCCGAAATGTTCTTAGAGAAGCGTTTCATGTTTTAGCCGAAAGAGGGATCGTTCATTCCATTCAAGGAAAGGGGCGGTTTTTAAGAAAAATACCGGACATGGGGGTCTCACGAGAGGGAATTATCTTTGCGATGGAAAGGGATTCCCTAACAGAAATCTACGAAGTGCGACTTTCATTGGAGCTTTCTGCTATTGATCGAGCTGTAGAAAAGGCTTCAGATCAAGACATAGAAAATCTGGAAAAAAAATTTGATGAGATTAAAAGATTGTTTTTACGGACCCAGAAAGTCATCCGGGAGTTTGAGATTCATCTCGGTTATGCCACTTTATCTGGAAATTTTATGTTGGAACAGATGGTAAGTACAACCATAAAACTGATTTCAGATTTTATGAACAGCACTTTTGTTGATGTTCTTGAAAAGCATAAAGTTGACGATTACATCAGAGAACATAGCTTGATCATACACCACATCAAACAAAGAAACGCTGACAAAGCAAAAAGTGTATTGGTCGATCATTTTAATCGAACCACAGAGTGGATACTAACATTTAAAAATACCTAGCAACCAAGGGGTTAGGTTTGCGTT
>JBFFHJ010000001.1:0-255880 GCA_041556995.1 bacterium | reverse complement strand
GGTTTATCGCTCTCCGCCCTGGGCAGAATCACCTTAAGAATACCGGTCTTGTAGTCAGCTCTAATTTTATCAACATCCACCTTAATCGGCAGCTTTATGGTTCGATCAAAATCAATGTTTTTTCGTTCTACACGATGAAAAGAGGCTCCTTCCGGGTAATTGAGCTTTCTTTTTCCAGAGATACGTAAGAGATTGTCTTTCACATCCAGTTGGATATCCTCTTTTTTTAAACCCGGTATTTCAGCTGTTAGAACTGAATCATCACCATCTTGAAAAAGATCTATAAATGGATAGGCTCCTTTATTGGTTGTGCCATACTCAAAATAATCAGTCCTACGAGCAGCATCAACTGCCTTTTGCATTGCCAAAAGCGTATCGATGGCATTGGAAAATCTATCAAACATATCTACCTCCATTGAAATAGTAATATTGTTATTTGACTTAATTTTTAAATAAAATTGCATTCAGCGTGCCAACTTTAAAAATTCTATATATACAATGGTTTATATCGATATGCAAAACCAGTAGGTCAAAAAGACAAGATAAAGGGCCACTAGAAGTAATTAAGGATGATGGTTTGACCGGTTTCCGATTCAAATTGGCCTATTGAAGGTGTAGAAGGCAGAAAGAGATAAAGATAACTGGTTGATTGGTTCTGTAAAAAAAATAAGAGGGAAAATGGCCGAAGAGAAATCGATACAAATATATTTCTCTTTACAGACAAAAATATGGTAAGGATCTGGAAGTTGGAAAGGTTTTATCCGATGTAGTAATTACCGGATTCAAGGGTATGTGCCAGCTCTTCTAATGAAGAAAACAGAGCTGGTCCGATGGTCATTGGTTTAATCGGGAGTTTTCTCAGGTATTCAATACCGTTTTTGCTGTTTCGCTTAAGCCAAACACTGTCATTATTGCCTTTCAGCAAGGCATCACCGATAGTCACTGTAAAACTTTTTTTATTTCCCTGGGTATCAAAAATATTTATTTGTTGTCCACTTTTCAGTTTACTAATATCGTCTTTAAACGGCATGATTCCTCATAATGTTTTTGATGTAGTCATTCCCGCTATAACGGGAGTCCACTACGGATTCACTCACGTTTTTGCGGGAATGACCATTTTCATGGTTGATCCTGTTTTTCCAGGGTCAATGATATATTTCTTATTACAATATCCATTCCAAGACTAGCAAAAAAGGCTTTTCTGCAATTGTTGCAATCACTTAACTTCTAGTTGTTTTCAGGAGCGATTTTTCCACAATGATTCATGGATTTGCTCGTTCAATGAAAGAAATATATAAATAGCTTTAACTACCTGATTTATCACAAGGAAATCATTTTGATGCATTCTGTAATTACCATAGTGAGCAACTAACAAGTGTTGTGCTGATACATATTCAGTAGTTTTTTTATAACAGCTTATTTGTAATTCAGCAGGGTAATGGTTAACTTTTGATCAGTGTTCCACTGCGTTACACTCTTATTTTTTCAGTATATCTTAAATCAAATTATTATCAAAGAGATCTGTTCCCAAAAGATAGCCGACTGTTGCTGAGTCAACATCAGATGTTTCAGCTTTCATGAGATTTTTCTTTGGATGTTGATGATTGCCGATGGTTGATAAGAATGAAAATCCATGATGTTATCTTTAACAACTCATATACTGATTGAAACCTATCACCGATAGTTAAGATGCTATCCTCAATTCCAATCATGGGTCTGTTCTTTTATTAGATTTAGAATAAAAAGAAATGTGTCAAATATAAGGGAATTTCAGCTGATAAGTGTTGGACGGATTATTGGATAAATGTAAAATTGGCGAATCGGCAATCCTGTCGTTTGATTGCCGTTCGGGCTTGTTTCTACTCCGATTTTGGAAGCATTTGATTCATTTCATAAGCAGGAATATCGGCAAAGGGTTTGCCAATTACTTTGGCCGGAACCCCGGCAGCCGTGCTGTGGGGTGGGATGTTTGTCAGAACCACGCTACCGGCAGCAATTTTACTGTATTCTCCCACTTCGATATTTCCCAATATCTTTGCACCGGCTCCTATTAATACCCCCTTTTTTATTTTAGGATGGCGATTTCCGCCAATATTGCCTGTTCCTCCGAGAGTAACTTCATGAAGCATGGACACATCGTCTTCTACGACAGCCGTTTCACCAATAACCACGCTGGTGGCGTGATCAATCAGGATTCCCTTTCCTATTCGAGCAGCGGGATGGATGTCCACACCAAATAGTTCGGACATCCGATTTTGTAGATGACAGGCAAACCCACGTCGACCGGTACTCCATAACCAATTGGCAATACGATACGATTCCAGGGCGTGAAACCCTTTGTAGTGTAAAAATGGTTCTGCACAATTATAAGCAGCTGGATCTCTTTCACATATAGCCTTTAAATCAGCTCTGAACTCTTCACCAATGGTCGAACTCACACTAAATACTTCATCGATCACTTCGCGCATGATCATGGGTTGCAAACTGGGACTGGAAAGTTTTCCCGCCAAGTGAAAAGCTAAGGCATCCTCTAGTGTTTTGTGATTTAAAACAATGGCATGGAGATAACTGGCCAAAACCGGTTCCGCTTCAATTTCTCGTGCGACATCGTCACGTAGTTTTTGCCAGATACTGTCGGATTCCTTGTGCTCATTGTTCTGTGGTTTTGTTTTCATAGGTTTATCCGGTGGCTTTTGATATTGTTGGATGAGATTAAAAACTTCGATAAAATCGATTAAAATTGAATAAAGATGCTGTTATATCCAAATATTAAATAAAACATCATATTCTGTAAAAAAGATTTGTTAATTGAACAAGATAATTATGAAATCAATAAAACATACAGCTGGGCAGTCTTGTGTAAGTAGGGTCACCCAACCATTTGTTTGTCATTCCAATTATCATTTGTGATCCAAGACAGTGGTTGGTGGGATTTATTATGCAATTGTCTAATGTCTCATTTCCCTGGCTGATCCATAACTGTATCAGGTAAATATAGAATACTGAATTACCTAGCTAAAATAGAACATTAGGATCATTTGAATCAGATAAATCCAGTTCAACCATGGTTCCTGGGTGCTCGATCTGTTTAAGCTTTTTTAACATCAATTGCAAGATAATTAGCAGATAAAGACCCTGAAATGGAAACGAAAACGGATGCCCACAAGGATAAATTGATTGTGATGGCTTAACTTTGCCGGTTATCACTTTTAATAGAAATAGAGATTGATGTGATCCCTGCTTTTTCAATGATACGTTGTATCAATCTAACAGAATGATAGTAGCTGCCTCAGGCAGGAAGTAGGAAAATAAAATCAACATTCATTTTTTAGATGTTCAACTACTTACATTATAATTTAATTATATGTAATCTTTGATCTTTCTCTATAAAACGGTCATTTTATGCCATTGCTGGCAAATTCAAGATAACCCCTGTATGATTAACATTTTTCTGCCGTCTTTTAAACAATTAAACTATGATATCAGTTTTATAAATACTTGTATTATCCCGAATATTCAGCTTTGGTGGTTCCAAAACACAAATAAAACAGAAAAAATTGCTATTTACATCAAATTTGGATAGAATGAAGGATGTTTTAAAAAATGGAGCATGGAACCGGTTGATAAGCATTTATTTAATTTCATTAGAGAATTGCTGCACCCAAGGTTTTTTTAAAGGACAGAAAATGGCAAGAAATATTCATTTTAAGAGGAGAAAAGCAAAAAAACAGCAAAAGATGTCTCATGAAGACGTCGCTCAAGCTGTTAATGATTACTTAAGAAACGGTGGGAAGATAACCATGCTAAAGCCTGTAGACAGGAACGTGAGGGATATATTAACAACAGCTGAATCTGCTGCCGACATAGCTGACGAATATCTGATGCCTTAATGACACTTTAAAAGCTCCCCAAGCTTCTACGGAGACTCGTGTCATTGCATATTTTCCTTCTTATTGTAGCCTGTCACTCAGTAATATATTGAGAGTGAGAAACATATTACTTAATGACACGAGAATCCGTGGGGACGGCCTTTCCAAGTGTTTTAATCGAAATCTTCAATATAACTCCCCTTATCAATAGAAATAAGCAATTTGTTATATCTCCGGATTGCTGTAAAATAACCGTCTTGAGTTGGCATTCCGTCAACAGCAAGAACTCGAATCATTATTCAACAAATAGAGGAGCAATACACCATGGGTGATACATATCTTGAGAAACTACAAAAAAGATTTGAGCTGAATGTTATGGATATTGATCAAGCCAAAACGGAAGGCAGAAAAATTATTGGATTTTACTGCCTTTATTCTCCCACTGAGTTGGCTACGGCAGCCGGAGCAATTCCACTACCTTTGTGCGGCACCAAAAATGATCCGATTGAAGCAGCAGAGCAGGAACTACCACGAAACCTGTGTCCATTAATTAAAAGTAGTTATGGATTCGCAGCCACAGAGACCTGTCCGTTTTTTCAGTTCTCCGACATGGTGGTGGGAGATACGACGTGTGATGGAAAGAAAAAAATGTTTGAAATTATGGACAAATATCGCCCGACGCACGTTCTTCAGTTACCTCACCATCCGGAATCAGAAGCGTCAAAAACCCTTTGGAGGAACGAACTGGATAGGCTCAAACAAATCATAGAAGCTGAAACCAATCAGATACTGACAGATGACAAAATCCAGTCTGCTATCAAACTATTAAATACAGAAAGGGAAGTAAAAAAAGATTTAATGGATTTGGCACAAGAAAAACCCTCTCCGATCAGTGGGTTGGATATGCTGAATATTCTGTTCAAAACTGGCTTTTTTGCTAATAAAAAAAGAGGTATCCGTCTAATCCAAGAAATCATTGATGAAATTAAAGAAAATGCTCAAAAAGGAGAGACACCCTTTACCGAGGAAACAACCAGAGTGTTATTGACAGGCGTGCCCGTAGGAATAGGATCTGAAAAAGTTATCCGTATTATTGAAGAATCGGGAGCCAATGTTGTTTGTTTTGAGAACTGTAGCGGTTACAAACAAGCTTTCCAGGTTGCGGAAAATAAAAATCCAATGGAAGCATTGGCCGATCAATATTTGAAAATACCCTGCTCAGTTATGTCACCCAACACAGCTCGATTGGAGACGCTCAGTGAATTGATCGAATCTTTTTCAGTAGATGCGGTTGTTGATCTCACTTGGCAAGCATGTCACACCTATAACATTGAATCTTACACCGTTGAAAAATATGTCAAGGAGAACCATAACCTGCCATTTTTACACCTGGAAACCGATTACTCGGAATCCGATTCCGAACAGTTGAGAGTGCGTATAGAAGCCTTTCTTGAAATGGATAACGGAAAATAATTCTCGATTCACCTTTTAAATGGCTGATGTTATTGCATAATATCCATTGTTTTAAAAAGGTGACCCAAGAAAGTAACAGTTGAGCTACCTTACATCACTAATTCAGCCCAATCCTACTATTCTTCAACTAAAAAAGTCTTGACCAGCGGAAATACGACTAAATTAGTTCAATAAAAACCCTTTGAACGATCTTAACTGTTACCCAAGAAACACTTTAGGCGATGAATCAAGAGATTATATACCCTTGCGCCAGTTCGGTAAAATCTGCAATTTGTTTCTTTTTCCATTTTACTCCCTGACCCAGCTCTTTAGCCATTAGATTGACCACTTCCGGGGCCATTTCCACGCTGGCTTTAGCATCTAATAAAAGAGCCCTGGTTCGGCGTGCCAGGAAATCTTCCACAGTTCTGGCCATTTCATGACGAACGGCCCAGACAACTTCACCAGCAACTATGGGAAAGCTGGGTGAGAGTCTCCTTCCATATGCCTTTTTTTCTCGGATGAGATCCTGTATCATGGGAGCATCCGAGCCGTATATGGCCAGATCTCCAAAATTTTCAGGATTTTTGTGATACCCATGGATTCTAAGATCACGAGTCACACAGTTTTTTGGTTCCAGGTGACCGAGTATGGATGCTTGGTTAATTGTATCCTCTGCCATTTTTCGATAGGTGGTCCATTTTCCACCAGTAATTGTAACCAAACCCGCTCGTGAGATACTTAGGGAATGATCGCGGGAAAGGGCAGCGGTATTGTCGATGTCTTTGGCAACTACTAACGGTCTTAGCCCTGCAAATACACTTAAAACATCCTTTTTGACAGGATCTTTGGTAAGATATCGGGCCGCATGTTTTAGAAGAAACTGCACCTCTTCTTTTAAAGGACGAGGCTCCAGTTCCGCCTTCTTGACAGGAGTATCTGTTGTTCCTACCACCACCCTGTCGTGCCAGGGAATGGCAAACAACACCCTGCCATCATCAGTGTGAGGAACCATGATAGCGTTCTCTCCCGGGAGAAATGATTTGTCTAGAACAATGTGGATTCCCTGGCTAGGCTGAATAATGGGAGATACTCCAGGATCGTCCATCTTCCGAATAGTATCGGAGAATACACCAGTGGCGTTAATGACAACCTTTGCCTTCAGTTGATATTCCTTTTCAGTCTCCATATCCATTGCCATGACACCACAGACATGGTCATCCTGTTTAAAAAGGTCTGTCACCTTGAAGTAATTGATTGGTGTTCCGCCCTGTTCTGCTATGGTTTGAACCATGTTGATGCTCAAACGTGAGTCGTCGAATTGTCCATCAAAATAAATAACGCCGCCTCTTAGGCCTTCTTTTTCAATGGTTGGAAGTTTTTCAATGGTCTTTTTTTGGGACAAAATCCGAGAAGCGCCAAACCCCCTTTTCCAAGCCAGCATGTCGTAAAGCTTTAATCCAACCCCATAAAAAGGGCCTTCCCACCAATCATAATTGGGAACAATAAATGGGAGATTGTGAACCAGATGAGGAGCATTTTCCAGCAACAATCCTCTTTCTTCCAGTGCCTCTAAAACTAGCGATACATTTCCCTGTTGAAGATATCTCACACCTCCATGGATGAGTTTTGTACTCCGGCTGGACGTCCCTTTGGAAAAATCGTCTTGTTCGAGAAGCAACACTTGGTAACCACGGGAAGCGGCATCAATGGCAGTCCCTAATCCAGTGGCTCCACCGCCGATTACAATGATATCCCAATGATCCAAATTTCCTTCAAGTCTGGCCAACAATTCATTTCGTCTCATTCGTTTTCCCCCCTTAAGGCTTGTTAACATCCGCAGTCACAGGTTGCATCTTCTTTACCATGTATCCAAGAGCTAATGATATAAGTAGCACACCCCACACCTGGAGTTACACTGATAGCACCAGATCGGCAATTAATAACACAGGCGCCGCATTCCATACAACCATCCTTGTCCACAATTTCTGCTTTTTTACCTTTAACTTTTAGTACCTGGTGAGGGCAGACTTTTTCACACATGCGACATCCCTTGCAAACCATAGAATCATGGCTGATAGTAGCAACACCAGTTAAATATCTAAAATTTTTCATGATAATATGCTGTTTTGGGTGATTAATTGATAAATGCCGAAGCAATCCAAATAACCAAAGCACCGATAACAGCACCCAGTTGAATAGGTATGGATCGACGCATCTCTTTTTCCACTCCCGACGGAGAGGTAAACGGCGTTGCGCCTGTAAAATTCATGGTTAGATAGGAACTTAAAGCAGCAATAAATAATATAAGGGCAATGGCTTCGAATCGTTGAATTTGACTAAACGTCAGATAGAGAAATCCACTTCCCATAATCACACCGGTTATAGCTCCTTTGGTGGAAAATGCTGTTCCGGGAATCCATGGCAATAAAATTGGTGTTATAATGGCACCACTGCAAATGGCGATAATTCCGGCCATTATGCCAATAATCCCCCTGGACCATACAGATGTCAGTGAAAACAGATCCGGTCCGATTCCTGAAAGCAATAAAATCAATATTGATACGAGAGCTGCTTTTTTCAACAAGATTTTGACTTCCACCGGTACTAGAACAGCTCTCTCTCGAGCGGTAAATGTCAATTGCCTCATCGATTCATCAGCTTTCATTCTATTATCCAAAAATTGCTGAACATCATTGGCTCGAATAGGTCCCCAAATCACTGTAAAGCCGGTTCCTTCCTTAACCTTGTAAGCTGCAACTCCGGTGGCTGAGAGCTGGGGGAGAATCAGTCTTCGATGGTCGACTATTTTTTCCAGTTCATATTGTTTAACTTTAGAGATTAGTTCGTCAGTGGAAAATGTTCCTTTTCCGGCAGCACACCATACGTTAATCCCAACCGTATTCAGTACTAAAATCCAGGAGTTTGTTCCAGCTAACTGACACCGCAAGGTATCAAAACTGAGCTTATAATTAGCTGTTAACAGGACCGGAGATGTTTTTCCCGGATTTCCCAGTGCATAAAGACCGGGTTTTATAGCATATTGGTTTCTTTTAATCCCCATTCGTGCTTTGAAAGTTCCCAGCTTATCAGAACGGGTTAATTGGGCTTTAACCCTGGGTATGGAACCTATTTCAGTATCAAGAAAACCTTGGATGAATTGATCGTAAAAATAATTCTGCCGGGTTTCCTCAGTATTTTGATTACAGCATTCATTAATAGGGTCAATGATCTTCTCGGCATCACAACATGCTTTCTGATTATCTTCAGCTGTTCCTGATGCCTCATTTATACCACAGCAGGTTTTTTTTTCTATTTTAGTATTGTTTGAACCACAACAATCCGAGGAACTTGAATAACTGCTTTGTTCACAGTCGCAGGATTCTTTTTCCTTTTTCTGCTTAACCATTTGGATATTCCAATCGATTTAGAAAAGTATTATTCCAGGTTATATTTTAGTTATATTATCCAAACTTTACAAATATAAATGTCTAAACGCAATAACGCAAGCCTGACCCCAATCCTGACCCCAATCCCCATTGCCATACTGAATGATGCCATGATAGTTTTATATACACATATCTCAACTAAGTACAATACACACAATACAATGAAACCAATAGTAGCGGGGATCAGACAAAAATGCACACACTTCGTTTAGCTTTAGCCCAGATTAATACGACCGTTGGTGATTTGGAAGGCAATTACTTGAAGATTGCCAGGAGCATTAAACAGGCACGAGAAAAAAAAGCGGATGTTGTGCTTTTTCCGGAACTGGCCATTTGTGGATATCCGCCGGAGGATCTTTTGTTAAAACCTGATTTTATCGATGAAAATCAGCATTATCTGGAAAAACTGCTTCCTTTATGCCGTAATATTACAGCAATTGTCGGCTGTATTGAAGTTCGCGACGATATTTACAATGCAGCAGCGGTGATTCATGACAGTCAGATTCGAGGTATTTATAGAAAATACCTGTTACCAAATTACGGTGTATTTGATGAAGAGCGTTACTTTAAACGCGGCAACAGCAAATCCATTTTCAGTTTGGGAGATATTCCCATCGGTATCAGCATTTGTGAAGATATCTGGTATCCGGCTGGACCAGCTGAAAACCAAGCTTTCAGCGGCGCCAAAGTGTTGTTAAATATCTCCTCCTCCCCTTACCATGCCGGGAAAATTCAGGAAAGAGAGCGGATGCTAAAAACCAGGGCAGTGGATAACGTAGCAGTAGTTGCATATTGCAACATGGTGGGTGGACAGGATGAGCTGGTTTTTGATGGCGGAAGCATGGTGATTAACGAATTGGGTGAAGTTATTGCCCGAGGGGAATCTTTTGAAGAGGATTTCCTTGTAGTGGATATTGATGTTACTGGTGTTTTTCGTCAACGGTTGCGAGATCCTCGAAGGAGAAAAGGTCGACAAGACGATGATCACTCCGACAACCTGTTGAACGTTATTACGCTGGAATCTCCACCTTTATCCAAATCCAAACCGTTGTGTCGAACATCGATTGCTCCGTTAAAACAGAGCATAGAAGAGATTTATGCCGCCCTTGTTTTGGGAACCCGGGACTATGTCCGAAAAAATGGATTCGAAAAAGTGGCTATTGGTCTGTCCGGTGGTATTGATTCAGCTCTGACGGCCGTCATCGCAGTCGATGCTCTGGGGAACAATAATGTTATTGGCGTATCCATGCCGTCCCGTTATTCATCCGATCATAGTAAAGATGATGCCAAGGAACTGGCCACCAATCTAAAAATCCAGTACGAATCCATTCCAATTGAAACCATTTTCAACTCTTATCTTAAGACGCTGGACTACCAGTTCAAGGACACTCAGCCCAACGAAGCCGAGGAAAACCTGCAAAGTCGAACCCGGGGTAATATATTGATGGCTCTGAGCAACAAATTCGGATGGTTGGTTTTAACTACCGGAAATAAAAGTGAAATGGCAGTCGGCTATGCTACGTTGTACGGAGATATGGCCGGTGGATTCGCAGTTATCAAGGATGTTCCAAAGCTTCTGGTTTATGAATTATGCCAACATCGCAACACAGTTAAACCGGTGATTCCTCAAAATATAATGGAAAAACCGCCTTCAGCCGAGCTGCGTGAAAACCAGGTAGACACAGATTCCTTGCCACCTTATGAAACACTGGATGATATATTAAAAGCCTATGTTGAAGAGGACCGACGATTTGATGAGATTCTGGATCTCGGTCATGATGAAAAAACCATTCGGCGGATTATTAACCTGGTAAACCGCAACGAATATAAACGACGTCAGGCTCCACCCGGAATAAAAATAACAAGCCGAGCCTTTGGAAAAGACAGGCGATTACCGATTACTAACCGGTATTCCATGCAGCAGGGAAAAGGCACCAAGTGGCAACGTTTTATAAATAAATTTAATACGTTATGAGTATAATACATATTTTTGGCGTGGCTGTTGCTTTAGCTATGGACGCATTTGCTGTTTCTGTTGCCGTCGGCATTAATTTAAAAAAGGTGAATTTCCGTCAGACATTTCGGCTATCCTGGCATTTTGGTCTGTTTCAGGCTCTTATGCCGGTTATTGGATGGGGTTTAGGCACTAACATTAGCGGATATATCGAAGACTATGATCATTGGGTAGCTTTCGGATTATTGGGATTGGTGGGAAGCAAAATGCTGAAGGACGCTATTCAACCGGAAAAAGAGGACGATAGTGTTAATATTCAAAAAGATTCTACCCGAGGGTTGACCATGGTTTTGCTTTCCATTGCCACCAGTATTGATGCATTAGCCATCGGTTTCAGTATGTCCGTACTGAATATCTCGATTTTTTTTCCTGCGGTTATCATTGGTGTGGTAGCTGCTGTTTTCACCATTGTCGGTCTTCATTTAGGTAAAACTGTATCCTCTTCAAAAACATTGAGTGTTTATGCTGAAATCGTCGGCGGTATAGTTCTTTGGGGCATTGGAATCAATGTCCTTTATAATCACGGTGTTTTTAGTTACTAAGGAATTAAAAAATAACTTCACATAATCTGTTTACAAAAGTACCCAAAAACAATGGACATTTTGTAAACAGAATGTGAACCAATTTCTAGCCGATTTAAAGTTCAGAACTCCCGATATGTCGAATTTTAATTGATTCCAATTTTCTCTTAAGTTTTCTGAATTTAATGTGCTTTTGGCATCATTTTGAAATCCATAGGTTATTTTAATTATTTAATTATATCAGCAAGCAACGTTATTTCAGATCAGGAGTTCTGAAGCTTGTTATCAATTTCTCTGGTTAAAATAGCTCCTTCATTACAATTAATGTATTCACCATAGAAATTATCCTCGGCCCTTTTGCCTTTGTCGCCCCGGTTGGAACCGGGACGTTCTCCAGTTTAACTGTAAGCGACTTGCCAGCCCTCAATCAGCATTTCTCAATGAGTTACTTTGTATAAGCTCAGCTCGCGGGGCATTTTACTGTAGCCAGTATTTTACGGTCGTTGCGCTCCTGAAGGGGACGAAAGTCATTGCCCAGAATATGCCGGAACTTCTTATACTGATCTAATGACATCTTGGCATATCCCCTTAGTATGATCCACTTTACGCCCTCAGTGCAAGGTGGTGTTGTGAGAGACCCCAAATAAGTGTAGTAAGAAGAAGTTTGGGTGAGACCATCGGCAAGATTAATATTACCATTGGTTGTAATATCGCCCTCCTTTTCCGGCAGACCAGCGTTGATCAACTCCTGTAGGAACGGATTCTCTGATCCGATCGAATAAAGCATGCCGATCACAGCAAAATTACCCTCAATATCGGTGAATACCGCATGGATTTCCATAACGCTACGCTGTCCACCCACCGTATGTTCCGAAAAGGTATGAAAGTGGAATTGCTTAAGTTCATATTTTACGCCTTCGAAGGTCAATGAGCTTCCCACCTCGTATTCTTGTTCGATCGTATGCCCATTGTTTATCAAGTGGATCGGCGTTTCCTTTAGATCGAGTACCAACGGTTTGAGCGTCGGATCGATGATGACACTGTTGACATCAATGGGTGACTGTATGCTGTTGTCACCACCAGCACATGCCTCCCATGCTGGGTCCAGCTCGGCCCAGAAACCCGGACCGTTGTCCCCGGTGTATAAAAATTCCGCAGCTTCAAGCGTACTGCATAAAAACATCAGAACCACTGCAAGCACTGTAAAAAACATATTTTTTTTCATTTTTATATCCTCCTGGTTACTTATCGTTTGATTTTTAATTGATCTTCTCTTCACTAGACTAGAAAATAACTTCATATTCTTTTTCCGACACCTCCTTTCTTTTTGGGTTCAAGCCCTCGATGTACAAACCATTTGCGTAAGCCCTTTTCACATTGCGGAGTACAAGTTCATCTTGATGGTGACAAGGATCGTGTGCGATTACAGACGCAGAAAACAGGAGTTCATCCACCGCCTCCAAGGCTCACACGAATCGATTCATGAGGATGCTATTTTTCTCATATCATATTTTTGAACAAAACCACCATAAGCATTGTGCAACATGTAACCCGGTGAAGCTGTGTTTGGCTCATATCAAGGAAACTATCTGGTTATTGATTAAAAGAAAATATATATAAAATAAAAAATATATGTATAAAATAAATTTATCTAATTTATACTTCATATCTCACATTTTAGGTTTTTTATCCTCCTCCAATGACCATGGGTTCTTGGTCAGTAAGCAAGTTTCCTGTCACCCTTTGGGTCAGGCGAAGTTCTGAGGAGGAACGAACAAAGGCTCTCTCAGGGCTAAAAGTAAGAGATGTTGCTGATTACATGGAAACATGTTTGCTTCAAGTCCTGTCAAACCAGTAACAAAAGATCTCTTTAAAATCAGAGGGATTCTTCAGGTCGCTGGGGCTCCTGTCAGGATGACACCGGTTTTAAAAAAAATCCGAACAAACAAAAGTCAAATTAAAATCCTAAAATGTATGGTATAAAACAGATTTATTTAATTTACACCTTATATCTACATGACTAATATTATTTGTCAACTCTTTTTTATAAAAATGATAAGAAATATTTTGATTGCATATAGGCTAAATGCTTCTATAAATATCACTCTATAAAATATCACAGGAGTTAAAGCTCTTTTTCAACTTATAGCTATCACAATTGTATATATTTTGCTCTTTTAAAGTTTTTACTAATATAAACTTGTATACCAATATAATTTTGGAGGTATTGGGGCAACGGCTCAAGCTCAATTACTGATACATCCATAAATACTAATTGAAAGGTATCACTTTTTACTATATCCATCATAAAACCAGGAGGAATGATAAAAAATCACTTTTCTTGAATTAAGTCATTTTTCACATTTTTAAAGGGTTTCGAGGAAAAGTGAAGATTTTATTTTTCTCATGTAGTCTAAAATGTTGTAGTTTTGTCTCAAGGTTGTTCATCTGCTTTTTATCCGGTATTTGATGTTTAATATATATGATTTAAACGTTTTAATTAAACACATAAAAACTCACATTTTAAGTTTTTTATTCGAAATAATTCAACCTTGCTCTGAACTCTATATCATTTCCGCAAAGGCATAATGTCAATAAGTTATGTTCTGCCATCCGTCATTCTGAGGAGGAATAACGAAAGATCTCTGAGAGTTAAAAACAATTGATGTCGTTCAACATCGCATAGGATTATTCATAACAACCTGGTCTTTGGTATGGAAGGGCTTCATGTAATCAAGTTATTTTCGGATGTCGCCTGAGTTCCATTGAGATTCTTCAGGTCGCCTAAGGCTCCCATCAGAATGACAAATAGGTCATGTTTTTTTAGGCTGAACAATTATTTTTATTCTATGCCAATGAATGTGGATTCTTGGTTGGTCAGCGAGCAATTTTTCTGTAGCCCAGAGGAGGTAAGACGAAGGATCTCTCAGAGTCAAAAACAAGAGATGTTAATGATTAACTGGGACATGTTTGTTTTCAAGTCCTGTAAAACCAGTACCAAAAGATCTCTTTAAAAGCATGGAGATCTTCAGGTCGCAAGGATTCCCATCAGAATGATACTGGTTTTTTAATAAAATTTGGATAAGTAAAGGTTAATTCCAAGCCCCAAAATGTGTGATAAAAACTTTGGAAATACGATATTTGCCTCGGATGATACTCTATAAAAATATCTCAGGTTCTTTGCGAGTGCTACAATTTTTGTTCAACCTTTGGGCAAATTGAATGATCATTTCGTTTTTCATTTGCCTGGCTTGTGTGGGGCAGTTTTTTATACATGCACAGCAGGTGATGCATAAGTTCTTTTCTGTTATTATCGTATCGTCAACCCTAATAGCAGCCGTTGGACAGACAGACACGCACATTTCACATTGAGTACAATCCGACTCAACGGTTATTGGAGTGTACCCTTTTGTTAGATGTGTTTCTTTATAGGGATAATTCCCTGGAACATTTAGCTTTTGTCTTTCTGCTGTATTAGAAATGATATTTAATTTCTCGCGAATTTTCTTCCCAAAATCAGCAGCCTTTGCCAGGTCTTTTGAATCGGGGCGTCCGTTTGCGACGGGAATTGATTCACTGGCAAAGGAATGCTCACCAATAAAAGCGCCTCCAGCAACAGGTTTAAAGCCGGCCTGCTCAACGAAATCGGTTATTTCTTTTAACGCATCTTCAAACTCTCTGTTCCCATAAACAACAGTGATAACGGCCGGTGTATTATTACCTTTGAGTCCTTTTAATCTCTCCAAAGCGTTCGCTGGAACTCGACCGCCGTATACCGGAACTCCAAAAATGGTCAATTCACTATCGATTACCAACTGTGGTTGATATGAATTTTTGGGTAGTGTTAGATCAATATGTTCAGCTTTTTCAGTCTGAATACCGTTTGCGACAGCTTCCAGAATCTTTCGGGTAGTTCCTGTCGGGGAAAAATAGACAAGTTTTATTTTATTCATTTTTTATTACCTGATATTGAAGGCTTTATGGATGCGTTCTTACAAATGCCTGATCAGTATACTGATAATAAGGGATTTTACTCTTTGACCTTGCCGGGAATCAACACTTCGGCGTAGACAGGGTAATGATCTGACACAATTGTGTGCATTTTTTCTGATCTTTGGGGCTGGACATTGTTTTTTACAAAAATATAGTCCAAGCGCGCATAAGACGGAAAATTGGTCCAAAAGGTAAAACCACCCCAAATATGATCCTGCAAATATAAATCGACCGCTGTTTCCGAAAGCCGTCTTAGAGTTATGGAAGAAGGGGTTGCATTTAAGTCCCCACCAAATATGATCGGACCTTTTATTTCTTTCAGATAGTTCTCAAATAACTGAAGCTCTTTTATTTGACCGTCCAGAACATAAAAACTCCAACGGAGAACATCTGATAAGGATCTGCTGTAAGGCCTTCCCGCTAAAAATCGTACCGAAATGGCATTGACCGGAGTGCCGTTGACGTCAATAACCGCGTGAACAAACGAACGGTTGGGGTTCAGATGTTGTTTCGCCAAAACATTCGCTTTTTTCAGAGATGCCTGATGCGTTGGGAATAGAATTTCCTTAAAAGAAACAACCGGATAACGAGAAATAATGGCAGTTCCTTCCCGTCGTCCCATATGAAAAAAATAGGGATGAATCCGTTCTTTTAAAATCTTTACGTTTTCTTGCGAGATATCGTTTTCAGAAAGCAAATAAAGATCGGCATCAATTTCCTTAAAGACGTTCACAACCTTATCAAAACCATAGGAATAATATCGAGTATTTATGGCCGCAATGCTTAAGGATTGGGTTTTCTCCTCGGCGGAAAATCGATGAGCATCTTGTTTCACAATGGCAATATCACCAAAAAGAATAAAAAAGGTGAGGGCAAAAGCAATAGTAGAAAGCCATCGTTTTCGACATCCCTGAATGAAGTAAACGCAAAAGGGTGGAATTATGATCAGGCTTGACCAAAAAGGCGGAAAAAAGCCAAGAGCTATCCACCGGGATTCAACAGGGTAAAAATAAAAATACACCAGAATCCATTGAATTGTGATGAAAATGACACCGATCATCCAAAGGTTCGAAAAATAGCGAAGAACTATACTTAGAATTGCTTTCATCGGGCTGGTAGGTCATTAAGCCATTAACAAAAAAAACGACTTGAGGTGTTTTAAAATTTACCATCTGTCGTCCGGTTTCGGCTTAATACGCTAGCACTTTTAGAAGAAACTGTCCATATTGACTACTCGGATTACAACGAACGCATCAAAACTTCCGAATTGCAGATAACGTCCCACTGTCAAAAAGATACAATTTTTCTTTCAACTATCATATAATAAAAATAACATCCTGGTCGATCTGTTATCAGTCCAATCAAGAAAACAGACTATTTTTAGCTGAAACAATAAACATTTTAAGGTTTTAGTTTAACCTTTACTTGTTCAGATTTTTTCAAAAACCAGTGTCATTCTGATGGAAGCTCTGGCGACCTGAAGAATCTCCATACTTTTAGAGAGATCTTTTGTTACTGGTTTTACAGGGCTTGAAGCAAATATATTTTCAAGTCATCAGCAACATCTCTTGTTTTTGATTCTGAGAGATTCTTTGTCGTTCCTTCTCAGGACTTCACCTAACCCTCAGGATAACAGGAAACTTGCTTACTGATCGACCAGGAATCCGTGGTTATTGGGTTAGAATAATAAAAACCTAAAACGTAAGAAATAATAAAAGATCTGTATATATCCATCCAATCACCTGAGCGGAGATTAACTCATGGCAAAAATTCTAATCATCGAAGATGACCTGGCATTTGGCAAAATGTTAAGTGTAGTCTTAAAAAGAGCCGGATATGAAGTTTATTCGGCCTCGGATGGTGAAGCCGGTATGGAACAATTTAAAAAACTAAAATGCGATCTGGTTGTTACAGATATCTACATGCCTGAAAAAGAAGGCATTGAAATAATCAGGGAGATTAAGGAAGAATCACCGGATACAAAAATTATTGCAATATCCGGTGGTGGGAAATCCGGTGAATTT
Organism: bacterium; assembly: GCA_041556995.1. Taxonomy (GTDB): domain Bacteria; phylum SAR324; class SAR324; order XYD2-FULL-50-16; family XYD2-FULL-50-16; genus JAHJTV01. The sequence continues at coordinate 238,558 of JBFFHJ010000001.1, read as the reverse complement.
ATTTACCTGAAATTTGCTGGAGAACTGGGAGCCGATTTGACCTTTCAAAAACCATTTGATCATGATGAGATTGTACAGGCTGTTAAAAAACTGATTGGGTAAATCCTGGAATACAACTGTATTAACAGATTATTAGCCTACTACACTCCTTTCCATATCATGGGCTTCTGATACAACGTATCCCGGATGATTTCCAAACCTTTTTTGGTTTGTTCCTGAGTTGGTGGACTGGTGATGCAGATTCGAACCGCATGGGGCGAGGCATAACGAGCTACAGCGAAATACTCCGATGAACGAATCAATACACCGTTTTTTTCCACCTGGTTAACGAACTCATCGGCTCGCCAGGGTTCGGGCAACGTGAGCCAAACGTTCAATCCATTTCGTCGGCTTTTGTAATTTAAACCATTAAAAATCTTTGAGACGATTTCTTGTCTGGCATTTATTTCTTCCACTCTTTTGCCAAGCATTTTCTTCGCCTTTCCCGAGTTAATCCATCGACTGACAATTTCTATCATCAGGGTCGCAGTCTGAATGCAATTGGTCTGTAACGTAGTTTCAATAGTGCTGGTTAACCTGGATGGACATATGAGATAACCCACTCGTATTCCCAGCGTTAACACCTTGGAAAAACTGTTAACATAAATAACGTCATCGGGAGCCAATGTCACCAATGCATCTACCGAGTTTTCCCTGGGTGGGAATGTCTGCACTTCGTCTTCGATAATCAAGCAATTGTGATGTTTGGCGATTTCAATTATCTCAAGTCTTCTTTCCTGGGGCATGGTAACAGTCGTTGGATTGTGCAGAGTTGGCAGACAATACAATGCTTTGGGTTTATATTGTTCACACAAACCATTAAACTGATCCGGCAGAATACCATCTTCATCCATGGACAGTCCGACTTGCCGAAGATTTAGCTGCCTGGCTACATAATTAAAACCGGGATAGGTCAAACCTTCGGAGAAAATCCAATCACCTGGTTTTGTAATAGACTGTAATGCAATTACTATTGCGTTTTGTCCACCATTGCAAAAAACAATCTGTTCCGGTTGAGTGTCAATTTTAAAATGGGAAAGCCAATTGACCACAGACTGACGATGATCCCTGAATCCCGATTGACCGTGGTACGCCAAGTGCCTGAACAAGCCATGTTTTTCTTTACTTAAATGGTGCAGTGTTTTTGCTAGTTCATTCACCTGATCATCGAATACGCCGACACTCAGACTCATATCAATGATACCGGCTCCTATCTGGGGTGTGCCTAAAAAATCTGATATGGAACTTTTACCGGATGTAACAAATGTTCCGCTGCCTATCCTGGCAACAATTAAATTCCGTTTTTCTGCTTCGGCGTATCCCCTGGTAACGGTTCCCACTGTAACGCCAAGATCATCTGCCAAGGCACGATGTGTGGGAAGCTGTTGTGCCGGTTTTAGGTTCCCTTTGCGAATATCATCCGCTATAGCATCGGCCAATGCTTTATATAACGGTTTGGATAATGTATCGATTTTTGGTTTCCACATTGTCATGGTGACAATAAAAGAGTTGACAGTTAAATGTTATCAATTAGTATTTAAATTGTACCGGTTTTATATTAGGTTTGTATCGATACAATATAAAATATATTACTTTCTCTCAACCTTTTTTTTAACTCAACAGACTATTGAATCAGTAATATCAATCCATGGAACCCATCATTGTTTCTTTAATCACCTTTGCGTTTGCCACCTGTATTACTCCAGGGCCAAACAATATCATGCTAACTGCGTCCGGTGCCAATTTTGGTTTTTTAAGGACCATTCCTCACATTTTTGGAATTGTGTGCGGATTGATTGTATTAATGGGAACTGTAGCCCTGGGGCTCAATATTGTGTTCAGCTGTTTTCCGAAATTACAGATTATTTTAAAAGGATTGGGGGCAGTCTATCTCCTTTATCTGGCCTGGAGAATCGCCACATCCAAAAAGGATACCGATGATAATAAACCTGAAAAACCCATTACTTTTCTTGAAGCCTTTATCTTTCAGTTTTTAAACCCCAAGGCATTAATGATGGCTGTAACTGCCATGTCAACCTTTACATTGAGCGACGGTAAAAACTATCTGTTTTCTACATTGATCGTTCTACTTGTGTTTCTAGTTATATCCATTCCTTCAATTTCGATTTGGGCCGGCTTTGGAACAGCCATTAGATACCGGCTTAAAACCGATCGCTCTATAAAGGTTTTTAATTATTCCCTTGGTGGATTAACCGCCTGTTCAGTTTTCATTTTAATATTTTAGAAAACAGCCACCGCAATCTTACGGATGCAATGATTGACCAAATAATAATAAATAGATACGAATCAGTATGAAATGCCTTTTTTATTGACCTATGAAGTCTATTTTTAGTTAAAAACTGCAAAGATCCAAGTCTTTTACTAAACTTATGGATCTCGCCGGGGACAGATTAAGGGCGTCACGAAGACATTTGAGTTAAAAATAGCTGATGGTTTGGGCTTGTAGTACAACCTATTGATAAGAAGATGCTTAATGAGAATAAGAGAGGCAAAACAATCAGACTTTCAAGAGATAGCTGCCATTCACATAGCGAGCTGGAAAGACTCTTATATAGATAACTTACCGGCAGAATTTCTGGCAAAGCAAATAGACCATGTTTTAGCAGGGTATTGGAATGAAGTCGAAATACAAAATGAAGATATCATTTTGGTTGTAGAAGAAGATATACTGATAGGATTCATTGCGGTTTGGTGTCAATCAATACCATTCATAGACAATTTACATGTAAAACCGTCTCACAGATCTAAAAAAGTAGGAGCCGCATTAATGAAGTCAGCTGCCAGAGAATTAGTAAATAAAGGGCACAAAACTGGTTATCTATGGGTATTTGAAAGTAATGAAAAAGCCATTCGTTTTTATGAGAGATTAGGCGGCATACAAAAAGATCGAGAAGAAAAAGACATATTCGGATATGACGTACCAAGCCGAAAAATCGCATGGGGAAACCTCTCCGTTATATATAACAGTCACAATATATAGTAATCCCCTGACACGCAAATTAAGACGAACAATTATATATACCGTGAAATATATACAGGAACTAACGGGAATCAACCAAATACATCTTATCAGGGGGGATTTCGCTTAACCGGAACCGACTATAATGCCATCATCAAATCAACGGTTGCCGCATTCAAGAAAATGAATTCCAGTTATATTGCCCCCAACACATTGTACAGGAAGAAAAGCCGCCAACCACATTAAAAACGAAATGCCAGAACAATTCCTGCTCAACATGGTGGGGACTCGATTTATTTTCGCAGCTTGATTTGCGATGATTCCTGTTTTAATAGATTTGGAATTTTAAAAAAATCCAAGTCTAAGAATTCATATCGAATGAATAGTCCTGATGTTTAACGGTTAATACTGGATACGGCGAATATCGCACCACTTTCTCAGCCACACTCCCCATAAAAATGTGTTTCAAGCCAGTATGACCATGAGTTCCCATTATTATAATATCCATTGTATGATCATTTGCATAACGGATGATCTCAGAAAAAGGATCTCCTTTGGCGTTCACTAAGTTCGCCTTGGTTTCCGAGTCACTAATGGACTCCCAAAACATCTCCAGCTGGATTTCAGCTCTTTTAGAAGACTCAACTACCAGCTTCTGGTGCAACTCCGGTGAAAAATAACCATAATCGTTTAAAACAGCCAACGGTTCAGTGGCAGATACCATCAAAAACGTTAGTTCAGCATTAAATTGCTTGGCAAACTTAATGGCATATTTGGCAGCTTTCTCCGATAATTCGGAACAATCAGTTGGAACCAGAATGTTTTTTATTTTAATCATAACACCCTCCCGCTTGGACCCAGTTGCTGAAATTCCTGAGTTAATCAGTTAAAAGGCATTGAATATCCCCTTTTAGCTGGCTTCATGCTATCAAAAACCATTATGAAAATCAATAAATAATAAGGTTTTTCATGGCGTTTCCCCAATCTGGAGTGCTGATTATTCCCGGCAAAATAATATCAATTAATTCTCTGATAAACAGTGGACATATAAAGGAAGTGAAATGTGCTGCATCAGCAATAATTGTCAATGGTAAATTTGCATGCTGAATTTCAGCTATTGCTCGGCTTATTCGAACATCTTCAACCTCACGCGCGGCATTAAGAACCTCTTTTGTATGAAATCTTAAATCTTTGCTGGTTGCTTGCATTGAGCGCTCCTTTCTCCAAAAAATGTATATTGCAAAGTAAAAACATTGCTACTTCAACAGAGGAAAGGAAAGCATCGGGACGCTGGTTTCAAGGCATTAATGCCTTGATTACCCGATTCAGGAGTGGAATAAGTCCATTCGGATGAATCCTTTTGTTATAATTTTTGCTTGATAGGAATCCATACCTCTTCCCTGGCTTTTGGATCAACAGGACTATACCCCTCTGGTAATATTTCAAAATGCTCCCTGTTATCAAGTTCATATTCAGATTGTGGTAACCAACTTTCAAAAATATATTGCATTGTTTTTGGGAATTCGCTTGCAGGGCCATTATGGATGAATACTACATATTTGCCACCATTTAAAGAATATGACTCCAAACTATCTGGAATATCCGCATAACTTGAAACTTCAACAACTGCCCATTTTTTGAATAAAGTATTTGGCGAGAACAGGCCATTTAGATTCTTATCATATACCTGCATTGAAATAAAATCAGAATTTGATCTGTTTTTTACTTCTCTTCTTCTTGGCATGAAACTTTGCCAAAGCTCTGAAGTTTTATTCATTGAAAGTGACATTTCCATATGAATACCAACTAATTTTTTTGGTTTGAGTATTTCTATTCGTTATTCCATCTTAATCCTTTGGGAGCTATAAGGTTTGAATTGAGTGAACTAAACTCCAATGTGAAGTTGTTATTAAGGACGGACCTTAACCATACATTTTGCTTTATAAAAGCACTGCACGGATTTTAGGACCAATTTGAACAACTTGTTAAGTACGGCGTTTATTTAATATCATTTAATCGACAAATATAAATTTTTTATCATCTCATGCTCGGGTACATTTGGAAAAAAACTAATTCTTCAAAATAGTGAAATAAAAAAAACGATAGATAATAAGAAATAGCTTTTTTTAAGTCAAGCCATTTTTAACCTATCTTTCGGATTTTTCATTTAAACGTGTAAGTTTTGATCTCTTTCTGTTCTCTCGAAAAAACAGACATGAAGACATCTATACTATTCTTCTCTTATTGATTTAAATCTCCTTATTTTTCAAGGTTCAAAAAATACAATAGTCAGAGTTAAACAGATTTTAGGGTTTGGAGTTGACCTTTACTTAGGGATCATAAAAAAAATAACTTTTCAAACCAGTTGTTTAAAAATATGCGTATTTTCAACAAGATACATTGCTTTTGGTTTAATAGGACTAGAAGCGAGCATATTTCCAGATAATCATCAACATCTTTTGTTTTTAGCCCTGAGAGATTCTTTGCCATACTTCCTCAGGGTGACAGGAACTTGCTTACTGATCGACCAGGAATCCATGGTCGTTGGGGTTAAATGAAAAACCTAAAATATGAGTAAGTTAATAAACGACGGATTTTATTCATCTGTTTTCCATTCAGTTTACATAAGTGCACTTACTGACGTAACCAACTAAATTAATTGGGAAAAAGCTTGATTTTTCAATTTTGTTCCGTATCATATCTTCATCCGATTTCCAGATTGTTTTCACAATCATAAACTTGTTTTAAAACGTCTTAATTAAAAAATGTGCTGAGGATTCATGCTGCAAAATATGAATAACCCGGCAGATGATTATGTAATTTTTCTTTTAAGAGGCAGTGGAAAAAGTGAATGCGATCGGTAAACAGGATAGTTAAATGCATTTTATCTCTCGGGCACGCCATGTCATGCGTTTCATCACAAAATTCACTCTATTTAATACTTTCAATGTATGAGGAGTAAAGATGAGAAATTCAAAAACGGTTATTATGTATAATCTACTCGGATTATTTACTCTGGTCCTTTTTTTTAATGCAGAAGCTTCCCATGCCTTGGCACAGGAAAACCCGTCTGTTTTGGCGCGGGTTCAGTATTCTGGCATGGTGGACCAGATAGGATTGCCTGTATACGCCCACCTCCAGGATATCAATGGTGTTGACTATGCCATCGTCATATCCACAACAACCCAGATGGATGCCTTAAAAACGAATTACCAGGTTCTCGATACCTTGACAGCGACCGTGACATCCACGAGTTATCTGATCGCTCTTGAGAGAGTCAAAGGCACAAGAGCCAATGCTGCAAACACAGTCAACATTCTCTATGATGACGGCAAACATATCATTGCAAAAGCCAATGAAAAGCAAGCTGAAAGCCTGGCTACCATGGGATTTGAAGTCAAACGACTGAGAAATAAACCCATTGATTTTACAAAGCTTCGTAAGCTCACTGTTGAGAAAACAGTGAGTGTAGTATATGACCCAACAATACAGGACATGATCAACACGATCAGTCAGAGCAATCTCAACACCTACGTAGGAAATTTAAGCGGTGAATGGCCTGTAAACGTTGGAGGATCTGATTATACGATTTCATCCCGTCACACAAGTTCGGGTACGCCTATTCAAAAAGCAACGCAATATGTCTATGAGTTTATGCAGGGACTAGGATTAACAGTCAGTTACCATGATTGGACCTACGGTTCCTATTCAAATAGAAATGTAATTGGTGAAAAAACCGGTACTGTTGTGGCTGACGAGATCCTTTTAGTAATTGCTCACTTGGATTGTATGCCTTCCGGCTCCCTGTCATACGGTGCGGATGACAATGTTAGCGGTTCGGTAGGAGTGATGGCACTGGCCGAGGCACTTAGCGCATATAATTTCGAGCGCACTATTCGATTTGTCTTATTTACCGGTGAAGAACAAGGTTTGTACGGTAGTAACAGGTATGCGGATTTAGTTTCGGGAGAAAATATTGTCGCTGTTTATAACATGGATATGATTGCCTGGGACAGTGTCGGTGATCCGACATTGCGGTTACATACCCGTAGCTCAAGCAACCCGGGATATTCAGCGGATAGAGAAATCGCAGATATTTTTATTGATGTGGTGAGCATTTACGGTATGAGCAGTCTATTAACACCGATTATCGATGCGGATGGGATTACAACCAGCGACCACTCATCATTTTGGGATGAAGGATTTGTCGGAATATTGGCCATTGAGGACGATGTTGACGATTTCTGTGATTACTACCATACCATTAACGACAGATTATCCACTTTGAACATGACGTACTTTACCAGTTATGTAAAAGCATCCGTCGGAACGATTGCTCATTTGGCATATCTTCCTGTTAATGGTCCTCGAGCCGGGTTCACATATAGCATAAACGATCTTGAGGTCAGTTTCACGGATGCAAGTACCAACGCAACCGGGACTAACGTAGCCTGGTATTGGGATTTTGGCGATGGCAATAATTCGTCTGATCCAAGCCCGACCCACACCTATTCCTCGTATGCAACATATAGTGTTGAGTTAACTGTTACAGACGATAGTAGCTTATCTGATTCGACAAATTCCAATGTACAGATAGAGGAACCCAAAGGTTATTGCGGAGCTGCCCCAACCCAGATTGGAGCACACAATAACATGTCAATCGCAGCAGTTTCTGTGCATCGTGCGTTTATTCCACTCTTTTTAGCAATATTAATTATAGTCATAGGGGCATTTGCTTGTAAAAAAAGAAGGTATGATAACAAATGACTCACATTTTTTAGGGTTTTTTGTCCAACCCCAATGACCATGGATTCCAGGTCGATCAGTAAGTAAGTTTCCTGTCATCCTGAGTTACATATGCCGGCAAGATGGCAAAATTTTCGCAACTAACTTAGTTTGGGCATAATGGTTTTACCATTTTATACTTGGTAGAAATGTTTAATAAAAATTTCTAGTTAATTAATAAGAGGTTTGGCAAAAGGATCTTTAGGGTCAAAAAACAAGAGATATTGCTGATTACCTGAAAGCATGTCTGATTCAAGTTCTGTGAAATTAGTAACAAAAAATATCTTTGAAAGTGCGAAGATTTCTCTTCTTGAATTCTCATATTGTTAATCGAATTGAATGACTGTTTTTGTCCAATTCCATGTCATTTTTAAATAATATTTTATTAGTTGCCATAAAAAGGAATGTATTCTTATAAAACAAAATCGATTCAAACATCTTTCAAAAACAATAATAGTTCCTTTCAGGGGCCCATTTTACGTTCAAATCTATAAAAATATATATTTTTAGCGTTAAAAAACAACTGGATATCACTTTAAAAGTATAATAGAATGTCAAATAGATTGTTTTTCTTGGTTTTTTGAATAAAATCGCACACATGACGACCGTTATGTAACTTATGACTAATGGAACGATGAACACTGACGATAAATCGGCGTTAATCATCATTTACAAAATGTTGAAAGTTATTAAATCAACGGTTTCATGATTCCAAATTAATGAAATATATGATGAAAGCGCCAACCATATAACATTTACTTATTGTTGATGATGAGGGCATTTTTTTATTATTTCACTGTTTGGAAGCACCTTGACTACCATAAAACGATCCAAAAAGTAGTTTGTTTATTCTTGTTTTAATTCGAAGTGATTTCCGATTTGAATTGAACAAAAGTGATCTTTGCAGTGATATCTTTATTTTCAATGTTTTCGTTTTACATAATAACCCGATGTTCAGTTCCAAAGGATAACTTTTGTTCTCTATTTAATTTTTATCATAAATTGAAGAGGTGATAAAAATAGAAGACACTTTTTTGGGTATATCGTTTTGGCAGGTTTTAATTCGTGTTGAATGAGTCTTGAATTTGAATAAAGCCTATATGTAACATAGAAAATAGGTTAAATTGCGATTTTGAAAATTTATAAATCTGCTACTATTCGCTAATTTTTCTTTTAAATACTATATCCATTCGTTTTGCGAATGGTTTCCAGAAATCGGTCAGTATATATGTGGAGAAAAAACATGAAAGAACGATTGAAGTTTAGTGTTAAAAGAGGTTTTTTAACCATTTTCATTACTTTTTTGGGAATTCTTTTTGCGTCCGGCATGAACGCAGCCGAACGTGTCAATTTGAACAAAATCAAAATGTCAGGGGTCAGTATCACTTCTGACAATGTCGGTACGACGCTTGGATTGTCCGGCATCGAAGGGCTTCGTTCACTGAAGCGGATCACAGATCGAAACGGGATTACCCATGAACGTTACCGTCAATTGTTCAACGGTATTCCTGTTTGGGGGGAGAATATTATCATCAGTAAAGATAAGGCAGGGAAAATACTGCGTTTACGCGGTAAGATGATAAAAGGAATTGCACAAGATGTTGGCACCGTCAGCAAGGTATCCTCCTACAATACCCAGGATGCACTGAATAAAATGAAGCAGCGGCTTCAGGAAAAAAAAGCAACCGTGGAATGGGTTTTCAAAAACGAATCGTCCGAAGTGGTTATTTATGTTGATGAAAACTCAATCGCTCACATCGCTTATGCAGTGTCATTTTTTGCAGACAATGTAAATAGCCCTTCACCCACTCGCCCGACCTATATTTTTAAGGTGGACACCGGTGAAATGCTATTTACATATGAAGGCTTAACTCATGCGGACGGAAGCGGCCCCGGTGGAAATTTAAAAATCGGGTTGTATGAGTACGGCACCGATTATCCGTATTTTGAAGTTGCCCAGAGTGGATCAACCTGTACCATGAATACCACGAATGTCAAAACCGTAGATCTGAACGGCGGAATAAGCGGAACAACTGCGTATTCATATGCATGTTTCCGAAATACACATAAAGAGATAAACGGAGCATATTGTCCACTAAATGACGCTCATTATTTCGGTAAAATGGTTTTTGATCTGTACAACACCTGGTATGGTGTTCCTCCACTGACTTTTAAGCTCACCCTTCGCGTTCACTATGGAACCTATTATGAAAACGCGTTTTGGGACGGCTCAACCATGACCTTTGGTGATGGATATACAACATTTTATCCGTTGGTATCATTGGATGTTGTTGCTCATGAGGTGAGCCATGGATTTACTGAGCAGAATTCAAATTTGACCTACTCAGGAAAATCGGGTGGTATTAACGAGTCTTTTTCCGACATGGCCGGGGAAGCCGCAGAATATTTCATGCGCGGTACAAACGATTTTATGATTGGATACGACATTATAAAAGGAAGCGGTGCGTTAAGATACATGGAAGATCCTGCATTAGACGGTAACTCAATTGGTAGCGCCCTTGATTACTATTCAGGTATGGACGTTCATCACAGCAGCGGAGTATTCAATAAGGCATTTTATACACTGGCCAACACCTCCGGATGGGATACTCATAAAGCATTTGATGTTTTTGTTAAAGCGAACCAGCTCTATTGGACACCAAGTACGGATTTCGATGAGGGAGCCGAAGGTGTTAGAGATGCCGCCATTGACCTGGGTTACTCCGTCAGTGACATTGTGAATGCGTTTGCAGCCGTTGATGTTTTCATCTCATCAGGCTCGGGACCAACAGCCAATTTTACTTCTTCAGTTAGTGATTTGACTGTCAGCTTTACCGATACGAGTACAAACACGACCGGCACCAATGTTGCTTGGGAATGGGATTTTGATGATGGAAATACATCAACCAGCCAAAATCCGACACATACATATTCCGCTTATGGGGATTATGATGTATCTCTCAAAGTAACCGACAACAACGGATTATGGCATCAAACCCAAAAAACCGTGGCAGTTGATGATCCGTCTAAAGGTTACTGCGGAGTGAATCCGAATACTGAGAAACAGAACAATATGGCGGCCGCAGTCTCTGTCAATCGATTATTATGGCCGATAGGCATTGCTTTGTTGGCACTCGTTTTGATGGGATTGATCAAAGCACGGAAATCAAAAAAATAAGCCGGTTAATTTTGAAAACTACTTTTTGGTCGCTTATTACAGATAAAATTTTTTACTGTCAAAAGCTCAATCCTGTTTTTATAATAAATTTTGCACATTTATCAGCTTTTTTTTTAAAGACGGGATTTGAGCCGATTTTACCTTGTAATCCAACGATTATACGCTGACGGGTCTTTTTAAGAATAAAAACAAACCGAAAAAAATAAAATAACCGGTGATAAACCAAATGTGGTGTGAATTATTCTATGGAAATTCGGATAAATCAGGTTTAAAAGGAGATCAGCTTTTTATATTACGAATATCAAAAGTACCCGTATAACTGTTTAATTGCCCGATTGCAATGAATCGCAGAAGCTTATTTTGGCCCTTGTCTTCTGGCGGTAGATGGATCTTCACTTTCCATTCTTTGCCCGTGATGGTTTTCGACATTAAAAATCTGGGTTTGGAATTTATCCGTTTAAATACCTCTCTCCTTACAACAGTTGACTTCGCTTCAAGGGTCGACTTCTTTGATTTCACCGACATCAAATCAACATAAAGCTTGTCACAATCAGTTGCGGTTTTACCTGACAATGTAAGTACGTTTTTTTGGTAATTCGTTACTCCAAGTTTTATATTCCCGGGAAAATTCAATTTTACGGCCGGATCACCCATCAAATTGTATAACAAAATATTCTTGCGAAGCATACCGGGAACAAAAAGTGATGGTCGATCCCTTTTTGGTAAACCCAATGCCAGACTTTCAGCGGAATTATTGGATAAAATCAACCTTTTAAAAGAGTTTTCACCGTTTTTAAACAAATTTTGTTGTATTTTCAGTAATAAATTGCCAATTGTTTCAGGTTTTTGCTCAAAAAGCGCCATTATCCTCTCAATAACAAAATAGTTGGTTAACGGATGGCTGGTTCCGGTTGAAGCTACCACGCCGATAGGACCTCCCGGATGATTGGCCAGGGCTTCCGAAAGCGATAACCCGTCTGTTAACGGCATATTAAATTGTCCTGAATTACAACTTAGTAGAAACAATAACCCGGTTGGATTCGATGATTGAATACGTGCAACATCTTCCACTGTCAAGTTTATTTTCTGACCGTTAAAAACAGTGGTGGTAATATCTCGAAACGAACCATGCGACGCTACCAGGGACAGAAAAGAAGGCCGGTTGAACTGATCAAGAAAAACAGCAGGCTGATCCGGTATATAGCCACTGTAGGGAGAACTATGATGGGCGCTGATAATAAACTGATCCAACCATTTAGGAATGTGCTCGATTTGATCAAGTGTGATAGTATCCATCTGCTCGGTAAATCCCAGACCACCAACCCAAACGTTGACACGAAACCAAGCCGGTAAAAGCGGTTGTTGTTCATAACCGACAATTTTATTCAGATAGGTTTTTAATTGTATGGAATTTTGCACGGGTAAACGCCCAACCGGAATTTCTGGATAGCCATCGTCATTAATATCCCCGTATAAAATATCAGTGAACGCCCTGGTATCCTTGGTCAAATAATCATCATAATCAATTGACGGTATAAACCAAGACGTCGCGTTATTTTCCCCATAATCACCGATTATCAGGATATTTCCAATTGGTTTATTCTGGTATTGATTTTTTTTTTCTCTGATCCAATTTTTTATATCATCCACCGAAGGAGGGGCCCGCCAGCCGCGAACGATCACTTGATATCCATCTTTGGTTCGCTTGGCTATCCAATCATCGAGTAAACCGGCAAAATGATTTCTGGTCACAACCAGATAAATTTTTGAGTTGGAATCCTCATTTTGAGCTGTCGACTCCTGATGAGAACGGGTATTAACGATAAAAAGGGCGAATATGGAAACAGCAGCGATTCCCATGGAAGAAACCACTCCTCGTTTTTTCCACCTCAAAATCAAAAACCAGCAGACCGAAACAAGAAATATTCCCAGGCAAACGACCTGAAATATTCTTAAACCCGGAATAAGTTCCGGTCCGGCTTCCGATCCTCTGAACATTTCGCTTATAAACCGATGAATACTTAATAAAATTCCATAAAGAGGGAAAAGATATTTGCGATAATCAACTGTTTTCCAAAGCTTTTGCAAAATAACCAGGGCAGTCAATTCACCAATGATACTGTAAACCTGTGTTGGATGAACCATCGTTTGGAGATGATCCGAATAAATTGCCCAGGGAACGTTGGTGGGAGCACCGAAACAACATCCACCCACCAGGCAACCAACTCGGGCGATAGCATGTGCCAGAACCAAGCCCGGCACCATACTGCCTAGATTTGACATCACAGGTTCTTTTACTATCTTCATGCAAATCATAAAGGCGATGCCTCCAAAAATAGGCCCGCCCAACCAGGTGCCGGTTTCCTGCCAAAATGCCATGGCTAAAACAGGGTTTTCTATAAAGAGCTGGGGATAAAAAATCAAAATATATAACAGTCTTGTACCTAATGCTCCAAAATACACACCAATAGTTACCGAAATAACCGAGGATGTGAAACCACACTTATTTCTTACCAAATTGAAAACAGCCAGAACGGCACCAATAAAAAAGCCCGTTCCACCCCAAAACCAGTAATTTGATACAATATTCAAGATAGATTCCCACATTCTACGATAACGTCAATAGCAGTATGAATACCAATTGCCCAACCGATACCGGAAGTTAAGTGTGTTATAATTCCAAAAATCAGGCCCAGTATCCAAACACTTATTAAAAATAGAATTTTAGGAGAAACAACTTCTCCCAAATGAAAATGAAAGACCATATAACAACAACTCTGCAACAAAATTCCCCCAAATACGCCAAAATGTTTACTTAAAGCATGCTGTAACGCCCCACGAAAACAAATTTCTTCTGTTAGTCCTGTTAAAAATGCTTTTAATAAACAAATGGCGATAAATCCAACAGCGGGATCATCAGTAGGAAATTCAGTATTGTTAACAACAGATATAACCCAAGACCAGACGACAACTAAAGAAGCAATCAATAGTGGGAAAAGATTAACATTTAAAAAAATCCGCTGGTTCCACCGACCCAAACCAACAGTTTTTAAATAACCAAATGATCGATTTGCGGCAAACAGCGGAAACAAGATCGCCAAAGAAAAGAAAAGGTGAAAACGCAATAACAGGCTTTGTTCGGACAGGTTTGAAGCCTTGCCCAAGGGCCATTTTACGATATCCAAATATCGCAAGAAACTAAATAACCAAAAACCGATAAAAATGGCGGAAATTACAGTTAGTATCTCTGGTAAGCCACTCTGGTTTTTCTTATAAAAAGTCCATGCCAATACCAGGACAAAAAAGATAATTTCCAGTGAAACCAGAATATTCCAAATGGTGATTGATTGTCCGATAAGAAAATGAATAAACATGAAAACAACAAGAACTAAAGTAACGCCCTCAATAGGTTTTGAAATGTTTTTTATTACACCCGGCATACGGTAATAGCCCTTTATGTTTGTTTTTTTATGCTCTAAATCTCAATAATTCCCATACCTTTGAAATAATAAGAATTCGCCTTTTTGATGTCAAGTAAGGTTTTTCTTTTTCCCCAAGCGGAAGATATAGCCACTGGTATCAACAAACCATCGATATGGAATCGTCCATTCCACAATTAAAACCAAATATCAAGGAAATGAAAGAATATTTTAGCAACAACATCAAATATTTAAATTCACTTATCCTCTTGAAGAATCCAGGTGATCACAATATGCAAATTTCCGATTCAAAATTGAAACAGTTTCAAGCATTATTAATCAATACCTTGAGAATATGGAATAAATCCATCGTTAAACAAATTGTCATCACTTTATATTTTCAGCCCGTTGAACCTGTTTAAAGATCATTATACCCAAACTGCTAAAGATACTTACACGTCTAAAAATAAAAAATTCGCATTGTTGTTCACGGTGAAATAACAAATATTAAGCACTACAACAGCATGTTCAGGGAGCGATCCACATTGTCAGGAATACCGTCGATCACAGTTTGGAGACGGCTGAAGAACGAATGATATCAGATGAAACAATTGAATTATCTGAGTTTGATTGAGAAGAGTCCACCTTTTTATAACTGTGTGAATATATCATTGCTCCAATAAGTGCCGTAAATGGAGCCACAGTTACCAATCCAAAACTTCCGACCAGGGTTTTAATAACTTCGGCCGACACATAAACCAGGTTGAGAATACTGGTGACTTTGATTCCCTGGGCCATAAACGCCATCAACAGGGTGATAAAGCCACCCGAGTAAGCAAATAGTAGTGTGGTGGTCATTGTTCCAACCACTGCGCGACCGATAAATAAGCCGGACTTAAAAGCTTCTAAAAAACTGATCTCCGGTTTTTTGGAAACAATTTCTTCCAAAGCAGCTGCAACATCAACAGCCAGATCCATAACTGCTCCTGATGCGGCAATAAAAATAGCAGCTGTGAAGATTCGTGTGATATCCAAATGACCAAAACCTGAATATAATAGGGTTTCCGAAAAAGGTAGGACTGCGCCATGAATATGAACCACTTTGACAAAAACCCGGGCCAGAATACTACTAGTGGTGATTCCCATACAGGCACCGAGAAATGCGGTTATTCCCATCTTTTTCGTTCCAGCAACAATGAATATAATCGCAGCATTAAGAAGAAACACTATCGCCAAAGAGGAGATAACAGGGTCGTAGCCCTTCAACAGAAGTGGAATTAGAATTTTCCACAAAACCAGAATACTGAATGTAAAGGAGAGAATCGCTTTGAAACCAGTCCAACCGCCAAACAGGATCAGCAATAACACGAAAAGACCGGCCAGTATAAACTCTGCACCAAGGCGATAGTGTTCCTGGGGGTTTACATAGATTACTTTATCATCTTCGTTTAGGGACAACACAACAAAAGCCGTGTCCCCGATTTTGAATATTTTGTCTCGCGACATCTGTCCCATTAACTGATTTGAACCTTCATATTGCCGTCCTTTAAAAGGACCATCCAGCAACTCAAGCGTTACCATTTGAGATCCCTTTTTAATCATTCCCAATTGATGTAAATTGGTGTTATCAATATCCAAAACACGTCCCCTACATCGGATTGATTTCATAGCATCCCTTTTTTCAAATCCGGTGGGTAGGAAAATTAAAATAGTAGAGATGAAAATGTAAAAAAGAACCAGCCATTGATCAGATTTTATTCTGCTAAGGTTGCTGATACTGTGTTTATTGCAGGATTCCGATGTCGGGAAATTCATAAGATTTTTTGTTTGATTTAAAATATTAAAGCTCGGACGTCAGTGTCTTATTTAACACTGACCTTTTATATTTATAAATATTGTCTTCCGCTTTGTTTACCCATAATTTGCATGATCTTAAGCGCTACATCCGTATTGTCATACATACCATTAAACATCTGCTGACCAATACCAATAGCAGACGTGCTGATCGGAACACCTGTATGCTTAAATGAGGTCCAACCAAGACCGGCTTTTTGGTTTAATATATGAGTGATAGTAATGGTCAAAGGATCATAATCACCATATAAAATATACGTATTTTGCTTGTTGGACTTCTCACCGGCCATGGTTCTATCAAAAGCTTTATTGATGGAATCAATCTCATATGAAAACAGTGCCATGATATCTTCCTTTGGATTGCCTGAAAACTTGAGCCCAAAGTTTTTAGTAATCAGCGATTTCATTTTTTGAAAAGAAGCATTGGTACCATAACGTTTTTTAAAACTACCGATGATACCAGTGGAGAATTTTTGAAAGGACACCTTTTGGTGTTTCAACACGGAAAAATGAGAAGCATATTTAGTTCCGGCAAAACCGAGGGTTAACCCACCGCATTCATGATCACCGGTTACTACAATCAAGGTTTCTTCCGGGTGCATGTCATAAAAATCCAGAGCTTTGCCAACCGCATCATCAAAAGCAATATTGTTTGTGATAGTAGCAGCAGCGTCATTGGCGTGGGCCGCCCAATCGATCTTTCCACCTTCAACCATTAAAAAAAAGCCATCGGGATTATCCAATAGCTCAATCGCTTTTTCGGTAAACTCGGGCAAGGTGATATCTTCCGGTCCCATGTCCATGGCGTAGGGTATTGCACCGCTGTCTTGAAGCCATGGATTCCAAGCTATTACTTTCCCGGAACCCTTTTTCAATTGCATGAATTTGCGTTTATTGGAAACAATTTGATAGCCATTACTTTTTGCCATTTCCAGGGCATCACCCTGGGCCTCTTTGGAGTTTTTCCCGGTTGGATCCATTAGTCCGCCGCCACCGAAAAAATCGAAACCGCTTTTGGCCAAAGCCACATCGATCTCGTGATACATTTTTCTGGTTTTTACATGGGCATAAAATGCGGCTGGTGTTGCATGGTCAATGGAGACGCTAGAAATAATACCAACTTTTTTCCCATCATCTTTTGCCATTTCCGCTATTGTTTTTACCGGTCGATAAGATGTGTCTACACTAATATAATTAATATTGGTCTTAAATCCAGTGGCCAATGCAGTTGCAGATGCAGCGGAACCGGTAATAAAACGATCGGCTGCATAGGTTGTGGTAATTCCTTGTGCCGGGAAAGTATCCATCAACAATTTGCGTCCCAGGTATTCACTGGTGGCTGCTTTTTGTGGGATTCCCATACCGTCGCCAATGAATAGAAATATATATTTTGCCTGTTTTTGTGTTGCCCATACGTTTTGGTTAAAAATAAGCAATATAACTATTGTGGCCATCATGTTACGGAAATATGTCATCATTCTTTTTCTCAGGAAAGTCATCTACTCCTCCGATCTTGTTTAACAAGTAATAAATGTTTTGATTTAATTGAATTTATGAACTTTGATAACGCTTTTTCAATATATCCACGAACCCCGGATCTTTTTTGTTTATTTCAAATATCACTGTTTCGCCAAAAGGACCAAAACCCAAAATGGTTTTGGTATATGGCAAATGATGGGTGACCTTAAACGTTTTGTTGGTTTTTTCATTGCCAATTACATAGATGCGGCTTTGATATTTCCAGACAAAATAGCGACTGCCTTTGGAGTCGATGAGAAAAGGGGTTGAATCAAACCGACTGACCAAACGATCAGTATAATCAGGTTGCTTTTTCTTCACTTCAAACACCACTGTTTCGCCTTTTGGACCAGCACCAAGAATGGTTCGCGTATAAGGAAGATGATAGTTCTTTTCAAAAGCCTGACTCATTCCCGCACTGCCGATCACGTATATTCTTCCATTGTACTTCCACACATAAAAATTATTACCATTGGAGCTCACTAAAACCGGACCCAAAGCATCATGTGTGCTCTGGCTTGTTGAAGAAGACGGAATACTGACTTGATTTGGAGTACAAGCAAATAGCAATAATCCGGACACCAATATGGTTGTTGTTTTTTTTATACTCATGAAATCTCCTGAGTTCACCTGGTTAAACCGATATTAACAAAACTGAGTACTATGATTGGCTTCAACAACTATAGAAATGGAATATAAGAAGATGATTAAATTCGAGTTAATATTTGGTTTGTTGATGGTCTATAAATAGAGTTTTCATTTTAAGTAGAGCAATTTTACTGTTTGAACCCTCTTTCTTGACATAAATATGTTACCAATGTACCTTTGTAACATGGTATCAATTATTCAACTTTGATTCAGAAACAGAAATTTACATTAAATCATGTAGTTACAGAGGGAAAAATGGGCGAAAATATAAAGGTTGAACGGGTTCAAACTGGAATGAGAATTGAGAAGAGGATTGTTAAAGTGTTAAAAGCACTAGCGGAATATCTTGAAATTTCCCTGGGAGATTTAATTGAAGGCATTGTTCTACATGCGTTTGACGGAAAGGCGCCGTTTTCTGAGAAAACATTAATAAAAATATCAGAAATAAAAAAAATTTATGACTTAAACCTGGATTCATCACACAGTCATAAGTTAATTGAGAACTAATCAGTCAAAGCTAAAAAAGACACAAACGATGTCAAATATAATCCAATGCCATTAAAATAAGCTTTGCCACCTGTGTCATCCTGAGGGTGATACGAAATCCAGAGGAGGAACGACAAAGTATCTCTCAGTACCGAGAGCAAATGACGTCGTTTAAACCCATCTTGAGTTTTCTACAAACAACTTGATGTAGAAGGGCCTTCATGTGGTCAAGTTTTTGTTGAATATCGATAAGGTTTCGGAATGACATTAAAATACAACTTCAAATGAATTCAGATAAAATGAATATTAATAAGAACCTGACCATATTGTTAAGCGGTCAACTTATATCACAAGTGGGAGATAAGTTTTATCTGCTGGCATTGTCGTACTGGGTATTGGAGAGTACAAAATCAACCACCACGATGGGCATTGTACTTTTTTTCTCACTCTTCCCCGAAATTGTTGTCAGCTTTGCCGCCGGTGCCTTTGTTGATAAATATGATCGTAAGTTGATTATCGTTGGAACTGATTTTTTAAGAGGTTTCATTGTTTTAGGGCTGGGAGCACTTTTTTATTTAAACCTTTTAACATTGCCCCTGATCATTATCGGACAAATCTTTCTCTCCGTGAATACTGCCTTTTTTAATCCGGTTATTCCAGCCGTAATACCCCAGATTGTCGAAGAGGATAAATTAACCCAAGCCAATTCTAAAACCCAATTGATTCGTGGTATCGCCCTTATCCTTGGGCCGGTTCTGGGTGGATTATCGGTTGTCCGGTTTGGGTACTTATTTGTTTTCATGCTTAATGCAGGTTCATATCTGGTTTCCGGTGGATTTGAAATGTTCATGAAGATTCCAAAGGTGAAAGCAGATTCAAAGTCATCCACCATCGTAGAGGATATTGCTGAAGGTTATAAATTTATCATCAGAGACTCAAATTTAGTCTTAATGGTTTTTACTATAGCAATCATTCATTTTTTTGTGGGCGCCATACAGACCATTATGCCGGTTTTTGCAGGAAAACTTGAAGGAGTCGGCGTTCAAAACCTGGGATACCTGCAAACGAGTATGGGAATCGGTATGACAGTCATCTCACTGTTTTTTGGTTTCATCAGCATCAAAAACAAGGAAGGCAAGGTTCTTTTTGGATCATTGTTTATGGTTGGTTTGGTCAATGTGTTGATGTCCCTTTTAATCTACCTGGGAATTAATCAGGTCTTTTTTCATTCAATTCTATTTTCCGGATTTGGCGGCTTTTTGATTTTGGCTGTAACAGCTTATAGAACCATATTACAAAAAAAAGTCCCCAATAATATGAGTGGTAGGGTCTTTGGATTAACATTTACAGCCGGAGATCTATCTCTTCCCCTGGCCATGTTGGTTCTTGGCTTTTTACTCGATCGGTTCGACTTTGCTCACTTGCTGGCTGTTTCCGGTTTGGGCTTGATGATCGTTTGTATCTGGTTTTTTAAATTGATACCGGATAGCCAATCCTTAACCGCTCAACAACCTAAAAATGCCAGAAGCGCATGATAGTATGATGAATCCAGACTTAACCATCTAATGATTGAAGAAATACTGACATGATCAAGCCTGACAATGAATCCTATGATAACAATAACAAACCAGTTGAAAGGTATGGGGCCTGAATTCAATTTCGAAACGACAACAAGATGTTATTAATCTCTTTTATAATGGCTCGCCTCCAATAGTTGATGAATAAAAATAAACCCTGCTGTTTCGGCAGGAAGTAAGAATCTTCTATTCCATCAACGTAAAGGTATTGGGAGCTGTTCTTTTAAACTTTTGGCCGTTTTTGATCTTTTTTACCAAAATTGAGACGACTGAATCCCGCTCCAGGTTTGTATTCAAGTCTTTTTGCGCGATTTCGATGATATCGGAGAAGTATTTTTAAATTAATAAAACTCCTTCAAGACTGTTCTCAGGTTTTTTTTTTGATGCGTCAGGCCGAGTTTTTTCCTGATGTTTTTTCTATGTGTTTCGATTGTTTGAGGCGACAGATTTAAGTACCCAGCAATCTCACTGGTTTTTTCTCCGGTTTTAATCAGCTTGGCCACTTGGTTTTCAATAGGCGACAACTTCGTCATTTTGGATGAATCGGCATGATCAAAAGACAACATCAATTGTTTAAAATTAGAATCGAGAATTTTTAAATGTGATTTTTGTTCTGAATTCAGATCAGTATTTTTTATCAATTCAAGTGGTGGCATGATCAATTCTTTGATACTTAACTTTACTTTTTCTTCAAATTCATCAAAATAGTCATTTTTATTTTTTAGCAAAACATTTAGGGTCACATTCATATCTCTTAAATGTTTATTAAGAGACTTAATCTTTTCATTGCTTGATTTCTTTTCAGTGACATCCTCGACAATGGCTAAATGCATCGGGTTTATGGGAGTTTTGCGCCATAAGGGAACAGCCACCAGATTAACCCATACGATGGATTGTTGTTTATTGATATACCGTTTTTCTATTTCATAAGACTGAATCTCTCCTTTAAGCAATCTCTCCAGATTATTGAGGCTTTTTTTTAAGTCATCTGGAAAAGTAATCTCTTCAAATGTTTTTTCCAGCATTTCGTCTACTGAATAACCCAAAATTTCTGCATACTCCCGGTTTATCTTGATAAATTTTCGTGTAACGGAATCAATGATGGCAATACCAACGGGAGCCTGTTCGAATATCTGGCAAAAATACAACTCATTACGACTGGCCTCTTTTTCCGCTTTTTTCAGATTGGTGATATCATGAAAAGTAAACAGGGTGGTACCGGTTTTAATGGATACTTTTTTGATATTGGTTAAAAACAAATGCTCATTACCTTCTTTATCAATAATAACTGATTCCAGGTTTTCAACAGGCATTCGGGGATTGAATTCCGGTACATTAAAAGCCGGATATTTCACTAATTTCCGTATGTTACGCAACTCTAAAATCTCTCCCACTTTGTATCCAAGTACACGGATAACGTTGGCGCTGACATAGGTGAAATCTCCTGTATCATCTGTAATAAATACAGGATCATGAATGTTTTCCAGGGTGATACGATTAAGTTCCCAAAATTCTTTTAATGCGATTTTTGAAATTTCCAACTCCTTTTTTAATACAGCGGTATAAAGAACGGATTCAATAGCTATTTTTAGTTCAGACTGATTGACAGGTTTAACCAGGTAAACAGACGGTGATGTTTTTGAAACAGGTATTGAAGGTTCTTCTTTTATGTTATTTATCAAATAAATAATGGGTATCATTAAAAAACGGTTTAGCTTTTCAGCCAAACTGATGCTGCCTGAACTGATGTTTAGTGACAGATTCAAAAGTATCAGATTGGGTTTCAGCTGAGTGGCCAATGAAACGGCTTTTTCTCCCGATTCTGTGGCGGCAACAATATTATAATTCATCAACTCTAAGTCTTTTTTGATACTATTATTGACGATATTATCGTCAACTATCATGATATTCGCTTCCATCGGTGTAACCCCATCATACAACTGCCCCATTTCAATTATTGAAATCGATTGATATATACAAATTCTGGGTATTTTGTTTTCCATTAAAAACATTCTATCTAGCCATTATATCTCTGATTTAAAAGAAAATCAAGTTATTTCAGAGATCGTTGTTTATTCAATAATCTACCCATTTTATGACTGGTTTTATCAATCTGTTAAATTGCTGGTTGGGAAAATAAACAGCCCAAATTAATCGGCGGTTGTTTCAAACGTTTTTTGTTTTTAATACTTTTATATTTAAAAAGTTCAAAAACATTTCAATACCTTTCATCCATTATGAGTATTTCATTCAAAAGATTGGAGATTGGTGGCTATTATACTGAAATAAAACAGAAAATAATGATGGTATATAAATTGATTCATATTATATTTTTTGCTTTCTAATCTCTTAATAAAGGAGATCCAAATGTTTAAACAGATGTCATTAGCTAAAAAACTGGGTTCAGGGTTTTCAATTGTGCTGCTGCTCCTTGTTTTGGCTAGCGTTATTTCCTTTTACACCATTGAAAATGCATCAGAAAATTTTACCAAATATAGAGGACTTGCCAGGGATACAAACCTGATGGGTAGGGTCCAGGCAAACATGCTGATGATTCGAATGAATGTGAAAGATTTTATTATTACCGGTAGTGATAAAGATAAGCGACAGTATGGAGAATATGTTGAGAAAACTGCTGGATTTATAAAAACAGCCCATGCTGAAATTCAAGACGCCAAACGAGCAGAACTTGTGGATTTGGCTGATGATTCCCTGAAGGAATACGAAAACGGCTTCAAAAAAGTTGAAGATGCCAAAGATGAAAGAAATCGTCTGGTTTACGAAATTCTCGATATTAAAGGCCCATTGATGGAGAATACCCTGACCGACATTCTGATATCGGCAGAGGCAGATCGTGATATGAGTGCAGTCCTTTATTCATCGCTTTCCCTGAAACATCTGTTGGTGGCGCGGTTATACATGGCCAAGTTTTTAGATACCAATGTTCAGAAACATGTCGATCGAGTAAAACAAGAATTCGATAAAATGCAAACAAATCTTGATATCTTGGACAAGGAGTTGCAGAATCCTGAGCGAAGAAAATGGTTTTCAGTGGTTGTTGAAGCCAAGCGGATTTACACTCAAACGTTTGATAAGCTGGTCGCAGTCATCTTTGATCGAAACAACGTCATAGAGGGAACTCTTGATCGTTTAGGTCCCATTATCGCCAAAGCGGTTGAGGACACAAAACTTTCGGTTAAGACTGAGCAGGACATTTTGGGGCCCAAGGTTCAGGCAGCAAACGATCAGGCCATCACCCTTATTGTTGTACTTTCCGTTGTTGCTGTTTTGATTGGTATTGTTATCGCCCTGGTTATTATCAGGGGGGTCCTGGCTCAATTGGGAGAAGATCCTCAAGAAATAGCCCGAATTGCACAAAAACTCGGAAACGGCGATCTAACAATCAAATTTGATGAAACCAAATTGAATGGAGTATATGGTGATTTTAACAATACAGTAAACAAACTGGTCCAGGTTGTGGCTGACGTAAGGGCCGCATCAAGCAATGTCGCTTCCGGTAGTGAACAACTCAGTTCAACTTCCCAGGAGCTTTCCCAGGGGGCAACTGAACAAGCTGCTTCCGTTGAGGAAACAACATCCGCCATGGAAGAGATGGGTGCCAATATTCAGCAGAATGCCGACAATGCTAGTCAGACTGAAAGGATTTCCCAAAAAGCAGCCAAGGATGCGGAAGAAAGCGGCTCTGCGGTGTCGGAGGCAGTGAACGCTATGAAAGATATTGCCAACAAAATCTCCATCATCGAGGAAATTGCTCGTCAAACCAATCTATTGGCCTTGAATGCGGCCATTGAAGCAGCCAGGGCGGGAGAACATGGTAAAGGATTTGCAGTGGTGGCCGCTGAAGTACGTAAGTTGGCAGAAAGAAGCCAGATTGCCGCCGGTGAGATATCCGAACTATCCTCATCCAGTGTCGAAGTGGCTGAAAAAGCAGGGCAAATGCTGAAAAAACTTGTACCGGATATTCAAAAAACCTCTGAATTGGTCCAGGAAATTAGTGCTTCCAGCAATGAACAGAGCTCTGGATCAGAGCAGATCAGCAAAGCCATACAACAACTGGATCAAGTCATCCAGGCCAACGCTTCATCCACAGAAGAAATGGCAAGCACAGCTGAAGAGTTATCATCCCAGGCTCAACAGCTTCAAGATACTATCGAATTTTTCAAGGTAAACGGTGCGAAACAGTCAACAACTCATAAAACCATTAAAAAATCGAGGGATCCAGCCCACTTGATAAGTGGTGTATCTGCAAAAGATTATAGCAAAACGACCGAGCATCAAGCAGCCGAATCGGTAAAACAACTTCCAGGTGTCGCATTAAATATGAATCAGGAAAATGATTTATCTTCCACCGATTTTGAACGGTATTAAAAGTATGAGTGGTCAATCAAATAACATTAGCAATTTGATTGGACTGTCAAGGACTCTGGTTCCACCTCCGGATTGTGTTTTTATACACAGCCGGTGGGCCAGCACCTGACATTGTTTCTTTTCACAATATTGAAGTACTACGTTGTACAATAAACATGATGTTCTAAAAAACTGAATTATTTTTTTTGGACTAAAATCGGTTAAGTTTGTCCAAAATATTAGTTACATGACCGTAATTCTTTCAAAATCTTTCATAAAACTATAAATTCCAGATATATATCTTGCTAATAAGCTGGAATCTATAACTATTTCAAGTGGTATAGATTAAGCAGTTAAAATGTAGAATGTGAATTCTGTTCTTTTAAGATTAAATTTTCTTCTTTTATTTAACTTCATTTTTTTATCGGGAGGATGCGATGTTCAAAAACATGAAATTTAAAACCCAATTGATTCTTGGAAATGGTGCAATATTGTCGTTAATGGTTATTGTTGGTGTGATAGTTTACTATAGCGTGAGTTCGTTGATTCAGATTTCCAAATGGGTAGAGCACACCTATAGTGTGATTGGCAATGGGGATGAGTTGGTGGCTGAAATGGTTAATATGGAAACGGGCATGAGAGGTTTTCTGGTGGGAGGTAAAGATGCTTTTTTAGATCCGTACAATTCGGGATCGGAGAATTTTGTCCAAAAAATGGCCCATACTAAAAAACTGGTGAATGATAATCCCGCGCAAGTGAGACGATTGGAAGAGATCGAGAAAATAGCCAAACAATGGGACGAGTTGGCGGCTAAACCTCAGATCGCTTTAAGAAGGAAAGCCAATGAAGGCGCAGAAGCTGCTGAGAATTTTAATAAAGTTCGTTCGAGAGTAATTGGAAAGCAGATATTTGATAATATGCGGGGCGTGATAAATAGAATAGACGATAAGTTTGTCAAAACCAATAATCTCGAAGGAAGGTATCGAACTCAACGTGTTTTACTGGATCTGGTGAATATGGAAACAGGTCAGAGAGGATTTCTTCTCACAGGTTTGGAAGATTCGCTTGAACCATATAATAACGGACAAATGGAATTTGATAATGACCTGGAAAAACTGGAGGCTTTTATTCGCAGGAATAGAGGTAGCGGGGTCACAACCAGAGAAATAGGTAGATTGAAAGATTTGAAAAAAGAGTGGATGGACAGGGCGGCCAATCTGGAAATTGAGGCTCGTAGGAAAATGAATCGGGTTTCCACAACCATGGATGATGTGGCTGCATTAGTAGAAAAGGGAGTCGGAAAGCAGTATATGGATGAACTGCGTTCCAAAGCAGCGGAATTTATTGATGTCGAGTCAAATCTGCTAAAAATTAGAGGCAATGAAGCCGCAGATAAGGCTGGATTTGCAAATGGGGCCGTGATTATAGGAATATTAATGGCTATTGTGATTGGCATCGGAATAGTTGTGATTCTTCTTCGGGGGATTATGGCACAGCTTGGTGGAGAACCTGCGGAAGTGGCAAATTTGGCTGAAAAGATAGCCAAAGGAAATCTAAATCTGAGTTTTGATACAAAGGCTCAGATCAGAGGACTTTTGGGAACCATGGTAAAAATGAGTGACAAGTTGAAAGAGATTGTCACTCAGGTAATAGCGGCAGCTGAAAATGTTGCCTCAGGCAGTGTGCAATTAAGTGGTAATGCGCAACAGTTATCACAAGGGGCCACGGAACAGGCTGCTTCCGTAGAAGAAACAACTTCTTCCATGGAAGAGATGAGTTCTAACATTCAACAAAATGCTGAAAATTCGTCGCAAACGGAGAAGATAGCTCAAAAAGCAGCCAAAGATGCGCGCGAAAGTGGTGAAGCTGTGACGAAAGCTGTTGGAGCCATGAAAGAGATTGCCAATAAAATCTCAATCATCGAGGAAATAGCTCGCCAAACCAATTTATTAGCCTTGAATGCTGCTATTGAAGCTGCGAGAGCCGGGGAGCATGGAAAAGGATTTGCCGTCGTAGCAGCGGAAGTGAGAAAACTGGCGGAAAGAAGTCAAACTGCGGCCGGTGAAATATCGGAACTATCTGCATCCAGTGTTGAAGTGGCGGAAAGAGCTGGTGAAATGCTAGGTAAATTGGTCCCTGACATTCAAAAAACCTCTGAGCTGGTCCAAGAGATAAGTTCAGCCAGCAATGAACAGAATTCCGGAGTTGAACAAATCAATAAAGCTCTTCAACAACTGGATACCATAGTGCAACAAAATGCCACAGCAGCGGAAGAAATGGCTTCTTCTTCTGAAGAGTTGACTTCACAATCTCAATTACTTCAAGATTCAATGCAATTTTTCAACATCGGTGAAAGAAAGAAATTTATTCATAGGAAATCTATCGGATCAAGGGAGGTTCCAATAAGTAAAATAGAAAAAAGGTTGGCCGCACCTGATAAATCAATTCCACATCTTGAAACAAGAGATATGCCTCATTTATTAAATAGCGGCACTGGCGTTAGTTTGGATATGGAAGATCAAGCATCTGTTGATAGTGAATTTGAAAGATATTAATCATTTGTTTTTAACCTCCCCGGGTATACCACCCGGGGCTATTATGAATACATCTTTTATAAATCTCAAATTGAAATTATCATAGCACATTTGGGATCAAAGCCCGAACGAAAGATTGTGATGTTTAAAAAAATAAGGGGAAGTTTAATATACAAGCCAAATTTATTAGAACAATGGAAGAGAAAAACAAAAAATCAGGTCCTATCTCTGGCGATCCTTCGGAAATCCATCCATTGATTGTGAAGCAGAAAAATAAGGTCAAATCAAATCCTAAAAATCCACATGAATGGTTAAAACTGGGGCTTTTACACGAACAGCAAGTTGCAGGTGTCAAAGCGATTGCTCAAAAAAGTTCTTTTGTGCGCTTTGGAATTTTGTTGATCATTCCTATCTTTCTTTGTGCCTATTGTACATTGTTTTACAGTCAAATAAAGCTTGTCCTTAGCATGCATCCCCTGTTTTTTTTTCTAGTCAGCGCTGTCTTGGTTTTTTTTTTACTGCTCATTTTTAAAATCAGGTTTCCGCCAACAGGAAAAAAGTACTTCATAAAAGTCATTAAACTTGATCCATCATGCGCTGAAGCTTATATGCACTTAGGCTTGATCGCTTTAAGACACTATCAAAAACGTAAGGCTTACAACTATCTGGAAAAAGCGCTGTGGTTGAGTGTTAATGACAAACAAATAAAACAGCACTTAAAAACCCACTATCAGAAAGAGTTTATAGGATTTTTTAATATGCTGCGTCAGGAACAGAAAAAAAAGCAGAATATGGTCGAATCCCAAAAGGAACAGATCGAAAAGCTCAAAGCTTGTAATTTCATCCTGCAAACCAATGTATCAATCCTGACTGCAAAGGCCAAACAGGTTAAAAGTAATGCCAACCGTTCATCAAAAATCAAAGTGAAGGAATTGACCGATCGGTTTGAGGAGGAAAAAAGGCGATATCAAATGACTATTAACCAGTTAAAATACAAAAACAGCGAGTTAATCAAATACCACGAGAACAACCAAATCATTCATGTCAACTTGGGCGATCAGGTTTTTTTAAAAGACTTAAACCTGGAAGCACTGTCGTATCAAAATGGTTCAAAACCGGTCGAGTTTTCCCTGGAGTTGGACTTATGGCAATCGCTTTCAAAAAGAACCCGTTTTTATCTGGTGACGGCGGAACAAACCCTTCAAGCCCTGACTCAAGTCTCTGGTCCATCAGATTTTAGCTTAGTAGGTTTGGAATGGTGTAAAGCGCTTGAAGTAGAAATAAACAACCGATTTATTCAGCCATTCATCAGCTATTTAGGAAATAAAAAAGAGGAATTACTACATTTGGATACTATCGGTACTCGAAAACAAAAACCTAAATATTACAGTTATTTATCGATGGTAATCGACGATACGCACTATCCCAATGTGACCACATTAACGTTGGGGCAGTTCCATTTTCTATTTAAACAAAGCCTTAATAATGAATTCAGCTTGCAGCTTTACAAGATGTATCTGGATGACTTGTTTGGAGAGCGTTCCCCCATGATTCAGCAAGTATTCTTAAAAAAGCTGGCCATTGTTACCAAGGAATATCGCAATGTTATAGCACACGGCTCCAGTCTTGATTTAAACCAGTGTTTTCATTTGAGAGAGCTTATTTTTGAGGAGAAAGACTCACTGTTCCAGATTTTAGCCAATATCAATCAACCAAAGATGACAACAACAATCAGCAATATGGCTGCACCTGTATCCTAAAGCCGATAAAAAATTCCCTTCAGTGTAAAAGCCTATGTATTATTCCCAGCTTTATCATTTCACTACATTGGGTATTAAGTGCATTTTCAGTAATTTGGCAATCCCTTTTTCTCCACTGATACAACCTTTATTGCGATAAGCCTTTAGTTCTATTCCCAATATTCCCAATGACAATATATCCAGTGGCTTAATAGTACTAAAAAAATGAAATAAACGGTTCATGGTTACAGTGATATTCAAGCTGCTGCACAACCTAAGCAAACCAGGAAGAACTATTCAACTTATTGAAAAATTCTCGCATGCTGTTGAACCTGGAGAAGATCAATCAGCCCCTGCATGTCAAGCTTTGGTTTCTGCAATTGAAACAAGGTAAAATAATCGCCCTAAAAAAAAGAACAAAACAGATAACCGGGGAAAACTCATGATGCGAGTTATTAGTCATTTTATTTTGTGACAATTCCTTTTCTGTTGATCAAAAGGCCACTTCATCATGATCCCTATGATCTATAAATAGCGATATAAACAGTAAAGTTAAAAATAAACTGATCCCGGGGCAAAGAAGACTCCAGGTGATCAAATCCCATTGCAAAATCCATCCATCTGGTAAAAGACATTTTTAATGAAAAATATGCCATAAATGGTATACCTTCACACCGACAATTAGTAATGAAAAAAGCAGAAGCGCTGGATAAACTTACCTATGAATGCCTTGGACAATTCAGGCAGCCTGGAAGGCTTAACAGATGATGAGAACTCCGAAAGTGAAGTTGCAGGTTTGTTTGCTGATTATTCAGAGGAAAAGATCGAAGGACTGAAAAAGATCAATAAATGTCTTGAGCTATCCGAATATCGGCGGGAAGATGTAAGAGAGCAAATCGGGTGCATCAAGACCATCAAAAACTGCGATAAATAGCAAAAAAGAGTTATTTATCATCCCAAGAGAGTTAAATGGTAGATTTTTCAAGATCTAATTTATATTTACTAAAAAGAAGAACGACAAAGGATCTCCATTGAAAGATTGGGAGGGAACATATTTCACCCGATACATTATCAGATTCAACTTCTAAACGAACGTCCCAAAAGTTTACAAAATTTAAACCGCTTTAATAACAGACGTCCAAAAAATGTGAATTGTTGTTGTCAAAATCAGGAAAAAGCGCTAATTTCCGCTTCAAAAGATATTGTTATAATTGACGGAAGCAATATTGGTTTAAACGAATTTTCAATTTTATCATTTTTTGTAAAGCTTATAGGATAACCATGAAAACCAGGCGTATTGGTGATCACATAGCGCAGGATTCAACATCAACAAATACCTCCTATCATAATATGGACGGTTTATTTCGTTTATTTGAGGATTCTATTTCATCACAAGACATCGAAATTGCTGAAGCCATTATCCAACAAATAGAGTCAAATCCGGATACTGCCCATGAAATCTTTTATGAACTGACCGAAGAGAATATTAATTCAAGATCCCAGGTATTTTTATCCATCTTCAATAAACACACTGAATTTGCCTTCAAAATAATTGAAAATCTGCCTGAAGGAAGTTATGAAACTTTCAACGATGATGTATTGGTGCCGTGCCCAACCGATATACAAGTTGCCCTGTTTGAAATAATTCTGGTCAGTGAATATTTCCAGTTAAATCAAAGCGATCTGAACATATTGTTACTGTTATTCACCAATACCAATTACCCATCCATTCTCCACGAGTTATCCGACAAGACAATCAGGTTGTTATCCAGCCATTTATCCGGATATTTGCTTCATGAAAAGACGATTTCCACCGGTCTGATTAACGTATATAGAAAAATAGGTTTCAGGACATTTTTGATCCTTACACAAAGAATCGAAAAAAATAAAATCATTGATTTTATAAGAACAAAGGCTCTGGACGTTTGCCAGGTTCAACAATTAAAAGGCCTTATAAATGAGTATATCGACATTATTTTGATAAACAGTAACGATAGCAAGTCCATTTTTACAAACCTTTTGAAGGAAATACCTGAAGATAGAGTATCCGAAATCATTGATGAATATCTTGAATACTTAGGGCATATTGCTTCGGAAAACGCCTATCATGTGTTCTCTGATAAATCGGGACTTTTTGCCGAGCTGTTACCGCCGCTTTTCGAGCTGATTTTTTATAAAAACAGAAAAATCGCATACAAAATCCTACGTAGTACAAAAGGTCGGCATAAGGAATTCTCCCAGGTAATTTTCAGAAACCTTTCCAGGGAAAGTAAAAAGCATATATTGGAAAGATTACTGATTGAGAACACCCAAGGCGATCAAAGAACCAAAATTGAATTGGCTGAGATTCTGGTTTATACAAAAGAACAGGATATTATCAATCATCTGAGTATCGACAGCTTATACAAGCTGTTTATCCATTTCACACGGGACTATTACGATATTGACAATACCTCTGTCAGGGCTGATATTTTAATCGGTTTTGAACATACCATTAGCGGATTAAGCCCAGATAAGCTGAAAACAGTTTTATCCCGAATTACATCCAAGAATTTTATTTCCTTTTTTCGGAATATTCCTATTTGCAGAGAAGTCCTTGATTTACTGGTAGAAGAGAACAAAAACATCCATCGAGAAAAATCACAGGAAGATGCATTGGAGTATCCTTTTGGCATGTCGAAAAAAAGTGTGGAGACACTGGCATGGCTTAAAAAACAAAATTTAAAAAAGCCGGTCACTACCATTGATATTATCGATACGCTGGAAACAACGCTTTATAATTACCTGTCAGAGTTAAGAACCCATTCCGACGTGGTTTCGACGAACAAAGGAAAAGAATCCATGGACATGCTTTTCTCCAAAATCATCGATACCTATTTCACCTGGTTCAAATATGCAGCCTCCCTGGAACAATCCGCTCTTTGGTACGAGTTCTACATGCGAATTCAACAATTCAGACAAAACACGGAAGATATGCAATTTGGCGATATTGATAATCAATCGGAAGCCATATCTGATTTTTTAATCATTGCCGAATACCTGAATAACTTTTTTTCCAAAATATTAAACGAGAAAATATCGATCAGAAAGGATTCTGTTGAAATCGAAGCCATCTTTTTACCGGAAAATTTCGAGCAGATCACCGGAAGGGTAAAGGTTATCGATTTAAAAGATTTTCGAAACGAAGAAGATGTGGCCATTTACCATCGACAGTTTAAATATTTAAAGCCATCCAACCTGGCCTTCGTTTATGGCTTTCCTGCGGATTATTCATCCACTGGTAAAGCTGGAGCTATTATAACCGGGGCTTTGGCCGACCGGGATCAGTATGAAACAGCGCATAGTTATAAACGGGCAATGGAAATCGGCTCCCCGCTGGCTTTTTTCCCCAATGCCCGTATTGCTTTTCAACATTTGGATGATAAATGGGCGACCATATTTAAAGCAGAAAATAAAATTTTCTTAAGGGCAGCTTCTAAACAAGAAATTGATAAAAGAATTCAGGAAACCAAAAAATCGTTATCGCCCAAATCCGTCTCTGGCTTTATCCCCGACGTCTGGCCGGAAGTTGATATCATTCAATGCAAAGCCATAAAAATCAACTTGGCTCACCAAGCCGGTCGAAAATCAGAAACTCTGGGAAGATTGATCAACCTATTTCCCAATGAAACTGAAACAGACAGTTTTTCCTGGTCCTTTGCCCCTTATGCTAAAAAACGAAAATTTGCCACCGTCAACGAAATACCCCAAATCGAATTTATTAAAAATGTATTGGAATCCCACGATTTATCCGATCATTCGGAAAGAAGCAAAGCCGCAAAAAAAATATACCAATCTTTTGATTTGAATCCACTCGATACAACAACAACTTATTTTGAAGAATTATGGAATTCTGTGGTGGATATATTTGGTTATAGCGATATTATCTCCCAGGGGTTCATGATACGGCTGACTATGAATCTTGAGGATCGCCCGGAGATCAGCGCCGCCGGGGTATATTCATCATTGCCGGTACTGCCCGGAACAAACAAACGAAAACTGGCCCATATTATCAACGAATTATATAAATCTACTTATTCCTCAAAAGCCATAGAAATAAGAGAATTGATGAATGTTAATCACATCGATACCTATGCGGCAGTTTTATTTGAGAGAATGCCAGACTGGAAAAATCCCGTCTTATCTGGCAATTTTATTATTAATTCGGAGAATATTACCGGGGGATTTTCAATGGGGCACGGGATTTACCTGACGGACAAGGGAAATAAACCCCCATTACTATTTAGCTACTCGCTGGGCAAAAAAAATACTCCCATATCCGCCCAAGCCGGACAGGACTATAAGAACATTCCTCAGAGCGATTATAAAAATCCTTATTCCAGAGCTGAATTAACACTGGTAGAGAAGGACATTTTAGCTCATCCTGAAAAGCACCTTGATAAACAAACACTTGATATCATTATCAACAATGCAGTCTTAATCCGGGATACCTTTGGAGACAAGGCATCATGGGATATTGAACTCACCATAGAATTCGAACAAGGGATTCAAAAAATACGAATTCACCAAGCTCGACCCATTGTCAAGTGAGTTGAGAAATTTTCAGATTGATTTTCCCCGATATTGCCGTTTTCGTTCAACCCTGTTGTTGGCTTTCGTCTCCCATCTGAAGTTGAATATTTCCAAAAGGGTGTTCAAAAACCAAAAAAAATCATTCTGCAATCTCCACTATTTCTATCTCAAATATCAGCGTTTTGCCTGCTAACGGGTGATTTATATCCAAAGACACAGTGTTTTCCAGTATTTCCTTTACAGATGCCGCAACAGGATTGCCGGATTTATCCGTCACCTGAACCATCATTCCTAATTCCAGTTTCATGTCCGGTGGCACACTTGTCATGGGCATAGAAACCAATAAATCTTCGCTATAGCTCCCATAAGCCTCTTCAGGGGGAAGCGTCACAGTCTTTGATTCTCCAACCGCCATTCCGACGACAGCATTATCGAAACCGGCAATCAACTGCCCTGATCCAACCTTAAAATTCAATGGAGATCTGTCTTTAGAGGAATCAAAAACCTCGCCATTTTCCAACTTTCCTGTATATTCCACACTGACGGTATTTCCTAGTTGAATGGTTTGAGTCATTGTGTAAACTCCTGATTAATTAGATTTTATCATGTATGTATGAAGAACAATTCTGTGTATACACCTTGGCTGATTACAATAGTCGGTCTAATCCAAAACAAAAATAGCCTTAAGTGTTAAAAATGAACTGATAACTGAGCTTTGGCTGGCAACAAATACTTCGACTTGATCCGCCACTAACCGATGAGAAAATATTAGATTGGAAATAGAAGGTAAGAAAAAAGCTTAAAATCAGTAATCCATTCCTGTATTGACTGGCGTGCTCGATAAAACAAGTATATTAAATAATAATGGCATTATGCCATATTGAACATTGACCTGCAAGCTTTTATCCTTCTCCGGCTAATAGTACCGGGGTATCGAAAGTAGAGCCATTATGAATATGGTTCAATCCACCCAAATACAAAACTGGAAAACCATTAAACTGAGTTTAACCAATTATTTCTGTTTGTTGGTTTGAAGTTCAGCAAGAAATATGGTCAAATAGTGCCTGAGCGAAAACTCTTTCGATCCAGACAAAGGGGAATTGGACAGGTATTGGGCGACTTGGGAGCCATATACTAAAGTCGTATATATGATGATTGTGAAAAAACGTCATTACCAAAGGATGATAAAATGTATTATTACCATGGAGGTTTCGGAAAATTTCCTAAATCGAATTCTAAAACATTTGTCATCATTAAGACCTCTAATCAGTATTGACTCATTAAGTGGTATTACACTTGATCCTGCGGTAAGATTAACCCAAGTTCAATGGAAGAGATATTTTATTGGGTATTGGAGTTAAACCGAAAGAAAAAGATCGTTGTTGTTTTTGATGAATTCCTGAATATTTTAAATCTGAATGATTCGATTGAGGCACTAGCGATATTAAGATCGAAAATTCAATATTATGGTCAAGTGCCCTATATTTTTACAGATAGTATTCGAAAAAAACGGATCAGATATTTACTCAGCATGATTCTCCTATCTTTAAGTCTGCGATCCCCTTAACAATTGATCCTATTTTTATGCGCACCGGATTCTGTTGGATAGCGATATGGAATATAGTACCCTGATTCTCAGATTGAGTAGAAATGCAATGTTTGGCTAACGATACGTCTATTTTTTTTAATGGGTGACCCCATTGTCCCTTTTTATGCAACATCACTTAAGTGGCAGGTATACGTCAGTTACCATCTCATGTTCGGGTACATCAGGGAAAAAATTAACTCTTTCATAAAATAACGGAAAATCCCGCAATTCTTCCACACTTTGATTAAGCCAATCTGAGTACAGATAACTGACCACCAAACCAATATGATCATCTGAACCGATATGACGAACAACAGCACAACGACCTTCCGGTATTAATTTTGTAATCACTCCGTAGCTGTTTTCCGGTGGGTCTGATGTGACCGAAGCACACAGATCAAATCGGTACTTGTTTGGGTCTGTTGTTACGGGATCATCAAAAAGCAAGTTAAAAGTCTGACTCCTGTCAGGTGGTAGCTTACTTTCTTTACGCCACTTTATAAAGCTTCGAATCGTATCTCCAAGAAGATTTGGTGGACCTCTATGCTCCATAACCGCCACTTTCAATTCAGGAAATCGGGTTATATTGACTTTAAAACCGTGGTTTTCTTGTTGCTTTCTAAAATTCCTCAAATCCCTTAACACTTGATGCTTTTCATGCCAGGAAATCCAGTTGGGTTTATTCCTGAAATCTGATGGGCTTTGACCAAACATCTGCTTGAAAGCCCGTGAAAACGCCTCAGAACTCTCATATCCGCTTGTTAAAGCAATATCGATTACTTTGATTTTGTGTCTAAAGGCAAGTTGGAATGAGGCTCGTTTTAAACGTAGCTGCTTCATATAAGCTGAAACACTCACCCCAAGAAGAGCAGAGAACCATCGGTGAAAATGATACTTGGACAAGCAGGCGACCTGGCTTAACCGCTCCACAGAAAGCTCTTCATCTAGATGAGCGTCTATATAATCTAATACTTTGAGAAAACGTTCAAGATACATATTCAATATCAGCAACTTACATTGAAAACAATACAATCACATCAAGCTTACTGAAAACAACTTGATGAGACAGGCTGGAAATTGTTGGGTTTGGCTTGTATACATGATAGCCGGTAAAGGGCGACTTGACTACCTTGATATGCGATGCCGGTAAACTCTATGGTTTAGATTCAGGATTTAGCAAAGCACTGTTGAGAAAAGTGAGTAAATCTTGATTGAGAATTCGGTGAAAAGCTTTTCTATCAAATCCCTCAGGGTCAGTTGAAGGAAGAAAACCTGGATGCACCATAGACGGGGGAAATGGACTTAAAAATGAAAAATGTCCTGCATTTTTAACAACTCGGAAACTCAATTGAGAAGCATCGGCTACTTGCTTAATCACTATATCCGCATGTATTTTCGGTGCATACGGATCATGTTCAGCAATAAGCATCAAAATCGGGATTTTTACATTTGCCAACGAATTATCAGGCGTATACCAAAGCGTAGCAGGTGCCAATAACACGATAGCTTTCACCCGACTATCAGAATTCACTTCAATTTTTTCTCTGGATTCAGACCATGGTGATCCACCTGCAACTGCCAAGGCAGTGTAGCCTCCCATTGAATGGCCTATGACAGCAGTATTGTTTTTTTGAACATGGTCTTTCAATTGGGGATCTAAAGAAACGACATCAATCACCAGACAAATATGTCTGGGACGATTTATCAGATTTTCAATTGTTCCTTCCAGATCATTGTTATTACGATTGTTACCATAGTGTTCAGGCATCGCGACAATATAGCCTTGTTCAGCTAAATATTGTGCAATTGTAAGGTATCCCAAGTGGTTACCACCAGTTCCATGAGAAATAATCACCAGTGGATATTGACTATTTCCAACAGGTGCGTCTGGAGTGGCTTTAATAGAAAAAGGTCCTAAGTTTATCTTTTTTGAGGGAACAGGCGTAGGGTACATCAAGAAAAGTGGAAAACGAATACCTTTTACTTTATCGACCACTGTAATGTTGCGACTGCCAACATACTTGTCCATGTTTTTTTCCTTCATTTGTTGAGCATTTAATAATGGCAACAATAAAAAAGCAATCAATATGACCATAGATACAAAGCCAAATTTAATTAAGCGCCTTGTTTTAGGAAATCGTAGGGGATGAGTTCCCAATCCTGGTTTTTTTTTCAAAAGGTTTCCTGCCACTATTGTTAATTAAAGCTGTATTGTCATCGAATTCATCTTAAGCTTACTAAAAATATTCAGGTGAGACATGATGAAAATTGCTGAGTTTAATATAGTAATCTAAGGGACGCTCTTAAATTTTAAAATTTTGATTGGAGATTTAATACCATTTCCCCTCCCACTGAAGCCTTACAACCATTTGATTCAAAATAAGGATTAGTAATCTGTAGGTGATTAGGGTCGACTCAAAAATAACTTCCCATAATCTGTTTGCAAAAGTTCCAAAATCACTGGATATTTTGCAAACAGAATGTGAATTAGTTTTTGAACTGGAGCAATGGATCAAGTAATTGTACCGGCTTTTTAGAATCAAGGCATTTTCTCCATTTTCAATTTTTCCAATACGATGGTGATAATACTTGGATTTGATGCTGAAACCAATCTTTAGGATCTGCCACTTGTTTGAAGGGATAATGTGTGGTAATAAAGGATATCATTCCACTTCATCTTTTCTTTCAAATAAATAGCAACCAACTCATTATGCCAAAATGTACTGTCTTTATTGATAGTCACCTTTCCCCTACTGATTTACAGCTTTTATTAGATGCGATTTCCTTGTTTAGAGGTGTTCAAGGTGTGACGCTTGAGAATGAGAGAAATGATGCAAGCAACCAATCGATGGTTTCACCCAAAAATCCTTCTCAGTCAGCGTTACAACTCGGAGTAGACGATTTGCTGGGACCTGATACTCAGGGGTATTTTATCGATGAAATAATTCGGTGGGCTGTAAAGAAAAATCACTTGCATTTGGAAGATGTTCGTGATTGGTCAGCTGAGGAGATTATATCACAAGCAATTCAAATATTTGAG
Organism: bacterium; assembly: GCA_041556995.1. Lineage (GTDB taxonomy): Bacteria > SAR324 > SAR324 > XYD2-FULL-50-16 > XYD2-FULL-50-16 > JAHJTV01. The sequence continues at coordinate 200,233 of JBFFHJ010000001.1, read as the reverse complement.
TCTATGTCGGAGACGCAAAAAAATGTAGTAGGGCAGAACGTTTCCAAACATGCAGGGCGCCAAATAGTTGATACAAATCGTTAATCATTCTTTGTTGGTACTCCAAGTCCCAGGTATGTCCCAACTAATGACGATTTTTTTTGCATTGGATGCCTTGCCAAACCAGACGTTTTTCCAGAGTCCGACGACAAGCACATCTTGTCAACTACCATCAGCAAACAGAATTTAAAAAGTCTAAAGTATTGAGCTGGAGGTTTTTTGATAGATTTAAACAGATAATTGGGGAACTTGACAGTTTGGGGTTTTTTATCGTTAAGCAAAAACTGTCGAATTAATAAAAGTCTGAAATATTTAAATCTATGAAGAGATGAAGCATCTTTGTTCAGCCTGAAACTCCAATAAAGATAGTGTATGTTTTTTTTGATGACAATTGTGCGTTGCGAAAACCCAGATTCTGTGAATCAGTTTTTCCGAACTTGAAAAACAATTGTGTCAATGAGGGATCTTATAAGTTCAGAATTCAGTACTAAAAGATAGAAATAAGGATAACTCACGTTTTTCGACGGAAAGCAGCCACCAACCGATCGATTGCTCATGTTATCAATCCATTGAGATTAACCAGGATTATTACCAGGAATACTGCTCCTTTCTCATTTTTATAAGCCCCTCTTTTTCCATTTCCATCAATGATGCGGTAATCTTGGGAATCAAATCCTTATTGCTTTTGTGTAAATAATGATAAAGCTTAATCTCTAATAATGGTGGTTTCAAGAGTTTAATACTCTGGTACTCCTTTCCTTCCGAGTTCGCTTTTAATTTATTCAAAGAGGCATATCCTTTAAACAATTCAGTGACTGCAACATCGTACCTTCCTTTAATCAGAGTCATAAAGAGCTGGTCGGTACGTATCATTGCCGAGTATTTCCAATTAAATTTTTTAGCGTTTATCTCAACAATTTTCATTCCCATTTGAATAACGACAGAATGCTGAGTTAGACTCTCCCACCCCTTGGCAACGGAAATATCTTTTACAGAAAAAGCTACAATTTCCGTATTTAAGACAGCAACAGGAATAATCAATAAGTTTGGGTACTTGTCACTTATTCCTTCAACTCTTGACATCTCTCCATCAGTTTTACCTGTGTTGGAGGACGTCAAAGCTCTTTCCATTGGATAAAATCGTCTCTTCACCTTGATTCCAATACGTTGGTAACCTTCAGTCAGTATTTCCTCAAATACGAAAATATCTACTACAGACGCTTCAACCGCAGAAAAGTATAAGACTTTTTGTGCATGAACTGTGTTTACAAAAAACGACATGCAAATCAAACCAATAAAAGCAATGTTTTTATTCATGTTGCCTCCTATTGTCTGTTGATTTTTGTGGGATCCAACCAATCAATATCTCAAATTTAATTTAATATTGTATACGATTTTCTAGAAAATACCTGCTGAAATGTGCAACTCACAAAAGGTTAAACTGAACAAAATACGTAACTGTTTAGCATCACCCCGTGCTCTATGGGTCGGCTAAAAAATTAGTTCACCTTCTATTTTCAATAGTCCCTAAAACAATGGATATTTAGTAAACAGAATGTAAAGTTATTTTTTAGCCGACCTTTAGATATGTAACATCAGGTAGAAAATGTATCATCCGAAAAGTATCCAGTTGGTTTAAAGGTGAGCTTGTGGAAATTGGAGGACAAAAGTGGCACCTTTTCCTTCACCGTCACTTTCTGCCCAGATTTTTGCTCCCATTTCAGACATGTAAATGGCGCTGCTGTGAAGACCAAAACCATGACCTTCGATTTTTGTGGAATAATTTGAATTAAAAACCTTTCCCAGTTTATCTGATGAAATACCTTCCCCATTGTCCGAGACAGCGATTTGAACAATCCCACTATGCCCCCGTATAACGACTGTTAGATTTCTCTGTTGGCGAGGTGTTTTGGCCATGGCTTCAATGGCATTTTTAATCAAGTTGATCAATATATGCATCAGTTTTGCTTTTTGAACGATGAGGGTGGGGGTGATAATATATTCTTTTATCACATTAACATTGCCAGCTTTTAATGCGGCTTCATTAATGGCCAGGGCATCATCAATAATTTCTGCAATATCGTATTTGTCACTTAAAGAGCTGACTCCAGCGTAGTTCCGTTGGGCTACCATCACATTTTCAATCAATGAGATCAATTCCAGCATCCGCTTGCTGTGTTTGGTGATTTTATTCTGCTCTTCAGCCAGGCTGTTTCCTAGTTGTAAATAATACTTCAACAGCTTTATACCATTAGGATCGGAGGTAATAAAGGTTTCAATGGAGCCCATATTTTCCTTTAGCATGGCATTGGCTTTGAGCAGATCTTCAATATTAGACTCTGCTGACAGTTCAAAGAGAATCCGGCTAGATGTTTTGACACTGTTTAAGAGATTGCCAACATTGTGGAGCGTACTTGAGGCAACATCTGCCATTCCGGCTTGATGCGCTTTTTCAATCAGTTCTTTTTGTGCCTGGGACAGCTCATCCTCGGCTTTCTTCCGTTTAGTAATATCAGTAGCGATCAACATTACTTCCCTGACCTGATAATCCTTTTTTACCGCCACCAATCGAATCTCATACCAAAAAACAATGCCATAAACGTTTTTCACTTTGGTTTCAATTTTATCCCCGCTGCCGGTTCGAAATGTTTGTTGAATCTTTTGTTTAAAAGTTTCATGATGTTCCGGCATCAGATAATCAAACAAATCCGCCTGCTTTGTTCTTACCAGGCTTAATCCCGGAGCTGTCCGATTAATATATTGTATTTTAAAGTCCCGATCGATATTGATTATATAGTCGGGAGAGTTTTCCAATAAAGATCTGGTTTTGATTTCAGCTTCTTTTAAAGCATGGGTCCGCTTTTCAACCAACATTTCCAGATTGTCTCGATGCTCAGCCAATGTTTCATACAACATGGCGTTTTCAAGAGAAATTGCCGCCTGTGAAGCCAATAATTCCAGGACAGTGACTCGATCCGGAGTAAAAGCATAGGCAGCCTGATTATTTTCCAAATATAATATGCCGGTAACTTCCAATTTTCTGATGATAGGAAGACAAAAAATGGATTTTTGTTGCGTTGCTACCACATAAGGATTTGATACAAAATCTCCCTCTTTAATGGCATGATCCAGTACAATGGTTTGTTTGGTTCGCCAGACCAAATTGATAATAGGAGCAGGCACATCGGTTTTTTTGTCCAAAGGAATAGAATTGACTACTGTTTTTTCTTCCAATGGCACATCTTCCACTTGAAAATGGTTGTTTTCCATTAAATATTCCGCCTCCACATACAATCCACCTTCTTTGCATAAGATTAATACTCCTCTTTGTGCCCCCGCGATTTCCACAACGGTTTTCATCAGTTTTCTTAACAAATCATCCAGAATGATCTCTTTGGAAATCATCTGCAAAGAATTAGCCACTGCCATTAAGTCAAAGTTAAAACCGGATTTCCCTATTCTTCTTCCATTGGAATCTGCGATTAAACTACCATAAGTGTTTTCCAGATGGTCAACCTTGGCAATTGCTCCCCATTGGCGATAGTATTCACATGCTCTAAACATATACAAGGCGGCAGTATCAGTTTGTTCTTTAGACAGGTAAAATTTAGCTGCCAATTCATTGCCGAAAGCCATATAAAATACAAACCCGTTTTGTTTTGCCTGATGAATAGCCTTATCATAAAACCGGGTGGCCCGATTATTATCTTCTTTAATAATATTGGCCAGTTCAGCTTCAAGAAGGTTAAATTTGTGAGATTGATTCATGGGAGCATGTCGGTTCCAGTTTTTTAGTTTTTTTCTGTTTTTATAGATGATTTTCTTGTAATGATGCTTAACTCTCGAACTACATTTCGAGTAAACAGAAATAAGGGCCATGGAATAAAAAAAATACACATCCGGCACTGTATTAGTACCACTCAATCCACTAAATTCCTCCATTGCTTTTTCACCATTTACAACAGCCTGCGAATAATTATAAAATAACAGGTTTAAAAACATCTTGTAAAAGCATTGCGTTGGGATGGAGGTTCGATCATTGGCTTCCCGATGAATGGCAGCCATTTTTGTTTCATCGTAATTAGCCCCAACCAGCAGTGTTGGATCATTGTTCTTTCCCAACAGGTTTAACATTACTTGTTGGACTAAACGGGCCATATAGAGAGCAGTTTTGTGATCAAAACGCTCGATGATCTTGATATTTTTATGTACGATTTGTTCTGCCTGAGACAGATTTTCATTCACATAAAACAAGCGTGAGCAATGTTTCATCAAAGCATAGCATAAAAATTGTGCATCACCATTCTCCTGCGCTTGTTGATATATCCTCAGAAGCCGGGGAGTAGCTTCTTGCAGATGCTCTTTCCAATGTAAAGCAAAAGAAATCAATGTAAATTCAATCTTCGGCTCAAATTCCGCCACATCAATCTTTTCCGACATTTTTTCCACTAATTTGGCAAACCGATATCCGGATGAAATATTGCCCATCATGCATAAGATAGAAGCAAATACAGCATAACCGTGGACAGTAACAGGCGCTAAACCATGTTTGAGGGACGAGCGAATGGTTTCAAAAAATAATAACAGTAAAAGTTTGGGAGAGCTCCAATAAGCGACAGTACTGACAGCAGAGATTATTCGAAGTCCTGCCAGCAAACGGGAATCAGTTAAACGCGGAAGACTTAAAATGTCATTATCTGTTTTTGCTCTTAGACTCATCTTTAATCGACAAAGACTGATTAAAATATTCACTGAACTTGGGTTTCGGGGAAATTTCATCCCCAAGAGGGCTAACGCCTCAATCCCCACATCTATCGCTTCACCCAGTTTGTTTTGTGCATTCAGGGCGCAGATTCGTATTTCATATATCTTTATCGAATCCAACAATGTTTTAGCCTTGCTTAATATGTGGCTGATTAATCGTTCCATTTCGGGGAAGTCGGAATTCAGGTAAGCGGCTTCTGCGGCTTCGATAAACAGTGATAAGGTAAGCTTGTACAGGCTCTGCCAACAATCCCCGGGTAAAAGATTTATACCGGTTTGCAAAAAAACCAGGGATGAGTGGAAAGCCGCTGACTCTTTCGCCTTTTTTCCAGCGTCTAAATTCATTTTTGACAGTCGGTTTTTCTCATTTTGATCGGTGATCAAGGGAATGGCATGGTTTAATTGGCTTATGATATAAAACAGATTATTGGTTAAAGCATCCTCATCACTTGTTTTCAACAAGTATTGACCGATTTTGTAGTGCAACTGTTGCTTCTGATCTTCAGATAAAAGGGAATATGCGGCCTCTTGAATTCGATCATGTTGAAACATGTATACATCTGCTCGAATAATAAGTCCTTCCGTGATGGCCACAGATAGATAAGCAAACGTTGTGTCTACAGACTCTCCCAGGACAGCAGACAAAACTCCCAAATCAAATTGATTGCCAATACAAGCACATATAGTCAATACTTCTTTAGTTTTCTCACTCAATTGAGAAATTTTTCCGGCCAACAGTTCTACAATATTATCCGTCACCTGCATGCGGGAAATATCCTGCATATTCCACGTCCATCCTAAAACCGGATCAACCTTAAGTTTTTTTTCATCATAAAGCGTTTTTAAAAAATGCCTGACAAAAAATGGATTTCCCCCGGTTTTTTCATACACCAGCTCTGCCAGGAGGTTAGATGACGTATTATCGCATTTTAAAAAATCAGCAATAAAATTACTGATTTGATGACTGTTTAACGGAGCAAGTTTGATTTTGTCGGCAGTACCGTATTCATTTTCCAGGTTATTTAGCAAAACAGAAAGCGAGTGATCCGAATCAACTTCATTATCTCTGAATGAGCCGATCAATAACAAATAATGCATCTCCTTTTCCATCATGATCAATTTAATGAACTGCAAACTTGCAATATCAATCCATTGTAAATCGTCCAGAAATAAAACCAGGGGACATTCCGGCCTGGCTATCAGCTTAATAAATGTTTCAAAAACAAAGTTAAGCCTATTTTGCGATTCTTCAGGTCCAAGCACTGCCACTTCTGGCTGTTGTCCGATTATAAATTCCATGTCGGGAATAACATCGGTCAACACTCCGGCCAAAGGACCCAATGCCTCTAAAGTGTCTTTTTTCCACCGGTCCAACCTCTCTTTGCTTTCAGAAAGAATATGGCGAACCAATCCTTGAAAGGCTTGAATGATACCACTATAGGGTATATCCCTATTGAATCGTTCATATTTACCGGAAATAAAATATCCATGTTTGGCGGTAATGGGTTTGTTTGTTTCATGTATCAAGGCGGATTTACCAATACCAGGACGTCCGGACACCATAATCACTTTTTTTTCTCCTTGGGATACCGAATGAAAGGCCGACATAATGCTTTTGATCTCGTTTTCACGTCCAACCAATTTCTGCGGAATCTGCAAGCTCAATGGAAAGTCTTTTCGCCTCAGTTCAAAACTGGTTATTCTCCCTGTTTCCTCATATTGTCTGATGCATTCCAATAAATCAGCTTTTAAACCATAACCATTTTGATAGCGTTCCTCAGCTGTTTTAGCCAACAATTTCATCACAATTTCAGATACAGGCACCGGGACTTTTGGATTAAGTTGTATTGGAGGTACAGGTGTTTTGGCGATGTGAGCATGAAAGAGTTCAATGGGATCATCAAACATGAAGGGAACTCGACCAGTTAAGACTTCATAAAAGGTCACACCCAATGAATAAAAATCCGTCCGAAAGTCGATGGTTCGATTCATTCTTCCGGTTTGTTCAGGAGAAATATAAAACAGCGTATCTTCTATTATATCTGTCTGATATATATTTTGATGGGAGATATTAAAAACAGATATGATGCCAAAATCCGTTATTTTAGTATGATGAATACTGTAGTCGACAACAATGTTATTTGGTGTAATTTCACGGTGGAAGACATTTTTCTGGTGAAGACACCCCAACGTTTCGGCTAAATTACATGCTATTCTTAAAAAAGTAGGTACGCTAAGCCGTTGATATTTTATGATGTTTTTAAGTGTAATACCTCTGAAATCTTCCTGAACCATGACAAAACTGCCATTGTGTTTACCTGTTTCCTCCAAACGCACAATACCATAATGATCAATCCGTATTATTTTATCTGCTTCTTGCTTGAACAGGGCCAGATCGGTTGGTGAAAGGCACTCCCCCTTTATAACCTTTAGAATGGACGTCTTTTCACAGCCTCTTTTTTTACCGCGGTAAGTGACAAATCGTGATGTTTGGCCGGTTTCTTCGATAATGTCGTAGTCTAAAATAGTATCCATATTTTGAATAATTAACTTTGTTGAAATTTGGAGTTATTCCCTGCAATGATCGTTAAATCGAAAAATCAGGTGGATGGATGACAAGATTTCGGAAATCCAAGTCGTCCGAGTTTTAGCTCCTTTTTTAATTTAACTGCTGTCATATTGTGCAAATTCATCAACCCGTTTTGTTATCTTCTGTTTATGCGTATTCAATGTGAAGTAGATTATTTGGACATCCAAATTGTTAAAAAAAGTTAAATGGAATTGTCATAGACTTCAAGTTCCGAAAATAGTAATATACTACGATCAAATTCAATTGTTATTTGAGAAATGAAAAAAGTAACGATCTGCTATAACAAGCTCAAAAATGCGACAATAACCTGTTTTGCGTCTTAATCAAATAGGAAAATTGACATATCAGTGGCGGAAATTCTTGTGAAACACGACAAAAAAGTTAATTATCACAATACAAAACAGTAAACAACAAGTATTTATATCCCAATCCTACCATCAGTTCAATAATAAGATTACTCGTGACCTCAGAAATGGTGTTTTTTTATTTTTTGAGGTTAGCTTAAAATAAATTTGAGTTTATCGGTGCAGGTTTATCTGTTTTTTATTATTGCTGCCTTTTAAGTGTTTTTCAGACATACTTATCCTATCGTTTGATAAAAATCTTAATTTTTATTGTAACCCAATAATCTGTTCATGTAATAATATTGGCTAAATGAGTATCGCCCCATTTTTTATTAATATGGTGATGTTTTTTAGAATATGTTTTATCCTGATAATCCTTCTGTGTGCTATAATCACCAAATCAAATAGTGGCAGATTGCGACTGATTTTAATTACAATAATGAACGACTTCTGATCAGTATTTTAATTGCTGTATGAAACATTTTACAGTTCATTGTTTTTATTCAAATTCGTTTATGAAGGGGGGCAGAGCATGTTTTGGGAACAATTTTGCCAGACTCAATGAAAGGATACTTATTGTTAACTATGTAGTGTTTTCTCCGAAACTATCACTCGGAAAACGATTTTTGTCCACATCGATCCAAATATTATCATGATTGTAATTAGTCTTACCATTGGGGATAGTGCCGATAAAGTGATGCTGGATGTTCTGGCAAAGTTTGAAGGATTAACTAAATATAAGAGATTCTAAAAATGGAGCCAAAACATGATGATAGATGCGTGAAACACCATGAAAAGCGCCATGAAATTTTAAGTTCAATCAATCTTATAAAAACGGATTAACTTGTTTGAAAGAGGAGATACTGAAATACAACCAATTTTTATCCGACCATGCGTTGGCAATGGGGGGAATCATGCGACGCATGGCCCTGATTGAAATCATTAAGTTGGTGTGACGAACATTCTGTCGCTAAGGACAGCAGTCAATTATTACATTCAACCTCAGAATCAACTAAAATTTTCCGAAACATTTCGTTAAAATATCCAAGAATTTTAAAATAGCCAACGAATTATATTTATACTACTTCATCTGACAATTGAACGCCCAGTTGTCGGTTGCTGGTGCAGCTTATTGTCTCCGATGACTAAGAAGATTAAGTGATTAATGTAATTATTATTTTCCTGTCCGCTTGATTTAAATCATTGAAATATTTATAAAATTGTTTTGAAAATATTAAAAAGATAATAAAATTAGATAATTACAAAAACATTCATTCATAATGCAAATGAAAAAAATTAAGTGGGAAAATCTTAAACACAGCTCCAGTAACTGAATATTTAAGTTAATCCTGCAACTTAACGGTAACCAACTATAACAAATGATGGATCGATAGGGAGGTAGTCTTTTCCGGGTTATTTTTGAGCCTATGCTGAAGTCAGCTCAATTTCAAACCTCTGTGGAAACTTGATCTTCGTATTTTATTAAAGGCGGAAACCGAGTTTCTCAACCAAGCGCATCAACTTGATCTAAAGTTGATGTTCGAAGAGAGCACAGCTGATAAAGCCAGTGTTTTTATTAAAAAAGTGCCTATTTGTAAATGCATGGTATTTGGTTGTTATTATTATGTAAATAGTATTTTTAAGTATTTTATCTATAATAACAGCTAACTGCCAGTAATCAATAATAGATTAATGACACCAGAATGTGAGTTGTTAGTCTGTAAATCTGTAGATAAAATCTACAAAATTGTTTTTAATAAAGACTCAAAACGAATGCATTATACAGTTAACCTGATGTCATTTTTTAAATTGATTTACAGCAGCTGAAAAAGGTGTTTGTGACGGGTCTTGTCAATTCTGACACGCCTGTTTTTTTTAAATGGTTATATGAAAAGTTAGTGTATTTTCCAACGTTTCAGCCATGTTACCTACAGGCAACATTGTTTAATAAAATTAAAAAGGAGTATAACATGAAAAAACTGATCATGTTGATTACAACTTTAGGATTGTTATTGACAAGCAATCTCCATGCACTGCCGGATGACAATTCGGAAATCTATAAAAACCGGTTTCTGGAGATGTGGAGTGAGCTTCATGACAGCAATAACGGCTATTTCAGTCCTGAAGGGGTGCCCTATCATTCAGTTGAAACTCTTATCATTGAAGCCCCTGATTATGGTCATGAAACAACCAGTGAAGCTATCAGTTACTATATCCTGCTTGAGGCTATGTACGGTAGAATTACTGGAAACTGGTCCAGCCTTGAAACAGCTTGGGATATCATGGAAAGGTATACCATTCCGGGAAGTCAGGATCAACCCGGTGTGGACCGCTACAATGCATCGAGTCCTGCAACGTATGCATCTGAATTTAGTCTGCCGGATTTTTATCCAAGCCCTCTTGATACGAGTATACCTGTGGGGCAGGACCCCATCAGCCAGGAACTGATTTCGGCCTATGGCTCCGGTCTTGTGTATGGCATGCACTGGCTCTTCGATGTGGATAACTGGTATGGCTACGGCAATCATGGCGACGGTACATCTAAAGTATCTTATATCAACACGTTTCAACGTGGTCCACAGGAATCGGTTTGGGAAACGGTAACACATCCGTCATGGGAAGTGATGATCTTTGGAGGCCAATACGGTTTTCTGGACCTGTTCACACAGGATAACAATTATACAAAGCAGTGGCGATATACAAATGCACCGGATGCAGATGCAAGGGTTGTTCAAGCAATGTACTGGGCAAATAAATGGGCAAAAAAAGATGGGTATGATATTACACCTCTTGTAAGAAAATCCTCAAAAATGGGTGATTGGCTGAGATACTCATTTTTTGACAAATATTTTAAAAAAATGGGTTGTGAAAACAAGTACGATCAGGGTGCAACTGGTTATGAAAGCAGTCACAACCTTCTTTCCTGGTATTATGCGTGGGGCGGCAGCACTTTGCCTTCCTGGTCCTGGAAAATTGGTAGCAGCCATGTCCATTTTGGTTACCAGAACCCTGTGGCAGCTTATGCATTGGGCACATTAAGCGATTTTAAACCAGCTTCAACCAATGGTGCCAGGGATTGGAAAAACAGCCTTGATAGACAGATTGAATTTTATCAGTGGTTACAGTCCAGTGAAGGTGCAATTGCCGGTGGGGCCACGAACTCCTATCAAGGTAGCTATGAAAGCCATCCCTCGGATGTACCAACCTTTTACGGCATGATGTTTGAGTATAACCCGGTATATCATGATCCGGGCAGTGGCACCTGGTTTGGATGGCAGGCATGGTCCATGGAACGTGTTGCAGAATACTACTATATTACAGGTGATGAGAGAGTTAAGAATCTTCTTGAAAAATGGACAGCCTGGATCAAACAATCTGTGGTGCTGACAGAAAGTGGTTCTTTTGAAATTCCATCCACGCTGAGCTGGACTGGATCTCCGGATACATGGACAGGGACTTCCACTGGCAATCCTAATCTTCATGTGGAAATCGAAGATTACAGCCAGGATGTGGGTATTGCTTCCTGTCTTGCCAGAGCTCTTTTTTACTACAGCGCAGCAGGTAAAAAATGGAATTCACAGGATCTGGAAGCCAAAACCCTGGGTGAAGAGCTTCTTGATCGAATGTGGAACCAAAACAGGGATGAGCTTGGTTTGTCTGTCCCTGAAAAAAGAGGCGATTACTCACGGCTGTTTGAACAGGAAATCTATATTCCTGAAGGCTGGACAGGACAAATGCCCAATGGAGATACCATTGAACCAGGCGTAACGTTCCTTGATATTCGCTCTAAATATAAAGATGATCCTGATTATCAGAAGGTTCTTGATGCCTATAATGCCGGAACAGAACCGGTATTTAATTATCACCGATTCTGGGCACAGTCTGATATTGCCCTTGCCAATGCAACGCATTATCTGCTTTTTAATGATAGTCAGGGAAATGAAACAGATACAGATAACGACGGTGTGTTTGATGAAGATGATCTATGTCCCAATACACCGGTGGATGAAATTGCCGATGAAAACGGATGTTCTCCATCACAGAGAGATACTGACAACGATGGTGTAACCGACGATCTTGATCAGTGTCCCAATACACCTGAAGGTGAAGACGTTGATGCAAATGGTTGTCCGACAGGAACTGGACCGGATGACTTGACTGTCAAAATGACACAGGTAAACAGCTGGCCGGATGGTGCCCAGTATGAGGTATCAATTACAAATACATTGGATTCAGTCATGACGGATGTTGAACTGACCCTTGAAACAGATGGATCAGATATCAATCTGTGGAACATGACAGTTTCAGGCAGTGGCAGTATCATGATACTGACCCTGCCCTCCTGGAAACAATCACTGAATCCGGGAGAAACATACACCTTTGGTTTTGTGCTGTATAGTAATGTTATACCGAAAATAAGTGTAAACTAATCAGATAAAATATTTGCCTGAATGGTCATTCATTGAAGCCATTCAGGCTTTTTTACCGGACTCTTTATGGGCTGAGTAACAATTTTTGCTTAATATGCCCACCATACATAGATCAGGTGAACATGTTGCCGACTGTATTATACAAAGTACTACGCAAACAAAAGACGTTAAAACTACTCTGATCAAAACAGAAGTACATGTCCCCCCCACCCTTAATTCTCTCACACCCCGGGAACAATAAGACCGCTGTGCCATTTGTCGATCGCTTCAATCAGCATCTGTAACTCAGGATGACAGATAGAAAAATATGACTTTAGCTTAAAGCAGGTTGTTATTTTAAAGATAAACAGATTCCTGCATTACAGTCTCTATTTTCAATAGTTTAGAGTTCTTATGTGCTGATCTGTAATTAAAGTCTATTTTAAGTAATTGCACCGCCATTCCAGGCTTGATCAGGAATCTATTGTCATCTCCGGGTATCTCTCCCCGGATGCCGGATCAAGTTCGGTATGATGACGAGAACTTTTAACTGTCAAGTTACTAATCAATGTTATTAAGTTAAGCTCTCGCACAATTCAGTTATTTCTGAATGTCGTTTGGGCTCCATTGAGTTTCTTCGTTTCCTTTGGGTTTCGGGATGACAAAGGAAGAATCATTTTTGTAGCTAAATGACATTGAGTTACAAATAGTTAATAATTGGTGTAATTGATCACATACTATTGACAAGCAGAATTTATCAAACTAATTTAAACCCAGTTTTATTAGTTGATCCAAATTTTACTATTCCCTTTTGCTGGACTTGAATATGACTGTTTTATTATCAACCAAAGAAGTAGCCTCTTTCTTGAAGGTCAACGAGAAAATGGTTTATACTCTGGTGGCGGAAAAAGGACTCCCAGCTGTCAAAATCACCGGAAAATGGTCTTTTCCAAAACATTTAGTAGAACAATGGATTGAGGCAAACACCATTAATTACCCTTCATCTCCATTTCAGACATCGGATTACAATAACTTACTCATTATCACAGGAAGTAACGATCCACTATTAAATTTGACTATTGACCTTTTTAATAGTCGCTTTCAGGATCATGTTGCAGTTTTTGGAAACCTGGGTAGTTTGGGGGGATTAAAGGCACTGAGGCAAAACCAATGCCACATTGCTACCAGTCATTTGCTACAGGAGGATGAAGAGGAATATAATTTTGATTATGCAGACCATCATTTGCATAATATGCCGGCGATAGTAAATTTTTCCTATCGTGAACAAGGGCTGCTTTTAACCAAAGGCAATCCCAAGAATATCAAATCCGTAGCAGATGTCGGAAAATCCGGCATTCATATGGTGAATCGTCCATTGAGTACAGGTACTCGATTATTGTTTGATCATGAATTGAAGAAAGCCGGTGTTGATACCGAACAAATTGAAGGCTATCATAGAGAAGTGCCCAAACACCTTGATGCTGGACTGGAGGTTCTGGCAGGGCGGGCTGATGTTGCTCCCGGCATTAAAGTGGTGGCCTCTTTATTGGATCTCGACTTCTTACCATTACGTTGGGAAAGGTTTGATTTGTTGATTCCAAAAGACAGGTTCTTTGAAAAAGGAGTACAACTTTTTCTGGGTCTTTTGCTGGAAAAAGATTTTCAAAATCTGTTCAGATCTGATTTTGGTTATGATCTGAAGATGACGGGAAAAATCGTTTTTCCGAAAGAGTTTAATTCTGAAAAAGAGGAACAATCCGTATAACGATTCAACATAAAAACCGTGATCTATTTGTCATTCTGAGGGAGCCTTGGTCGACCTGAAGAATCTCAATAGAGCCCCGGCGACATCCGTCGTCGCCCTCCTCAGGATGATAGATGGCAGAGATCAGTTTATTGATTTTACGCCTTCGCTGGAATGACATAGAGTCCAGGATAATGCTGGATAATTACCAATTCATAAATTAAAAAAGGAGTTATAAATGAGAAAGTTACATTATACATTCGTTTTTTTATTGGTTGTTTTATTGTGTTTAACCACAGGAAATGTGTTGGCAAAAAGTAAGATTTTGACTATGTCCACTACCACCAGTACCCAAGCTTCTGGATTGCTGGATGTGTTGTTGCCGGAATTGGAAAAAGACACTGGAATCCAGGTTAAGGTTATTGCAAAGGGAACTGGTGCAGCTATAAGGGATGGTTTGGATGGTAATGTGGATATTATTTTTGTCCATGCCAAGTCAAGGGAAGAAAAATTTGTTCAGGAAGGATACGGCACCAAACGTTATGCCATCATGCACAATGACTTTGTCATTGTCGGCCCGTCCAACGATCCAGCTGATGTTAAAAATGCAAGCAGTGTAACAGAAGCCTTAGCCAGGATTGCAAAAAAAGGTGCCATGTTTGTCTCCAGGGGTGACGACAGTGGCACACATACAAAAGAGCAATATTTATGGAACAAATCCGGGATTAAATTAAAAAAAACGACTACCACCGTTGTCAAAAAAGGAAAAAAGAAAAACATCAGTTTTACGCAACCGGTTGGTGATTGGTATCGATCCCTGGGCCAAGGCATGGGAAAAACATTAACCTACACCGATGAAAAACGCGCCTACACATTGACCGACCGTGGCACTTACATTAAATACAAACATGGTCGCAAGATAGCTATTGATTTGGTTGTATTAAGCGAAGGAGACCCTTCTTTGAGTAATCCTTACGGCATCATTCCCATTAACCCGCAAAAACACCCTCACGTGAAGTACAATCTGGCGGTTGAATTTGCAGAATGGCTGATTTCCCCACAGGCTCAGCAATTAATTGCCAATTACCGATTACTTGGAAAACAATTGTTTTACCCGGATGCCCGATAATATAAAAACAGATGGATTTTTTATTTGACAGCCTGATTTCCGCCGTCGGATTAGTACTGGATTTGGATATGGAGTTGTTAGCCATTGTGGCTGTGTCATTAAAGGTGGCCTGTTCATCCACTATCATCTCCAGCTTCATCGGCATCCCTCTGGGACTTCTCATCGCCTTCCGAACGTTCTGCGGTAAGAGGCTGGTCATCACCCTATTAAATACACTGCTGGCCTTGCCCACCGTGGCCATTGGTCTTTTTCTTTATGCCTTGATTTCGAGGCGGGGTATTTTGGGTCCGATGGATCTTCTTTATAGTCAAAAAGCTATTATCATCGGACAAACCATTCTGATCATACCAATAATAGCAACATTTACTATCGCCGCTATCAACCATATTGATGATCGATACCGAAAAACAGCAATGACACTGGGGGCAAACCGGAGACAAACGGCCCTTCTGGTCTTGCATGAAACTCGCTTCGGTATTATCGCTGCTGTGGTAGCTGCCTTTGGCCGTGTCATTTCCGAAGTGGGCATCAGTATGATGCTGGGTGGAAATGCTAAAGGGTTCACCCGAACCATTACCACGGCCATGGCTTTGGAATATGATAAGGGTGAATTTGTTCTGGCCATTGCCCTGGGCATTATCCTTCTATTCATCAGTTTCAGCTTAAACCTCTTGTTTCAATTTTTACAGGGAAGAGGAACTCGATGAGTGTGTACACATTATCAAAACTGGTAAAAACATTTGGTCAACGAACAGTGCTGGATATCGATTCGCTGTTCATTGAGGAAGGCCTTATATATTCCCTATTGGGTCCCAACGGCGCAGGAAAAACCACCCTTTTAAATATCCTCGGTTTTCTGGATCAGCCCACTACCGGAAACATTACCTTCAAAAACAAACCGGTTTTCCATTCCAAAGGCGGATTGCACAAACTCAGACGGCATGTAGTGATGGTCAATCAAGACCCTATATTGTTCACCACTACTGTCTTCAAAAATATGGAAATAGGATTAAAAATCAGGGGGATCAACCGTAAAAAGAGAAAACAGATCGTAGAAGAATCACTGGATCTGGTAGGAATGCGCCATTTATCCAATGCACCGGCACATAAACTATCCGGTGGGGAAACCAAACGGGTGGTTCTGGCCAGAGCATTAGCCTTGTCACCCGAAGTGATTCTTTGTGATGAGCCTACAGCCAATGTCGATCCGGAAAATCAAGCCATTATCACCGATCTGCTACAGGCCATTAATGCGGAAAAAAACATTACCCTTATTTTTACCTCCCACGATAAAATTCAAACCGCCGATCTCACGCAACACATGCTTTACCTGGAAAACGGCCACATTAATGACCTGTCATACGAAAATGTTTTTACAGCCATGTTTCTCCCCCTGGATAACCAGACATCCCGATGTATTGTTCAAGATAAACTTGAACTGATATTGCCGGAGAGCAGGCAAGGTAAAGCACGGGTTCGCATTGATCCTAAAAATATTACCGTTCACCCTGAACCTTCCAAAGGTGGTTTTCAAAACAATTTCACTGGTCTTATTAAACAAATCAGTAAAGAAAATGATCTCATTCAGTTGAAGGTACACGGGTGTATCTCTATCATTGCCCAAATGACCGAAACGGAGTATCGAACCCATCGTTTGATGGTCGGCGATACCGTTCATATGACTATTCTTCCCGAAGCAGTGTTTATTTTATGATAATGATCTTTGGAAAGTATAAATTAATTGTTCAGGTTAAGACCGGTTTCAATGATTGCCACATTGAAACCGGATTAAAGAACATACAATGAACATAACAATACCAGTAATCGGCGGCGATTGTAGCTTACACGTTTCTCCTGTTATAAATTTGGCTGTAACTGCCAATAAACAACATCTATCCATTTACCCGATTTATATCCAACTTATCTGAAGAGTGCTTTTTTTTCCTATTGAACCAATCATGTAATGCAATACTTGAAAGATTTGACTGAGCAACACTTCCAATAACTGAATTCATATTTGGCTTTTTGATTTATCAAAAAGAGCGTTATGAAATTCGGTGATTCCTCGAAAAATAATGATCTATATCGTTTGGATTTATTTTGAAATTTGATATTCGGCGACTGAATTCTTATCTGCCGGAAGCTGAATCCTATAATAAGCAATCATTACCAGAATTACGATACTGTTAATCATGATAGGCTTGTTCTCCGTGTAACTTGCCATCCAATCCTTGTATTTCAATTTCATTGGAAACCCGTAGTCCTATGGTTTTATCAATCAAAACTGCCAGGATCAGGGTGAAAACTACGGCATATACAATAGTGAATAGAACAGCAAACACCTGCTCAAATAATAAACCGGCACCATCTGCCAGATTGTAAACCAATCCATCGGCACCATCCGAATTTATCAGTTTAGTGGCAAAAACCCCGGTTAACAATGCCCCTACCATACCACCAATTCCGTGAACGCCAAAAACATCCAATGAATCGTCGAATCCAAATTTATCTTTAACGCGCACTCCAAGAAAACAGGCAATACCACCAATTAAGCCGATTATAATGGCGGAGGAGGCGTTAACAAATCCTGCCCCGGGAGTAATTGCCACCAAACCAGCCACCAGACCGGAAGCCGCACCCAAAACGGAAGGTTTTTTCAGAAGAATCCATTCGGCACACACCCAGGAAAACAAACCGGCTGCTGCCGACATATGTGTTACTACCAGTGCATTGGCTGCCAGACCGCCGACAGTCAATGCTGACCCGGCATTAAATCCAAACCAGCCGAACCATAACAAGGCAGCTCCTAAAATTGTTAAAACCAGATTGTGAGGCGGCAATGGGATCTTTTTGTGGGAAACTCTTTTACCTAACACCAAAGCCAATACCAGGGCAGATACACCCGAGCTAATATGAACTACCAGTCCACCTGCAAAATCAAGTCCGCCCCTGACTAAAAGAAACCCATTGGCGTGCCACACCATGTGACACAGGGGATCATACACAATGGTTCCCCACAACACCATAAATACAACCCATGATGAGAATTTAATTCTCTCCACCACGGCACCAGCGATCAATGCAGGAGTAAGTATGGCAAACATTCCCTGGAACATCATAAACAGGACATGTGGAATGCTTCCATTGGCTTCCATACCGACACCTTTGAGAAAAGCAAAGTCCAATCCTCCAACAAAGCCGCCAATATCGGGCCCCCAGGAGAGTGAGTATCCAATAACATACCACTGAATACTCATCACGCCTATGGCAAACAGGGAGTGCATCATTGTACTAAGCACATTAAATGATCGTACCATCCCCCCATAAAACAAAGCCAGCCCCGGTATCATCAAAAAAACCAGACCGGTGGAGATTATCATCCATGCGGTATCTGCCTTATCGATACCTGTATCGGCAAGCAAAAGTCTGGGTAAACCCATGGTATATATCAATAAAAAAGTTAATCTTACAATAAATACCCAGAAACGTGTCATATTTCCCTCCAATCGGTAATATTTTAAATTTATTCGACTGCAACCTTATGTATCTGAAATAAAATAGTAATATCTATCAGTTAAACAAACCCATTTGAGAGTGTTACTTATTTTTTAAACCTAGATCGCTGTTGGGCCCCTTTCACCGGTGCGTATTCTGGCAGCTTCGTTGATATCGGATATAAATATTTTCCCATCTCCTATTTTTCCGGTTCTGACAGCAGAGACAACAACATCAATGATTTTTTCCACATCTTCATCGTTCGTTACAATGTCGATTTTAGTTTTGGGAACAAAATCCACCTGGTACTCCGCCCCACGATATAATTCCATGTGTCCTTTTTGTTTACCGAATCCTTTGACTTCATAAGTGGTTATTCCTGTTACACCCACATCAGAAAGGGCATTTTTTACATCATCCAATTTGAAAGGTTTGATAATCAATTCAAGTTTTTTCATAGATAACCCTGTTAAATAATCGTTCAATTTTTTTTTAGTATTCAGCTGTTATGCGCCGTTGTGTGAAATAACTTTCCAAAAGGCGATTAACAATACATATCGGCTGATTTAATTGAAGAAATTGCAATTGAAGTACCAGAAGAAAAATTCTTTACAGAACAGCAATCTATGCAGTAATACCTGTATTGACAATCGATTATGCAGTGTAAAATAAAACAAAAATAACAAAAAATGTCATAAAACAGAGCTATTTGCCTATAATTACAAACAACTATATTTTTCTTCGGTTTGACATAATTGACATTTATGACACAAATCATACTGCATTTTTTGATGTTATATTGCAGATTTCTTTTATATTTGGTTCCAAAAGGTAAAGATATCGGTGAAACCAGGCATGGATATGTTGTATTCAGTTTTTAGAATGGCAAACATCAAATATATGAAAGCATACAAATGTCCCCACATTGGATCTTTCCCTGTCATATTCACTAAGGCAGTAATCCCTGGGTAACCGCCTTTGCGGAGATGATGGAAAGGATTTTTCATACGATTGCCTTGTATCAAATATAAAATTAAAACAAGGGGAGGGGTTATGGTATTAAGATTAAAACATTGGAAGATCAGGGCCATGGCAATGGTAATTATAATTGTAATATCTCCCATATTCTCGATAGCTGCCGGAACACAGGGAGTTAAAACCAATGAAATTGTGTTTGGAACACATACTGCTCTGAGTGGACCGATTGCCAGTTGGGGAATTGAATCCACAAACGCCATTCGGATGCGGTTTGAAGAATTCAATCAAAAGGGAGGTATTTTTGGTCGTAAAATCAAATATATTGTGGAGGATTCTCAATATCGGGTTCCCATTGCTGTGCACAAGGCAAATAAATTAATTCATCAGGATAAAGTTTTTGCTATGATCGGTTCCATCGGCACTCCGATGAATCAAGCGATCTTCCGGAAACAGTTTAAATATAATATTCCCAGTCTTTTTCCCTACACTTTAGCACGAAGCATGGTGGAACCGCATCACAAATTAAAGTTCATGGTGACATCCTCCTATTATGATCAAATGAGAGCCGGTATCAAATATTTTGTAAAGAAAAAGAATAAAAAAAATATCTGCCTGTTGTATGTCAACAACGACTATGGCAAGGAATTCGTGGATGCCGTCAACGACCAACTGCACGCCATGAACATGAAGTTGACAACCAAAATCGGGCACAAAGCCACTGAAACCAATTTTGTTGCATCCATTATCAAACTTAAAAATGATAAATGCGATCTGGTAGCTCTGGGTACTGTCGTCCGGGATACGATTATTTCGGTTGCAACAGCCCGTAGACTTGGCTGGAATGTTGATATGGTCAGTGCAACAGCATCTTGTGCAAAAATTGTAGCCGAAAAAGGTGGGGCGGATGTGGAAGGTCTCTATTCTGTTACCGGCTTGGAGTTTTTATACGAAGAAGATGTCACTGGAAAAGCCAAACTCTTTTTTGACAAATATAAAAAACGATACAACAAAGAGCCCAGCGAAAGTGCCCAAACAGGATACATGCTGGCCGACATTACTATCAAAGCTCTTGAAAAAGCCGGGCCAAACCTGACTGTTGACAGTTTTATTGAAGGACTGGAAAGCATTCATTCCTATAAAAGCTTATTCGGTGGTCCAATACGAAGTTTCGGCCCTGACAAACATAAAGGTGTCGATCAGTCGCTGCTGATGGTCATCAAAAAAGGTAGATGGGTGCTACCGGGAGGTAAAAGGCAATTGTTGGACTATTAGGATGTCGAATTCAACGGTATCAAAATTGACATGATTCGATTTTTTACTCCACTTGAATTGCCTAAAGGTGATTTTGTCATTGTTACATCATAGGTAAATCAACGGGATTACTACACTGCCGCCAAAACTGTGGCGGATTGAATAATCTTTGGAAATTTTTATTATCAAAAAACACGATACAAAGGTTTTAATTGCCAACCATTTATCAACGAGAACAAATGATGTGGACAATTATAAAAGTTATCTATCGAATCGTACATTTTTTTTTAAAATTGGCTCTTTATGTTATACGCTTCCCCAAACAGGAACTTCTGGCAGGTGCAGGGATTGTTAAACAGTTACCGAAAAAAGTCAAAGAAACGGGTCTTTCCAATCTTTTGGTAGTCACGGATAAACCGTTGATGGACATAGGGCTACCAAACCCTTTACTTGAAGCCCTTGCGCAACAAAACATTACATATACAGTATTTGATGACGTTGAACCCAATCCGAAGATTAAAACCATTGAAAAAGGTGTCAAGGTATACCGGGAAAACAAATGCCAGGGGGTGATCGCTTTTGGTGGCGGATCGCCCATTGATTGTGCCAAAATCATTGCCGCACGGGCAACCAATAAAAAACAGTCGATTCATAAAATGAGAGGACTGTTCAAAATTCGATGGAAAGCCGCGCTCCTGTTCGCCGTTCCAACCACAGCTGGAACCGGTTCAGAAACGACAATTGCCGCTGTGGTGACCGACTCTGAAAACCATGAGAAATTTGCAATCAGCAGTTTTAAAATAGTACCTAAAATCGCAGTGCTGGACCCGGAACTAATGCTGGGACTACCGCCTCATATAACGTCCATCACCGGTATGGATGCGCTGACACATGCCGTTGAATCCTATGTGAGCTTGATGGGAACCTCGTTCACAGATGATATGGCGGAAAAAGCCGTTAAGATAATTTTTGAGGATCTGGAAGTGCTGTATAAAGATGGATCAAATATCGAAAAACGCAATAATATGGCTCTGGCATCTTATTATGCCGGTGCCGCATTTACTAGAACGTATGTCGGCTATGTACATGCTATCGCTCACAATATGGGAGGTATGTATGGTGTTCCTCATGGCTTGGCCAATGCCATCATTTTACCGTACGTTATGGAACAATCCAGAAAAAATGCGGAAGATCGATTGGCAAAACTGGCCATTGTCAGTGGATTAGGGAAAAACGGAGAATCAAATGAGAAGTTATCCCTGCGATTGATCGAAAAAATAAAAAACATGAATCAAAACATGGATATTCCATTAACCATAAAGGAACTTCAAGAAAAAGATATCCCTTTAATCGCAGAAAGAGCATACGCTGAAAGCAATCCCTGGTATCCAGTACCAACATTGTTGAATAAGAAAGAACTTGAGCAGCTTGTTCAAAAGTTGCTGCCATCGTGAATTAACTATTACGTCCGACGAATCTGCCTGGTTTTGTCTTCGTAGTGATTCCAGGTGTCCGGTCAAATCATTTCTTTATCTGTTACACATGATTCGATTGGATAGTTTGATTTTCTAAATTCGCTGTTTGCGGTGGTAGGTTAAAAAGGAAAAAGTCAGTGTTTCGCCGCTGATTCTATCCTGACCTTCCATGTCCTTTTGTTTTACAAGTTCCCATTCATCCCAATTCACCTCCGGGTAATAAACGTCCCCTTCAATATCCTTATGGATTCTGGTGAGTTCAAGTATATCAGCTACTTCCATGCCAAGTTTGTAAATAGAGGCACCACCAGTGATATAAGCGATGTTGACGTTTTTGTTTTTGACGTAATCGATGGCCTCTTCAAAAGAATACAATATGGTGGTGCCTTCTGGGTGGTAACTTTTATCAAAGGTAAGTACAATATTTTCCCGTCCGGGAAGTGGGCGGGATTTTTCGGGAAGTGATTCATAGGTCAAATCGCCCATAATACAGGGGTTTCCCATGGTGAGTTCTTTAAAATGCAAAAAATCTTCACTTAATCGCCAGGGAATATCATTTGTTTTTCCAATAATGCCGTTTTGAGCAACGGCAACGATGACGGCTATTTTTGTCATGTTTATTTCCTTTAAACTGCTATTTCGAATGTTATTCGAGGGTGGGATTGGTAGTTATTGATGACTGAATCTTTATAATCCCAATCAAAAATTGATTTAAAATTTTCGGTTTGAATAGTAGGTAGCGGTTTGGGATCTCTGGTTAACTGCTCTTTCAGCCCTTCAAAATGATTGACATAAATGTGTGTGTCTGCCAAAAAACCAACCAGCCGTCCTTCCTTAAGTCCCGCTTCCCTGGCCAATAGATGAAGCAGCAAGCCATAGCTGGCTATATTAAACGGTAATCCCAGGGCCACATCTACAGATCGTTGATTCCAAAGCAGGTTGAGTCGGCCTTCGATAACTGTTATTTGGAAACAATAATGGCAGGGAGGTAATGCCATGCGGTGAAAATCGATTGGATTCCAGGCGGAAACAATCATACGGCGGTCATCGGGATCTGATTTCAGTTTAAGAATGACGTTTTTCAGTTGATCTACACCGGTTCCGGTGGGTGATTGATCGTGGGCGTGATAATCGGCCCCGAAATTACGCCATTGCCACCCATAGATTGGCCCAAGTTCCCGTTCAGTTTTCATTCTTTCCCGGGTTTCTTCGTCGTGGCCGTAAAGGACTTTTGTGGGACTGCACCATTCATCCCAGATATGGTTATTACGATCACGCAACCAATCTTTATCGGTAATTCCCTTAATGAAAAACTCCAATTCCGACGCAACCAGACGAAAGGCTATTTTTTTGGTGGTTAGAAGTGGAAATCCCTTGGACATGTCATGTTCAAACATAGCGCCAGGGATGACGGCAGCATCCGTTCCGGTTCGGTTATGCTTGATAACGCCGTGGTTAAGAACGTGTTGTACAATATCCAGATACGCTTGCATAGTGATTTATAAAAAATGTTCGAAATGCAGAGTTTGTTAAAGAAAAGAGCTTTGGTTTTTTCTGTATTCAAAAAAAATGTTAACTGTACCTATCGGGAAAAAAGATGATCTGTCTAAATGTTTTTTGGTTTTTTTTTTAATAATAAATATATCAGTCGGATGAAATGAAAAAAGATGTATACCATGCCTTATCTCCATAATCACCTGTTTTTTTTCATTTTATCCAACTTGACATCTTACTGGAAAATTCCTAATGTAAAGTTGTTTATATCATAAACTAACCTTCAATATTCTGGAGTAATCAAATGACTACTATCAGTAATGAACAAGCGGATAAACTGTTGGAGGATATTGCTTCGATCAAATCAGTTCTCAAGCAGAATAGATCCATTATTCAACTGATTGTTCATCCGAGGCATTATCAACTATTAGCGGTGTTGTTTTTTATCAGTATTATTGTTTTTTCGGCTGTTTTTCATGTCCTGATGATTTTTTATGGTGATTATGTATCCATCTCGCAGTGGATAAAAAATATCCTTTATGTTGCTGTGGCTGTTGATTGTGCGATCTTGGTGTATATTAAATTTTCCATGATGGAGCGGTCAATAATTCAAGCTGATGAAAAAATGTCTTTAAGCAAAGCGTTGTTCGATTTTTTTACATTTCGTGTTGTACATGTATATGTGCCGGTTGTTTTGTTAATGATCATTTTGATCATATATTTCTCTATTCGCAATATGGAGTATTATATAATCCCCACGATCACCATCAGTTTGGGATTGATTTATAATTTTATCGGTGGATTATCAGAAACTAAACGATATTTGTTAAGTGGTTATTGGATGGTGATTACAGGCATACTAGCCATACTATATACAGCTGTTCCGGCGGCTATTGTTCTAATCATTACTCTGGGAATCGGTGTTCTCTTCTTGGCACTTCCTTATAAGGAGGAATAACGCGGTGGCAGAGTTAAACAAACTTATTCACGAACGATCCCGATTACTTATTTTAACTTATCTGGCAAGTAATAAAAAAAAAGAGATTAGCTTTAACGAATTGAAGGACAAACTGGCGTTTACTCCCGGTAATTTGTCAATACAATTGAAAAAATTGAATGAGGCGGATTATGTCAGAATCAGTAAAATTTTTAAGGATAATAAACCATATACAACGGTTTGTATTACTGTGAAAGGATCAATGGCGCTGACTGATTATGTGGAGGAGATGGAAAATATTATCAAAATATTAAAGGAGTAATCGGGGAGAAAAAGGGTATGAACTGCCTGTTCTCTTCAAAATTGTTAGTAGGTGGTCTAAACAGAAACTCTCAAAAACTCAGGTTTGGAACCGTTATACGATAGCTTTGAAGAGATGTGTTTTTATCTTTGCAAATAAATCGAAATCAGTTTAAAGGATTTATTTTGCCGATCCTGTTAAAAATCAGAAATTAAACAGTCGCTGACATCATTTTCAATCTGACAACACCCATCCAATTAGTTACATACCCGTCATGTTAATAATATATGAGTAGTACGACCCTTTGTCGATACTTTTATATTTCTTCCTTCTCAATTTTGGTATTAAGAACAAAGACCTAAGCCAGACTTACTTTCCAGCCTAAAGATTGAATCATCATCGATACTTAAGTCAATTATTTGAATTTATTGGAATATTTTCTATTTTTTGATATATAGAATTAAAGGGAACGGAAAAAATGCTATGTGGATTTTTCCGATTGAATTCAGTTTTCATGTTACTTCGTTTCGGTATGTCTAATGGTATTCCTTTCAGGAATAAAACTGGCAACGATCAGATCTGAAGTTCTTCAGCGACTTGCCGTATTGATAGTTGTTATATGCTATACCAATCTTGTTATTGGAGAGGGAAAAATGCCAGGAAAAATTCATAAAGAAGAGCTGCGTGTTTATATCATTGAATTTGAAGATAAACCGCTGCTTGCATACAGAGGGAATATTCCTGGTTATTTACCCACATCACCTTTTTTAACAGGTCAAAAATTAGATTTTCGGCAGCCTTCGGTCATCAAATATCGAAACTACCTTGAAACCCGTAGGGAGGAATATCTTCATCAGATTCGAAAAACCTTGGTCAGAGAGTTAGAGGTTGTTCGGACATATGAAGCCGGCTTTTTTGGCATTGCTATCAAATTAACGTTTGAAGAAGCACAAAAAGTAGAGATTATTTCAGGGGTAAAGCAAATTCGACAGGATGAACTCCGTTTCCTTTTAAACGATCAAGTTCATTAACACAATGGTGTTTGGCGTTTTTGTCAAGCCGGTTTTAATTGTAAATCAAAAAGGAGAACTATGAAGAGAAAATCATTTTCGATTCTTTTTATTTTTTCAATAGTTTTAACAGTTTTTTCTCTTTTGCTATCAAATTCTGCTTTTGCGGGAGGTAAAGAAACTTCTCAAGTAAAAAAAAGACGAGAAGTTTTTAAAAAGCAGAAATTGACAGCGGTTCAATCGTCGGATATCAAACGGACAGCTGAAAAGACACTTTCCAAATCTCAACCGACTTTTCGGTATATCATACAAGGTTCGGATCGGGCAGCGGCTTCCGCCCTGTCATCTTCTGAAAAACTGGATATGACTACCACAGAAAGCCGATCCTATCTTCAACTACTTGAAACAAGTCAATTGAAGTTGAAACAAAACATAGAGGCTATTTTGGGTCGATCTGTCGAAAGAGTTCTATCGTACAAAACAGCGTTGAACGCGTTTGTAGTGGAGTTGACGGAAGCGGAGGCGGAAAAATTAGCAGGCATTTCTGGAATACTGAAGATTCAGAAAGATGAACTCCGTCAGCTTCATCGGGAATCCGTTCCGTTTAAAGCGTATGCCAAACCTCGAAATAAGGCGTTCTGGCTTGTTTTGATGCTCGGTTTTTCAGTGGTTGTGCTGATCACAGCATTAGTCCTGATTCGAATGAACCGAATATCAAAAAAGGTCGGTCTTTTTTCATCTATCTTTTTAATCAGCGCGTTTGTCCTGGTTGGTTGCCACGAAGGTGGTTATGCCTGGATCGGAGCTCCGGAAGTTTGGGACGGTGTGGGTGATCTACCCGGTTCGAAAGGAGAAGGTATAACGGTAGGTGTGATCGATACTGGAATCAATCCTATCAGCGACTCGTTTGCTGCTACCGGTGATGACGGATTCACACATACCAATCCCAAAGGGAAGTATTTTGGTGTTTGTGATCCGGCCGAATCGGTTTATGATCCCACTTTTCCATGCAACGATAAGCTGATCGGTGCCTGGGGATTCTGGTACATTAACAACGGCAGTCCAAGAGATGTTGATGGACATGGTTCCCATACTGCCGGAACAAGCGCCGGTAATATTGTATATAATGCTACGGTGGTTACACCAAACGGTAAAGAAATCAGTAAAACCATTGCCGGTGTAGCTCCGCATGCCAATGTCATTGCGTATCTTGTTTGCAGTGAGGCTGGCTGCTATTTGAGCGCTATCCTCAGTGCTATTGATCAGGCAATATTGGATGGCGTGGATGTTATCAATTATTCCATCGGCGGTGATTCCAGCGACCCTTGGGCTGATTATGATTCAATTGCTTTTCT
Source organism: bacterium (assembly GCA_041556995.1). GTDB lineage: Bacteria > SAR324 > SAR324 > XYD2-FULL-50-16 > XYD2-FULL-50-16 > JAHJTV01. The sequence goes on along the minus strand of JBFFHJ010000001.1, from coordinate 172,918 downwards.
TAATGCCATGAATGCCGGAATTTTTGTGGCCACTTCCGCCGGAAACGCAGGATCAAGTTCCGCCACTTTGGGATCTCCCGGCGATGCGCCCTGGATCACTACTGTAGCGGCAAGTTCTCACAATATCCAGTACGAAAATTTCCTGGTTAACCTTACCGGTGGCGACACCCTGCCGCCAGTTGTTGTTAAAGGTCACAGTGTTACGGTTGGTTATGGTCCTGCTCCCATAGTTGATGCGACTAATTTTGGTAACGCCGCCTGCTTGCCGGGACAATTTAACGCACCATTCAGTGGTGAGATCGTTCTCTGTAATCATTCAGGGGAAACAGCCAGATGGAAGAAAGGTCAAGCGGTTCTGGATAACGGCGGTGGTGCCATGGTATTGAATATTATTCCTACCAGTCCGGATGGTAGTGGTTATTACTTTGCGGATAGCCATGTATTACCGGCTACACACATCCTGAATAGCGATGCCGAAGTACTGCGAAGCTGGATGTCCAGTGGAACCGGACATAAAGGCACACTGACCGGAACATCTAAAAATAGAAATGATGATGAAGCTGATGTGTTGGCATATTTCAGCTCTCGTGGTGTGAATCCGTCGGTTCCCAGTATAGTCAAACCGAATATCACGGCCCCCGGTCGAGCGATCTTTGCTGCCTATCATGAGGCTTATAGTGATGCCACCCAGGATTACAATATTATTCGGGGAACATCCATGTCCAGTCCTCACATTGCCGGATCAGGCGCTTTGTTGAAATCACTGCATCCCGGTTGGAGTCCCATGCAGATTCAATCGGCAATGATGTCAACCGCAACGCTTTTGAATCATACAAAAGAAGACGGTGTGACTCCGGCTGATCCGTTTGATGTTGGTGCCGGACGTATCGATCTCCCGGCAGCGGCCACAGCAGGACTTGTTCTCAATGAAACCACACTCAATTTTATTAATCAAGATCCATATTATGGAGGTGATCCTTCAACCTTAAACCTGGCTAGTTTGGGACAGGAAAACTGTGTGGTTGAATGTACCTGGACAAGAACGGTTGAAAATACATTGAGTGTTTCAACCAGTTGGGAAGCCATTTCTGTGGCTAATGTGACTGTTAATCCCACCACATTCACCCTGGCTCCCGGTGCTACACAGGTGATTGAAGTTAGTTTTAATGTTTTGGCCGCAACTGTCGGAACCTGGCAATTTTCAGGAGTTCAATTGGTTGAGGTGAATGGAGTTGCTCCGGATTTTTATATGCCCATTGCTGCTTTACCAAGACATAGCAACCTGCCCGGATCCGTTTATGTTGTAGCTTCAACTGAAGCTAGTACCCACACCATTACTGGAGTTAAGGCAGTTGAGCTAACGAATGCTACAATTAACTTGTCCGGGTTGGTTCAAGGTGTTGCAACTGAAAATGCATTAGTATCCGATTCGACCAGCGGTGATCCTTTTGATACCTATTCAGATCCGGCTGTCGATGGTGTGTTTTTTATTACGGTAACAGTCCCGGCAGGTGCAAAACGATTGGTTGCTCAAATTACAGAATCAGCATCAAACGATTTGGACCTTTTTATCGGCTCGGGCTCTACGCCGAGTTGGGGAACTCTCATCACTTCCGGCGCTACCGGCAGTTATGATGAGTATATAAATCTTCCAAATCCGACAGCAGGTACGTATTGGATTCTGGTACAAAACTGGGAAAGTGGGCACGTTACACCGCAAGCCATGAAAATGTTTCATGGGATTGTTGTCGGAGATGAAGGAAACATGACCATTAACGCCCCTTCCAGCCAACAGGCAGGTGTTCCATTTAATATTGACATCAACTACAATCTTCCCGGATCAATGGCCGGTGACCGATTCTATGGTATTTTTGACCTTGGAACCGATCCTGCAAATCCAGGAAATCTGGGTACAATGTTAATAGACCTGGTAAGAAATCAAAATTGAACCTATAAACGGTTTGATCCGGGAATAGTATCTTAAAAAACGGATCAAACCATTTATAAGATCCAAGCAATACTCGAGGAAGGCGGAAACGTCTTCTTCACTTCATATTTTGTCTGTTAAGTTTCTGCTTTCCTTCATACCAACCAACAATACATCTTTCCATAAAACTATTAGAACGATAATCTCATCATATCCATATTAAAAATCGATTATGCCTTCTCTTAATAAAACCTCCTAATCCACAAACAGCGATGTTACTTCGAACTTTTCCACGTTAATCAGTCCCAGATCCGTCACTTTAAGTTTGGGGATAGGCGACAGGCTTAAAAAGGATAAAATCATAAAAGGCGCCGGGTGGGTGCATTCCAGGAGCTTAACCTTTTCTTGCAGATTTTTTTGGGCGGCAGCAGTTTCTTCAAAACTTTTATCGGACAACAATCCAGCGATGGGAAGCGGTAGTTCCGCCACGACATTCTGTTTATCCATAATTACCAATCCCCCTTTCATCCTCTTTAATCGCTCAAAAACGGCAAAAATATCGGTGTCGTTGGTTCCGACAATAACAATATTGTGAGAATCATGGGCAAAGGTCGATCCAATGGCGCCTTTTTTCATGCCGAATCCACGGACAAAAGCCTTACCGATGCGTCCGGTTGCTTTGTGTCGTTCAATGACGACAATTTTAAGCACATCTTTTTCCAGATCCGATTCCACACAACCATTTTGGATATTTGCTTCGGTGATATACTCTTCCGTGACAATTTGATCGGGTAATATATCGATGACGCGAATATTTTTTCCTTTAGCAGGAATTTTTAGTTGATCGATTTCAAAATCTTCCGGGTCCATGGCACTCCTTATGGTGGGCAATGTGCCGGTGGGAAAAGGTAAAAGTGCTCCGTTTTCAAAGACCGGAACACCTTTTTTATAAACGGATTCAATTTTGACCTTTTCCAGGTCGGAAAGAAGAACAAAATCAGCCCAATACCTTGGCTTGACAGCCCCAACGTTTTTCAGATTAAAATGATTGGCAGTGTTGATGGTGGCGATCTGGTAGGCGGTCATGGTATCCAATCCCAGCGATATTGCCTTGCGAATGGAAAAGTCGATATGTCCTTCCTCCAACAGATCATTGGGGTGTTTGTCATCGGTTGCAAAGGAAAAATGCCAGGCGTTTTCTTTGGTGATAATGGTGATCAGATCTTTAAGATTTCGCTCCGAAGTTCCTTCCCTGATAAGAATGTGCATCCCTTTGCGAAGTTTTTCCCTGGCCTCTTCTGCCGTAGTGGATTCATGGTCGCTGTCGATATTGGAAAAGATATAGGCATTCAAATCTTTACCTGTGATTCCCGGGGCATGTCCGTCTATTTTTTTCCATTTGGCCGCAATGATTCTTTGATGCACTTCCTCTTCACCATTTATTACCGCCGGAAAATTCATCATTTCACCGATACCAGCCACACGTTCCTCCTGGATCATGTAGTTCAGTTCCTTATGGGTGATCGCAGAGCCTGACGTTTCCAGGTGAGTGGCAGGCACACAGGAAGGAAGCATGACAAAAACATCCAGCGGAATATGGTTGAGGCTGTGTAAAACATATCGAATTCCGTCAAGGCCCAATACATTTGCTATTTCATGGGGGTCGATCACTACTGCCGTAGCGCCTCTTTGAATCACTGCACGGGAAAATTCGGGCAAGGTTAACATGGAGCTTTCAAAATGAACATGTCCATCTATAAATCCGGGGGACATGTACAGTCCCTCTGCATCGACGATTTTAGCTGCATCGTAATCACCGAAACCCAAAAATCGGCCATCATATATGGCCACGTTAGCGGTATGTATTTCACCGGATAACACATTGACCAATCGCGTATTTTTTATCAGTAAATCAGCTTTAATTTCACCTCTGGCAGCTGACAGTTTTAGTAGAAATTCTCTCATAGTGATCCCCTAATCTTGATCGGCGTCGGTTTGATTTGTAATAATAATTGGATGGTCCACTTTATCCTGTTCCACTGGTTATGACAATCAATTTAAAAAGAAAACCAGGATAATACCATCAAACCAAATTGATGAGATCAGGCTCAAGGTTCATGTCAGATAACGCCCTCCCCATTTCTTTCCCTCCTTTTTTGATGTTGGTTAAATCGAGATTGCCATATTCGCTCGGAACTTCTTTGCAATGATGCATCGTTTAAAAAACCTGTTGGAGGCGATTGGGGATCAATATTGGTTTTTTAGCGATCCCTTTGTGCTTTTGTGGTAAATAAACGTGATTCTTGTTCGATTTGTTAACAGGTGAATTCAATACTTGACATAATTAGTTGCGCAATACAACATATTATTTATGAAAAGCAAATATATTGACAAAAAAAAATTTGAACAATGCGTAAAAGATATTAGCGTATTGTTGCAAAACACCTCCACTATCTTTCAGATGATGGAGCGGGAGCATGTTAAGCAGAATCGATTTACCGGTTCACAGTCCTTTCTTATGATTCAGCTTTTGGAGTCACAGGAACTTTCCATCAACGAAATAGCGGAAATTATGAATCTGGAAAAAAGTAGTGTATCGCGGATGGTGAAAATTCTTATTCGGGATGACCTGCTACAGAAGTCGGTTTCGGATCTGGACAAACGTATAGCAGTGATAAGTTTAACCGAGAACGGGAAGAAAATTGCCACGGAGATAAAGAAAAATCGAGAGAAATACTACCGTGACATTATTCTCAATCTTCCCAAGGGACATGTTAGAGAGGTCATGAATTCGACAGAGATACTGGTAAAAGCCTTAAAGAGATCTCTTTAATTTTTTTTATTTTAAAAGTTGTGTAATACAACAACAAACAAGGAATCCAACGTGAACAATCTATTCAATTCAATAACTAAAAATGATGACACGATTTTTATTCAAGATGTTCCATTGCTGGATTTAGCCAGTCAATATGAAACACCATTCTATTTGTACGATGGAGATGTGATCCAAAAACGATATGAGTCCATGCAGCAATTCATAACCTGGCCGAAGTTGAATATCCATTATGCGATGAAGGCCAATTATAATATTTCAATATTGAGGCAGTTGAAAGAAATGGGTGCTTCCATTGATGCTGTCAGTCCTGCTGAAGTGCTTCTGGCACTGAAAGTGGGATTTGAGCCTGAACGAATCATTTACACAGCAAACAACATCACTGATGCGGAGATGGAAAGAGCAAGCAATCTGGGCGTCCTTATCAACATAGGATCTCTTTCCCGGTTGGAGAAGTTTGGTAAAGCTCATCCAGGCTCTTCTGTTTGTCTCCGGTTTAACCCCGATGTTGTTGTTGGTGAACATGCCAAGATTCAGACAGGTGGAAACCAGAGTAAATTTGGTATCCTCATGAACGACCAACAAAAGGCTGTCGATATTGTTAAAAAGTATGATTTACGAGTGATCGGTATTCACAAACATACCGGCAGTGGGATATCGGATCTCTCAAAGTTCAAGCTCAGCATGGAAAACCTGTTATCAGTGGCTGACAATCAGAGCTTTCCACATTTGGAGTTCATCGATTTTGGTGGCGGGTACAAAGTTCCCTATGCTGAGGATGAAATACCTATCGATTATATGGATTTTGGTGCAGAAATGAGCAATATGTTTTCTCGGTATTGCGAAGGATATGGAAAGGATTTAGTTCTTTTTGTTGAGCCGGGGAAATACCTGGTGGCTGAATGTGGGCTTTTCATTTTGCAGGTAAACACCCTGAAAAATAATAATGGTCGTTTGATAGCCGGAACAGATTCTGGTTTTCCTCATCTGATACGACCAAACCTTTATAATGCTTATCACCATATTATCAATATCAGTAATCCTCATGGTGAAATGATAAAATACGATATCTGTGGCAATATCTGTGAGTCGGGTGATCGTTTTGCAAGCGACAGACTCTTAACGGAAATCCGAGAGGGGGATTATATCGCTATCCTGAATGCTGGTGCCTATTGTTATTCCATGGCAGGTATTTACAACCTCAGGGCTCTGCCGTCCGAAGTCTATCTCAAAAATAACAAACACAGGCTTGTAACCAAACGGTTTAGCGATGAGGAGCTGGTTGATTCAATATTGAGTAATTTTCTAGACTCTTGAAATTATTTGCAGATGGATACGTTATTGCCATTATGAGTATTCTGTATCATGGGATCTCATTATGAGATTCATCATTGCTGTTATGAATCAAGAGACTCACAGCAAGAGTGAAGCAGTCTTTTTGCCAGTTTTGTTTCTCACCTTGCGATGAATCCATTCTTACCGGCTTTAGAAAGTTCCAGATAATTATCTTTGATGTTTTCCAAATGGTTATTATACAAATCCAAAAAGGAGATATGTAATGAATGAGATTTTTCCCGAAATGATTACAAACCTACCCGAAATCGATATACCCAATAAAGATATCAAGGGATTTATGATTCAGGGAGAGTCAAATCAGACCATCTTTTTTATGATCAAGGCTGGTGTTTATTTCCCAGAACACTCTCATGAATCACAATGGGGAACTGTGATTGAAGGTGAATTTGAAATTACTATCGGTAACGAAAAGAGGGTGTACCGTAAAGGCGAATCCTATTTTATCCCTGAGGGAACGCTGCATACTGGCTATTACGTTACAGACGTTGTTTCCGTAGATGTTTTTGATGATAAGGATAAATTTAGTGTATTGAAAAACTGAGAATCAAGTTATCAATCCTGATAGCATCACATGATCTTGTGTCATGGAATCCGGGGCCACGTTGTAACAATAATATTTGCCATCTCTATTAGATTCGGGTTTCCACGAAATATCATTCTCTTTCGCTTATGCTATTCGATTATAAACCGAATTCTGCCTGTTCGATGATCTCTGTTTGTATTTCCTTGTTGAGGTTCACAAATTTGGCGGTGTATCCGAAGGACCGGACAAGCAGACTATTATTGTTGAGGAAAGGGGGGCATTTGCTCTTGGCATAATGGCATTGTTGCTGCGTCTGGAGTAAGTTGTCTTTAAAAATAAAACAGGATGGCAGCCTGATCAACCATGATCCTGTTTTATCCATTTTTCAGGCGACTGATTCTTTTATCTTTATAGAGGTTGAAACAACTGATTTTGAATTATCTTTTATCAGTATTAATGCCGGTAGAAAAAACAGGTCTGTTAGCAAAGCTATTGTTAGAATTACCGCTGAAAACAGTCCCATATAAACCATTGGTAAAAATGATGCTCCGATCATAACACTGAAGCCACCTGCCAGAGTCACTGTGGTAAAAATAATAGCTCGACCGGATTCCTGCACGGCCCGGTGAATGCTGTCAATTCGAGCGGTGCCACGTCTCCTTTCTTCAACAAATCTGTTCATGATGTGTATGGAATCGTCGACTGCAATTCCCATGGTCATGGCTGCGACAATCATGGTTCCCATATCCAGTGAAATATCCAACAAGTACATTAAGGCACCTGCAAACAGAATTGGACATATACTGGGAACCATTCCCAATAAACCATACTTAAAAGAACGAAATATCAGAACAAAACAGGCTCCGATGACCAAAACAGCAATGGAAAACGATGCGGTCAATCCATCTAACAAATGCATGGTTTGAGCAATGTAGATGATAAGTCCGCCTGTGAATTCAATGTTTAATGAGGGATAATTTCTAACCAGTTCACTTTTAATTCTGGCAACCAGTGCGGATGTTTCTTTGGTGGTGTTGTTTTTGACCCGAAGTGAGATTCTCATATATCTTTCATCAATAGTCTTTAAATCCGTCAAATCTTCGTTGGGATCACCGTTTTCATATAAAAGCAGGTATTGAGCCACATGCTGCCTGGTTTCCGGAATGGAAAAATAGTTTGGATCATCATTGTGCATGGATTTGTTCAAGCGTTTGACATAGTTAATAATCGATCGGGTTTGGTCACCGATTTCCGGTTGAGCGGATAAGAAACTTTCAAAACTATCTACGATTTTCAGGAATTCAGGATCTTTTACCCCACCTTTTATCCCGGAATCAACCATCATTTCAATATTTTGAACACCACCAAATACATTGTCAAAATAAGTCAGATCCTTCATAAAAGGCGTATCCTCTTTGAAAAAACAGGTTAAGTTGGAATCCACCTTTATTTGAGTTGAAAGTGCAAAACTTGTTACAAACAAAATCAAACATCCAATTTGAATAATCTTTTTATGTCGGAAAACAAAAGGTGTTAACCAAGTCGTAAAACCTGCAATCCATCCTCTTTTTATTAATTTTTCGCTTTTTTGGGCTTTTATATTGGTAAAACTCAGGATAGCCGGCAGAATGGTCAGGGATAAAAAGAATGCGATCATTGATCCCAATGCTCCCATAAAAGCGTATTGTTTGATGGGAACCAGTTCTGTCACCGATAACGCCAGAAATCCCATGGATGTGGTAAGGGAGGTGAAAAAACATGGGCGCCATATTTCTTTAATCGCTTTGATAGCCGCTTCTTTGGGAGAGAGATTATCAGAGCGACCGGCAAAGAAAGCCATTAAAATGTGAACTGAATCTCCGATACCCAGCATGACGATTATTAATGGCAATGATGTATTAATGGTGTTGAACGGCCAATGAAACAATCCCATGGTTCCAACGACCAATAAAATGGTGCTGAAGATAATCAACCAGGGTAATAACACCCCGAATGCATTGCGAAATGAAATCAGCAGGGCGATAAATATAAGCAATAATACAAAGGGATATATCTTTTTTGTATCGTTGGTAACCACAGTGGAAAAACGTTCTGAAAGCAACGCTGATCCGAAGATATGAATATTGAATCCTTGCTCTTTCAGTTGGTTGGATTGGATATAGTTGTTTAAATCATTGATAAGTTGAACTTTATGATCCCCTTTTTTTTCCTGGTACAACGTGCGAACAACAATGGATGTATGTTGCATATCAGGTGTAATGATAATACCGTGAACCAGGATTTCCTTTTCCATAATGGCTGCCAAACGATCCATGTTAGCCTGGCTTTCGTCCAGCTCTTCCATGTCTTCAATCAAGTCTTCAACATCCAGCATATCATCTTGCGCCAGAGTGAATTGATAATTGGTCAGTGATGATACTTTTGTAACATATTCATGATTTTCAAAAAACTCGGTCAATCCGGCGATGGCTCTTAATGTTTCGGGATGAAAAACATTCTTGTCCCCAGCTCGGGTTTCGAATGCTACTCCAAGATATTCGGTACTACCGAATTTATCTCGAAAGTCATCGTAAATGGTCAACGTTGGATCTCCTTTAACGAAAAATTTATCCGAAGAGTTGTCAAAATAAAGGTTTTTAAAAAATGGAATTGATCCGAAAATCAAAATCAGAAATCCTACCATGACCATCCATCGATATTTTATGACGAATGTTGCCCAGTGATTAATCAGTTTGTTTCCCATGATTCTCCTCTTTGTTAAATAGATGATAATAACAGCCTGTTTTATATGATGAATTTATAAAATGTTCGCATAAAAACCCAACTCGATTCATTCAAAAAAACAGCTGCTTGTTTGCTTATGTGAAGATAACTTTATGCTGTTTTGGTTAAAGAATATCGAACCACTAAACACTGACAAACGATTTTCTTGCTAACCGTATACTGGAAAAACTTTTCGGTGATAAACAGTAGAGCAAATCAGGCAGAAGTATGGGCTAAATCACAGAAATAAAAGAGTATTGTTTGTGTCATCAGTTGTTCACTTTTTATTTTAAAAGTAGATAGTTTTTTACTGTTGTGAAGAGTGAATGACAGGATGTTGGTGGTTAACAGGCTGTTGTTAAAAAAACAAAATGCTGTAAAGATGAATGTTAACTAAGTGCTGAGTAAAAAAAACAGATTTCAACGACCTTTTCTACAATCAGAAAACGATTTATCCATACCTTTATAGTAACAACTGAATAATCATGCGAATTTCACATTTGACTATTGGAACAAAACTGATCTTTGTTTTGCTGGTACTTGTTTTTTTTGCTATTTCTCAATCTGCACGAGCCGATACTTTAGATGTTATCGAAGACATTTCATATTTTGAAGAAACAGATAGAACCTATATTTTGGAAGAAATACTTTCTCCTGATGTTTCCAGGCAATTCACTAAATCCCATACAAACGTACTGTATTTCGGATTAAGCCCAAATGCCTATTGGATTAAAATAGATATAAATCCTAATCAGGCAGGAAGCTTGGATCAGTGGATGTTGGAACTATCAACATTCAAATTAAACTCAATCGATCTTTATTATCAAAACAAGAGCGGAGGCTGGGATCATCAGCAAGCAGGGGTTTTTACGCTTCCTCAAAAACAGAAACTGAACGGTCGCAATTTTGTATTTCCCATTAAGGATATAAACTTACATCAGCCGATCTATCTGAAAACGACATCATATTATATTTGGATGCCCATTCATCTATGGAAATTGCAGGATTATTTAAAAAAAGAGCAAGACCACATACTTTCGGACGGTGCTTTTTTCGGGATTGCTTTTGCTATTGTCTGTTATCACTTTTTTATCTTTCTGGCGTTACGGAATAAATTTTACCTGAACTATGCTGTATTTTTAGCGTTTGTTCTACTTTGGTACTTGTCGGGTTTGGGTTGGATTTATCATTATATTTTTAGTGAGATGACGTCTCCTGTAGCACGTTTGGCGCATCTTACCAGTGTGTTTTTAAATCTGATGGTGATGATTAGTGGTATTCAGTTTACTAGAATTTATTTGAATATTTCCTCTTATTCCCCGATTCTGCATCGTTCTCTTAAGGGCTTTCAGGTGCTTTTGGTATTGGCAGCGATATGCGGTGCTGTTTTGCGGGTGCTGGAATTAGATCAACTGTTTGCTCTATTTTACGATTTCGGATCAGTACTGGTGGTTTTGGTTATAATTCTTTGTTTTTATTCAGCCTATCAAGGATTACGCCATAATCAGGTAACGGCGCGCTATTATTTGATAGCTACCTGTATGCAATTCGTTATCTCCATTGTTATGATCTTTAGTTTTTATAAAATAATTCCATTAACTTTTGATTGGAAAATTCTTAAATGGAGTTCAATTCTTGAAATGTTGATCTTCTCTTTTGGTTTATCACGACAGGTGAAAAAACTGAACATCGAGAAACAAGCGGTTACGGAGGAGCTGCTTTCCGCCAGGGAAGATATGATATCCCAGCTAGAAACCATAAATAAACTAAAAGATCAGGTATTGTCCAAAGTGATGGAATCTCGTTTATATCCCGAATTTGCCAAATTATTCCCCATCATTAACAAGGTGATCTATATACAAGCCTTGGGAAACGCAAGCAGAGTGGTATATCTGGAAGAGGGAATGGAAAAAGAGATTGAAATTCAAAGTAGTTTGAAAGATATAGAAAAGTGTTTCGATGACAGCCAATTTGTCCGTATTCATAAAACCTACCTCATTCGACAAGGATTAAAGTTTACCCTTCAACGAAGAAGTTCAGCTGATTACGACCTGATTTCCCGTCATGCCGTACTGCCAGTTGGTCGAAAATATGCCAAATCAATTAAGTTACAATTAGAAGAACAGCAGACAGAATAAAAACAGATTCTTTTCTGCGTGCGTGTTATGGATTTCTACTCCATCGGGACGCCTTTGAACTTAAGCGATACTTAAAATTAAACTGATTTTTATGAAACTAACATTCAGATCAATTGGACATATTCCTTTAATTTGTCTAATTCTATTGACTTTTTTGAATGCATTGTTCTGGTTCATGGTTGATTTTCAATCGTTTTCACCTCCATCTGATGGGCTTTTCAGAGAACGGATCATATTATTCATAGTTACAGAGCTAGGTCCTCTGACTTCTTTTATGTTCCCTTTGAAGACAAGTGACTATTTTTATTTTGGAGCAATCGGTCTATTTTTTATCTCTATGTTGTTCGGTCATTTACGCTTTCCAAAGGTAAAATTGATTTCAGCAGGTTTATGTATTGGACTTTTACTTTGGTTTTTTGTTGGTTTTATTTTTACTTCAACTAGAATTACTTAGAGGCTAACAAACGGATACGCCGGATAGTATGCGCTCTCGATAGCCTCTTTTTTTAAAACTTCGTGGGAAAATTTATCATTAGTCGATCACCAGTGCGGTTGCCGGTGATCCGGGTGTTAACCCGATTGATCATATAAACATATGGTACATACAATTCTGTTTCTTTTTAAAAAATCCAATTTAAAAATATAAATATTTAAGGTAGGTTGCAGTGGATCGAAAAGATTTAAAAATAGAAAGCATTCCAGCGGTTTTGTGGGGTGGAGTATCAGAAAAATTATTTATAGCAGTACATGGGAATATGTCAAATAAGGCGGATGATGCAATTATTATCTTTGCAGAAGAAGCAATACAATCAGGTTATCAAGTGCTTAGTTTTGATTTGCCAGAGCACGGTGATCGTATAAATGAATCCTATCCTTGCAAAGTACAAAATTGCGTCCAAGACCTTAATACTATTATGCGTTATGCACAGTTAATGTCGGAAAATATAAGTTTGTTTTCTTGTAGTATGGGGGCATATTTTAGCCTTTTGGCATATAGGCGTGAAGCATTGAAACAGTGTTTGTTTCTTTCTCCTGTTGTAAACATGGAGTGTATAATAGAAAATATGATGAAGTGGTTTGCCATAACTGAAGATAGGCTAAAAATAGAAAAAGAAATACTTACACCTATTGGACAAATTCTTTATTGGGATTATTACTGTTATGTAAAAGAACACCCTATTGTCGATTGGGGGATTCCGACCTCGATTCTATATGGTTCAGGAGATGAATTGTGTGAATTTAATATTATCTCTTCGTTTTCAGACCGTTTTAATTGTAGTTTGAAAATATTAAAAAATGGAGAGCATTATTTTCACACAGAAGAACAGCTAAATTTTTTCAGACAGTGGCTTAAAGAAATATTTATAATGAAGAAAAATTAACAGCGTATACCAATAAAGTTCAGGGAATACAAAAAGTTGCGTCCCTGATTTAAATGTTAAGGCCAAATGCTTACTGGATAAAAATAGATATAAATCCTAATCAGGCAGGAAGCTCGGATCAGTGGATACTGAAATTATCAACATTCAGACTAAACTCAATCGATCTTTATTATCAAAACACGGACGGAGACTGGAATCATCGGCAAGTAGGGGTTTTTACGCTTCCTCAAAACAGAAATTGAACGGCTGTAATTTTGTATTTCCCATTAAGGATATAAACTTACATCAGCCGATCTATCTGAAATTTGAATTTAACTTTTACAGGACTTCGCCTCACCCTCAGGATGATGGGAAACGTGCTTACCAACCGACCAGAAATCCGTGATTATTGGGATAGGATAAAAAACCTAAAATGTGAGTATTATGAATTCTTAGTTGAGGTGTTTTCCGAATAAAGAGAATTCCTTTGAGATGGGTATCCGGCCTTGATTCGTTTTCCACTGAAGCTGGGCATAGGCTACGATGGTAGTTCGCCGTTATGCCCTTGTTGTGTTCTAAACAATATTGATACAACTTAGAACGAATATCCGATAGTTGCTCCGGTGAGGATTGTTTTGTTATCAAAGAAATCGATATTAGAGTCTGTTAAAGCTGCACCAGTTATAATTTTTGCATATAGAGATTCAACATCAAACAGGTTATTTAAGTTTACAAAAACCATGCAGCCCGCACTTTGTTCGTTTCTCGTTTTGTTATATATTGGGTGTGCTTTATCATATGAGCTTGTACCGAAATAGGCTTTGAGCATTAGAATATATTTTGGATTAAATTTTTTATAAGAAAAACTTATACCAGATTCATCGTAGCTATTACTCCTTCCTTCAATGTCACCTTTGGCAACCATGATACCAGGTGTAACCATTGAGGTTTGATCCAGTCCGATATTGTAGGAAAATTCTGCGGACTTGACTGTTCCATCCCTTTTTAAATCGGAGAATAATTCCCCGATTTCATCATCGGTTATTTCCATCGTTTTATTTGAAACTGTGGCGTTAAATCCCGTGCCTGCAATTTGTTCAACCTCAATTGTCACAGTAATGCGATCTACCCCTGTTGAGGACCGATTGACATTCTCTTCATAAGGATTTTTCCAAACTTTTTCACCAAAACTTGTAACAATTGAGCCAGTGATCCTACCTAGGCTCTCGGTCGGTTGCACGACTCCCAATGTCAAACCTAAATTTGCGCTATCAAGAGGAGTCCCCAAAAATAATTGAGTGCCGGTGTTGGCAAATGTATACCTAAAGTCAAAAAGTGGAAGTGGTAAGACGTAAGAGGATGTTTCACCTTCTTTCATATTATCTTTGATTTTCTTTTTCCCGTCCGTATTTTCTGAAGAAGTTGAATTAATATAGATAGCACCAATATCAACGAATGCTGAGAATGTGCTTTTATTTTGGGTGTTTGATGATGAATTTTGAGCTTGTGCAGAAGTTGAAATTGCTAAAACAACTCCCCAAAAGGCGACAATAAATTTTTTCTTTAGCATAACAATATTACTAGAAAAGCTGTTAAATAGATTTTATTCTGAATAATTCTGAACTGTTTCCATACTCACATTTCAGTTTTTTTATCCTACCCCAATGACCATGTATTTTTTGTTGGTCATTGAGCAGGTTCCCTTTCATCCTGAGGAGGAACCGGTAAAGGATCTCTCAGGACCAAAAGCAAAAGATGTTGCTGATTGCCTGGAAACATATTTGCTTTAAGTCCTGTGAAACCAGTAATAAAAGATCTCTCTGAAAACACGGAAATTCTTCTGGCCGCTTGGGTTCTCATTAGAATGACACTGGTTTTTGTAAAAAACTTGAACAAGTAAAGGTCAAGTCCAAACCTTAAAATGTATGTCAATATATTTACCTGGACTGATTTTGAAAGGGGGCTTATGACTAATAGCTACAAATTGGTGATAAATGGTAAAAATCGCTGAGAGAGCATTTGAGAAACATACTTACCTTTCAAAAATTTTGAGGTTGTACTTGAAATATTCGAGCAACATAATGGGAAAACTGAAAACGTGTTGTCAGTGGGGATTGGATAGTGGAATCTCTGTTCAGTTGAGACTGGTCAGAGATGGAATTCAAAAGTAGTATTGGCACTATAACCGGTTCAAAACCAAAACAGCTGAAAAAAAACTATCTCAAAGTTTTCGATATAAATATCCTGTCAAATATTCATCATGACCAAGACAAAAAAAACAATATGTCCTTTGGATTGCCCCGATAGTTGCGGCTTGATCGCAACTATCAAAGACGATTGTGTTGTAAAACTGGAGGGCGACCCGGATCATGAATTTACCAAGGGCTTTATCTGCCGCAAAATGAGAAGATATCCCCAACGTGTGGAATCCAAAGACCGGATTTTATATCCACTACTTAGAACCGGAGATAAAGGTTCCGGTGCGTTTACGCAGATCAGCTGGGAGGAAGCGTGGCAGGTGCTGGTTGAGAAACTCACTGCCATTAAAAACAAATATGGTGGTGAGGCAGTGTTACCCTTTTCATACGCAGGTAATATGGGTCATGTTAGCCAGACGGCCGGTAATCCTTTCTTCAATCGTTTTGGCGCATCTCGTCTGGATGATACCATCTGTTCTGCGGCTGCCAAAGCTGGATGGCAAGCTCACTGCGGTTTGCGTCCCGGTCGAGATCCACAGGAAGCATCCAATGCAAAGTTAACGGTAGTTTGGGGAATTAATATTAAGGTCACCAATATCCATTTCTGGTCCATGATACAAGAAAGCAGGCGAAACGGTGGGCAACTGGTGGTAATTGATCCATACAAAAATGTGACCGCCAAAGCCGCAGATGTTTATTTGCCCGTCAAACCGGGTGGTGATACAGCCTTGGCTTTGGGGACTTTGAAGGTGATTATAAAAAATAATAAAGAAAACAGAGCTTTTATCGCTGCTAAAACAACTGGTTTTGAGGTACTAAAAACATATGTAATGTCCCTGTCTTGGGAGAAAATAGAGGCTGACTCGGGAATTACTAAAAAACAAATTCAGATGTTAGCCGATCTGCTATCGGCAAATCCTAAAACATTTATCCGTATTGGAATAGGATTAACCCGCAACACCCAAGGTGCCATGAGTGTGAGGTCGATTGTTTGTCTGGCCATGGTCTTGGGTTTGTTCAATAATGCTCCCGGTCAAGGCGTTTTGCTGTCCAGCCGCAGTTTTATTACCAATGAAGAAAAACTTGAATATACATCTCTGGCTCAAAAAAAGACCCGTCTGGTCAATATGGTGCAACTGGGCTATGCCTTAACCGCGTTAACTCCCAAGATTCATGGTCTCTTTGTTTACAACAGCAATCCGCTTTCCGTCACACCGGATGCATCGATGGTTAAGAAAGGTTTGCAAAGGGAGGACCTCTTTACCGTTGTGCACGAGCAGATGATGACGCCCACAGCCCGATATGCGGACCTTCTTTTACCAGCCACTACCATGTTGGAAAACAGGGATGTTTATTTTGCTTATGGTCATTTTCTAATGGGAATAACCGAACCCATCATAAAACCTAAAGGAGAAGCGATCGACAATTTTACCTTGTTTCAAACTCTAGCCGCCAGAATGGGATTCACAGAATCCCCATTTCAGCAAAAATTGGAAGATCGACTCCAGGACTATCTATCTGATATTAAGGGCTTGCCGGATGAAGTCCATATATCGGAACTGAAACCTGGTCACTATGTCAAATCAATATACGCCGATCCTGAAAAGCACCCCTTGTCGAAAGTTCCACTTACGTTTACTTCCAATGTCATAGAGCCGACTCAACCGGCTATTCCATGCTTGATCCCAAAACTGGAATTTGATGATCCGGATTTAGCAGCTCGTTATTCTTTAAAGCTAATTATTCCACCCAATGGAGATCTTTTAAACAGTACATTTGGTGATTTATATACGGATCATGAGGCAGAGGTGCTGATCCATCCGCAAGATGCAAAAGACCGGGGTATTCAAACCGGGCAAATGGTTTGTTTAAAAAACCATCGAGCCAAAGTAAAACGACTGGCCAAGGTCACGGAAGACACACAACCCGGATTGTTGGTAGCCGAAGGAATCTATTGGGAGAACCCGGAAAAGGGATACAACGGCATTAACGAATTGTCATCCCAAAAAACAACCGACCTGGGACGCGGTGGAACGTTCCACGAATCTCGGGTAGAGGTGTTTCCTGAATAAACGGAACCCTACACCCTCCTATGCTGTTGTAACTGCTTTTTTATGAAGTCCACACATTCGCGGCTATGACTCATGGCAATCAGATGACCACCCTTGTCAATGATTTCACAGTTGTCGGGACACTTAATAAAATGATCTTTTTTACCGTGAATTCTGGCAAATATATTTCGATCTCCTTTATATCCCTGCCAATTCAGTATGGCTTTTGACATGGATACAATAAAATCGGGATCTGATTTTGAGTACATTTGCTGAATTAAATCTTTGGACAAGGAGGAAATAAATTGTGAGATTTTGACGATTGATTTTCTGGAGAGCGGCATTAAGGCTTTTGAGAGAAAGCTCAATTCATTTGAACTAACTGCACTACCGATCAAAATAATCCTTTTTACTCTGATGATATTCGCAATTTCCAATCCCACTATTCCTCCCATGGAAGAACCAATTATAATATCATCCTGATTTATTTTGTATTCTACTATCAGCCTGTTGGCTAAATCAACAATTGATGTTTCCTGATGATATGGGGGCCAGTCTATGAAATGAGCGTTGTCAATCTCATACCATGGACCTGAATACATTTCCGAATTTGCCCCCATTCCTGGCAGAATGTATTTCATAACACAATTTTAAGCGGTTTTAGCCTATCTGGTAAAAGTATAACTTCGCCCTATGGCTTTCAGTTTTAGAAATTTGTTGGGCTTCCTTAAAACCAATGGGTGGAACAAAATAGGATAGAGCGACTCACACTGGATATAAATATAGTACTGCTTGCCATATTTTTTAATGACAAAATCTACAATATACCGAATAAACCGGGAACAGTTTAAAGCATTATTGCAATGTCAATATAGTCGAATAATATTACCGCCCCCCCTTCCTCAAAAAAGCCTAACGCCTGTTGCAATATTACGCCTCTCTTCCAAGCATTTTGATTGTTTTTCCAAGATTAATACGGGCTCTTTCTTCATATCGATCAAAGAAATCTTGATTTGAAAAAATACGTTCACGAGCCACAAATGAACTAAGAATGTCACAGCGTTTTTTTCGATAAATAAGAGAAGGCACCCAGCGATACTCTTTGCGTACATCCTTTTCAAATTGTTGATAACTCTCCTCTTGCTCTCCGAGGATTGATAAGTCGATGTCTACCAGCAATAGAGCATCATGTTCTAAATTTTGGGCATTATGTAACGTTGCCATAATCAATCGATGCACCAAATCGACAAAAGATTGGCTAATATTTTGCTGGGATAAAAATGTCCATGCCCAATTGGCACTGTCCAATTCGTTACTCGATGAAAAGGGTTTATAAATGGCGTCATGAAACCAGATGGCAATTTCAATGGCCCTGGCATCGTTTGCAAGATGTTTGGCCCAATCTAACTTCTGTAAGCAATCGTCTATATGGTTAACTGTGTGATAGTGTCGATGCCTTTCTGAATATGACTCAAATAATTCCTGATAAACTTCATGAGCCGATGGCAAATCAAGAGATTGCATTAATAATCTCCAACGCTTTTCATTCATTTGGAAAACCTTTGTATTTTATCTTTTATATGTAGTATCGCATGAAAATTTTGCTTTGAGACGGACGGTGTTCAATCTTAACACCGTGCGACGCTCATATACGTTCTGAATCTCCATGAAACTGGACACGGGAGGTAAATGTCCATTTTATTTACAGAAGGGTTTGCCTCAATTATTTTCCCTCCTTGGATTCAACATATTTTATGGTGCCATGAATTAACTTATCCAACAAACTCTGGCTACGGAATTTTTTATCAATAAAAGAACAGACAATAGACCCAACCGGCTTATCATCGATTTTTTTAAGAACCCTGGATCGCCCCAAGCTATCGAAGTCCTCATGCGGTGCTAGGAACATCAGCTACAAGGAACGTTATCTTGCTAGGCTAGCAGTCCCGGAATGGTCATGGAATCCATCAAGGATTTCATAGCCTGACGGTTACCTTCCCCCTGGTCTTTTTCAAACTCTTGTCTCGTCTTTCTCTATCACAAACACCGACATCCGGATTAAGCGCCTTTTAGACCAAAAAGATCTTAAAAATCCTGCCAACGGTCGGGAATAAGGAGGAAAATCTTTATATTGTCGATGACTATCATTTGCAACAATATCGAATTCAGATGGTTTAACTAACTGACCAATGTTTGTTAGTACGTCAGGCCTTATTTTTATAAACTGGGACTAATACTACCAATAGCTGGGCTATTCTCTCAAGCATGAAAAACTGATCTTCCCTCATTACCGGCTCCTGTTTTATTGCTCTATAAAAAGGTAGTGAATTTGAATAATCTTGAGAAGTCTTATAGGTCATGTTTTTTAAGCTGAGTAATTACATGTTTTTGATAATTGGTGGAAAACCTGACATAATACAAAAGAATGTAAATCGCTCACCTTGATTTTTTGGGTGATAGCATTTGGTGTATAAAAATAGACAGGCTACCCAGTGTAAATATCACTATTGATTTGACAAATCCTGAGAATTATCCATATAAAACAGGTTCTGAGCAATTGGCAGCGGCCGATTCGGTCGTATTTTGTGCTGCTGAATCCGGGATATTGGAGATCTCAGTGGCCAATCATTTCAGAGAAGGATTTTTTACGGAGGAGAATTATAGATGGATCCATTCACACTACTATTTAATAATGCCATCTTTGTTATCACAAGTTATTTTATTTTGTGGCTTGTATCAATAAAGCTTAAGGACGTCAGTTTTATAGACAGTGTTTGGGCCTTTACTGTCATTTTCCTTGCTGCAATGAGCTATTATCAGACAACCGGTTCCCAGATTCGTAAAGAAATATTGTTAATAATTAGTTCCATATGGGGAATCCGACTTGGCGGGTTTCTTTTGTGGCGCTGGCTTGAATACGGACCGGATCGCCGATACGAAGCAATTTTAGCCAGAGCGGCCAAAGATAAGAATTGGAGTTTTGCTAAAGCATCATTAGTATTAGTATTCGCTGTCCAAGCTCCTATACTTTTTGTAGTTTGTTTGCCGGTTCAGCTGGGGCAAATGGCAGATCAACCCACGGAATTAGGGAATTCGGCGTATGCGGGAATTGCTTTGGGGATCTTAGGCATCATTTTCGAAACTGTTGGCGATTGGCAGTTGACTGTTTTTCGCACCAATCCCAGAAACAAAGGCAAAGTTTTAAATACAGGATTGTGGCGCTATACAAGGCATCCAAACTATTTTGGGGATATCTGTTTCTGGTGGGGATTATATTTGATTGCCATAGAAACAGAAATTGGCTTGTATTCATTCCCCGGTCCAATTTTAATGACCTGGTTACTGATGAAATGGAGCGGTATTCCCACATTGGAACACAATATGAAAAAACACTGCCCCAAATATTCAGAATATATTGAAAAAACAAGTAGTCTCTTTCCCTGGTTCCCAAAGCAATGATGTTTTTCAGACGATCAAATTGGTTCATTTGTTGTGGGTGGAAGAATGATATGTCTACCCGATTTTACCACACACCAGCTTGTAAAACTTATGTAAAAAGTCCGTCGATACCCAGCTCCTTCATTTTGTCTTTAGTTGGACCGCCAGTGACCTGATCCCAGCCCAGAGTGTCGAAAAACTCCCTTTGCAGACCATCTATATCGATAGTGATGCCCTTTAAGGGGCCTTTGTCCAATGCCGGTTTACCGATTGCTCGATCGTGCAGTTTGCTGTCTTCCGCTTTTAAGCCTTCACGCACATTAAATGCTTTCCGCAAACTTAAGATTCGCTCACCGGTTTTATGATACTCTTCCGTAGACATATTCCAGCCAGTGGCTGCATTGATGTATTCAACGATCGGAAACAGGGTGGACATAGGTCCGAATTCGCACAAACCACATCCGTTAAGTAATTGCATGAACACTGATCCTGCCGTGTATAGTTTCACATTTTTCCCCTGTTTTGTTTTGGCTTTTTTCATCTCTTTTTTGACCTTTGGGAAAATCTTTTTAATGGCGAAAAGCATCGCATACAAGTCGCAGGATATCGTATGTCTTCCCGGTGTCGGTTCGCACTGGTAGGCTATCCCGAATCCCGGATCAAGTCTGGAGTCGTGCATGGGCAATTCCTGACCGCCAGCATGAATTGCATATTTCTCAGCGCCTTTACCGATTTTTTTAGCCGCTCTTTTTACACCATCTGCCAAAACATCACCAAAACCTTCACGATTAATCATCATTTCTGTGAGTTTTATCATTTCCTCTTTTCGGCCCCACCCCAATTTTAATCCACCGGTTGTTTTTTCATCGATCAAGCCGTTTTCAAAGCATTCAATGGCAAAAGCCACCGTTGCACCCGCTGAAATAGAATCGATTCCGGCTCGGTTACACATCTCATTACATTCCAGAATCGAATCATAATCGTCGTTCAGGGCCATGCCGCCGAAAGCACCCCATGTTTCGTATTCCGGTTTATGTCCTTCAGTTCCGGCGAAACGCCCTTTTTTAATATCCATAATTCCACCACAACCCAACGGGCAGTTTTGACAGGCATACTTCTTTTTCTGGTTTTCAATCACTTTATCGCCGCTGATTTTCATCACGTTTTCATATTTAAAATCGGTATACCCAACCCCATCCCAGTTTTTAATCGGGGTGTCTCCTACCATAGCAGAATAGACAGTTAAACCGGGCGTACCATATTTTCTTAATATTTCTTTAATGGTGGACGCCTGGGAAGGCACACTGATGCCGGTTCTGGCGATTATTTTGCTAAGAAACCCCAAAATTTTAACGGTAAGAGTATCAACCCCTTTGGAATGTCTGATATCCTCTCGTACTTTTTTAGTAATTTCTTTCATTCTGTTCGGATCAGCCACAGAAACCTTTTGATTGCCACGAAAGGCCACCGCTTTCAGTTTTTTTGATCCCATGACAGCACCAAATCCCGATCGAGCGGCAATCCGTCCATCATCTGTGGTAATTCCTGATATGAGAGAGAGTTTTTCCCCAGAAACTCCAATTGAGGCGACTTGAACCTTTTTATCATCTAAGTCTTTTTTAATGATTTCATTGACTTCAATGTTATCCTTTCCCCACAATGAAGATGCATCCTTAAATTCTATTCCGTCATCGGTGATATAAACCCATACCGGTTTTTTCGACGCTCCTTTAAAAAACACGGCATCATAACCGGTGCGTTTTATTTCACGAGATAAATAACCGCCGGAATTAGCATCACCCCAACCACCGGTCAATGGAGATTTTCCGACGATCATAAATCTTCCGGAAAAACTGGCGTTGGTACCGCTTAACAAACCGGGACATATGCCCATGTAAGCATCTGGAGATAAAGGATCGATGCCCGGCTTTTGCCGTTCTGTAATAACAGCCGCTCCCAAACCGTAACCACCCAGGTATTTTTTATAAAAATCGTCTTTTAATTCAATAGTTTCTGTTTTTTGTTTTGTTAAATCAATAATACAATATTTGCCCGTATATCCTCCGGCCATTTATATCTCCTCTTTTTTTAATGTATGTCGCAATTTCGGGGAGTGAGAAATCAATTAGAATGTGTGGTTCACTTAATATCAGAAGTTAAGTTCATTTCAACGAATATTCACACTTTTGGAAATTAAAGTTCGTTTATTTATAGCAGATAAAACAGCCATTGGATATAAGGAAATCGATTGTTAAACATTTAAAATCATGTTAATGATCACGTTTTATATTCAAAAACGAAGATAGTACATTGTTGATAAAGGCGTTTTTGAACATTGAGGGGAATGCTGACGGTAATTTTTGGTTAAAAATACTGCCAATTCAACTGTCAGGAATAATGACCCCTTTGAGGATGGAAGAGAAACAACTTATTCCAACACCTTTTTTATCTCTCCACAAAGACTTGGCCGATTATTTTGGCCACTAAACAGATCAAATCGAAAGCCGGTTTTATGGACATCGTATTTTATTCTTGTTTCAGTTTTGTAGTACACTGGACCTTTAAACGCGGCGTCAAGTTGTATGGGCCGACTGGTTTTTAGTTTAGGCAACCGGTTCAAGCATTGAATCAGGCTGACTTGTGAGTGTGCAAAACTGCTTTCGTAACCAAGCATCCTGGCATACAGGGAAGAAAAATGAATACCGTTATAATCGCCGCTTAACCTGGCAAAATTAAATCCTCCTCCAGACAGCATGGTCCAGGTATTTTCCTTGGGGGTATCTGACAATTCCCGCAATCTTCTGGATTGAGCGGTAAGAGGATCTTCATCACCGAAAAAACCGCGAAAAAAGTAAGTGTTGATTCCTTCCCAAACTGTTTCCTCCCCTGCTTTTAAAGTGCTGCGTATATCCAGCTCCATGCCTTTTGCCGTATTTCGTTGCTTGGCAATAGTACAGTGAATATCCAATTTTTCATCAATATCGGTGGGACGAAGTTGGACGATATGATTTCTTATTTGCAACATGCTGAAAGGTGACAAAGGAAATCGTTTATGTCCCAGAATACTCATATGTAAAGGAAAAACAATACTTAACGGATAAAGTATGGGCATAGTATGGCTGAAAGGTTGTTGGGAGGCGGCAAAAAATCGGCTCAGGTGCTTTTTATTAATGATAAAGTGTTGCCATTGCGATGTGGCTTTCGGTAGCAGTTCTCCTGTTTTTAACCCCGTTCTTCGTGTCAGGAGACCCAATAAATAAACTGATAAAACAGGTGGATGATGGTTGAATGATAACTGGATGCTTTGTGTCATATTTTTCTCCTTGAAGATTAATTCACATCTTGTGAAAGTATTGACTTAATTGTCGAATTAGAAATTGAAGGTCACCTCTTTAAAACATTTGCCTTCATAGTGCATAGTGCATTTCCCTGTTTTCGGGGCAATTTGGTATTCCAGACCCAGTGCCTTAAACCAGCACTCAATACGATACATAACACCACAATCGTATTGTTCAATAGCTTTCATAGCGGTAATGCCTTTATATGCAAAACACTGCCGATTTTTCATCTCGATGGTCATCCGATTCTCACCGGAAAAGTTGAATCGGCCACCCAACGACTCCATAATAAGAGACTTGGATAGCAACGAAAACAACTCCTTTAGCTCTTCTATATTTTTGATCTTCTTTTGGTTAAATCCCCAGATTTTTTTTAATCGGGCCACCTCTATTGGTGCTAACATTTCAATTGCAGCCAAGTTCAGTGTATTGGCAGTTTTAATACCAAATTTATTAAATGCATTAAAAAACCACATTCCATCATGTGTTAACCAGCATTTATTCAATAAAACAATTAATTCCTCTTTATTGATATCTTCCCATGATTTCATATATTTATCCCTTTTTTTCCCTGTGCAAGGTAATGGCCTGTTATCATTTGAATCGTTACATATAACTCATTAACAAATATATCGTTTTACTATCAATTTTTAATCAATTTTTAATCAAAAAAACCATATATTCTCAATTTTTAACAAGTTGACATAGATTTTTAGTATAAAAATGGTATTGTCATTTTGAGTAGAGTCCAAGACAACATAAAATTATAGAAGGCTAAAGCCGACAAATGAGGGAAACATTAAGAATGTATACACCAAATTTACAAAAATCGATTAATCACCTATGATTCTCAAAGAATTGATGCTACAAACCTGCTTATGCCTCAAGGAATCCGTGAATAATATACCAGGAGGATGTTATGGATTTGTTCAAACTTTTCGGCACGGAAGTCTCCCTCTATACAGGTAAGACGCGAGCATACCTGCGCTACAAGGGAATTCCTTTCAAGGAAGTCCTTTCAACAGCTGATGTCTATAAAAAGATCATTATTCCGCGTACCGGTGTCAGATATATCCCCATACTTATCTCACCGGATAATATTGCCATTCAGGATACGACAGAAATCATAGATTTTCTTGAGAAGAGATTTCCGGAGAGCCCAGTCTACCCAAAAACGCCGTTACAGCGTTTGACAGCTCTTCTGCTGGAGCTATATGCTGATGAATGGTTGGTTTTGCCTGCTATGTATTACCGTTGGTGGTTTAAGGAAGATAATTATGATTTCATTGTGGGTGAGTTTGGTAGAAGCGCCATGCCGGACGCAACAAAAGAAGAACAGCAAAAAACGGGTGAAGCCACGGCCGGTTTTTTTTGCGGCACACTCCCTGTTCTCGGTATTACTGAAAAGAATCACAAACAAATTGAAGCCTGGTATGAAAGTTTTCTTGACAGCTTCAATACCCATCTTTGTGCCCACCCCTTTATTTTGGGAACCCGGCCATCCATCGGCGATTTTGGCTTAATGGGCCCCTTATATGCCCACCTTTTCCGAGATCCCTATCCCGGAAAAATGATGAAACAACGTGCTCCGCTGGTGGCTCGATGGGTGGAACGAATGAATGCACCGATCCCTAATTCTGGGGAATTTCTGTCCGATGACGAAATACCGGAAACCCTCTATCCCATTCTTGAAATGATGTTTAAAGAACATTTCCCGGTATTGCTTGATACAGTCAAAAGGCTTTCCGAGTGGATCGGTAAAAATCCAGAAAAAAAAATCCCCAGGGTCATTGATAAACATGAGTTTTCTATCGGCGGTGTGTTGGAAGAACGGATGGTTTTTCCATACTCCCAATGGATGTTTCAACGTTCTATAGACCACTACCGATCACTTTCAAATGAAGACAAGAACAAAGCAGATGCTCTTTTGAAAAAGTTGGGCGGATATGAAGCCATGCAGGTAAAAATTCCGAAACGTGTCAAACGGATCAATAACATACTTGTACAGGCGTAGGCTGTGGTTCTATAAAATTGAATCACAGCCATTTTCGGAAAAAAGTAGTTGGAACAATGAATATTGAAACCGATCACTACTTGTTTGGATGGTATAGATATAATTATTCCCAGGCATGGAGACACATGGGTTCTTTCCCATGAAGACCATCGTCAGCGAAAAAACAAAGTGCATTTCCTACCACAACAAAATCAGTTGGATCCGATCCTACAGGACCCGGTTGAATATCATGTGCCAATTGAGGAATATTGCTTGGATCTGTATTAGTGGGATCAAACATCCAGAGTTCCCGACCGTGTATACCATCATCAGCAGAGAAATATACCCAATTGTTGAACGTGATTATGTCTTTCGGATCAGACTCAGCCGTAGAGCCAGTTTTGTTCAAGTTAAACATTTTAGCAGGTTCTCCCGGGGAATAACGCCAGATTTCAGTATCTCCAAACTCACTGGAGGCTCTGAACACAATGACATCACCGACAGATGAAAAACATTGTTTGCAGATGGATTTATATGCATCAGATCCTTTTCCCAGTGGTCTGATATGATCACCACTCGTATCAAGGATTTCGATTGGTTCCCCGACACCGGTATATTCAAATAGTCCATTTCCATCAGAGGAAGTGTCAGCATAAAAATATAATTTATTATTGTTTACAAAACGCAAACGAGGTTCTGAACTGTCTGACTCATTCAGGTTCATTACTTGAACCGGTAAATCGTCTGGTTGGTTTGGATTGTATTTCCAGAGTTCTGTATCTCCGATGGTATCAGTTCCACCAAAATAGATTTCGTTGTTAAAATCGATAAATCCATAGTAATCTGTCAAACCAGCTGTTTCCAACACTTCTATTACTTGTGGGGCAATTGATGGAGTTTTGGTGTCATATACCCGTAGCTCTGGGGTGTCCATCTTAATGTAAAGATTATCTTTGAATGAAAACAGGAAGCCGAATTCTCCTAACCCTGAATCAGGTCCACCGTAATCCCAAACAAGATCCAGTTCTACAGTTTCAGAAAGCTGCCAGAGCCCTTCAGCCTCTTCATCACCGTCCATGTACTCTCCACGAAAAAAAATGGTATTATTCAATACTATTGGATCATAAAGATCCCAAACAATTTCATCCGACAATAAATCTCCCATCATTGCTGGATTTGATGTAATAGCCGGGAAATTGTATCTCCACATTTCAGGATTATTTATGCCATCATTAGCCAGGAAATACAAGGCACCATTCAAAACTGCTGCTTGCACTTCACTTGGAACCGATCCAAGTGTTACTGGATTATCATTGATATCTGCCAACATTCGGGGATCTTCTTCTCCGTCAGTTACCCACAACTCTTTGCCATGGGAACCGTCATTAGCCCAGAAATAAAGCTTTCCGGATTGCACGACCAGGTTTGAAGGATTGGAACCATCACTTCCATCTACAATTTCAATCATCAATGGGTTGGAATCACTTGTTGGCTCTGTAGGATCGTATCGCCACAATTCACGTCCTTGATTGTAATCTTCGGCATAAAAATAGAGAATACCGTTGAGATTTTTTACAGCGGAAGGATATGAACTGCTATTGCCATTAAGATCAGCCACCAGATCGGGAGTGGCATCTGTAGCGGAATCGTATCGCCACAACTCATAATTACCTGTTCCGTCTCTTCCTGAAAAATAGATAAAATTGCCAACAATTGTTAAATTTTGCGGTCTTGCATGATCTATTAACGGATCTCCGGGAGGAAGTTCAATTTTGCGCGGGTTGGTGTCACTAGTTGCTTCACCGGGGTTATAACACCAAAGTTCATTATCATGAATATGATTATTTTCAACTTCATTACCTGCAAAGTAAAGCTTATTATTTAATGAAATCAGCTGATTTAGCCCATTTCCATTGGAATCAGAGTCGCTTCCATCTATATAATTGTCCAAAATGGAAACCAGATTTTCTGATAAGGGATCGTATTGCCAAAGGTCAGTCCGAAGATTTATTCCCGACCATGCCTTGAAATAAAGTTTTCCATCAACAACAGTCAGGTAGTTGGGACTTGAATCCTCCGTACCAGGAAGAACATCAATACCTGTTAGTGGGGCAAGAGAATCTGTTGATGTGTCAAACTTGAATAATTCTATTCCGATATTATCACCAGAAGTTCTGTTTCCTTGGAAATAGAGAACATTTTCAATATTAACTATTTGATTGGGATTAAAATCAGTGTTACCAATATTGGTTAAAACGTCTGGATTATCATTGTCTATTGGTGCAGCAGGATCGAACGAAAACAGTTCATGACCTAATAAACTATCAAATCCATGAAAATAGATTATATCATTCACTTCAGTAAAATACGGGTTTTTCACTTCTTCCAAGATGTACTGGGAAACAACCATCTCTGGTGGATTGTTACCATCGTAAACCCATAAACCATCACCAGTACCGTCATTGGCTTTGAAATACAGCTTATTGTCAGCTGTAAAAAAGTAACTGGGAAAGGAGCTCTCTGGTCCCGCATTCAGATCGGCCACCATTTCAGGGGAATTTGTACCATCATATTTCCAGAGTTCTTCTCCATGGGCTACACCATCGGTGGCATTAAAATAGACAGTACCGTTTATCTCAGCGGTATAAAGCGTATCTGCATGATAATAAATATTTTCCTCCTTATTAATATCACTCAGGAGAAACACGCCCAGCGGGTGGGTTTTTTGTGAAAAGGTTATATAAGAAGATGTGTTGCCGGCAGCATCTTTGACATAAACATCCAGCGAATAGGCGGTATCCGGTTTTAATCCGCATACTTTAAAAGTATCAGTGTTTAAACTGAAATTATCGATAGATTCATCGTTAACGGTAATGCCGGCCAGGGAATCAACACCGTTGATCTCTACCTGATAGGTTAGTAGATTCTGTTTGGTAACAGCGTCAGTAGCTTCAGTGATATGAAATGTCATACAATTGTGAGTAACATTGCTGACTTTGATTATGCCGGAGTTACCAACGATTGGAGCCGTCCCATCCGGTGATGTATCACTGCTGCCACTATCGGAAGAACAGCTGATCGAACAAATTATAATCGTTGGCAAAAGCACAATTAAACCAATTTGTCTGATATTCCGGTAAAACCGGGAACAATTCAATAAAATCATAATTTATTCCTTATTTTAGGGTTAGCTAAAAAAATAGTTCACATTCTGTTTACAAAATGTCTGTTGTTCTTAGGACTTTTGTAAACAGATTATGTGAAGTTACTTTTTACGATCCATTAATTGATAATTGAAGGTGTTTTTCCTAATGCTCAATCGAAAAAGGAATGCTTACCAACCCATATTTAGAAATTTGTCACTCCCTTAACAACATCAACTCAAGTTGATTTATACACCAACAATAATTTTGATTTTGATAAGTAGTACGGAAAATCCGTTCTTAATAAGGAGAGAAGTAAAACACCATGTTTTTAGTGTTGGATTATTCTAATCATCAAAAGCAAATGGATTATTATACACTTTCCTGATACTCCATTTTTTATTATCATCTGAATCTGTTACATATCCCACAATCATAACTGTACCGGATGAATTAACCGCAATTCCTTTGGCCTCATCGGTTTTTTCAAAACCGTCCAATGTGGTTTTCCAGCTTAAGGTCATTTCATTCCCACTTGATTTAGAAAACCTTTTTATCCACCAATCAGTGTTTTTACTAGATACTGTTGCACTGGGTAGAAAATTGTTACCGGTTCCAGCAACCCAAATACTTGTATTGTCACTTGTTATAGTATATGCAGTATCAGTATCGTCCCGATCAACTGTGGTGTAATCATTACTATTGAAAACAAGATTCCAGTTGGTAGTGTCTTCGGTTCCGTTGGAGGAAAACTTCTTAATCAACCAATCGCCTTTATGTTGGGGTTCAGGAGTGCCGGGTATCCAAGCAGATATTCCAGCCATTGCATCCCCCAATCCAATCGAATAAAGATCGGTTCCAGAAATCAGTATAGAATACAATCTGTTACTTCCATTGCTGCCTGTATTTATTGTTTTATTCCAACCGATTGTTTGTTCTGTGAATTGGTGTTCATCCAATGGCAAATTATACTTTTTGATTCTCCAGTTGCTTGGAGCGCCAAATAGATTATTGGTGTACTCCCATCCGCCAACAATGATGCTGTCAAAAACCAGCAATGGTGCGAACCGTTCTCCAGGCAGAAAAGCAATTGATTGAGCTGTTTGGCTGTAGTTGTTGGTATCGTTGTAAATAATTGGCCAAGCGGAAAACTCATGGTAGTGGTAAAATGATGGTGATCTTCCCACAAATTCTCCATTGGAATTATTGATTCTGTTAATCATCCAGTCCATTCTGGAATCAATAGCACCGCCACTCTCAAGTCCCGTTCCATAACCAGTAACATAAACATAATCGTCATCACCAATTGCCAGGCCAGTAGCCTCGTCGTTACCTCCAGCTAAGCCATCCAGTTTCAAATCCCACAGTTCATCACCATTTGAATTAAATTTTTTGATCCACCAGTCCCGATTGGTGTTGCCTGATATTCCACCGGAAATGTTATACGTGGCGATATCATTGCCATAACCCGCCACATACACATTTCCAACATCATCAACTTTGACAACATGAGCGACATCAGGTCCACCGTTACCATCAAATGTTTTATTCCAACCGTTCGAAATCTCGTGACCATGTTTGTCATATTTTTTGATCCACCAGTCTTTGTAAGAACCAGATGAAACAAGATCTGTTCCATACCCGACTACATAAAAATTACCATTGGGGTCAGTAGCAACTGAAGTGGCAGATGAATCTCCTGAAACATCAGAAATCTGAATGCCATCAAAAGGATTGGTGGATGCAAAAACTTCATCACCATCAGTGATATTGTCTTCATCGGTATCGTCATTTTCCGGATCTGTACCCAGCATAATCTCTTCCCGTTTACCCAATCCGTCATTATCGGAATCGTTACGATAAACCAACAAAATGATATCACCGGCTTGCAAAGTAATTGCATCAAAATCGTAATTCTCGATTTCTATATTGTTGTATACCGTGTTGGTATCAATCCCACCTTCTTTATAATGATGAATAACCGTCCACGTCTTGTTCAATGAAGCTTCGGATGCTATGTTATGAATCGAAGTCAATCCATTATTGTTTTCATAAGGGATATGGAAGTTGTTCTCCATAACCGTTTTCATTGTCACCCCTGGATTTGACGGATTCAGGGTAGCAGCCACCATTCTGTATTCTTTGGAAAATGCTTCACCTGGACCATAATCTATGATGACAGTGGCCGTTTTTGCTCGTATATCAGTCAGTTTATGGTTAAACGAAACGCCATGTTCATCTTCCAATTCATAGCTGGAAGCACCAATAATCAAGCCATTTGAATTGTTTAATAAACTTTGAATATCACTAAGCGTAATTTCAGTATTTTTAAATATCCAACCCGATGAACTTACGCCCGGTCCAAGTGTTTCATTAAATGTCTGTGTTGTTGTGTCATAGTTCAAGTTGGCAATGGGTGTCAGCAAACTATCCGTATCAGGTTGTAGTTGTGTGACGCTGATGGTCGGATCTGACAATGTAAAAGCAATATGCCCGGTGTTTTGAACTCTGACGATAATTGATATTTCACCACCATTGTACACGAATCCACTTTCAGCGCTTACAGCCATAGAGTTTTCATATGTTTGACGATTTTCAGCAGCTTGTTCTTTTGACCAGGAAAATGAAGTTTCATCTGTTGTGGATGTTTTTTTTGTGGAATTCCCTACGCTGGCGGGAAGTTTTTTGCCCAGGACTGATCCCCCCCATTTTTGCTTGCTGACGGTCGTTTCAACTGCTTGAGATTCAGTTGAGGTTTCTCCAGTAGTTACTGTTGAAGCAGTCGAAGTGCTTTGTCCGGTTTCCAAAGTGGTTTGTGAAGTAGTGGTTGATTGATGGTCTATAGATAATTTTGGAGGACTATCAATCGATATTTTTATTTGTGGAATATCAGCAATGTTTGGATTAAATTTGTACGGATCACTGGTTGCGTTGAATCCTTTATTAATGATTTCATCATAATCAGAGTAACCATCCCCATCTGTATCCGCTACCCAAGGATTTGTTCCATAAGAACTTTCCTCTTCATTTGTTAAGCCGTCGTTGTCTTGATCCGCTGTAGGCACCAGAGGTTCTTCTTGAGATGGAGTATCATTACTGTTATCATCCGAACCAGAGGAACACCCGATAAGAGATAAAAACAAAAGAATGACAATAAAAAACAGTATTTTCGATATATCAATTTGCTTACCCATATAAACCCCTAAAATATATTAATAAAAATCAGATGAATCAATATTTCCTGGGTAAATTCCAAAATAATCTTTGGATATGACCCATTTGTTTTTGTTAATTTCGACATCAACAATAATATTGATTTTGATAAGTAGAGTAAGGTAAGCCGATCAATGTCAATCCATCGATTGGAGTAATTTATCACTTATTGATGATTTGATGCTCCTACATCTAAGGATGTAGAAACCGTAACGATTTGATAAAATAAGTTTTTTCTGCTGGCCATGTATGCTGATGATAGAATTATTGAAAAATCTTCAGGTGGATTTTTTTATTATGCTTTTTTCAATGATGACCAATTGAGTTTGAATCAAGATGTGAAAATTGAACTTGGTTTTTCAGCCCCTGTTCTTGCTCATGGGTTTTTATAATTACGAGTTTGGAAATGAGTTATAACTATATTTAAAAATAAGATGATATTTTTCAGTATGCTGAATAAAACTACATTCTTCGATGGGTTGACTTTGTAAAGTTAATTTTGTTTTATTTATCGAATTGTTTTTTTACCTAAAAAACTACAGGCGTTATCGCATGAAAGAAAACAACAGATTTCTTTGCCATTCTTATTTTTGTAGTCGTTATATTCGGAACATACCATGTAGATACCGTCAAATAATGGTTCGACGATAATAACTGTTTCAAATGATGTGGTTTCATAATCCAGGCATCGAAAGGCACTTATACCGATCGCATCGAAGTTTCATGGAGAGGAGTTAGTGAGGTCTCTCAATACGCAGTCTATTGTTCCTCAAGTGAAGACTCCGGATTTGAAATGATTGGGTCTGCCTCTGGTTCTTCTTTCAGTGATATATGTTCGCCCAGATTGATCAAACGTACTTTTATCGTGTCCGAGCATCAAGCATTGACGGTCTTAGTGATTTTAGCCAGTACGACACGGGATATTTACAAATCGATAATTCGGAATATACCCATTCCTTCGAATGGAGCGCTGATGGTAAATCAAGACGTGGGGAGAAACAGGCAGTGCGGATGGTCAATTTGCCAACCCTTGGTGGGGTCACTATTGATAATGAAGGCTTTGTTTATGTTACCTCCAATAGTTATAAAATACAGAAATTCACCAGCGAAGGCGTATTTGTCGATTCCTGGGGTATAGATAATAATGCTCCTGGCTGACAGGTCTAATCACAAAATCCAGGTCTGGACCAAACAATAAAAAATGATCAACTCTTCGGTAAGGAATCATTAATAAATCACGTCACTTAGTCTGTTTGTAAAAGTCCCAAAAACACTGGACACTTTGTAAAAAGACTAAGTGAATTAATTTTTGAGCCGACCCTAAGTTGCCTATCTTGTAATGGTGTTTTTATCGGTATCTGTAGTCATTGATCCACCTATTTCCGAACAAGCTGCGAAAGCTTAACTCGGTTTTTAACACCGGTTTTTCGGTAAATGTTGGAGATGTGAGTTTTGATGGTGAGTTCGGATCGGTCAAGGAACTGGGCCATATCCGGGGCCGACATTCCTTTATCAACCAGTTGAACGATCTCCAGTTCTTTTGTTGTCAGGCCATAATCCTGGCGAAGACGCTCAAAACCGAGGGAGGGATGTAATATCATCAGATTACCCAGGAAAATATCCTGTTCGTTTCGAATGGCGTGTATGTTTAAGTGGTAATATCCATTCGAATTACCAATAAATCTGACATTACAATTATAGTGGCTGATGTAACCGTTTTTTATTTTGGATATTTCTTTTTCTAATACTTGATAGTCTTCAATGAGGGAGTCTATTGAGGTCGAAGTTAAGTCGTTTTGTACTTCCATTCCATTTGAAATGATCTTTTTGGCTTCGTTATTGGTATAAAGAACGACATCTTCTTCATTCGTTAGCATAATCGGGGTTTTGAGACTGGAGAACAGGCTTTTCGATGAATTTTGGGGCAGGAGCACAAACAGTTTCTGTTTCCACATAACATATCTGAGACCTGCTAACCAAATCAAAATCAATGCCCCAATTAACAAGTCTCCAACCAGTGTTTTGATAAAAGCGGATGAATCATTGGTATAAAGGATAAACCAAACAGTTGCTATAACCAGTACGAAACCAATGGAATTGGCCTTGATGAGTAAAAGTGACTGTTTTTTTAGGATAACATCTTTTGCTTTTAATCCGTTAAGCAATGTCGTTATATAGCCAACCGCAACAAAAACAAGTGTGTATCCCAGATAAAGACCATCCCAAAAGGTTAATAAATCGCCTCCAACGTTATCCCATCCCCACCGGGTCAATACAACATCGACAATGATTAATGGTTTGATTATAGCATAGCTCGATAAAACCAGTGCTGGTGAATACAGCAAAAAGATAAAAAACTTCTTATTAACCAACTTTTCGTAATTACCCAATACTAAATGGAAATGAAGGATCATACTTCCCATTAAACATGAGAGGATTAGATGGGCCTTTGAGAGAGTCCAGGCTGCTTCCCGACTTTGAGCGGTAACAAAAAGACCAAACGTGAAACAGAAAACAACGAAAAGGAGGATGAGTAAAGCGCAAATTCTGTTTAATGGCTCTTTGGGGTGCAGACGATAAATGGTGAGTGAGGATTCAAATAATATCAAACCAACAAGCAGGTACACAATGGTAATGATGCTCATAGCAACACCGGTATAATTCGATAAAAAAATAAAATCTTTCAGTGTTTTGCAGGAAATGAGACAATTTCGGCGTTTCCGCAATATCAAATGATTTTGCCCTTTTAAAAGCCAAAATTCAAATAGTATTATCTGTTACTTATCAAAATCAAATGTCTATCATTGAATTGCATTCTTTGTGAAAGGCGATGGATTTGGGGGATACGTATCCCCCAGGAAGAAATTGCATAAAATATGGTTTGAATATGCACCGAAACCCGGATTTTCATCAGGTTTTAAGTACTTTTGGTTAAATAGGTTTCCAGCTCCGGGCTCACGCAAAATTCATTTTTGATCTTTTCGTATTCCGATTTGATCTCTTCAATACGACCCAGACTACTTTTTTTGGCCCGAAGCATTATGTTTTTGTCCGTATATCTGGAAGATACAAACTCAAATATAGCGGACTTGTACCCAACCGTTTCAAGCAGCAATGCCCTTAATGAATCTCCCACCATATACACAAACCTGTCTTTAAACACACTGTGTTTGGTGATACCGGCATATCTCCTGTTTCTCATTCTCTTTTTGATATCATGCTGACAGCAGGAAACAGAAAGAATAGTAGCCGCATTATGAGTAATGCCAAAATATAAAGTTTTATCGGTAGCAGAATTACAAGCATGTAACGAATATACGATATCGACTTTACCAGAGTATTGAAAATCCAAAATATCAGATACATGAAAAAATATCTGATTAAAGCCCAGTTTTTGTGCCTTATCACGACATTTGTCCATCAAGCTTTCGTTGGTATCTACACAATGGATTGTTATATTACGCTGCTCGATTTTTGTGTAAAAATAAAATACTAGAAAACTCAGATAGCAGTTACCGGCACCGCTATCGATTAAAACCAGTTTCCGCTTCAGTGAATACTTTCTAAGATTTGAATGAATCATTTCCAGATAGGAAAAGATCTGTTCAATTTTGCATTTTTTATCTAT
The DNA here is from genome assembly GCA_041556995.1 of bacterium. Lineage (GTDB taxonomy): Bacteria > SAR324 > SAR324 > XYD2-FULL-50-16 > XYD2-FULL-50-16 > JAHJTV01. The sequence continues at coordinate 137,015 of JBFFHJ010000001.1, read as the reverse complement.
TCCTGATTCACCATCCGAGTTTTTTAGTTTGATGGTTTCAAAAATAGTTTCTAATGTTTTTCTATTTTGAGGGCTGATTAGCATCGCCGACTCCTATGATAAATAAGGGATCAGCTATGCTATAATAGGTAGGAATACTGGAAGATCAGATAAATAACTCGAACCTGTAGATAAAAACCTAATAGACACAACTCACCCCTTTAAAAAGTGAAAAAACCACTTTCAGATTGTGAAAAGTGTTGATTTGAATAGGTTTTTCTACAGCTCCAGGTACGCTCAAAAGCGAATCCGGATTGGCAACTCCGGTAATAATTATTAATTGGTTTGATTCATATTCAGACTAACCAGTCTGAAAAACAGAACAACAACATGTCAAGAACTATTTTGTGAAATTGCCAAAAAAGTAGTTATCAATTTACCTCCATGTTGGCCATACTCTATAAACTCATCAAAAAAAACCATAAACTGATTTTTGAATACTATCATACGATCCATGAAAAAACATTCATCGATTGATTTTTATTTATTATTAAACAATTCATGAGTAATTCATCCATTGTTGTTCATTTTTATGAAAATTGCAATTACTCCAGGTAGTTGATTTAAGTTTGACTATAAATCCAAAACTCCTGAATTGAAGGAATTTTATTTGATACTAATCCGAATTTCAGATGATATCTTGATATCAGCCAATTTGGCAGTCCCCTGTTTAATTTTGATTAGACATGCACAATCCTGTTATTATAATGAACAAAGTGGTATGGTTTTTTATACGCATCAAATGAAGTTCCGCTTATTCATCTGAAAATTTGCCAGTACTGGCCAGGTGTTTTAAAGCGGAGGGATTCAGGATATCAATAAAACGGCCATTGACTTCAATCAGTCCCTGGTTGCTCATTTTATTTAGAATTCGGGAAAGGGTTTCGGGGATTGTACCGAGAAGACTGGCTAATTGGCCTTTGGTGATGATAAGATTTATTTTTTGATTGTTTTTTTGTTCTAAAGATAGATAGAGCAAATACCCTGCTAACCGACCCGGTACATCTTTTAATGCCAGGCCTTCGATTTGGACTGCAAACTGTTTTAATCTTTTTGATAAAACCGCCATCATATTCAAGGAAAGAGAGGGATTTCTGGAAATCAAATTTACAAAAGACTGTCGAGGGAAAAAAATCAGTCGAACTTTTGTAATAGCGGTTGCATTGGCAGGAAATGTCTTGCCGGAAAACACGGCAACTTCACCAAACGGTTCGCCGCACTCAAGAAAATGTAAAATCTTTTCTTTGCCATCCGGTGATACTTTATATACTTTTACTCGACCGTCAGCCACCAGGTAAAAACCATTACCATCGTCTCCTTCTAAAAAGATATTTTCATCTTTGGTATAGGTTTTTTCAACGGAGATGGTAGTTATCTCTTTGATATAGTCTTCCGGAAGATCGTGGAAAAGGGCTGATTTTGAGATTATTTCCTGAACAGAGTTCATAATAAACCGCTGTTGATATATACCCAAAGGCATTGTTGCAAAAAAACACATACCTTATACAAAAAAAAGATGTTTCTTTTAAGAACAGCACTGTGTGATATGTATGTCAATTGTGTTGATCACAACTCCCAATTCCCGTCAGATTTTGAACTGCCCCATGATTAAGGTTACCGGCAGATCTCTTCAGTGAGACTCAATCATTACTGAGTATGGCTGAGAAAGTTTTAAAAATATAGTTTTGGAACATCAAATGGTGATTCTTAACCAGGCAAAGGCCTTGTCATAATCCAATTATATTATCATAATGTTTATGAAATTTGTGAACAATTATGCAAAACTGATCTACCCGTCCGGTAGAAACTCTTGACAAAACCACCGGAAGAATCCCCCAATAATTCCAGGCAAAAGGCCAACATGAGGCTATCAAGTAAATGCAGGTACGGTATTCGAGCGATTATTGAAATTGCACGCAATTATGAGCAACGACCGACCAAACGTAAAGAGATTGCTGTAAAACATAATCTGGATGACTCATATTTGGAAAACATCTTGATTGACCTTAAAAATAACAACATTGTCCAAGCCTTGCGGGGAGCCAAAGGTGGCTTTATTTTGAGGCAGGCGCCCAATAAAATCACGTTGTTGAACGTCATAGAGTCATTGCAGGGCGATCTCTCGCCCGCTGAATGCCTTATTACACCTTCTGTTTGTGATCGGGTGGAAAAATGCGTCACTCGACCGGTATGGAAAAAAATGAAGGCTGCTCAGGAAGATGTTCTTAAGAGTGTTACTATTCAAGACCTACTTGAGCAGGAATCGGATGAATCACTGATGGGCTTTGATATTTAGGTAAAGATATTCTAAAATTCAAATATATTGAGATTGTTAACTACAGAAACAAATAGAACACGAAAATTCGGCTTGTTTTTTTATTTAACTCGTTGGATTTATAGCACCAACAGTTCGAGAAGATATTAGGCAATACTAAGATTAACAAATGAGTAAACCGTTTTTTTGTGAGGTTTTATCATTAGGAGAAACAACCATGAATAAAATTTTGCCTGAAATTGATAAAGATATGAGGGAACGGAAAGAGTCAATCGACGGGCATTTTATCCCGCCTTCCTATTTGCGTCTGACCAGGGAGGAAATTCAAGAACGCGGTATGGAAGTGAAGCAAAAGTTGGGAGATGACTTATTAATTCTTTGTCACCATTATCAACAAGACGATACTTTTTGGTTTGGCGATATGGCGGGAGACTCACTGTATCTGGCCCAGCAAGCAGCCGCCACTCCGGCGAAGTATATTGTTTTTTGCGGTGTCCATTTTATGGCCGAAAGTGCCGATATTGTGACACCGAATGATCAAATTGTTGTTTTACCTGATCCAACTGCTGGTTGTTCCATGGCAGATATGGCGGATATAACCACAGTTGAAAAGGCTTGGGACCGCTTGGCGGAGATTTGTGGTAAAAATAGTATTATTCCGATTACTTACATCAATTCAGCTGCCACCTTAAAAGCGTTTTGTGCGAAACACGGCGGTACTGTTTGTACATCATCCAATTCCGCAAAAATCCTTCAATGGGCTTTGGATTCAGGGAATAAAGTGATGTTTTTTCCAGATCAGCATTTGGGAAGAAATACGGCCAATGCCCTGCGGGTTAACAAAGATGCCATCGTTGTATGGAATCGTGAACTTTCCAATGGCGGTTTAACCGATAACAATGTTGTTAACTCAAAAGTAATTCTTTGGGACGGGTATTGTTCTGTTCATTGTCGTTTTTCACTATCTCAAATAGAATCTGTTCGAAAACGAATTCCAGAAGTTAAAGTCATTGTTCACCCGGAATGCCCTGAAGAGATTGTTGCTGCCGCAGACTATTCCGGTTCGACTAATAAGATTCTGCAAATGGTTACTGAATCGGACCCAGATACCAGTTGGGCTGTTGGCACTGAAATCAGTATGGTAAATCGTTTGGCCAGGCGGATGAAACTGGAACAGGGAAAACATGTGGAATGTTTGAATCCAACAGTGTGTTTATGTTCAACCATGTACCAAGTATACCCGACTGATGTTTTGTGGGTTCTGGAAAATCTGGCGGATGGTAAAATTGTCAATCAGATCAAAGTGCCGGAAGAGGTAGCTGTGCCAGCCAGACAAGCCTTGGAAAAAATGCTGGCGCTTAGCAAATAGAAGCCACCGCAGCTTGATCTTAATGGACAATGATTGTCCGTCGGTCCGTCGTGTTGTTAGTAACAGGCACGTGTCAGAGTTTTATAATCCGGGAGGGATAAAAAATACAATCGATATCATAAAACAAAGGAATTATGACCATTATTATTCCCAAGAACTATCATGCCAAGGCAGCACTTGAATCCTCTAATGTAACATGTATTTCTGCGTCAGATGCAGCCAGACAAGATATTCGTCCCTTGCGCATAGGTGTTCTGAATATCATGCCAAATGTACAAACATACGAATTCAATCTCCTCTATCCTTTAGGGAAATCGATTTTACAAATCGTCCCTGTTTGGATCAAATTGAGTACGCACCAATATAACTCATCCAGCCAGGAGCACCTAAACGACTCATATGTCACCTTTAGGGAGGCTGTTTATGACAGACCGCTGGACGGGCTCATCATTACCGGTGCTCCAGTGGAGGAACTAAAATTCGATCAAGTTCAATACTGGGATGAAGTGCAAAGCATCATTGAATATGCCGGAAAGAATATAATATCAACCCTTGGAATTTGTTGGGGAGGGATGGCATTAGCCAAAGTTATGGGTATAGAAAAAAAGCCGTTCGATACCAAATTGTTTGGCGTATTTGATACCAAAAATCTTGTTCCGGGCCATCCTATTACTGGTGATCTGGATGATGTTTTTAAGTGCCCTATAAGTAGACATTCCGGGTATTCCGATGAAGTTCTTGAGGCTGAACAGGACAAAGGAAATATTCGACTATTGGGTCACTCTACTGAAGCCGGATACTTGATTTTTGAAACAACGGATCGACGATTTATTATGCATTTAGGGCATCCCGAATATAATTCCGGTCGGTTAATCGAAGAGTCGGAACGAGATCGAGCTAAAAAGCGAACCGACGTGAACGATCCGTTACATTTTGATATGGAGAATCCCATCAACAGTTGGCGATCTCATCGTAATGAATTTTTCAGTCAATGGATCAAATATATTTACACGGAAACAAGTTACAACTGGACAGGAGGATAAGCAAATGGCAAAAAAATATCGGATTGAAACAACCGCTGTACATGGTGGACAGGTGCCGGACCCCGTTACTCATTCCACGGCCGTTCCTATCTATCAAACCTCCTCCTATACTTTCGACAGCCCGGAACATTGTGCCAAGTTATTTGCCTTGGAGGAACCTGGTAATATTTATACCCGAATCATGAATCCGACAACGGATGTTTTTGAGAAACGGATGGCGGAACTGGAAGGCGGTATCGGTGCATTAGCAGTTTCTTCGGGCCAGTCGGCAATTTTTATTGCCTTGACCAATATTGCAGGCAGCGGTGATGAGATTGTCAGTGCTTCCAACTTATACGGCGGAACACACACACTGTTCAGCCATACTTTGCCTCATTATGGTATTAATGTAAAATTCGGTAGTGTGGATGATCCGGCTTCTTTGGAAGCCTTGTTGACTGAAAAAACAAAGGCAATTTATGCAGAAACCATCGGAAATCCAGATGGGAATGTTGCGGATATCTCCGGAATTGCCCAGGTTGCACACAAGCATGGTATTCCACTAGTGATCGACAGTACTTTTGCTACTCCTATTATATGCCGTCCAATAGAATATGGGGCGGATATTGTCATTCACTCTGCCACCAAATTTATTGGAGGTCACGGTACTTCTATTGGTGGCGTCATTATTGATTCGGGCAAATTTGATTGGGGGGTTGGGGGGAATTTTCCTGGATTAACTACTCCTGATCCGGCTTATCACGGAGTTGTGTACACTGATACTTTCAAAGAAGGAGCGTTTATCGGAAAAGCCAGGGTGACCCTGTTACGAGACATAGGGTCGGCGCTTAGTCCTTTCAATGCCTTTTTGTTTTTGCAGGGTCTGGAAACTCTGCACCTTCGCGTAGAACGTCACAGTCATAATGCGCTTAAACTGGCCAGGTTTCTGGAACAGCATTCCAAGGTTTCCTGGGTCAATTTTGCAGGACTTTCCAGCCATAAGGATCATGAATTGGCAACATCTATATTTACAACGGGCTTGTTCGGCTCAATTTTTACTTTTGGTGTTTCCGGAGGTCAGGAAGCTGGGAAAAAATTTATTGAAAATACCAAACTTGCTTCCTTAGTGGCCAATGTTGCCGATGCCAAAACTCTGGTAATCCATCCGGCCACTACCACACACCAGCAGCTTTCATCCGAAGAGCAGCAGGCATCGGGTGTTATGCCTGATATGATACGTGTGACAGTTGGAATTGAGCATATTGATGACATTATTGAGGATTTTGACCAAGCATTAACTATCGGCTAACTAAAGAAACTGGAAACTCCTTTTAGGTGGGGAACAGGTACTCCAGTGAATCCAGGTATTTTGTATAGCAATTATTTTTGAATTGGAATCGGTGACGTGCAATATATTGAAATATTATGTTTAAAAATAATGGGGGCTGAAATGAGTTGTATAGTGGAGAGCAAGGAACTGGGCGACGGTTTCACCAATCAATAAAAAAGTAGATCTGTTTGGATTGATCTATCACTCAAATTTGTTAATTTGAAACCTCATTAAATCCGATTTTTAACCGTCATCTTTTTAGCCGTCATCCAAGAGAGCGAAACGATGGAGAATCTCCTTTACGCAATTCTCGGTTACACTCCCTAAAGGATGACAATTGGGTTATTTAGTCTGAGGCCCAATACCCATTAAAATCCTCCTTTTGGCTCCATAAATCTCTTATCCCTATCTATTCTTTTCATCATTCTATCAGCCTGATACTGGGTGATTTTTCCGTCAGCAAGTACTTGTTTAATTATCTCTATCTCTTTTTCCTTCATTTTGGTTTTAAAAACGTCAAAATCAACTTTATATTCGTCAATAATAGCCCAAATTGGTTTGTACTCCAGTTTCTTCTCAATGGTTTCTCTGGTTTGTCGGCTTAATTCAACCAATATATCCAAAGAGGCGGTTCGCATCCTGAGTCTTAATTCACATCTTGGATCTTCATCGATGTTTTCCGGTGTACAAATCCTCATTCCGGGGCAACCTTTGCCATAACCATAACCATAGGCAGTTCCGACAGTCATAATGCTTAATCCGATCACTACGGATAAAAATATAAGTTTAAATTTTTTCATCATTATCTCCTGAGGTTATAAACGATTTTACTTAGGATAACTATTAATAATAAAATCAATATATTGCTTGTGTTATTCAATAATTACCAAATAAAGACATGCTTGGAATTTTTAAGTATCAGCCATTTTCTAAACTACAAGTAGAGAATAGGATTTGAATATGGATAAATTGTGAGGATAATATGTTAAGAATGTGAAGGTACGGTTAAAACTACCATTATATGGATAACCACTGAATATGACTTTACTTTTTTTATTTGAAAACCCCTGCTGTTTTTACTATACTATACCAATAGCCATGTCTGTTTTTTATGGTTGTAAAAAAGATCGATAAATAATGATGCCTTCAGTCAATCAACCGAATCCTATTTATAGCAGAATATAATCCTGAGGAAAAAAATAATGGTTGGGACATTCTCCAAAGAAAACATCAAACAGATTTATCAACAGTTAGACACCACAAAACAGGATTTCGAGATAGCATTCAAGGATTTTGAAAAATTATATGGAATGGTGAGTGATATCCATGAGAACAAAACAAAATTTGATAAAAAACATAAAATTATATCCGATGCTACACGAGAAGCCATTATTTTATCAGTTGACAACAACATTATTGTGGCAAACAAAGCTGCTTATTCTATGCTTGGTTACGATCCTGATCTGAAAGAACTTGTAGGAAAACATTTAGAGAAATTTGTATTTGAAAAGGACATCGCGATAATCGAAAGTCACTTTAAGAAGAAATCCACCGAGGTTTATGAAATTCGAATTATTCATAAAATTGGTTATTTAGTGCCAGTGGAAGTTCAAAGTAAAAGTGTTGAATATGACGGTAAAGAAGCCAATATTAGTACTTGTATTGATATATCCAAACGAAAAGAGGAAGAGTTAAAACGTCGTGATACCGAACTTGAGCTTAAGAAAACCAAAGCCCAGTTAGGGGCTTTTTTGCTTAAGAAAGGATATATTTCCAGGGGTCAATTAAAAGACGGTTTGGCTCTTCAAGAGGATTTGCCTCGACTGTTGGGAGATATACTTATCAACCTCGGTTATATCACCAACGAACAATTGGAAGAAGCATTGAATCTGCAGAATGAAAACCGTCTGGGGTGTATTTTGCTTAGAAAAAATTACATTACACAGGAACAATTGGATGAAGTACTGAACTATCAACACATCCAATTCAAAAACTTGGGAATAGTGGAAGAAAAATAATCAGGCGTACTCTGCGTCATGGTGCGTATTTTCCATCTTGTTTTCGTTGGATGGCAATTGAAATTGCAGAACAAAAGTAGCACCCTTTCCTTCACCTTCACTTTCAGCCCAGATCTTTCCGTGCATTTCCATCATATAATTGGCACAACTGTGCAAGCCAAAACCGTGACCATCTTTTTTGGTGGTAAACCCATGGGTGAAAATTTTTTTCAGATTTTTTTCTGATATGCCACTTCCACTGTCACTGATTTTCATATAAGCATACTCGCCTTTCTGCTCTATTGAAATCTTCATTACTCGATTATTGACCGGTAGATCCACCATTGATTCTTTGGCATTTTTAATAAGATTGATGATGATATGTACTAGTTTTGTCTTCTGGATAGGAATTAGAGGCAGGGGGGTGATGTCTCTAATTATTTTAATACCATATTGATTGATTGATCCTGATTGCAGTGTTAAGGCATCTTCAATAATAGTTTCCAGCGAGTATACTTCGGTTAAAGAACTGATGCCGGCATAACTCTGTTGTGCCGCGATGACATCGGCAATCATATCAATTTTTTCATTTAAACGATCCAGGTTATCCATAACATGTCGATGTTCCTCCAAGATGATGCTTTCCAACTTTAGATAATAATCCATCAATTTTTTGCCTTTTGGATCGTTCACAATAAAATCTTCCAACCTGTCAATGTTTTCTCGCAGCAAATCGTTAGCCCGTTTAAAATTGGAGACGTTTGACACATTCAAGTTAGTACGAATCAGCTGAGCAGATACTTTCACGCTGTTTAGAATATTACCAACATTGTGCAATGTACCAGAGGCAATATCAGCCATACCCGCTTGATGTGCTTTGTCGATTAACTCCTGTTGTGCAGCTTTTAATTGTTTGGTACGCTCATCAAGTATTTCAATCGATTTGTTAGTGTGCTGCTTTAGTTTTTTTAAATCCCCTTGTAACGGGCCGGTAATTCTCTTTGAGAAGTCGCTTTGTGCCATAGAACCCATTACCTGATTGACCTCACTGATTGCCGACTGCAATTGCTCCATAAGACTATTTACTTCCTGGCAGATTTTCCCTATTTCATCTGTTTGTCGGATAATAATGCGATTGGAGAATTCACCCTTGGTGATACTATTAAGTAAATCACTGATTTTTTTGATAGGTTTGGTTACAAGAAGGTTAAGCGTTAGAATGAGCAGAATGGTCAAAAAAGTGGTTAATCCAAGGATAGTTAATGCAGAATAGGTTATATTGCGCAAGATCAATTCAAGAACATAGCGGTCTGTGAAATAGCAATCCGCTTGCCAAAGAATGAAATTGTTTTTTTTAATTTCAATTCGCCTTAAAATTAAATCTTGTGAAGGTGGTTTAAAAGATTCAACTATATTATTGTCTATTTTAAAAAAACCTATCAGTTTCTCTTCAGTTTCCAAATCGTCGACAACGATACCAACAAAATCTCTTTCCTTTAGTTTTAGATTGACCAATATTTTTACATGGTCCAGGTCAAAATTCCACAGTGGATCGGTTAATCCGTATTTTAGTTCATTGATGATTCTTTCCTGTATGTTTGCCATTTGCAGCAGAGCTTCCTGCCTTTCGTCGTATATCTTAACAGCACTAAAACTACCTTGTATAAATGATGTGACGATAACAACCGAAAAAATAAGTTTAAGTTGTAAAGAATTTTTTAATTTATAAAACAACATGATACGTATTCTATAAGCTTTAAACTCATCATCAAAGGCCAAATATCGACATCCTTCTACCGATACCTAATCAACTGTTAGAATTGTGTAATTTGCTTTCTAGCGAATAATCCTGACCTTGTCATTAAATGAATGATTAATCAAGTGTAAAGAGAAACAGTGTTTCTAATATAAAATCATGTTTTATATACTTTTTAATTCTGCACTAAGGGTCGGCTAGAAAATTTGTTCACATTCGGTTTACAAAATGTCCGTTGTTTTTGGAACTTTTGTAAATAGATTATGTGAAGTTACTTTTTAACGATCCCTAAGTATCACAAAAATACAACCAGGAATGGAATAACGTCGATCATTTGTTGTATAGTTGCTTTTTCATGCTGATATTATTATTGATAAGAATAGTCTATCTGTTAACGAAGGTTTTTATTATACGTTTTTTTTCCCATTTGATCAAAGAGGTAGTTTCAGTTATTTGATATTAATACATATATTTCACATTATCCAAAAGGTGTTTCCGGTTGAGCAGAGCAGTTTTAGAAATGTGACAACGTTTGAATTAATCAAACAATAATACTGATTTTTCTGAATTTCTGTGAGCCCAAATTGATGATAATTGGTGTTAATATTATATTATTTCAAGTATGCAAAAATGGACAGTCAAAATTGTAGGCGGATGTCTGATTATTCCACTGAGTATTTAAAGATCAGTTGATTGGTAGGTTCATGGTGAAGATAGAGCCTTTGCCTAATGTGCTTTCAACAGTAATGTTACCACCATGCAATTCAAGTATGTGCTTTGAGATAGCTAAACTTAACCCCTGGCCTTTTTGATGATGCACGATATCTTTAACAGCAAATTCATTGAAAATTTTGTCGATCCACTCCAGCGGAATCCCTTCCCCCATATCTTCAATTGTAATTACAATTGATTTATCGGTTTTTTTCTGGATAATCGTTACCTTGCTGTCTTCAGGTGAGTACTTTATAGCATTATCCAGGATATATCGAAAGGCTTTACCCATCATAATCCAGTCGGCTTTGAGTATTTCATCTTCTTCCAAATTGATAATGGTATCGATTTTTTTTAATTTAGCTCTGTTTTGCAATGCCATTATAGCATTTTTTAACTGTTCTGCTGTCGATTGTTGACTTTTTTTTAAATTGGGGATGCTTTTTAATTCACAAAGAAACATGGTTTTATCAATAAAATCCAACAGTCGATGCCCGCTTTCTGCAATAAGCTTGACAGTCTCTTTGGCGCTTTCGCTTATCGATTTATCGATCATTAAGAGATCCGAGCCACCTATGATGCCATTTAATGGTGTTCTTGTTTCATGGGCAAATAATACCAGCAGATCTGTTTTCAAACGGTCAATTTCTCGTGAGCGTTTAAGGTTTAGAAAAACTTTAATTTTAGCTTCCAATTCCCTAATGACAAATGGTTTTGTCACATAATCGTCTGCTCCAACATCGTATCCCTTCAATCGTTCTTCGACCAATGCTTTTCCGGTTACCAGGATGATTTTGATAAAATTTAGTTGCTCATCCTCCTTAATTTTTCTGCATACTTCATATCCATTGATCCCTGGCATCATGATATCCAATAATACCAGATCCGGGCGGAATCTGGGAATAATTTCCAACGCCTGCTCGCCGTTAGTGGCAGTGGCCAGGATATATTTGTCTTCGAGAGAAGTTTCCAGAATTTCTACATTATGAGGGACATCATCCACTATCAATACTTTATAATTAGATTGCATATCGTCCCCTCAATGCCTCATTATAATGTAAAAAAATTATTGTAGAGTGATCGTATTGCATGACGTTATTAAGGCACTTCCAAACGATCAAATTCCACGATGGCTGCCTTAACCATGGCCAATAATACATCCTCGTCATAGGGTTTAGTCAAATACTTAAATGCTCCTTCTTTCATACCCTGCTCAATATCAACTCGTTGCGCTTTTGCCGTTTGTATGATGATTGGTATATTTTTGAATCGGTGATCGTTTTTAATTTTGATCAGAAGTTCAAGCCCGCTTAATCCGGGCATCATCCAATCCAGTATAATGACGCTAAATGGATCGGTAGACCTGTTAATTAGTTCCCAGGCACTATCCCCGTCTTCGGTTGTTGTTATGTCATACCCTTCGCCCTCCAGTGTTAATAAAAGAATCTTCATATTAGTTGGATTATCTTCAGCGATTAGGAGCCTGTAACTCATTATACCCTCATGTCCGTCTTAAGAAGAATATCCTGATATTGTAGCTATCAAAGACTTCCATTATTTTTCTTGCTGTCAGGCGTTTTACTGATTTTATACAATCGAAAACCATCTCAAATTGTTTACATATTGATCTACGATTATAATGAATAATTGACTGAAGGTCAATCAAAACCAAAAACAGCAAATAAATGGGAAATGTATTAAGCATTCACGTATCCGGCAACCAGAACAAATATAGTAAATTTTGTTTTATGATATAAGCATCCAAGAGCCTGACTCCCAACATAAAGAGGAAATTTATGGGTGGTTTTTATATACCCGCCGGACGATTTTTACAGGATGATGTTAATAATTTTGTTATCATCTGGAAATGAATTGACACCATTGACATATTTTCAACCGGATTTTTATTTGATAATACTGCATTATCAAAAAGGCAGCCATAGATAGATTTATTGATCAACAAAAGAGATAATGGCTTGTGCAATGTTATCAACCTGCATTTTGCTGTTATTGAAAATCATGTGGAAATTTTCCTGTTCGAAACCGCAATTTAGAAAATGACTCAAGAAACTTGTTCGTTGTTCCTCTTTTTCCTGAACAATCTGTTTTGCTTTGGCTTCTGATATCTCAGCTCTTTTGGCGTATGATTCCGCCCGATATTCCAGAGGAGCAATAACCCTGAAATGGTAACAGTTGGATAGATTTTTGGTGATAGCAAATGCACCCCGCCCAACTAAAATAGCATTTCCTTGTTGAGCGATTGAAAAGACTGTTTCTACAATAAATTTGAACACTTCAGTATCGGATTTCCAGGCAGGGAGCAGTGAAGAAATGATATAGTCAATGTATTTGACACGTTCACCAATATTTTTTACTAAATGCCTTGCGATCTCATGATCCGATATGATTTTATCAACCAACTTATCATCGAAAATAGTCCAAGTCCCATCACCCCTTTGATCCAATAGTGTTTTTAAAGCAACAGCCAACGGATACCCTTCGCAGCCGAATTCTCGAGAAATTGTAATACTTGGCCGGGGAGGTTTTCCTTGTATATCCTCTTGCTTTCGCTTTTTTTGAAGATCAATCCAGGTGGAGATTCTTTTTTCCACTGATGGAATTAATTGAGCCGTCATTTTTTCCCCCTCCAAATTCAGATTTGGTCAAAAACGATTATAAAAAACAGACATAATTTTACAGCTCCATTTTCTTTATCCTGAACCTGACAAAATGGTGTCAACCAATCCGCAACAAGCTCTCACCGAAATCCACCCAAAAACCAGTCTGTTGATATTTACCTTTTAACCAACTGACTTATAATCAGATTGGGGATTTGGCGTCTTTGGATTTAGATATATTTTCGCACATTCCTTTTTCATTTACCATATAAAAATCCAATTATATTCCGGCATTGTCGTAAACTACACCAATTCAAACTTTTTATTAGAGACCGATTTTACTAGATTTTTTTCCTGTTTTGATACTTGTATGAGTTGGATTAAATTATTTCTTAATTTCTTTCTGGAGAGTGTGATGTTGATATTAAAAACACTACGTTGTTAGAAGATAAGGCCTGAACGAATACTCACAAAATTCGTCCTTCAACTGTCATCTCGAGTGGCTAATGCTGATTAAAACAAGAACATACGGTTAGGCAGTCTTTACATAAGCAGTGGTTATCGATTTTGACACCATATCATATTTATGCGAAATAAAGTTATAGGAGACTTCATCGCAATCTGGACACGAAAGCTGTTGAAAGTTAGGTTCCAAATATCATCAGCCTTTTAATCCATGACTTCATTAAAACCGTTACTTTAATCAAACAAACCAAATGAAACTACGAACGTGCGTATCTCCATCCGGTTTTTTTAAATATGGTATACATAAACCCCGGTTTACTGTGGATAATTTGAGGGAAACCGACCATATAATGACACTTGGACGTTGCACGGATGACACACCTTGTAAAAACCAGGAAAATTTCCCCCACGATTCAATCGAAGAAAATGAGGCTGACTGGATATATGAAATCCCCAATGCTTTTCCATTTCGAGGAACAACCTATATTGCCAGGAGATGGGCGGAAGCCAAAGCCGAAAATACGGATGCCATCCGCCTACCGTCACCATCTCCGGTTTCTTTATCCGAAACAGTAAAAAAATGGTTTGATGAAAAAGCTGAGGGTATTCAACACTTGGAAAAAGTTCTTCACACAATGCCCGAACCTCTGCTTTTAGCATTGGCTACCACATCGACTGACAGCAATGATTTAGTTTCACTGGCTGAGTTGAGTTGTGAGTTTATATACAGTTCAGATCATACTCCCATAGGTTTAAGATACGAAAAAGATACTGTAGGCATTCCCAAGCCTGGTGTCAAAAATTGGGCTCTTTTTGAAGCAGTTGCCAACAATATTCATCTACCCAATGTGTATAAAGAGGTTATGGTGCTTCGACCCGGGGTTCAGGGTGACAGTGAAATCGTCGGGGAATGGAAAGACAATCAACATCAAAGCCACATTTTTGAATACCTTAGGCGCAACAGCTACATCCCTTGGGGACATTATGCTGCTAACATGGCTCATGATGCAGTTCGGTACCGGATTGAAGATTTAACGTCGATGGATATGTCAGGGCTGCGACACCTGTATTATCAAAGAACTTATGTAAGATTGGCCAAACAACTGGGGGTTGGAAATATTCCCCATGGGAAAACGCTTTCCAGTCAGGATCTTGAAGCTCTACGCCTTCAAATCGTTGATCAGTTGAATTTAGATAAAGAGACAAAAAAAACACTATTCGACTGTACATTATGGGGATGGAATTTTGGATTTGATTTTGCGCCTTCCCATTATCGCTTGCACGCCTCCCATCAACAAATACACCAGCAATTCGCTTTGGTTCCAGAGTCCATTCCCGCCTGGAATGACGATGATAAGGACAGCTCGCTTGTTAATGAGATTCCGGCCTATGCTTGCGGTGACTTAATCGAAAACTTTGTTAGAGAGTACAAAAGATTGTATTCAAAAAACTTCTTTGACAATTATATCAAAGCTGTTCGATCAAATAAACGAATGGATGGCAGAAAAAACAGACCGGATGGTCTGATAGTATATGAAGATAAAAACGTCATGCTTTTTGTTCCCAAAGCACAAACATCCCAGTGGGAACTTCAGCTGATGGCGTTGAAACCGGTCGGCAATATCATTGAAGCAGATTTGGAAATGCGAAAATCGTTGAACACTGGAATGTATGTTGCCGTAACATCTCTGGCAGCCATGGGAGCCCAGATGATCACTTCCATTGAGTTTTCCAAACGATTTCTGCTTAAGGATATTGATCAACGATTAATGTATTCTTTTCTACCCAAATTACCGGAATCACCGGGAGCGTTTAGTGAAGCCCAATTACGCTGGATTAATGGACATTACCCCGAAGATTTTGCCGACGTTTGTCGAAAAAACAGCCAAAAGATCTTAGAAAAAAGTGATGGATAAAGGGGGTTGACTAGGCAGCAAGATTGTCTTTGGCAAAAGGTTGATCAAACACAATTTTTATTAATTTTTTCTACTAAAATGAATTCCGGGTATACTTGGGGGTGTTTTTCAGAATGATTTCGGACCAAATACTGATCTCTGTCAAAAAGTTGAACATGATTTTTTCCAGCTGTCCGATGTTGAATTTTTAGGAAAAATTTTTATTCTAATAATGAATATTTCTATAAAACACAATATGTTACAATATCAATACAAGGTAATTCCAATGTTGACTTATACTTGTAAAAAGAATGAAAATTAGAAATCATGATAAATCTAGATCAATAGATAGATCTATTTGGTTTTATCATTTTGAAATATAAACATTTTAAAGGAAATCCAATGGCAGAAAAAAAGAGCGGCATCATACGTTCTATGAAATATAGCGCAATTGGAATAGAGATGGCGGCCGCCGTTGCCGTGGGAGCTTTCATTGGTTATTGGCTTGATGAAAAACTGGGAACGGAACCCTGGATGTTTATGTTCTGGGTGATATGCGGGGTGATTGCCGGATTTCGTTCATTATATCGTATGTCAAAAAAAATCATGCAGGAGAAAGCAGATAATGAAGATAAAAGATCCGACTGAGCGCAAGAGGATTTTGGTAATGAATTCCTCACTGTTATTGATCTTTGTTGTTTTTATACTCGGAGGATACTGGGTGCAGGGGCTTGACTTCGCCAAAGGAACCTTGGTAGGATGTATCATCGTAGCGATCAACTTTTTTGTTTCCCAGCGTGTGGTCGGTCGACTGATTGTTGAAAAATCAGTTAATCCGGGACTGCTGGTTTTATATTTTGCCAAGCTTGGTGTTTCAGTGCTTTTATTGTTTGTTGCTGTCACAAGATTTCATATAGATCATGTGGGCTTGGCTGTAGGTCTTTCGTCCATTATATTTTCCAGTGTTATTTCCACCTTGGTAAAGAAAAAACCGGAAATTGAAGGCGTGTGAAAAAAGTCTGATCGATTTGTTTTAAATTGTTTTTTAACCCAATTTAAAAAACCAACATGGCCGCTGCAAATTCATTTACCTGGGGATCTCTGTTAACACCTGTTAATCAGATCATGCATGATTTTGGTGTTGATCCTCACGTAGGTATTGATGTTATGGTGACTTCAGGACTTCTAATGATTCTTGCTTATTTTGGGGGAAAGAAGTTCAGGAAGTCCCAAATGGCAGAACCTAGCGGCAAGCTGGATTTTGCCACTTTTTTTGAAATAGCAATTGGTGGGTTATATGATTTCACAAAGAATACCATTGGCGATAAAGCTAAACCCGTGTTTTTTCTAACAGGAAGCTTTGCCTGTTTTATTCTTTTTAATAATGCTATTGGGGTTGTTCCCGGTTTTAATCCGCCAACTGACCAATTCAACACTACAATCGTTTTAGGGCTGATTGCATTCGTTACTTACAATGTTCTTGGTATCAAAGAACATGGTGTTAGTTACATTAAACAATTTTTGGGACCCGCTTGGTATTTAGTTGTGCTCATGCTCCCAATTGAATTAATCGCCCATTGTGTAAGGCCGCTTTCTTTGGCTTTACGTCTTTTTGGAAACATCGCAGGAGACCACAGAGTTGGTGCTGTTTTCTTCGGTGTGCTTCCAGTATTTTTACCACTGCCGTTCCTGGGGTTGGGATTGTTTGTAGCAGGTATGCAAACATTTGTCTTCTTGCTCTTGACCCTGGTTTATATTCAAATGGCGGTATCTCACGACCATTAAAAATTGAACATATTAAGTAAAGGTATTGAAATGAAAAGATTAATCACAAAAATGAGTTTGATTCTGATTGGAATTATCGCCCCGGTAGCTGCTTTTGCTGAAACCGTTGATGTAGTCGGTGGATTAACTGATGCATATAAATCTCTTGGACTTGCTCTTGGTTCAGGATTAGCTATTGGTTTGGCCGTAATTGGTGGTGCCTCTGGACAGGGAAAAGCTGCAACAGCAGCTTTGGAAGGTATTGGAAGAAATCCTGGCTCTGCCGACAAGATCTTTACACCGATGATTATCAGTCTGGCGTTGATTGAATCACTCGTTATCTATGCTCTGTTGATTGCTTTTATGCTGCTCAACAAGATCTAATAGAATTACCACAAAACAACCTGCAGTTTCTCTTCTGCAGGTTGCGATTATCTCATCATTTTCGGTTTTGTCCCTCTAAGAGCCTTCTTTTTCTTCCTGCGTTGAAAATTGCCAAACAGAGTAATATTAGATTTTTAGGAATATTCTCTTGCAAGCAACAATCATTTTGATTCGGTACAAATGCTACCAGATTGTATATTGGGGGTATAGTAGTAGCGAGCTTCGAAATAACCTCAGGGTAAATATTGTTCAAGTTCGTTGGAAGTTAACCCGGTCGCTTTGTCGATAATCTTTTGAGAATATCTACCCACATTTATCAGCGCTTCAGTTTTTTGATCGCATTCCCTCTTTGATAACTCACCGACCAAGTACAGGATTTTAGGGAATAACAGCGCACTAATAAAAGGAAGTTGATGTTGAAAACAAAGACGTGCCCCTTTTCCATCGTCGATCAAAATAAAATCGCCAATCCCTTGAATATGTTGGAGAATAGTATCACGCTCCCCGATATTCAAAGATGAAACATCAGGAAATGGTTGATTTGTTACATTCCTGTCTAAGTTATTCGTAAAAATCGATAGCTTCTCGGTTTCACCCAAATTTTTAAAAACTTCGGCACTGGGATAATCATACAAGGTCAACTCAAAAAATACCGACTCGGTAAATCCCACCCGATATTGCTCCAATAATCGTTCAAAAAGTTCTGTTTTGTACAATAATATGGCAGATGACGAATCGACCAGAATCAATTTCATAATAAATTGAATGAATGAATTTTTTTTTCTTGGTAATAGTGATTAAATCCTCAATTATATTTGAACTTAATGCAAAAAACCAAACTTGATCAGTAACTATTCAGCAATACCCTGGATTCTATATCATTCTTGCGAAGGCACAATGTCAACGAGTTAGCTCCGCCATCTGTTACTCTTAGGAGGGACGATAAAGGAGCTCTCAAATTAAAAAGCAATTAATGTTGCTTAACATTGTATAGAGCTATTATATACAAACAACCGTATTTGGTATAGAAGGGCATTCATATAGTCAAGGTGTTTTCGGATGTCACTAGGCTCCATTAAGTTTAGTTTCTTCTTCAGGTCGCCTAAAGTTCCCATCGGAATGACAAATAGGTCATGCTTTTTTACGCTGAATAATTACCTTGATCAATCAAAAAATAGGAAAATAAAAAAGAATCAAGGATGTTGATGATTTGATAATCCAGTGGACAAACACACTAAGCAATTTGGGAACGAACGTCCCAAATTTTATATATTTCGATTAAATTGGGATCATACCCGGTGACGTTTGTTTTTCGGGTATGATTTTTTTGCGGGTTTACTTTTTTTTATCCGAAGTAGTAAAATCTTTTTTGGTTTTTGTCCAGCGTTTTGCTTGCCACTCGTCTAATTTAAAAAGCCATTTTTGACCGAGCTGATGGATGTTTTTCCATCTGGAGGTTTCGGATGGGTTTGTCGGCGACGGCACTTTTATAAAGTAGGTACTCTTTTTCTTTTTACTTTCATCTTTTTCCAGGGGATCGATCTCCTCTTTGGCCAGCAACTGGAATTCCAGTGTTTCATCATCAAATGTAGCGACAGTGATAACTGATTTTAAGGCCAGTTCTTTTTCCGGTTGACTCGATTTTTTAATGATCTCGTCGATTTTATAATCCTCTAAATCAGTCAAGAGAGAGGATTGTTCGTAATCACTGGTTTTTTCGTCTTTCCCCAATCCAACCAATTCAAGTTTTTTGCCTTTTTCTTCTCTTTTTAATTCAAACCTGTCATTTGTAAGTTCATAACGGATTGATTTTACTTCGTCTTTACCTACTTTAAAGATTGATTTGTCAATCCATTCGTCTGGATTTGTTTCCAGGTTTAGATTTTCTTTAATCAGATAGACAGTTTCGGCTTCTCCTATTCTTACATAGGTTCCGTCAGGATGTGGTGGACTCTCAGGATTAGCGGGTTTGGAATCACGTTGTTTACCCGCTATCATTTTAAACACCTCTTTGCCCGATCCCTTTAAGATCAGCTGTGTACCTGTAGTATTTTCATTACTACCGGATTCGGTTTTATATTTTACCTTAAAATAATCAAGACGTTTTTTGTCTTTTGTTACCAAGGCGGCCACTTTGTAATTGGTCAACTCGTCCACTATTTTGACCAGATCGTTGTTATTCGCCGTAAAACCTTCCCTTTCAGCCACGGTCCATTGATCTCCGTTTTTATTCAAATGAACATGCTCCTTCATATCTTCGATAATAACTTCATCGAAGCTGCTTATCAGTGCGGATGAAAAGATATAGTTGCCGACTTTGTCATCCGTTGTTTTATTATTCTGTTGAGTAATTAATTGGCTGACAGCTGCCAATATAATCAATACAGAGGCGGCGATAATAAGATTTCGTTTTGCCATAGTTCTTTTTTCAGGTTGTAATGTGTTTTTTGTTAAAATTATTTTCACCGGACATCCTGAATCATACCAATCAATCAACCTGACTAAACGTCAAAGGATTACATGGAATAGTATCATCAGAACAACCGGCATCTCATTTGAAACAAAACCGTTAACCGGTAACGGAAAATCATATTAAATGAGTTACCGGTAGTTTTAGTGATATGATATTTTTCACTTAAATTTCTGAGTGGATCTTCGAAAATACAATATCAAGCCAAAGAAGGTCAATAAACCTGGTATCAGTAATAAATTTAATAGGGTCAGGCTGGTTTTTTCAAACTCGATATCCTGCCGAAGCAGTTTTCTGATTTTACGCAATTCAGATTTATGATTTTTTTCTTCTTCTCTGAATTGTTTAATTTTATCGATTTGTTCTTTGGTCAAAACCACCTTATTAGTGCCTTTTTCCACCTTCAGGCGACTCAGTTTTTCTTGAACTTCACGCAATTTACCCGAAAGCTCTTCCTCTTTTTCCTGGTATTCTGCCTGGGCAACTTTTTGTAGTTCGGCAAATCGAATGAATGGTCGACTGAAACGTCCTCTGGAGCGAATTTGCATCATGGCTTCGGCTCCACCAAGGAATTCAACCATATTTATCATGAAGTTCAAGTTGTCGTTTTTAGGTTGGATAAAAGTTTGGCCCAACATGTTAAATTTATCCACACTGAATGTGTCTGAAATAAAATCGGCGTCGGTGATCAGCAGGATTTTTGCGCTGGTTTCCCCTTTTGCCATATGTGGTTTTAGGTTTGTGGCAGGTTTTTCCTCCTCCTCTTCTTTTTTATCGGATTTGGGCTTATCCGGTCTTTTAGCAAAAGCAGATGTCAACTCACCGGTCAATATCCCGGCCATGGTTAGTCGTTTATTGCCTGAAACCACTTTTTTGTTTATAGAAACAGGGTTGCCAAATTGCATCATATAACTGTCGATTAAACCGGAGTTGGTAGAGGTTTGAATCAAAGAGTTAAGTTTCAGGGGGCTCTTTTCTTCAAGTGTAAATCCACCGGGTTCAATCATCAGCATATTCTCCAGTTCTTTAGTGGCAATCAGTTCCTGATTGAAAGAATTGCTGTTTAAGCTATGCCACAAAGCAAAAGAAACGACACCGGTCGATCCACCGGCATTTACTCTGGTGGCATGATCTTTATCACCGACGATTTTATTGGATTGATACTTAACGCCCCAGTGTTTAAAAAGTTTTGCCAAATCGCTGTTAGCTGATCCTCTTTGTCCCATCTGAGCCATCATTGCAGCTGTTTGATCCACACGGGCATTGGGATCTACCAATACAACCAGCTCTCCACCTCTGATAACAAACTGATCAATGGCATATTGGGTTGACTCACTCAGGTTTTTAGGATGGAGTACTATCAATATGGAAATATCGTCATCAATATCTTGAATATCAGACTTGATTTCTCTAATTTTAAAGGTTTTTTCTAATTCACTGACGAACGCCCATTTGGGGGCTCCCTTTTGTCCCTGCATCCTTTGGAATTGATTGACTGTCATTCCCATGATTGGCAGACTACTCATAATACCCACTATTTTATCTTTTTTATGGTAAACCTGAAGAAGTAGTTGGGTGATATCGTATTCCAGAAATTGTTCCCTTCTGGGGTCCAAAAAGGGCAAATTAATTTCTTTGTCTTCCTGTATTACAACTAGTCCCATAAAAACCTTTTCTCCAGTACCCAGGTCAATGCCCGAAATACCGTATTTTTTAGCCCATTCCTCTTCATCGGAATCCGGTTTGGGGTCATAGATTTCCAGGGTGATCATGTCGGAATTCAGATTTTGATATTCCTTCAGCAATTCACCAATCTTTTTCCCATATGTTTTATAGGCCATGGGTAAGCCGCTGAGATTTTTGGTAAAATAGTATTTTATGGTAACCGGCGTCTCAATCTTTTTTACGATTTCACCAGTTCCATCTGAAAGTGTGTATAGGTTTTCTTCGGTTATGTCCAACCTGAAATAAAGGCCCGCCCCAATGACATTTACTGCAATTATAATAATTAAAACGAGTAGTATGTTCGAGGCGGTTGAACCGAACTTTTTTTGTCCTTTCATTGCAACATCCGGTTAATAGGTTAATGACTTTGTTTGGAAATATCTATTTTTCAGTCTGACTGTATTTATAAATGTTCATTGATTTAAGCAGCTTTTCTGGCATCCAGTATAGCGGCATTTATCAGCAAACCACCACAAATAATCGTTATGAAGAACAACAGGTCCCTGCTATCTACAATTCCGCGACTGATGGAATTGAAATGGGTGGAAAAACTAAAGGATGAGATAATATCAACCAATGAAACAGGTAATGCCTGACTTAAGATTCCAGTAAACACGCCCCATCCTAGCAATACCATTACAAAACAGATAATGACACTCAGGATAAAACTAATCACCTGATTTCTGCTCAGAGCGGAAGTAACGCAAGTGATAGCCAAGTATGAACCTGCCATTAAATAGCTACCAAGGTAACTGGTAAAAATCATTCCATTATCCGGATCACCAAGATATGCAACTGTTATAATCATGGGAAATGTCAGAAACAAGGCAACACCCACGAAAATCCAACCGGCCAGAAATTTACTGATGACTGCTTGCAACATGCTGATTGGTAAGGTAAATAGCAATTCAATAGTGCCTGAATTTCGTTCTTCGGCCCAGAGTCCCATACCAACCGCTGGAATTAAAAATAGAAACAGCCAGGGGTGGAAAAGGAAAAATACTTCCAGTCCTGCCTGGTTGGAATCAAAGAAATTTCCTAAAAAGAAAGTGGTTCCTACTGTTGATAGCAGGAAAATAATGATAAAAACATATGCCACGGGCGAGTAAAAGTAACTCATTAATTCCCTTTTAATCAGGGCTTTCATCTGTACCATATCAGCCTTTTTCTCCTAAAGTTAAATTCCAGAATACTTCATTCATAAATCCTTTTTCCCTGAATATTTCGATTGGCTCCACATTTTCTTTTTTCAGGAAGTCTTTTATTTGGGGCAGAATATCGGTCTTATCATGGGGAAAGATTTGTATTTTATATGTATTATCTTCGATAGGATCTAAAATACTTAGCTTTTCAACCCCATCCATTTTTTCCAAGGCAACCAGTAATGCTTCTTCTGGTTTTGGGTACATGGTCATTGAGACAACATTAAACATGGAGGATTGTTGCAGTAGCTCCGATGGTGAACCGTTGGCCACAATTTTTCCCTGGTCAATGATAATAGCACGAGTACATACGGCTTCCATCTCTTCTAAAATATGTGTTGAGAGGATAATGGCTTTTTCTTTGGCCATCTCCTTAATCAGCTTACGAACCTCTCTTTTTTGATTGGGGTCCAATCCGTCCGTAGGTTCATCAAGGATTAATACTGGAGGATCGTGAATCAATGCCTGAGCAAATCCGACCCTTTGTTTGTATCCCTTTGATAAGGTATTTATGGTCTGAAACCTGGCTTTTTCCAGGAAGGTTGTTTTGACAATGTTATTGACTTTGGCAGTCTTTTCCTGCCCATTAAATCCTCTGACTGAGGCAATAAAATCCAGAAATTCTTGAACAGTCATGTCCTGGTAACTGGGGGCGCTTTCGGGTAAATAGCCTATCATTTCCCGAACAGCGATGGATTCATCCAAAATATCCTTGCCACCGATTCTGGCTGTTCCTGCTGAAGGTGTAATGAAACAGGACAGCATTTTCATAGTTGTGGATTTGCCGGCGCCATTCGGTCCGAGAAATCCAAGGATTTCTCCCTTTTCAACCTTAAATGAAACGTTATCGACAGCTTTGAATGAACCATACAGTTTGGTTATTTGATCAACTTCAATCATAGCTAGCTTTTTTGTTTTAATGAAACGTAAAAAATATTGATTTAAATAAAAAAAGTACGGATGAAGCCGTGAGGAAGGCATAAAGAATAATGAAAAGAATTCCGATTTGTATTTAGGGAGATTTTTAACATTATCTGTTTGTCAAGTTCTTTCACGGGATAATCATCCATTGTTTGTTGAATATGGATCGAAATAACATCTAAAAAAATTAAAATATTGTAAAACTGCTTCAATTAGTCAATAACTATTTCTAAAAAAATGCATAATATTCGACTTTAGCAGGTCAAATTTTATTTTAAGAAATTTAGGGAATCTATCCCTCCATTTATTCCAGATACGAAAATAAAGTAAGCTCTGGGGTCAATAGAGCATGGTAAAACAGCTTGACGCTTATGAGTTGAGGTAGTAGTTAAACAATTTACCTATTATCAATTTTCAACCCAGTTATATCTGGTTCATTACTGCTTTTTTTTTCGCTTCAATCATTAAGGAGTCGATTTTGGGATTTGAAACTTTTGTAGCCGGTCGTTACTTAAGAAGCCCACGAAAAGACCGATCCATATCTGTTATCACCAAAATCTCCATTATCGGGGTGGCCATTGGAGTTATGGCTATGATTGTCGCACTATCTGTGATGAACGGTTTTGAAAAGGATCTTCGTGGTGCTTTGCAACGGGTTAATGGCGATTTAATCGTCTACTCACTTTCTCCAAGCGGATTATCCTGGTCGGAAGATAGCCTTTTGATGAAGCACATAGATAAGACAATCGATATCACTGGATTTGCTCCATTTACCCAAAATCAGGCATTTATTATGGGTAAAAAAAAGCCTATGTTGACGCTGATCAAAGGGATCGATATTTTGTACGAACCAGATGTTACACCGATCAATTTTTTTATTCGAACAGAATCGTTTGAAAATAAAAGAAACAACACTCAAATAGATGACGCTTCCGAAGTTAAAGCCACCAACATTCTCAAAAAACTGAAACCTCATTTTGAAACAATACAGGATCAAACTGGAAAAGCACGCAAGAAAAAAGTGAATGGAATTATTATCGGTTCACAACTGGCCAAGGAACTGGGAGTGGATATCAATGATTGGGTGACCATCATGTCATTGGAAGCCAGGCTAACACCCATGGGTGATATGCCCAGGGCAAAACGATTCAAAGTTGTTGGTTTTTTTGAATCGGGTATGCCCACAGCAGATGAGTTTTTTTCTATTGTTGATATTAATGTGGCTCAAAAGATTTTTCGTATGAACGAAAAGATCAGCGGATTGACCCTGGCCATCAAAGAAAGATCAAAGGCCGATGACTATAAAGAAAAGCTACAGGAAACCATTGGTTTTCCATATATTATTAACTCATGGATCGATCAAAACAAAAACCTTTTTGCCATGTTTCGTCTGGAAAAGTTGGGATTGGCGATTATTCTTGCCATGATCATTCTAATTGCCGCTTTTAACATCATCAGTTCTCTGATTATGTTGGTCATAGAAAAAAATAAGGATATTGCTATTTTGAAAGCCATGGGAGCTAAGAATCGTTCCATCAGACGAATTTTTATGATACAGGGAACGGTTATCGGATTGATGGGAACGGTTATCGGAGAGATTTTGGGATTGGCCATCTGTTGGTTTCTAGCCAATTTTGATGTTATCGACATTCCTCCCGGTGTTTATGTAGGTAATCGTATTTCCGTCGATGTTGTTTTTTGGCAAATTTCATTAATCGCAGTTGTTTCATTTTTAATATGTTTTTTTGTGACTATATTCCCATCCCGGAAAGCTTCAATGGTTGATCCTGTTCAGGGCCTTCGAAATGAATAATTTCAGTCCACCACACTATTCAATCCCAAGTATTGAGGTTTATATTATATCATGACAGTTGCCATTCGAATCGAAAATCTGCACCGGCAATTCCTTGATGGCAGTGGAAATAAATTGACTGTTCTGACAGGAATCAATGCCCAGTTTAGAGATGCCCAGACGGTGTCAGTTGTTGGCAGTTCCGGAAGTGGAAAGAGTACTTTGCTGCATATATTGGGCGGATTGGATCATCCGACTTTGGGACAAATATATTATCGTGATAAACCTATTTTTAGTTTTGACTCAGATAAATTGGCAGACTGGCGGAACAGGTGTGTTGGATTTGTTTTTCAATCACATCATCTGATGCCTGATTTTACAGCTCTGGAAAATGTTATGCTGCCGGGCATGATCAAAGGTTTAACCAAACCAACTTGTCTAGAACGGGCAACGGAACTGCTGGAACAGGTTGGACTTCAAGATCGCCTGACACATAAACCTACTCGACTTTCGGGCGGTGAACAACAAAGGGTGGCAATTGCCAGGGCGTTGGTGAATTCCCCCGACATCATTCTGGCTGATGAACCCACTGGAAATCTTGATACCAGAACCGGGGAAATGGTCGGTGATCTTCTTGGAAAAGTTTGCCATGATCAAAAAGCAACGCTGGTCTTGGTCACGCACAATACCAAACTGGCAGCTGAAATGGATTATCGGCTGAAACTGGAAAATGGGGTTTTATCCACTGCATAAATAATAATTTAGATAGATAGTTATATACATGTTAAGAAACACGGCTTTCGACATAAAACGTTGGAAAACGATTTTATTGTTTAATATCCTAATTGTTTTTCTTTCATCTGTTGAGATACAGGCTCAATCCAATGCCCTGACACAAAAAGGCAAAATTGTCCAGGTTCGCGTCGAAGGATTAAAACTGATTGAACAGGGATTGGTCTATGCTACCATTAGTTCCCAACCAGGATCGCAGCTTTTTCCAAAGGTGGTGGTAGAGGATATTAAAGCACTCTATAAACTCGGCTACTTTGAAGAAGTGTCAGTGGATATCGAGGTATTGGGCGCAGATGAAGTGGTTTTGATTTTTCGGTTATCGGAAAAACCAAGAATCGGTGTGATTGAGTTGACAGGAAATACTATTATTGACTCAAAAACCTTGAAGGAAAAATTCAAGGTTTTCAAGAATAACATGATTGATAAACGTAAAATAAACCAAGATGTTAAAATGATCCTGGAAGAGTACCATAAAAAAGGATATGTGCAAACCCAGGTTAATTACGAAATAAAAAAGATCGATAAATCTAATGTCTCTTTGACATATAAAGTGTCGGAGTCTCCCAAAGTATTTTTAACGGAAATAAACATTACCGGTACAAAGGTATATCCGGCATTAGATATTGAGCGTATTTTGCTGTCCAGTGAAGTTGATTGTTTTTCCTGGGTCAATGATTCAGGTGTTTTTCAGGAAACAAAAATAAACCAGGACTTGCAGGTCATTACCCAGCATTATCTGCAAAATGGGTATATAAAGGTAAAAATTGATAAACCAAAGGCTGTTTTAATTCGAAATCCAGATTATTCCAAGGTAGTGGTTGATTTTCATATCACCGAAGGCGATCAGTATTTTACTGGTAAGATCGATGTTCTTTCCAGTGATGGAAATGCGCTGCTGTTTGATAAAGCAGAGATGTTAAAAAAGTTAAATCTACAAAGCGGTGAGGTTTTTAATCCGTACAAACAAAATGGTGATCGCTATAAAGTAAACGATGTTTATCTGGAACAGGGGTATGCATTTTCTCGGGTTAGGGTTAGCAACAATGTTCATGATGACACTAAAACGGTTGACGTAACATTTCATATTACTCGCGGTGAAAAAGCGTATATCGGTAGAGTCGAGATTCAAGGCAATTACGAAACTTTGGACAGCGTTGTTCGCCGGGAACTGGAGATTCATGATAACGAACTTTACAATGGGCTTAAATTAAGAGAAAGCCAGAAAAATATTACCCGTCTGGGATTTTTCCAGGCCGGTTCCGGTGTTCATTTTGACCGCTCGCAAGGGGGTGAAGAAAATACGCTGGATTATAATATCATATTGAATGAAGGGCAAACCGGTGCATTCAACGCCAGTCTGACTTATTCCGGGCAAAGCGGTATGGCCTTGGTACTCAGTGCATCTAAAAAGAATTTCCTTGGTACAGGCCGGACTTTGACGTTTTCAACGGAACAAAAGGACGAGGGAGATAGCCGCTATGATTTTTCCATGGTCAATCCATACTGGTTGGATACCGATTTCACCAACTCTTTTGGAATATACTCAACTTATTCTTCCGAAACCTATTACGATGTAAGAACTTCCGGTTTTTATTACGGTTTGAGCTATCCGATTTGGAAAAACTGGAAAACCTCCACAACCTATGCCTGGAAAGATGAAGATTACTCTGAAGTCACTGATACGGGCGAAACACTATTAGATGGAGTTGACCGAAATACATTTCGCAGCCTGAGCCAGGAAATTTCATACAGCACGGTAAATCATCCCTTGTTTCCTTCAAACGGTTATGAGGCTTCATTCAATGCTAGTCAATATGGCGGTGCTTTATTGGGAGGTACTACGGAATATCGTAGCTATAGCTTTAACACCCGTTATTTCAAAACCTTAAACGATAGCGGAACCATTGTATTTGGAGTTAAGTTTAATTGGTCCCATCTACAGCAAACCAATTCCAACAAAGAGATTCCTGACAGCAAACGATATACCATCGGGGGTATTACAACTGTCAGAGGATTTGACTGGAATGAAATCGAAGGACCGGCGGGGCAATATGAGTTGCCTGATGGGTTTGACATCAAAAAGAAATATCCTTACCGAGGCGATTATGATGTTGAGAATTGTTCAACCGACCCGGAATGTAGTGCAGCCAGTGAGACCAAAAACAAAACTCGACAGTATTACGAATCCCATGTTGGTGGTATTACCAAACGAATTTTGAATGTACAAATGTATTTTCCCTTAACCCGTGAAGGTCAAAGTATCAGAGGACTGATTTTCTTTGATGCCGGGAATGTGTGGGCTGAAGACAAGATGTACGATATTACCGGTGTGGAAAAAGATGAATGGTATTATCGGAAAAGTATTGGAACCGGGGTCAATCTTGTAACACCAATGGGTGTATTGCGGTTTGAGTACGGTATCAAGCTGGATCGGAAGAAAGGCGAATCAGCGGGACGGTTTGATTTTCATATTTCTGGTTTGTTCTGATAGTGTCCTGATATTTAAACGATTTGTTAAATAAAAAGAGGCGAACCTTTGTATCGGCCCGCCGAATCTCCATCATTTTCACAAAACAGAAACGTTTATTTTAATATCGGTAATGCTCCGGCTTGTAGGGACCTTCCACCGGAACACCAATATAATCGGACTGTTCTTTGGTCATTTGGGTCAGTTTAACACCTAATTGATCCAAATGAAGCCTCGCGACTTCTTCATCCAGCTTTTTAGGTAATACAAACACCTTCTTTCCGTATTTCCCTTTATTTGTATGCAATTCGATCTGCGCCAGCACTTGGTTGGTGAAAGAATTGGACATAACAAAACTGGGATGACCGGTGGCGCATCCCAGGTTTAAGAGCCTGCCTTCCGCCAATATCATTACACTATGTCCATCGGGGAATGCCCACTCGTCATATTGAGGTTTGATGTTTATTGTTTTAATTCCAGGTACGGCTTTTAGACCGGCCATATCGATTTCATTATCAAAATGACCGATATTACCGACAATGGCTTTGTCTTTCATTTTTGCCATGTGATCAACTGTGATAACATTGAAATTCCCTGTGGCAGTAATAAAAATATCAGCAGTACTGACCACATCTTCCAATGTTTTAACTTCATATCCTTCCATGGCCGCTTGCAAAGCGCAGATAGGGTCAATTTCCGTTATAATAACCCTGCATCCCTGGCCTCTTAATGCCTGGGCAGAACCTTTGCCTACCTCACCAAACCCGCAGACAACTGCTACCTTTCCACCGATCATCACATCTGTTGCGCGACATATACCGTCGGGAAGTGAATGTCGACAGCCGTATACATTATCAAATTTACTCTTGGTGACTGAATCGTTTACGTTAAATGCCGGAAAAAGAAGTTCACCCTTTTCTTCCATGGCATATAGTCGGTGTACGCCGGTGGTTGTTTCTTCACTGACACCATAAATGGCTTGTCCTACTTTGGTCCATCGATCTGGATTCTTTTTCAATTCCGATCGTAACAGATTCAGAATGACACCCCATTCTTCCGGCTCATTCTCAGCATCAAATTCTGGGACTTTACCGTTTGCTTCATATTCGGTTCCCTTATGAACTAATAATGTAGCATCTCCACCATCATCGACAATTAAATCAGGTCCTGATCCGTCCGGCCACCTTAAGGCTTGTTCTGTGCACCACCAGTATTCCTCGAGTGTTTCTCCTTTCCAGGCAAAAACGGGAGTTCCTTGCGGATCTTTTTCTGTTCCTTGGGGGCCAACTACAGTAGCTGCGGCTGCATGATCTTGTGTGGAGAATATATTGCAGCTTACCCATCTGACGTTAGCTCCCAATGTTACTAGAGTTTCAATTAAAACAGCCGTTTGAATTGTCATGTGAAGACTTCCCATGATTTTTGCACCTTTTAAAGGCTGTTCCTTTTTATATCGCTTTCTTAATGACATTAATCCCGGCATTTCCTGTTCTGCCAAACGAATCTCTTTTCGTCCGAATTCAGCCAGAGAAATATCGGCGATTTTAAATGCAGGTCTGCTTTCATCTGTTGAGACTAGAATTTTATTCATAATATTTTACCTTAAATATAAAATGAGGTGAGAATTGAATAAATACAAAGAGCTGCCTGTATTATTATTGCTTGCTGGATGTTTACTGTCCGGTTTTTGAGAAACCGATTGGTGATGTAATCCAATCTTATAAGTATAAAAACGCCAATCGGATTTGTCATCTTAAATCTTATTGTATAAATTTTTGTTTTTAAAGATACATCGGCTTGGGCTGGTTATTAAAACAGGATTTCAGTTGTTTACTCAAACTCACGGATTTTTTCGCAGATTTCTTCCACAATCCAATCAGCGGTGGAAGCTCCCGATGTAATACCGATTTCAGCTTTTTGTTTGAACCAGGATGATTCCAATTGATCTGCTGTTTCAATATGATGGCTTACCACATACTGGCTGGTTATTTCCATCAATTTTTTAGTATTGGATGAGTGAAAACCACCTACTACGATCATCACATCCACCTGCTGTGCCAGTTTTTCAGCAGCTGTTTGCCTTTTTTTGGTTGGTGAACAGGTAGTGTTCCTTATTTTTGCATCTTTTACTCGTGCTTGTATTTGTTCAGCAAGCTTATTAAATTTTGCAACGGAAAATGTGCTTTGGCAAATAACACCGATTTTTTCAGGTAATTCAATTTGAGCTAATTCCTCTTCATTGTTTAAGATGATCGGATTTCGCATGCGAGAGGCAATTCCCTGGACTTCCACATGCCCCTTGTCGCCGATAATCAGAATCTGATACCCTTCCTCCTGAAGGTTTTTACCTACATTGTAAATCTTGCTGACCAACGGGCAAGTAGTGTCAACAAGGTCCGGTTTTAATCGGTTAATCGTTTCAAGATTTTCCAGGGTTGTGCCATGAGCAGTAATAACTATCGGTTGGGTTTCCTTACCTGAGATTTCATGGATAATACGTTTTCCCTGGTTTTCCAGTTTTTGCACTACCTGCTTATTGTGAATCAAATCTCCGAAAATCAGTACTTGCTCGTGTTGATCCACAATGTCAAGTGCTCTTCTGACGCCCCAGCAAAACCCCTGATCTTCAGCTACGATGATGTTCTTCATAAAAACTATAAGTGAAATTTGCATATGAGATCATTAATAAAACTCCAACAAAGTCCATAAAACCGATTCAAACAAGGACCGTATATTCAAACAAAACATGCCATAAGCGTTCTGACAAGTATTGAAAGCAAGATTTAATTGACTGCATCGGCAAAATTATTCAATTTTTCAGCTTTTTCCACAATTAGGTAACTGATCGTTTTTTTTTAATTGAAGAACTAAATCCGTAAGTGAGTAGTGAATGTATTTCTGTTTGCTAAAAATATCAAGTTTTTGTATCCAACTGTAGATTTATTACAATAAAGGTGATATTTCCTAACGTATATACAAGATAAAATTTTAACATGATTTTTGAATTCAAGAACAATGGCAACTCTCCAAATGCAACAAAATAAGTTGTTATAGGTTGATGATATTTAAAAACATCTTTTCCAACACCCATTCACCTTGAAATAACAATGCTCAACTATATTAAACGGAAAGTTATTGGTTCGTTTAGTGATCGGGAAATAAAGAAATATAAGCCGATTCTTAATAAAATTAATGATCTTGAAAAAGATATCAAAGGGCTGTCACATGAGCAGTGCTTGCAAAAAGTTGAAGAACTGAAGAATAGAGTTAAAAACGGGAGTAGTCTGGATGATGTTCTTCCCGAAGCATTTGCCTTGGTGAGAAAAGCAGCAGAGGATACCTTGGGTGAACGGCATTATGATGTACAGATGTTGGGTGGTATCGCTTTGCATAAAGGGGAAATTGCAGAAATGAAAACGGGTGAAGGGAAAACCTTAACCGCAACCTTACCCATGTTTTTGAATGCATTAACCGGTCGCGGGGTGCATCTGGTGACTGTCAATGACTATCTGGCAGAGCGTGATGCCGAATGGATGGGGCAGGTGTATAAATATCTCGGCATGAAGGTCGGTGTCATTAAACATGGTCTGGATGATAATGAACGAAGAGAAGCATACCATGCTGATATTACATATGGAACCAATAATGAATTCGGGTTTGATTATCTTCGTGACAATATGAAACTTGATTTAAATGATTATGTCCAGCGGGAGCATCATTATGCCATTGTGGATGAGGTTGACAGTATTTTGATTGACGAGGCACGAACACCACTGATTATTTCTGGTCCTGCTTCCGACTCAACTGAGAATTATCACGTTGTGGATAGGGAAATGTACGGCCTAACCAGGGAATGGCGTGTTAGTGACAATCCTGAGCCGGAAATGGTTGCTAAGTACAAGAAGATTGATGTTAAGGATGTCAAAAACTATCTCAGGGAACTTGAAGACCTTGATACAGTTATCCCCGGCGACTTTACTCTGGAGGAAAAATCAAGAAATATACAGCTATCG
This sequence comes from bacterium, assembly GCA_041556995.1. Taxonomy (GTDB): domain Bacteria; phylum SAR324; class SAR324; order XYD2-FULL-50-16; family XYD2-FULL-50-16; genus JAHJTV01. The sequence goes on along the minus strand of JBFFHJ010000001.1, from coordinate 104,008 downwards.
GATAGAGGGGTGGAAAAAATGCAGACTCGTCTCACCGGATTGTTGAAAACTCCCAATTTGTTTGATTTTGAAAACATTGAGTATTTACACCATGTTAACCAATCTTTAAAAGCTCACTATGTATTCAAACGGGATATCGACTATGTGGTACAGGAAGGTAAGGTCCTTATTGTTGATGAGTTTACCGGTAGGATGATGGAGGGTCGTCGCTTTAGTGACGGACTTCATCAGGCACTGGAAGCCAAGGAAAGGGTTCGAATCGAAAAGGAAAATCAGACACTGGCATCTATTACCTTTCAGAACTATTTCAGGAAATACAGCAAATTGGCTGGAATGACAGGTACGGCAGAAACAGAAGCCGATGAATTCATGAAAATATACGGGTTGGGTGTGATTGTGGTGCCCACCAATTTGCCTATGATCAGAAAGGATCAGGCTGATGTGATCTATAAAACCGCAGCGGCAAAGTATAGGGCGATTATAAAACAGATATCAGATCTGCATAAGAAGAAACAGCCAGTACTGGTGGGAACTGCCTCTATTGAAGGTTCTGAAATATTAAGCCGGAAATTGAACAAGGAAAAGATTCCGCATAAGGTATTGAACGCCAAGTTTCATGCCCAGGAGGCTGATATTATTTCAAAAGCGGGTGAGCCTGGAGCAGTTACCATTGCTACTAATATGGCCGGTCGTGGAACAGATATTAAATTGGGGAAAAATGTAGCTGACATCGGTGGATTATATATTCTGGGTACGGAAAGAAATGAGTCACGACGGGTGGATAATCAGCTGAGAGGTCGTTCGGGTCGGCAGGGAGATGCTGGTGAAAGTCGCTTCTTCTTATCTTTGGAAGATGATCTGCTGCGCATATTCGGTGGAGAACGTATTGCCAATCTTATGGGAAGATTAAAAATTGATGAGGATGAATCAATTGAACATATTTTAATATCACGGGCAATTGAAAATTCCCAGAAAAAAGTTGAGGCGCATAACTTTGATATTCGCAAGCATTTATTGGAATACGATGACGTAATGAATCGTCAACGGGAAATCATTTATAAGCAGCGAAGAGGAATTCTGGGCGATGATGCGGAAACCATTTTTCTGGACATGTTGGATGATGTGATCGAAAGTCTATTAGGGCAATATTGTAACGAGAAATACATTGATCAATGGGATTTGGAAGGCATGCAAAAAGAGTTGCACAGTCGTTTTCGAATTAAAATTTCTTCGGAAATTGAAAGCCATACTGCCACCCAGGATGAGTTGTTTAAATGGATTTTTCAGAAAACCAATGAGCAATTTGTAAAGAAAAATAAGGAGTTTGGTGAGTACAAAGAGCTTATTTTGCGACAAATTCTTTTGGACATAACCGATAACATGTGGAAAGATCATCTGCTTTCCATGGATCATTTGAAAGAGGGGATTGGGATGCGAGGGTATGCCCAGAAGAATCCTCTGAATGAATATAAAAAAGAAGGTTACGAACTTTTTGCCGATCTTATGGAACGGATAAGCAATGAAACTGTAAAAGCTTTTTTTAATGTCAGTATAGTGAAAGAACCCCCCCAGGAATTTGAACGAAAACCCCAGGAAATGCAATTGATCCATGGTGAAGTTGATCGTCCCCAAGTCAAAGAAGCTCCCAAGCAAGCCCCTGTTAGAAAAGCGAGAATTCCCGGCAGAAATGAGTTGTGTTATTGCGGCAGCGGTAAAAAATATAAAAACTGTTGCCTGAAAAAGGATCAAGCCAAAGCTGCTGGATAAATGGATAACATTCTTAAAAAAGTATCCGCAGAACAGATACGTGGTTTTTTTTTAAACCTGCTTTTTCTTTTCATACCATTTAGCATTGCGGGAGATGATTTTTCCATCATCGGTCTGTACCTGGTCACCATCTATTTGTTTGTGAAAAAAGAGGAGAAGTGGGAAAAGACACACATGATCTATGGTGTGGGATTAATGATATTCGGAGCGATTCTCAGTAGTGTTTTATCTGATAAACCATGGGTCAGTTTTTCCTATTTTAGAAACTTCTGGCGGTTCGCTTTACCCTTTTTTGTTTTTCTCGCCCTGAAAAAACGCGACCATTTTCGTTATCTCCGCATCCTGTTGATTATTTCCAGCATTGTTGGTGTTTACGCCATTGTTCAACGATATACAGGAATCGATCTGTTTCGGTCGGAAGCATTAAAGGCGCAGCTTCATAAAACATGGCAAGGTGTGTGGTTTTCGGTCGGGTTTTTTTCGCATCATCTAACTTACGGGGGAGTTACTCTTATACTCTTTTCCCTTTTTACACCTTTGGTATTTGATCGTCTGGGATCATGGAAACAACGGTTGTTTTTTGCTGTGGGTGCTCTTTGCAATTTTTTTGGTGCTGTATTCAGTATGGGAAGAAGTATCTGGTTGGGATTGGGAGCAGCTATTGGTATTATTTTTCTCTTACATCTTAATCTTAAGAGATTCATAATATTTGCGGTAGCTATTCTGGTTGGGGCCGGTTCGTTTGTTTATCTAAAAAAAACCTCACCAACATTTCTGGATAAGACGGCTATCGGTGTCAGAATGAAATCCATCTCCCTAGCTGATAATAAGGATCGACTAATGATGTGGAAAGCTGCCTGGAACATGATAAAGGATCATCCTGTAACCGGCCTTGGTCCTTATCGTAGCGATAAAATGCAGGTTTATTATACAGAGATTGCAAAAAAGGAAAAACAAACATTTCAACATCATTCCAAGGTGGGTGTCCACAATATTTATCTTCAGAACTGGGTTGATTTTGGTTTGATTGGAATTGTTGGTTATCTTTTGTGGTGGGCGATATTGATGGGCTCCATTTTTGTCACAATAAAAAATGGTTCATCTACAACATTTGGTGAGGACTCTTTATTGATAGGACTACTTGCCGGTTTTATCGGTATTATGGTAGCCGGATTTTTTGAAAATAACTTCAGGGACGGAGAGGTTCAAACGGCTATTTTCACAACAATGGGATTGGCTTTAGCCCTGGTATACAAAAAGCGACAATCGAACAGGGAATTGTAGGATAATCCAATAATAACTTCAAGTAATTGATTCATTCATGATGACAATTTCGTCTGTTTCAGTTAGGATTCATAAACGAATGCAACATACAGAGATCACTTCTTGAAAAAACCGTTAACTTTCGGCACTACCTAGTCTAGTCAAAAAATAATATTCTTTATTATCGGCCAATACTTACTGTGTTCCCAGCAGCATGGAGAATTACGGCTTGATATTATAAAATAATCACTTCGATTAAAACGTTATGGTAACAGATTTGAAAGGTATTACTCCTGTAAATATTGAAGATACAATGCAGACAGCATATCTGGAATATGCGATGAGTGTAATCGTTGGAAGGGCATTACCCGATATCAAAGACGGTTTAAAACCGGTGCACCGAAGAATATTGTATGCTATGAGTACCATGAATGCAGCTCATAACCGGCCTTATATGAAATCGGCCAGGATCGTGGGTGAGGTGATTGGTAAATATCATCCCCACGGTGACAGAGCTGTATATGACGCTATTGTAAGAATGGTTCAGGATTTCTCGCTGAGAAATCCCTTAATCGATGGACAGGGGAACTTTGGATCGGTGGATGGAGATTCACCGGCAGCCATGCGTTATACAGAAATCAGATTGCATAAGATCACCCAGGAATTTTTGGATGATCTTGATAAAAATACAGTGGATTTTATTGACAATTACGATGGTAGTTTGCAGGAACCCCGTGTTTTGCCTACCAAAGTCCCCAACCTCTTAATCAACGGATCTACCGGCATTGCCGTAGGAATGGCATCCAACATTCCACCGCATAATTTGCGTGAAGTGGTCGATGGACTCCTCTATTATATTGATCATCGCTATGACTGTACCCTGGAAGAGATTTTGCCCTTCATTCAAGGTCCCGATTTTCCTACAGCTGGTATTATCCTTGGGCGAGAGGGTATCCTTAGTGCATATAAGACAGGCAGGGGAATTATTAAGATCAGGGCCAGAACTGAGATTGAAACCATAAAAAACAGTTCAAGGGAAGCTATTATTGTTAACGAACTTCCTTACATGGTTAATAAGGCCAGGTTGATTGAGAAAATTGCAGAACAGGTTAAAGATAAACGAATTGAGGGTATTCAGGACTTACGTGACGAGTCGGATCGCAGTGGTATGAGAATTGTGATCGAATTAAAACGGTATGAGAATTCAGATACAGTACTTGCAAATTTATTTAAGCATACGGCCATGCAAAGTACTTTTGGAACAATTATGCTGGCAGTAGTGGATGACCAACCAAAAGTACTTCCGTTGATAGATATATTAAAGTATTTCCTGAATCATCGCATCGATGTCGTAGTCCGCAGAATACGTTTTGAACTGGATAAAGCTGAAAGACGAGCGCATATCCTGGAAGGATTAAAAACTGCTCTTGATAACATTGATGCCGTTGTGCAATTGATTCGATCCTCTAAAAGCGGTCAGGAAGCCAAAGACCGTTTAATGGCTGACTTTGCACTAAGCGAAATACAGGCGCAAGCTATCCTGGAGATGAGGATGCAGCGGTTGACTGGAATGGAGGTGGAAAAGCTGATTGCCGAGTTATCAGAACTAATGGATAAAATAAAATGGTACAAGCAGGTGCTGGCCGATGAACAATTGGTATTGGACATTATTAAGGAAGAACTGATTAGAATTCGGGATTCTTACGGTTCGGAGCGTAGAAGTGAGATTATTGAGGCGCAAGACGAAATCATGCAGGAAGATTTGATTCCTGTGGAAGAAATGGTTGTAACAATGAGCCAAAACGGTTACATCAAACGTTGTCCGGTCGATACATATCAATCTCAAAATCGCGGTGGAAAGGGTAAAATAGGTATGACCACAAAAGAGGAGGACATTTTAGATCATTTATTTATCGCCTCAACTCACGATACCCTTTTAATTTTTACTAATCTTGGCAAAGTGTACTGGAAGCGGGTATTTGAATTGCCAGCTGCTAGTAGAACTTCAAAAGGACGGGCCTGGGTTAACATTTTACCCTTAGCAGAAGATGAAAAGGTGATGTTCTGTACACCGATTACAGAGTATTTCGAAGACAGTTACATCGTTATGATCACTGAAAACGGTACTATCAAAAAAACCGCCCTGACGGCTTATAGTAACAAACGTACCAACGGGACCAAAGCCATTGTTATTGATGAAAATGACCATCTGGCAGCCGTTCGGTTATGTAAAGATGAGGATTTGATATTTATCGCCACTAAAAACGGGATGGCGCTCAAATTTCCATCAAACACTTTGCGACCACAAGGACGAGTTACAAGGGGGTGCAGAGGTATAAAACTGAAGCCGGATAGCCAGGACAGTGTGATTTCAATGGAGGTGATTCCGAAGGAAGGAACGATATTGACTGTGACTGAGTTTGGCTTTGGGAAAAAATCGGAAATTGAGACCTATCGATTGGGTAGCCGTGGTAATATGGGGGTCATGAATATCAAAAGCAGTGAACGAAACGGTATGGTGGTCGGCTCTGTTATGGTGGATGATGAAGATGAGATTATGTTGATTACGCAAAGAGGAAAAATTATCCGGCTTCGGGTTAATCAAATAAGAAATACCGGGCGGGTAACTCAAGGTGTGCGACTCATAAATCTGGATGGAGATGAAACTGTGGTATCTCTGGCCAAAATTGTCTGTGAAAAGGAAGAGGAAGAGGAAGAATAGTATTAGCAACAATTGCTTAAAACTACGCATTGGAAATATTACACTATGAATTATCTCCCAAACCGGACACTATATCGGAATGATTCAAAAAAAACATTACGATATCGGTTATTGTTTTTGTTCCTGGTTTTGTTATTTGGATGGACACTAATGTCTTGCCAGCGTGACGAAGGGCAGAGGATGTTTGACAAGGGACGGTCACTTTGGGAAGCTGGGAAATATGATGAAGCCATCCAAAATTTGATCGTCTTAACCACAGCTTACCCAGATCATCATTTGGTGGACGATTCATTATTCTGGGTTGCCAATATTTATGAGCACTACCTGCATAATCCGAAACAAGCGATTCGATTTTATCGATCACTTAATAGCAGGTTCGAAGATTCCGAACATCATACTCAATCCATGTTGGGTTTGGCCCGGGTCAGATCATTGCAGGGAGATGAAGGAAAACGTAAGGCGATTCGGATATTCAGAGAATTACAAAAACAAGATGAATATGAACTTACCAATGAAGAGTGGGAACAAAATCAATTTCGATTGGTACAATTATTTTTTGAATTAAAAAACTATGAACAAGCCCGGGTTGAATTAAAACGACTCATATTCGAAAAACCGAAATCGGATTATGTTCCTGAAGCATATTACCAGATCGGTCGATCCTATTATATTGAAGGGAAAAACGATCTGGCCAAAATCGCCTTTTTGCAAGCGGAGAAGAAATACGGCTTTGGAAAAGAAACGTTATCATCCGCTCTTAATCTGGCCGATTTGTATGAGGAAACAGGTCGACTGAAAGAAGCCATTCAGGTATATGAAACGATCTTATCACGATTGGAAGAAAAGGAAGTGTTTTATCAATTGGCCAGCGATAGAATTCGTATATTAAAATCGAGGCTTAGAAAAACTAAGACAGGGTGAGATCAGGATAACAAAAATTGTTTAAACCTTGTTGATTCCGGAGAATACATGCATATGGGAAAAGTAATTGCAGTGTCCAATCAAAAAGGCGGTGTTGGTAAAACCACAACCTGTATTAATTTGGCAGCTTCTCTCGCCATACTTGGCAAAGAGGTTTTACTCATCGATTTTGATCCTCAAGGCAATAGCACAAGCGGTTTAGGGCTAGTTCCCAAGGAGTGCGACCGAAATATTTATAATGCCTTGATTGGTGAAAAGTCGATAAGAGGGCAAATATACCCGACTATCATCAAACGTTTGAAACTTATCCCGGCAAATATCGATCTGACGGGTGCCGAAGTCGAACTGGTGGGAGCAATTGCCAGGGAAACCAAGTTAAGTTCTGCCATTACTGAAATCAGGAACGAATTTGACTATATTTTTATTGATTGTCCGCCGTCATTGGGATTATTGACGGTCAACTCGCTGGTGGCTGCCGACAGTGTTTTAATTCCGTTGCAATGTGAATATTATGCAATGGAAGGGATGTCTCAACTACTGGTTACAATCAATTTGATAAAAGAAACACTCAATACCGGCATGAAAATCGAAGGCATTTTGCCCACCATGTTTGATGTTCGAAACAATATTTCCAAACAGGTAATAGAAGAAGTGAAGATGCATATGCAAGAATATGTATTTAAGACCATTATTCCACGAAATGTTCGTCTATGCGAAGCCCCTTCATTTGGAAAACCGGTTTTTCTTTACGACAGAACCAGCAAAGGAACCATCAGTTACTTGAAACTGGCCAAAGAGCTGATTGAGAAAAACCAACAGAAGGGATAAGCATGAGCGCAAAAGAGAGAAAGGCATTAGGACGTGGATTTGGTGCGTTACTTAAAACAGTGGATGAATATCATTCTCCTGGAAGCGTGGACAGTGTTTCCCAGATTCTCATTAGTGATATTGAACTAAATCCAAAACAGCCAAGACATTATATTAACAAGGAAAAACTGGAGGAACTGGCTCAGTCTATCCGGATGAAAGGTATTATCCATCCAATTCTGGTACGACCCAAAGAAAACAGCGATAAAAAATATGAACTGGTTGCCGGAGAGAGGAGGTTAAAAGCATCCAAACTTGCCGGTTTTGACAAAATACCAGCTTTGGTCAAACCAATAAAAGACCGTGAATTATTGGAGATTGCCTTGATCGAAAATATACAAAGGGATAATCTTAATCCAATTGAAGAATCTAAAGCCTATCGCGACTTGCTGGAAGAACACGGTTATACCCAGGAGAACTTGGCAAAACGAGTCGGTAAAAATCGGTCTACAATTGCGAATATTATCAGGTTGCTACAATTGCCGGAAGCTATTCAGGATGACCTCTCCAGTGAAAAGCTTACTTCAGGACATGCCAGGGCACTGCTGGCTATAGAAGATGTTGAGAAGCAATTAGAGCTTAGGGATAAAATTGTAACAGATAACATGTCGGTGCGCGAAACCGAAGAAGCGATTCGTAATGAAAAAAAATCTGCTCCACCATCCCCAAAAAAGGAAAAGGAAATTATTTCTCCGCAGATGTCCATGAATCAGGACCGGTTAAGGGATATATTTGCCACCAAGGTGATCATAAAACCCAAGGGAGACAAGGGTAAAATTGAATTTGAATATTATAATCAAGACGATTTTAACAGGTTATATGCACTGCTGTTAAAAATGTAACAATGTTTAACAGCAGATTTTATAAGAATTGGTTGCCTAATTGATTAAATTATGATGGCAATTAAAGTATTGAATGACACTTTAGACTCTACTATCAGGATATTATCGTGAAACTGGCAAAAGACTTCAAAACAACAAGTTTCTTATCCGAATCTTGTGAGTTAAAAGGCAATCTTCATACAAAAGGTGGTATTCGTATCGATGGCAAGATAAATGGATTGTTGAATTGCGAATCCACTATTTATATTGGAGAAACTGCGGAAATAGAAGCGGATATAACAACAAAATCACTGGTTTCAGGCGGAGCCATTGTGGGGAATATTACCGCTGAAGACACGGTTCACATAAATGCTCCTGGATCGGTTGAGGGTGAAATCCGTACCTGTAATCTTGGAATTGAAAAAGATGTATTTTTCAATGGCAGGTGTCAACTGCTTAGTCCAAAAGATAACAAACGTCCTCAGTTGAATAAACCAAGATTTCCCAGGAAAGCTATTTCCAATCGAGAATAACCAGTGCTTAAATGAAGTTTGGTATATTTTGTATCAACTACCCGTCACTTTGCATCTGTTTTATTAGTTCTTCCAGGATAACCGGCCATTTATCCGTGTCAATCTGACAGGTTCCAACCTTTTCATGTCCGCCTCCGCCGTATTTTAACATGAGCTTACCGACGTTGGTTTGGCTGGTGTTGTTTACTACACTGTGTCCACAGGCAAATACAACATTTTGTTTATTTTTACCCCACATGATGCGAATCTCGATATTCTGCTCGGGGAACAGGCCGTAGACGTAAAATCGATTGCCGCAGTATATGGTTTCTTCTTCCAGCAGATTAGTGATAATGACATTTTTTCGAATATCGCAGCACCGTTTCAGCATGTTTTCAAAAAGTCCCTGTTGCTCGTTATATAGATCAACTCTTTCTGAAACATCTGGAATTTTAAGAATTTTATCCACGGATTTGGAGCGGCAATAGTCGATCATATCCAACATAAGCTGATAGTTGCTGATTCGGAAGTTCTTAAAATACCCAAGGCCGGTACGGGGATCCATTATAAAACCTAACAAAATCCATCCTTTGGCATTAACGATCTCTTCTCGGCTGACTTTAGCAGAATCGATTTTATTGACGGCAGTGAGCAATGAATTGTATTTGTCCCCAAATCGTTCCTCTTTACCGTAGTATTCCCAAATGACTTGGGCTGCGCTGTCTGCTCGGTAAGAAGCGCCTTCAAAGTTATCTTTGTTAATATCTACCCTTTCCTTTTCGCTAAAATGGTGATCAAACCAGATACCGCATTTGCGGTGATAAGGGACATTGGCCAAAACATCGTTTGAGGAAATTTCAATCGAATCGTTCTGAATATCTTTGGGGTGAACGAATTTATATTCATTGACAATATTAAGATCGGTCAGGAAAACGGCGCAAACCAGACCGTCAAAATCGGATCGGGTTAAAAGTCTCATCAATGCCTCTTAATTCAATGGATTTATCTACATAAAAAAGTAACTCAACCAATATGCTATACAGTCCCCCTTCTTTTGGCACCTTATTCAATCGGGGTCACTATTGTTATATTTTCTCCCGAGAGCTTTATTATTGAAGGTCCTTTATTTTCGCATCTTTAAGATATTTTGTAAATAATAAAGAGCTTTGAAAAATCCAATCTCAATTTGAATATTGAATCCGGTATAACGGCGACCATAATGAATATTTATATAGTTACTTGTTATTACGTGCCTTCATCTCTGGGGAGTTATGAAATGTTTTTAGTCTGGCAAACATAATAATCATACGTTTACAAATTTTATAATTTATTTTTTATTTGATTGGTTTTTCTATATTTTGCCAAATTTTAAAGCTTATTTTCTTATCCATCATGTATATTCTGAATCTCACTTCAGATTTGTATTGTACTTAATAACTCAATTATTGATTGTTTACAACCCGTTCAAACTGGAAATTTGACCGTTTTTCCATAACCTTGTTATACAAAAGTACAACCATCAAAGACTGAATACTTTCCATCGTGAGAATTTTCTATAAATCCGGTTTGTTTTGCCCTTTGTTATTGCTTTTCAATTGGGTTTTGTGTAATGACATAAAAAGCACTCGCCAATATTCGACCAAGGTTGAAGATATCTTCGCATATGAAATTCGGATGAAAGCAGTTCTCTCAATTACACTCCTTGATCAAACAAACCAGTTTTTTCCAAAGCGATTTTATATGAATACTAATCTTTGTATTGGATATAAAGCTGCTATCACATTGATATTATGGCTGAAATAATTAAAAGTTTTTATACATACTGTTCCCGATTGTCGATTTTACTGATGAACAGAGCAAAAATGACAGAACACACATTTATGCTGATTGCAGCTATAATCATTGGTGTATTGGCTGGTTTTGGTGCCATTGGTATCCGCTTACTCATTATGGCGATCTCCAATCTCGCTTTTTTAGGAGATGGCACGTTGCTGGAAAACATTGTTCAATCGCCTTGGTATATAAAACTGGCCATTCCTATGATTGGTGGTCTTCTGGTGGGACCACTGATATATTTTCTGGCACCGGAAGCCAAAGGGCATGGTGTTCCAGAAGTGATGCAGTCAATTTTATTAAAAGGCGGGATCATTCGTCCCCGAGTTGCTTTGGTCAAAGCATTGGCTTCATCCATCACTATTGGTAGCGGCGGTTCGGTGGGAAGGGAGGGCCCGATTATTCAAATCGGTTCAAGCCTAGGTTCCACAGTGGGTCAGTTTTTCAAAATGTCAGGCCATAGGATGAAAACGCTGGTAGGTTGTGGGGCGGCAGCTGGTATAGCAGCTGCTTTTAATGCCCCTATTGCCGGGGCGTTGTTCGCAGTTGAAATTATTTTGATGGACTTTGCATTTGCACAGTTTTCTCCCATTGTCATCGCTTCTGTTACTGCAACGGCAATATCTCACATTTTTGAAGGCAATCTGGCAACCTTCCAGGTCCCACATTATGAATTGGTCAATCCATTGGAGCTTTTGTTTTATGTAATGCTTGGTTTATTGGCCGCTTTGGTGTCGTACTTGTTTATTAAGGTACTATATTGGTTTGAAGATTTTTTTGATGAAAAAGTTAAAATTCCTGAATACTTTCAACCGGCTATCGGCGGTATTATTATTGGTGTTATTGCCCTGAAGTTTCCCGAAATAATGGGAGTTGGATACGATTCAATCAACAATGCCTTGCATGGTGAAACGGTATGGCGTGTGGCGTTAGTTTTAATTTTTGTTAAGATATTTGCCACTTCCCTTACCCTTGGATCGGGGGGGTCCGGTGGTATTTTTGCCCCGTCCCTGTTCATTGGTGCTATGCTGGGATGTTTTTTCGGTTCTTTTGTTCACAGCTATTTCCCGACTATCACTGCCTCTCCCGGGGCATATGCCCTGGTTGCCATGGGTGGGCTGGTGGCAGGTACTACCAGGGCACCCATTACAGCTATAATTATAGTATTCGAGTTAACCAATGATTATAATATTATCCTTCCTTTGATGATTACCTGTATCATCAGTACCATCTTGTCTTCAAAACTCTCCAGGGAATCCATCTATACTTTGAAGTTGCTTTTACGTAAGATCAATCTCAAAGAAGGAACTGAAATCAATATTATGAAATCGATTTTTGTTCGGGATGTATATTCAACGAAATTTGAGTCTATCTCTGAAACAGATGGTTTTATTGATGTTGTCAAACATGTTATTTCAAAGCGCGATCCCTATTTTGCCGTATTGGATGGAAAAGGTTTTTTAGTCGGTATTATATCCATTCACGATATAAAAAGTTTTCTGTTTGAAGGAGAGGAACTTCAAAACCTGATAATAGCCAGGGATATTGCACTAAAGGATTTCGACGTCGTTAATTTAGACAATAATTGTCAGGAGGTTCTGGATAAAATGAGTCAATCGGGGTTTTTAGGCTTGCCGGTGGTTGATTCGATAAATAATAAAAAAATGTTGGGTATGGTGTGGCAGAAAGACATTCTACATGCTTATCACAAGGAAATTGAACGAAAAGACATGGTGGCCACTATGGTGGAAAAAATACAGTCAACGAGCACTTTGAATGAAATACACTTTCTGGAAGGGTATTCAATATCGGAAGTTCCAGTTCCCAAGGATTTTATCGGTCACTCAATCAAAAACTTGGATATCCGTGCTAAATATGGCATTGATGTCTTATCCGTCAAACATCAATCAAAACAGGGGCCGGAAATCAAGGTGTTTCCCAAACCTGATTACACATTTCGCAAAGCCGACCATCTTACTATTGCCGGCGAGATTAGAAAGATTAATCTGTTTAAGGCCATTGCTTAGATGTCCACTATTGTTGTTTGAAGACATTACCAATTCAAGAAAAAACAGAGAAATGACTACAAACCATGATGGGAAACTCGGACTTGATTCAAATTATCCAATCCAACCCCAATTCCAGGAGTTTGCCTTTGGTGGGAGCGCCGGTGTCCATGTCCCATCCCATCATGCTGTAGTAGCTTTTCAGCATGTTGGGAAAATGATCCCGATCCACAGATGCCCCCTTGCTGGGACCATCCGGTAAGGGGGCAAATAATCGTTCCGGCAGGGTATCATCTTTTGCTGTAAAGCCACGACGGATGTTTATCTGACGCATCATGTTGGTTTTACGTTCCCCCACTTTCATCAATTCCCACAAGGTACATTGCCATCCTGTTGTATGCCTGAGAAGATCTTCCAAATCACGGAATGAAAAAAGACTACCCGGTCCCCAGACAAACATGCATAGTGTCAGGGTATCCAGAAGACTGTAAAAATATTGGGTGTACGCTGTCATACGCACTTTGGCCAGGTTAGTTGAACCTGGATTGCCTTCACCGATAATGCCCAGGCTTTTGCAATCTTCGTTATCATTATTTAAAAACCAATCGTGTTCCGCTGACATATGATCACCACCGATAGGACATGCGGCGTACATCAGTGATTGACTGGGTTTAACCTGGGCCATATGTGCCGGTAGTCCCTGGCCTTTACAATGAATGGCGAAAGGTGCGGTTTTTTCTCCAAAGTGGCTGACCGCTGTTTCAAAACCGTTGGCCAGTACATCACCAATACCGTCTCGATTGGCTACTAAATCAATTAAGAAGAACACATCTTCTGGAGAGCCAAAACTTAGTTTTTTCCCTTGTGTTTTATCAACCGAAATGAGGTTGTTATCCATACATTCAAAAATGTAAGCGGCCATGGCTCCCATTGATATGCTGTCCAATCCGTATTCATTGCATAACTCGTTGGCCCTGGAAACTGCCGTAGGTTCGGTGATATCAAGATTAGTACCCAGCAAACTCAGGGACTCAAATTCCGGTCCGCCAAGCTTATCGCTGACTTTATAAGGGGTTTCCGCTTTTACTCTTTTTCGACACGCCAGAACGCATCCGAAACAAGTGGTTTTTCCGGCTCCAATTTTTTTATCATATGATGAACCATCTAGTTCTTCATGATTTTGATGGAATCCCTGTGAAAAATTGTGGGTGGCAATATTGCCACTTTTGGCTTGTATGGAAACAACACCCGGAGTGCCATATTTTTGTAGAATTGTTGGAAATCCGGCGGTGGGTAATTTTTCCTTTATTGATCGATTAAACATTTTTAGATTTTCCGGATTGCTAAATTCAATTTTTTTGTCCCCGTGAACAGCCACAGCTCTTAGATTTTTGCTGCCCATGATCGCTCCCATGCCGGTGCGCCCCACCACATTATTGCGGTCCACCATCAGTGAGGAAAAACGCACCATTTTTTCACCAGCAGGACCGCATTGGATAATGCTCAGTTTTTTTTCTCCCAGTTCTTCAATTAATAAATCATAAACATCTCCGATGTTTTTGCTCCATAAATGGGAGGCCTCACGAATTTTTACCTCGTCCTCGTTGATGTAAAGATATGACGGTTTTTCTGCTTTTCCCTTTATAACAATAGCGTCATATCCGGCACGTTTTATCATGGGACCTATATTACCACCAGCCTGTCCTTCACCAACTGCATTAGTCAAAGGAGAAAGAGCAACCACACTGCAACGGCTAACGCCCGATACTGCACAACCGGTGACGATGCTGGGAGCAATGGTTAAGATATTGTGTTCATCCAATGGATCAAGTGTACCTTCAGTTTCTTTTAGTAAAAAATAAGCTCCGATTGCTCCACCTCCCATATACACTCGAAAAAAATCTTCTCCAAACGTAACTTTTTCGATTGATTTGGTACTCAAATCAATTCGTAGGATAGTACCATTAAATCCCTTAGGCATGATTTATCTCCAATTATTACCAAAACAGTCTTTCTGGTTTTATATTTGTTCAAAATACCGTTTTCTCTCCCAATCGGTTACTGCATTGTTAAATTTTTCCAACTCTTTGTAAAAATAATGAACGTAGTGTTTCTGCACATCTTCTCCAAACTCTTGTTTAATAAATTCGCTTTGTTCAAATTTTAATAAGGCTTCCCCCAGACTTTTTGGAACTTGGGGAAGATGTTTGGCACTGTACACATTACCATTGTATACGTCCGGTGGTTCGATTTGTTGTCTGATCCCATCTAAACCAGATGCCAAAGCTGCGGCAAAGGCAAGATACGGATTGCAATCCGCACCGGGTATCCGGCATTCGATGCGAAGGCTTTCCTGCTTCCCAACAATTCTAAATCCGGCGGTTCGATTATCATAACTCCAAGCAATTCGTGTAGGTGCCCAGGAACAAGCCTGATAGCGTTTGTAGGAATTGATTGTTGGTGCGTAAAAGACCATCAATTCGGGTATGTGATGCATCCATCCCCCCAGGAACCATCGAAACAATTCGGAGCATTGAATTCCCTCGAAAAATTCGTTTCCTTGGAAAGCGTTTTTTCGGCCTTTCAACAAGCTGATATGCAGATGACAACTGGAGCCGGCTTGCTCTTCCGTATATTTTGCCATAAATGTGACACTTAGTCCCTGATGATCAGCAATTTCTTTTAGGCATTGTTTAAAAATGGAATGGCGATCAGCCATGTCAAGGATTTCAGCATATCGGATATTTATTTCATGCTGACCAATCCCGGCTTCCCCTTTTGAGTTTTCCACCGGAATTCCTGATTCCTTAAGATGTTTTCGAGCGGCACCGTGGAAGCCCTCTTTTCTTGTTCCTTGAAGAGTATGATAATCTTCGATATACCAACCGGCAGGTTTAAGGTTTTGATGATTGTTTTCAAAAACATCTTTGTAGGAATTCTCAAAAAGGTAATATTCCAACTCGGAAGCAGCCATTACTGTATATCCGTCGTTGGCTGCCTTCTCGATTTGTTGTTTCAGAATTGATCGGGGAGCCTGAGTCACCAGTGAATGATTACGATAATTCTGTACGTCACAGATAACCAGCGCAGTATTTTTCAACCAGTCGGCGATACGCAGGGTGGACATATCGGGAACCAGGTGAAAATCACCATAACCCTGTTTCCAATTGGCAAATTCATACCCATCGATAACGTCCATTTCCATATCAACTGTTAAAAGATAGGTGCATGCATGTGTACCGGACTTGACAACGCTATCCAGGAAAAAGTCAGCATCAAACCGTTTCCCCATAAAACGTCCATAATGATCTGAGAAAACGACTACAACGGTGTCCATTTCTCCTTTTTTTACTTTTTGGTGCAATTGTTGTTCAGTCAATAATCCTTTATTCTTTGCCATCCAGACCTCCTTTCCCTATTCTGCCTGAATCTTTTCCGTTTGACATTGCATCTGGAGAGTATTGGCCGTATTTACAACCGTCGCTATACAAGCCTCGGCAATTAATTCCGGAATCCAGACGGATATATGTATTAAATACTCATCTTGCTTACCGCTTATTATTTTTTCAGAGTCCAACCTGACAATGTTGGCTTTAAATTCAATAAAAACCTCTGACAATCGGGCTATCAGGCCTGGATTATCACCGCCTTTAACTTTGATTTTATGGGTAATATTAGCTGTTGGACCATGCAACATGGACAGATCAAAATGTTTCACCGATATATCTGCATTTTTTAATTCTTCCAATGATTGCAGTTGCTCCTGAACTTCTTGGATTTCCAGTTCTGAAGGTGCTTCACATACTGAAGTGAATTCGGCCCCGGTTCCAAGCACGGCAAAAGAAGTGTCGCCCAGGTTGATGCCCAGGTCGAATAATTTCCCTGTGATAGCAGATACCAATCCTACTTGATCAGGGCAGAAAATAGAGATTCTTAGGCTTGTAATCATGGTTAGATCCTCACAAAATGGTTTAGGGTTTATATAAAAGGTCCAAGTAACTGTTCAAGAAATCTTCTGCTAAATCTGTTACCGGTAAACTGGCCATCAATCCATATATGGGCGTCATATCACCTTGGAAGTCAGGGTATTTTTTTACATGATTAACAGCTTCTTTTAAATCCGCAATAAAACGTTCGGCCACGCCTGGTTGAGTATGACGTAAGGTGATGCATAGATGAAAACAGGGTGGTTTTTGTAAGCCGTTTAAATTCCAGTTTTTTTGGGTCATAAAATCCATGATTTTATAAATATTAAGACTGTCCGAAGCAAACCCGATGACCCAAAGTGGATCACCCATAATTCTAATTTCTGGTATATCAGTCATACCTTGTTTAATGGTTTTTGCCGTTTCCAGGATTTTCTGGGTGGCATCTAGATATCCCTTTTCCCCAATGGACACCATAGTAGCCCAACACGCACAACTCAATGCTCCCGGTCGACTGCCGGCGAATGTGGGAGAAAAGTATAATCCACCAGGCCAATCGGCTGTTTTGTAATACTGATAGTGCTGCCATTCCCATCCTCGATACAGTACGACGGAAGTTCCCTTGGATGCATACCCGTATTTATGGGGGTCCGCTGACATGGATGTGACACCGGGTAAGCGAAAATCGAATGTGGGTACATCATATTCGAGTTTTTCGGCCCAGGGTAGAACAAATCCCCCTAAACAAGCATCGGTGTGAAATCCGATGTCTTTGGATCGTGCCAGTTCGGATAGTTCTTCTATAGGGTCAATGATACCGTGGGGGAAAGTCGGGGCAGATCCTACAATGACAATTGTATTATTGGTGATAGCTTTCTCCGCAGCCTGGATATCAGCTTTATAATTTTCATCAAGGGGAATGGTCACCTTTTTTATCTTGAAATACTGTGATGCTTTATCAAACGCTGCATGAGCGGTAATTGGCACAATCATTTCCGGTTCTTTGATACCTTTTTCATTTTCTGCGCGATCACGGTATGTTTTCATGGATAATAAAATACTCTCCGTCCCACCGGAACTGACAGTTCCACAGATTTCATCTTCCACTTTGTCCCCGTTCATCATATTGGCTGTCATGGAGACGATTTCCGCTTCAAATTTGGTTGCACTGGGCCAAAGATCGGAATGCAATGGATTGGTCTGAGAATTGATAGCGTAGATCTTATTGAGAAAGTCAATATGCTCCTGGTCGCCGTGATAAACAGCTCCTGAAACGAAACCATCTTTCCATCTTACCTCTTCTTCGGCTTTCATTTCTTCCATCTCTTTTAAAATGTCATTTCGTTTTCGGCCAACATCTGGAAGACGGTTATATACATGAAAACGATTCCTATAAGGTCTGATAGTATCAACCATTTCTTCCATCATACCATCCATGCTTTTTTGGATTTTTTTCTTAACAAAAGGAACTGATTGAACCCTTTTATATATTTTTTTAGAAAACGGCATCAGATTAAAACCTTTTAAAACACCAGAGGCAATTTTCAACATGATTTTGCCGGAATCCCCTGATTTTTTTTTATTCATATTCATTCAGCTACTCCAAATTGAAAAAAGATGTTGAAAGGCATAAAAATTTTGAAGAGTTGACTATAATAGCTAAAGGAATGATGCTAAAAGCTTATTATTTCTTATTAAACATCAGTCTACTCAAGTCTGTTCATTAATCCAATTAAAAATCGTCAGATTATCAAATTATGCAGGTCGTTTTGGATGAAACATTTGAGAAGAGGCATATCGGGGGAGAAGAGTGTATGATAAGGGCCATATTTTTAAAAACCCCTGAAACATACCTCCTCTATAAATGGGGTTTTATAGTTTTCTCATTCCTTTGATATAGGTGGACATGATTTTCTTTATCTCTTCCAAATCATTTTTTGACATATTTTCCACTTCATTAAATATGCTGGCTTGTTTCTCTTTCAGCATGGCGTTTTGAGTTTTCATAGCCTCTATCGTGCCTTTTTGGGCTTCGATTGTATCGTATAGTGCCCTGATTAGTTGCTGATCCGGGGCTTGAAAACTCGATTCATTTCTGGTTTTGTTTTTTTTCCTTGGCATTGCCGCCGAAGTCTTTGTTGAAGTTTTTATTGGTTGATTCTCTTTTCGCATTTTTTTCCACAGGGAATGATAAGCGCTGACAGATGAAGGATTGATGTTAGGTAGAGCTTTACGCAACTGGCCGTAACTGGCATCAGGATGATCTTGAATATAAGAAAATACCTTATCTTTCACACTGATATTTCTTCCTTGATCCGTTTGCTGCTTTTTCCATTGATAACGATAATTACTGATTGAAACTTTGTTTGCGTCTGGAAATGCTCTTCGCAGATCGCTGAGTTTGGCACCTGGATTCCTGCCAAGAAACGTGAACACTTTATGTCGAATACTTTCAGAGGATTCGATTGTTTTAATCCCCTTTTTTTTCTTCCACTGACCAGAGTAATTCCACAGTGACTTCTTATTGGCATCTGGAAATTCGCTTCTGAGGTCATTAGTGGTTGCATTTGGATGTTTATCTAAATAGCTTATTACTCTCTGTTTCATATTCATAACAATTCCTCCAGGTTTTCCGTTGACTTTACAGCCTTATGAGGCTGGTTATGAAGAAAGTGAGAAGTCAATGTTATTCGTATATTGAGGACTGTCCATTCTTTTGAACATGCTAATATTAATTTAATAATTGGTCCAGTTTGATTTTTGTCCCCCATTACAATCATGTGTTTTAAAAACTATTGTTTTTTAAGCACAATCCAATATATTGTAATATTAGTTATAATAACAAGACTTCCTAGAATAAATTGGATATTGTGTGTCAGACCATCAGGATATAAAATCGGCAAAATACAGTTTTCTATGAACCCACCTGAATAAGTAGTTCGTCCAGCTTTATAGCGGAGCTCGTTTTCCAATGGAGTTAATGGGCATATCCAACCGGTGAATTCTATGACTGTGCCCCATATAGCAGCTGGTATGTGGACTAAGGCAATCTTTTTCGACCACAATATTAAGAGGCCACCAAAAATGACAAATACAACAAACAAAAAATGCAGGAGAATCAGAGCATTTACCAGGAAGCTGTCAAACATATAAGTTTAGCCAATTTTCCTATCTAATGATTTGAATTTTAAAGCATAAATTAAAAAGTGGCATGCATTAATCGATCGCTTACTCTAGCATAGTAAAATATAAGTTTCAAGTTTTACTTATTGCCCTATGGGGAGACCGCAATATATACAAAACTTAAAAATCCGGGTTCTGTTCTTTCAAAATATGAGAAGCGGTGTATTGATGATATTAAGTTTTACCATAGATGAGATACAAATTGCAGATAATAATGAAGATTTTTCCATAATATTAAAATTTTGGATAAATATGCGGTGAAACCGGGAGTGCAGCGACTGATCCACCCATTGGAATCTTAGATTAATTAATCAGCTTTAACACATTTCTGATTTTAGATTTTATGTTTTCAGCCCCTTTGTCGGCTTTCATAGATAAACAATTCTCCAGACCTACCTTAATGTCTTCAATCTTTTCCAGTGAAATAACTAAAAAACATCCATGTGATGGCAAATCAGTCATTGGGCTCTTATCGGCCTGAATATCTTTGCCTGTGTCTTTCATTAAATCGTCGATATAAGTTACCACTTGCTCTTTGATTTCAACCGGTACCTGAAGAAAAGCTGTCTCCATTTTGTTTTTTTTCTCTGGATTTGGCTCTACAAGTTCATTATTAGAGTCTTTATCGGTCATTGATTCCCCTATGGTTGTTTTCAAAATTAGATGAATAACGGTTACCTGTGTGTGGTATTTACCATATATTAAAAACCCGATATCGACTCAGTAAATATGAATTAAAACAAAGATAAATCAATAAGGTTAGCTATTCATATAAAATTGAGATCTTTCAATACAAGCTCTTTAGGATGACAACGGGTGTAGTTTAACTGAACAGCATTGTTGCCATGTGAAACCGCCGTTGGTGAGGACTTAGGGTATAGGAGAGGTTAAGGGGTAATTTTAAGTTTATCAAATGCCTTATTTTGCCATAAATCGTAAACGGCCATAAATGTGGTTTCTTCGAATTGGTCGTTGGGGAATATATTAAAATATTTTCTATATTTAATTTTTGGTAAATATTGAAGTATATTAAAGATTTTAACAAAATTGGATTTGTCTAACTTATTCTTTTTTACAGCCAGTTGTAGATAACGCATATGGTAATTGAACCAGTCATCTTCTTCAGGCCCTTTAAAATCTCCAAATGGAAAAAGGAAAAACTCACCGATGGTAATACGTTTTGCCTTTTTGTCCAGTCCATAGGGAATAATGTTTCTTTTTAAAAATGCTTCCCTTTCTTTTTCACCCTTTCGTTTATCGGATTCGAAAGAAGCTTCCGTCAAAGTGACACCAATCTCGTCTACGATATCCGTTCTTTCATCAATGTCTGAGGAATCGAGACCTTCTGCTTTTTCATCAATACTGGATTGAAACACTTCTATTTCATCTGTTGTTAACTGACCTCTCTCAGATATTTCTTGCAGAATTTCATCGGTGGATGCTTTAAATAACTCAGCCACCTCTCTTTCTTTACCAATGTCAATGGGCGATACCACAGATTCGGCAGCAACGGCAAATTTTTTCAAATATTCGGGAATTTTATCGTATGTTAATGCACCTTCTATTTTAACCCTCTCATATAGCTTTTTTAATCGATCTTCTAAAAACCGAGTGACATGTTCATGTGTCATTCCACGGGCACCTTTGGTAGCTGCCAGTTTTTTATTGGCGTGCAATTGACGAAGGCTATCAGCGGTTTTATAAACCGTATTCATAGTAGTCATTTCAAGCTTTTTTAAAAAAGCTGATCTGTCTTTTGAGCGGGGGAATCGTTTAGTAAAAGCGATAATCGTTTGTCGAAGTACTTTGGTCGATTCATCGGCTGATTGATGTAATTTATCATTCAGTTCGAACAATTTCTCATTATCGGTTCGTACAAGATGCATTAGCAAGTATGATACAAAACTATTGCCCTTGCTTTTTTGGGTTATGTCCAAAAGAAGTATGAGTTGCTGGATTGATAATGCATGAAATGCAGCCAGTTGTTTCGCCAGATATTTCCTGATCTCTTCTGACATATTGCGGATGCTTCCATCCTGAATAATGGGATTATAATATTTTATATTTTCAAATACATGTTTTCTTAATTCAGGATGTCTTGTCCTTTCGGAGTCAATAGCAATAGTATGAAGTAACTGCTTTCGAAGTTTGGCACCATCCTTATATTTTTTCCAATACTCTGCTTCTTGAAATCGAAGCGGAAAAAACAGTTTATTAAACATATCATAAATATGTTGGCTGATTACGTCATTGGGGGATCTACAAATCAAGTTGAAAAATTGTTTCAGAAAAACCTGTTTAATTCCTTTAAAATAATAAAGCATTTCAATCAGCTCAAGAGGATCTTTCGAAGTCGGGAAGCTGGGTTTGTTTTGTTCCAACAATTTAAAATCCTGGTAAACGATCTTGGGAAAGTATGATAAATCCTGATTCAGATCAGAGATCCTTTCATTCATCTCATTTAGCCCATTGGTGGGATCGATTTGCTTCAGAAATAGTATTACATTGGTTTGTTTATCCGTTTTACGTGAGATAATGGTGGCCGTCGCAGAAATTCTTAGGAACCTTGAGTAGTGTTGGTATTCCTCGTATTTGTCCAATTCGTTGCAGATAACAAAAATAAATGTTGGAAACAACGTAATAATAGTGGTCAATTGTTGACCAAAATCGCCGGAATGTCTTTTAATTTCTGAAATTTGGGAATAACGTTCCACATTGGATTTGAGAATAGCGGCTATTTCATTTTCAGCTTTTTGGTCATCGGCCACTCGAGAAAAAAACTGTTGGGCATAGAAATTTGCTAATTGATTAATGCTAAATTGCTTCTTTAATGCCTTCAGTTCAAAAATCATTGCATTAACGTCTTTGAGTTGTTTGTGGTTGCCTGACCAGCCATACAAGGCTTTTTTTGTTGTCAAAACAGCATATTTTCCAAACAATTAAATAAGCATCTGAAAAATTTAAGTTTTAAAGACAGTCTTGTAATGTCAGTGTTTTTAAGAAAGTTTTTTTGCATTGATTGATCGGTTTACGTATCCCAGAAAACCAAGTATTATGAGGAAAAATAGCCATAAGACCATATGGTTAGCTGTTATATCGTATTTTACATCATTCATTTATGACTTTTTCAGCTGTTATTCTGATTATTCTAATACGCACTTTTAGTAAATGCAATCTAGGTCATTTGCTAGAAAAATAACTTCATGATATTTAGGCCAAGTCAAATATGAAAGATAATTATCTCTATATATTAAGATAAGAAAAATCAATACAGTATGCAATAACCATTTTGTTCAGTAGATAATTCAAGACGGTACAAAAATAAAATCCATAGATCATGCTAAAAATCCAGATATGACTCCCGAAGATATTGCCAGACTTTCAAAGATATTTAAAAATTCCGATCCTGTAGATGTCATGACAGAAATGAATGAACTGACAGCTGCTGAGAGAAAATCAATTGCAGAATTATGTTATGAGCTGACTAAGCGAATATACGGCTCTATCCTGGATAGTTCAATCAGGAGGACCTTTAACTCTATCCACCAAAATATTGGACGGCTATTTTTTAATCAGATTTTTAGAATTAATCAAAATTTAAAAAGTAATCCCAATAAATGGAGATCTAAACTAGCGGCTTTAAGGGAAATAAGCCTTTTTTCCAATATATCTGATTTTGATTTATTGACCATTGCAGAAAGCATCGAAGAAATCAAACTTAAAGCCAATGAACCGTTTTTGGTGCAATATGAAGAAGTCCCAGGTGTCTATCTATTAAAAGAATCTGCTAATGTTTATGAATTTAACAGCAAAATACCCGTTATTGCCCGGGATGGAATTTTCGGCGATGAATCATGTGCCACCGGTGAAAAAGAATCATCCATAACCGTCAAACCGATCGTAGACTGTAAAGCTCTGTTTATTCCAAGAGATGAATTTGTTTCGCTGATTCGCAGTGTTCCAGGGTTGCAGGAGAAAGTATATCAAACAGTCGTTGACAGGGCGAAACAGGGCAGTATTCGGGCCGAAGAACAACGTCGCTTAACCCAGGAAATCCTGGATAATATTGGACAAGGCTCGTTTTCTATCAATGTGGCCGGAGAAATAGGTGAAAACTATACAGCCATTGCTGCTCAGTACCTTGGATCAGATAATCTGGCTGGGATTCCGTTTGCAGATTTGGCATTCAGAAACGATCGTACCACATTACGCAATTATTATCGCGCCCTCCATATGTTATTTAGTGGGACCGACTTTAATCACGATGTTGTCCTTGATTTACTTCCGAAAGAAGCATCACTTAACAGTCGGACATACAAACTGCACTACTCGTTTGTTCAAGACGGTGCTGGCAATGTTATGTCCGTGTTTGTACGCATGGAGGATATAACTCTGGAACGTGAGCTGGCTCAAAAGGAAGAGCAGGAACGAAAAATCAACGATAAAATGCAGAAAAATATTGGTGGTTTTATGGATATGATTGACAACATCAATAACACTTTTAAGAGTATTGAGCATTTTGCTCAAGAGCACTGGGTGACTGGAAAACAGCCCGATAGTCAGATTATTGGTGAGCTTATGAGATTACTGCACGGTTCCAAGGGGCTGGCTGGACAATTTGAGCTGGAAAATCTACAACAAACTATTCACAATTTTGAAGATTGGTTTCTTTCTGTTGATCGTAGTAGTATAGCCGAATGTGCAAGTAGATTTGAACATCTGTTTTCAGAGTTTGAACGAGAATATCATTATGCCTTATCTTTTAAAGAAAATCTGGGTGAAGGTATCATTCAGGTTTTGAACGGCGTATCATTTGTTCCAGAGCAGTTTGCTGAGCTTGAGCAGGCGGTTCAAGTTGAAGATTTGATGACCGTTCGATCGATTATATTTAGTAAACGACAGGTACCGGCTAAAAACATCATTAGTAATTGGCAGAGAGATATTTTACGCTTGGCCGAAAAAATGAATAAGAAGATCGATTTTGAAGTATCGATTTTAAAGGACTTAGCTGTACCCAAAAAAGTAGCAAGATCACTGAATGTTAATCTGGGGCATATTTATCGAAATTGCATTGACCACGGTATTGAAATCCCGGAAGAACGGATTCGAGCTGGGAAAAATGAAACAGGGCAAATTGTGATTCGAATCAAAAAGGAAAAAAGTATTCTTATCATTGAAATTACAGATGATGGCAGGGGGATAGATAATCAAAAAATTGCTCAATTAGCTACATCTAACGAAATGCTGGATCAGGAACAGGTTAATGAATATATAAAAAATAATGAGCATTGTCGGATTTTATTTCTACCCGGGTTTTCATCTGCGTCAACATTAACGGACATTTCCGGCAGAGGAGTAGGAATGGATGCCGTTCAGAAAACGATTGTCGATTTAAATGGCGAAATCACTATGACCAGCAAACAGGGAAAAGGAACCACCGTAAGCATCAAAATTCCCATAGACGATATATAAAAACGTAAAACTATACACGTATTGCCTTCTAAAAATACGCTTTTACAGTAACAGTTTATTTATGGAAATTAGATAAAAAACGGTTGATTAATATCCTAACCGTAATTATAACATACTTAACAAGTATATATTACGATTAAGAACAAGTATTGTAAGTTTGCGATTGGATTGATGAATGATGGAACGGAATATAATTTCCTTAGTTTGCCGATTTATGATACTTCTATCTGCATAAAAACTTCCAGGGCGTTATTGCCGAAGATTTCCTGATTATCCAGATCTTTTAAAATGGAAAGATCTCTTTCTATCTGTAAATCCACCAGTTCATGGTGTTCCAGGTCCTCACCGTATTCATTGCGGACTACAGCCACCACAGGGCGTTCCGGATCGTCACCATTATGGGGAACGCTTACTACGAATCCAATGGCATTGTTACTTAGTTCTACCACTGATCCCTTTGGATAAAGTCCCATGGTCTTTAAAAACAATTCCCATAATTCCAAATCGTATTCAACTCCTGATAATGCGTCGATATAACGCATGGTGGCAGGAGGAGACCAGGATCTTTTGTATCTCCGACGGCCTACAAGGGCTTGGTAAGCGTCGACAATAGAAAGCAGACGAGTTTCGAAATATACATTTTCGTACTTGCTTCCTTCCGGGTAACTGGAAAGCATAGCTGGGTCCATTTTTACATGATGATAATGGGCCATATTGATAATACTGTCCGGCATATTCATTTTAGCTAGCAATTCCGCACCATAGGTGGGATGCGATTTTATAATCTCCATCTCTTTGCTGTCTCTATCAAAACGCAGGGTACTGTCTAAAATGTCTTTTGGAATCTTTGCCTTGCCGAAATCGTGTAAAAATGCACTTAAAATAGCTTGATTCAAAGATTTGAAAATGCTTGTTCGGCCTGTTTCCTGTATAATATTGTAGTAGGTGGTTTGAAAGATTACGCCCACATCTACACAATGAGTATAAGTTTGGTCACTGGCTTTAAGACTGGCAATGGCTGCCATGGCATCCGCTGATGAATTTTGGGTGATATTATCGACATAATTTCTGATATCATCAATATTAGTGTTTCCCCGCCTGGCGTTGTCCATAATATTTTCAACCGTGTTAGACGCATTTTGTCTAACCTTCAAACCTTCGTTTACCTTTTGCACAAGTTCATTTGTTTCCCTGACTGCTTCCATCCGTTTTTCTTCTTTGCGAGTCAGTTTTTTTGTCGATAATTCCACCATTTGAATGATTTCAAGAAGATCCCTCTTAGAATCATCTGCCAGGGTGATCTTTTTCTTAACATCGAATTGAATGATCTGCCGATATCTCAAGGCTTTTATCAGCTTGGGAGTGACAATGGTAAATTTCTTAAGAGGTGGGGGGAAATTAAATATCCTGATTAGTCTATCGCCTACTCGTACTTCGTCTGCCGATACTTCAATTTTTTTTTCACCTCTTTGAATGATGATACCGGTATTTTTAAAATTATGTTGAATGAATTTACAGGTATTTTCATCCATTGAATGATATTTTTCACCAAAGCCGGTATAGGCTGTTATGATCATATCACTCTTCAGGCTGTTGATATTTAAAAATTTTTTATCTATATACCGAGCGTCATTTTTCATTTGAATGTGATAAAAATTTCCTTGTTGATTAATTCAATATTTGAAACCATAGTCTGCACTTTGTCGATTTTATTAGCATCAATGCATGAATGTCGTCAAATTAGAACTAAACATATTTTCATTTTTATTTGTCACGTTTTTTTTCAAAGCGATTTTCACTATGTGGAGTGATAGCATATTGTTAAGAATCGTACTTAAACTGACTTATTTCAATTTTAGGGATTGAATAATTGATATGGTTCATTCAGGAATGAGTGTTAACGGCATGAATTTAAAAAGATATTTTAACTTTCGTGATAAAATTCATCATTTTAAAAATGATGGTGTTGAAATATATCATGTTGGTATTATTTTACCTTTATTAGGTGGAAATTTAAATCTTGAAATTCGAATAAGGTTTCAATTAGCGTTGATGATATTTCCTGACGGGCAATGGAACCTTATTTAAAACTAGTTTTACCAAGACAATCAAGATAATATAGTTGTACTATAAAAGTGCCACTACTACTTAACCGATGTGAGATCTGTTGTTTTTTTTCGACGATTGCCAAGTGCAGCATCGATCAGTCGTTTGAGTTGAGCGGCATTGCCTTCAAATACTTCTGTTTCTATTTGTTTAAGAATTGGAGGATATATGGAATTGTAGTTTCCACATGTTTTTAGCATCTGACGAATCAGGTTTAGTAATGTTCCTCCTTTATAAATTGGGATTTGAGCTAATGCTTTAAAGTTATCCAGAAGCTGTTTCTCGGCTTCTTCGGGCAGATTGGATTTAATTGTTTTACCCTCCATGCCTTCGGTCGCTTTCTTTTTTCCAACCTCTTTCTTTTCTGTTGAATAATCCTTCAAGGGACGCAAGTATTTTTTCAGAAGAGTAATCAACCGTTCCAAATCGTAGGGCCTTATTAAATACTCAATACTGTCTTCCAGCTTGATATCTTCTTGTTTATGATGAAAACGGTCTGCTGAAAGTGCTATGATCGGTGTGTGGCTAATTTCTTCAGTTTTATGAATTTGTCGTATCATTTTACAGCCCTCTTTATCCATTCCGGGCATATGTAAATTGATCAGTATTAAGTCCGGTTTTATGTTTCGGGCTGTCTTGATGCCTTCCTTCTCTGTATCAGCCACCCAGACTTCCGGTCCCAGTTCCTGCAACAATGCTTGAAACATCTCTTGATTACTGGGCGAATCCTCAACAACCAAAATGCGGTTGTCGGATGAAAAAAGTTTGTTAATATCCGGGCATTGATACTTATTTTCAGAAAGGAGTCCTTTTTTTTTCTGTGGAATGGCGACGGTAAATAAAGATCCTTTACCTTCCTGGCTGGTAAACCAGATATCTCCTTTGAGTTTCTCTACTATTTTTTTTATGATGGCCAGACTCAAACCGGTGTTGTCCAACTCCTTGGGACGATCGTTTTTAATTCGATCAAAGGCTTTAAATACTTGAGACCTTTTATGATGTGGAATTCCGATGCCTTGATCTTCAACCATCAATAAAAATGATTCTTTATTGGAAGCAGTTTTAATGATTACCGATTTTTCCGCTGGTGTATGTTTGATGGCGTTATCTACTAGGGTCATTAATACCTTGTTCAAGGCAGCTCGATCAGAATGGACATACAGAGGGGTTTGTTCATCAAATTCATATTTCAACCTGATATCTTTACGAACAGCCTGTTCTTTATTGGCATGATAGATTCCCTGAATCATTAGTCGGATATCTATTTTTTCTATTTCCAGAACGATTCTTTCGGAATCGATACGGGAGAACTCCAGCACATTGTCAATCAATTCGGATAATTTGGCCCCGCTGTTTTGAATGCTTTCCAAGTAGTGTTGAAAATCGTCTGGTAAATGGAGTTGTTCCCCCTTTTTTTTAAGCAATTGACTAAAGCCGATAATCGCATTGACTGGAGTTCGAATTTCATGATTCATATCAGCCAGAAATTGTGTTCTAGCCAGATTGACATTTTTATTTTTTTTCCTGGCGATATTTAATTCATGTGTTTGTTTGGTGATTTGTTCCTCCAGCAGTGTATAGCGTCTGGCATTTTCCAGTGAGATAGCGGCTTGTTCCACCAATAGTAATAAATCGGATGTTTTTTCAGGTGTAAACAAATTGTTGGTGTGATACGTTTCCAGATACAGAATACCTGATTTTTGATCTCTACTGGAAATGGGTGTGCAAAAGATAGATCTTGGTTTTTTAATAATAATATAAGGATCTTCTAAAAAGTCTTTATGCTGAAGGACATTGTTTAAAACCAAATGGGACTGCTTGTTTTTCGCTCTTTTTATAATAGAAAGAGGTAAATGTGATCGAAGGGCACATTGTTCAGGGTTTTTATGTTTCGCTTCGAATGTAAATGAACCGGTATTTGATATTGATGCCTGGGCGGTGATGTAAAATTGATGTTGTTTTTCCGCAATCAATATTCCTTTATTGGCTTTTGCATTTTCCAGTATTATTTTTAGAAGCTTTTCATGCAGATCCGTCAGATGGATTTCACTAGACATCTTCTGAAAGTCCTTCATTAGATTTAATTGAATCGATTTTGGAGGTTTATTATGTTTACTGTTTGCCTTTTTACTGCGGGTAGTGTTCTTCATAGAGACCAACAGGTATGAGTTATGGATCATAAATAGGGTGAACAAAACCGATAATGTCTTTTCGGATTAAAAAGCCAATTCCATTGTTTATGACGGTTAAGCCCATGAAATCCGAATGATAACACGCTTTTATCAATATTAAGTGCCAAATACATGCCAATGGATTACTGTAATTAAAATCAAAATGATATGTTAATTAATACAGGATGGATAAAATATACCTGAGAAGGATGATTGAAAATGATCGATAATTTTGAATTGGTGAAGAGGGGCAATCGAAAATAATCACTATTTGATGAATAATCTATGCTTAGTTTGGTAAATGGCTGAAAATGACTAATAACATAGCTTTGTTCGGCAAAATCGCAACGAATAATGCATTTTTAAATACTGTACTTCTTTCTTTTTCGATAAAGTGTGTTGGGGGAAATCCCCAGTAATGCAGCCGCTTTGCCTTTGCGAAAATTGGTTTGCTCTAGGGCGCGAAGAATCATCTCTTTTTCACTTTGTACCGGTGAGGTTTTATTATCTGAATCAGACGATTTTTTTTGAATTTTATCCGGTAGGTGGGATTTTCTAAGAATATTGCCTTTGCCAACAGCAAAAGCATATTCGATTACATGGTACAACTCTCGGATATTCCCAGGCCACGGATATTGAACCAATTGTTGAAGCGCATTAGCAGAAACGTTAACAATTTCACGCTGTTCCCTTTTGTTCAATTCTTCAATAAAGGCGTTTATCAACAGTGAGATATCCTGTAGTCTTTTGCTTAATGGCGGGAGTTTAATGGATACAACATCCAAACGGTAATAAAGATCTTCGCGAAACTGATGTTCCTGTACCATTTGCCACAGGTCCTTATTGGTGGAAGCAATAATCCTGACATCCACCTGGATGGAATGTGTTCCCCCCACACGTTCGAATTTTTGTTCTTGCAGAGCCCGTAGCAGTTTACCTTGCAGTTCAATTGGAATTTCGCCGATTTCATCCAGCAACATACTGCCACCGTTGGCCAATTCGAAACGTCCCTTTTTCATATTTTGAGCACCAGTAAAAGAACCCTTTTCATGGCCGAAAAACTCACTTTCTAACAAATTAGGCGGTATGGCTGCGCAGTTTACAGCATGGAATGGTTTTTGGGCTCTCCGACTGCGGATGTGAAGTTCACGTGCGACTAACTCTTTTCCGGTTCCACTTTCTCCCTGGATCAACACAGTTGCATTGCTGGGGGCGACATTGTCGATCAACTGAAAAATCTCTTTCATTTTGGGATCACAGCTGACCATGCTGCCGAACGTGCCTACCTGGACTTTGTCACGCAGAAATCTTTCTTCGTCACGTCGATTCCAGAAAAACACCAGCCATCCGTTAGGTGAATTTGGATTGTTTAATGGCACGATGGATAGTTTTACAGGAATAATAGCGCCGGATGGACAGAGAAGTTGCGAATCTACCATGGAAGCCGTTGACTGGTTTTTTACACATTCCATGAGAACACCGGATGGACCGGCAATGGTTGAACCTAAAATGGATGCCGCTGGTTTACTCAGAGCGTCATTCTCATCTATATCAAGAATACGGGTGGCTTGAGACGAAATCATTTTAATCAGATAATGAGAATCCAGGGTTACTACTCCTTCTGCCATACCATCATATGTGTTTTTTAATAAATTCAATGCATTATCCTTGGCCTCAATCTCCCGTTTCAAGTCGGCCGAATACCGCTTGACCGTGTTCAACATGTTCTCCAGATCAGCTTTATGGCGCTCTATCTCCTTTAAATGAGCTTGTTTTATTAAAACGGATTTGATACGTGAGTGCAACACTAGTTCGCTGATAGGTTTGTTAATAAAATCTTCGGCTCCAGAATCAAAACACTTGGCTAGCAGCTTTTCGTCAATCTCACTGGTCAACATGATTACGGGGATATGATTATAAAGAGGGTGGGCTTTGACTTCCTTTAACAGTGTAACCCCATCAATTTCAGGCATGTAATAATCCATCAGAATGAGGTCGAAGGTATCATTTTCCAGAATTTGAAATAGAAACTTTGGCTTTGTAATGAATTCCGAAGCGTAGTTATATAAACTGAAGATCTCCGTTAGGAGTTCAATTAAATTGGGATCATCGTCAACAATTAGGATTTTTGTCATCCCTTTCCCCTGCATCCAAAAATGTGGAAGATTTGAATAACCTCTGCCGCCGATTTCTTATTCATCGTTTGCCCAATGACCTTTTGGAATATGAGATGGGAGTAGTCATATTAAGGTTCTACAATTCACTATCCAATAATATTGTCGTCGAATTGATGCTTTGGCGAAAAATCCGTCTTGGCAAGAAACATGAGATAATGGTTTTAATTCCGAATTTTACTGGCGATAGAGTCCTTTATTATTGTTTTATTCACCGAATAAAGATACATAAATGATATCATGTTATAAAAAGCCAATCAAGGATTTCTTTGTTTCTGTTTTTTAGGGCAAAGAAGGAAAATGTCTGTGTTGAGAAGGACAAGAGATGTTTCAACCGGTATAAAGAAGATCTATAAACAATTCAGTCAATCCTAAGGGAGCATGTTGGAATTGATTTAAATGGGTGGATCTGTTTTTAATGATTTATTTGGAAAGGCGGAAATTATCCCATGTGATCCTTCAAAAAACGATCAAGGCGCTTGGTGGAAATGGGGAAAGCAGTGGTCAGGTCCTGAGCGAACATCGAGATTTTATATTCTTCCAGCATCCAACAAAACCGCCTAATGGCCCAAAATTTGGATATTTCGGACGATTTACTTTCAGCGACCAATTGTTCGGCTTTTTGTTGGTAGGGAGTTACCTCGTTTAATAGATCGTTTTCATGACCAGGATCTTCCAAAAATCGCATAATACGTCTTTGGTAACATCGAAGAATGCGTGGACAATGTCGCCATTGTTCCAATGGAATATGTTGAAGACAATTATGGGATAAAAAGAAACTCAATTCATGGTTCAGTTGCATCCAATATTCATTTTGACGATCACCTGCCTGTTGTCCAATGTCCGATCTAATATCTCCATATAATGCCATTGCTTGGTTAATCCAATCAACTACGTTTTCTCCCAGGTTATTTAACTGGCGATTTATCTCCTCAAGCCTCTTTAAAAAAGCTTTTTCTGTCCATAATGGATTGCCGTTGTATCCGCACAAACCTTGATGGACCATTTGATATACTTCTTTTTGTAGCTGGTCATGAAAGTTTTTTCGGGCAGCTTTTGTGTTTCCACTAAATTTCTTTTGCAGCGCCCTCAAGGATAATATTTCAGAGCCTTCCCACAATGCTTGAAATTGGAGTACCGTTTCGGGAGGGAAGCGTAATTCACTGAATAGCCAAGCTAATTTATCCCCCAATTGCCGTTCTAAAATAGTGGGGATAGCTGCCAGGCTCCTTTTTACGGCTTCATCAGGTGTTTTGCTTAAAGTAATGAATAATTCCTTATCCGACAACTCAAGTGTTCGGTATCCTGAAAGTATAATATCTCCTGTTGAATTAAATCTTACTTCCTCTAAAAGATTTCCAAAATCCCAATTATCAATATTATGACGCTGGTGAGGTGTTATTAGAAGTGTCCAATCGTCTTTCTGCTTGTTAGCAGTGGATTGAATTTCAATTAGTCGGCGGCCATATCGGGTTTTTTTAGTTTTTGGATTTCTGACAGCAAAATTCATTCGCAGATAATCCGGCAAATTGTCCCGGTCCCAATCTTCAGGTGGAATATGGATTTTAGTCAGGCGAAACAGGGATTCTGTAAATTCCTGATAAAAATCTCCAAGCGGAGTGTCGACCGGCTTTGAGGTCTGGGTAGAATAGCGCAGTGAGGTCATATCCTCCCACACTCTCTCCGCTTTTTCAGGAATGGGGACCAGTTTCTTACGTACATCTTTAGGTAGGTTTTTTAGAAACCAGTTTATTTTTTCTTTCAGTAAACCGGGGACCAGGTATTCAAATGAATCCTCCCTGACACTTGATAGTAAGGTTTCCGGTATTTCTACAGTTACACCGTCCATTTTGTGGCCGGGTTCGAAGACATATTTTAATCGGCAATTACGTTTTCCGATTTTCAGTTGGGGAGGAAATAAGTCGACATTTTCATCCGGTTCCCGGCGAAGCAGATCTGCCTTGGTCATAAACAGAAACTTATCCCCGGAGTGTTGTCGAATCAACTTTTTTAAATCATTCAAACAGGCGACACCGGATATTAGATTCTGGTAAAAGTTTTCTATGACTGAATCCTCAACCAGCAGATCTTTTTTCCGTATCTTATTCTCCTCGTTTTGAATTTCTTTTATCAGGGCCTGGTTATGCTTCCAAAAAGGGAGCTGAGATTCAAAATTTCCTTCGACCAGGGCCTCCCTGATAAAAACATCGTTAGCGGCCTGACGATCAATTTTACCATAAAAAACAACCCTTTTTTCCACTAGGGTAAAGCCGAACAAAGTCACTTTCTCCCAGGCAATCACATTGGAGTTTTTTGAGTCCCATCTGGGTTCCGACCAGGATTTTTTGCAAAGGTTTCCAGCCAATGTTTCCAACCAATCGGGATTGATTTTGGCAACACGATGGGCAAATAGTTTTGATGTCTCAATCAATTCAATAGCCACGATCCATTCGTGTTGGCTTTGATACTGATCAGAACCGGGGAATAGCATCAGTTCCCTGTTTTTAGTACCCTGGTAAAGCTTTTTTTCCTTTTTTTTGGCAATATGTGGAAGATAACCGGCCAAAATACTGCGATGAATACCGTCGTAATCCCAATTATCAGGTTTACTGACGATCCATTTTTTTTCTTTTACAATATTGAGTAATTGCAGATAAATATCTCGCCATTCCCTGATCCGGTTGTATGATAGAAAATTTGCCTTGCAGAATTTCCGCATTTTACCCTGACTTTTTAACTCATTCAGTGTGCTATGATATTCTTCCCACAGGTTTAAGATGGTCATCAGATCGGATTCACGAGACTTAAATACAGCGTGTTTTTGACCAGCCTGGGTTTTTTTATCATCAGGTCTTTCGCGAGGGTCTTGACATGAGATGGCTGATGCAATGACCAATACCGGGTAAAGTACATTTTCCTGCCTGGCTTGAATAATCATCCTGGCCGTTCTTGGATCAACCGGCAACGAAGCCATTGTCTTCCCGATAGGAGTTAGTCGTTTCTGTTCATTCATTGCTCCCAATTCACGTAATGTACGGAATCCGGCCCTGATCTGGCTGGACTCCGGTGGATCGACAAAGGGGAATGTATCGATATCACCCAATTGTAAATCCAACAAACGAAGAATTACTTCCGACAGGTTGGACCTCTGTATTTCAGGCGTAGTGTAGCAAGACCTGTTTTCATAATCCTCCCTGGTAAAAAGTCGAACGCAGATGCCATTGCTGACGCGTCCGCACCTTCCTTTTCTTTGGTCTGCACTACTTTGCGAAATGGCTTTAACAGGCAATCCCTGGGTGCCTGATCGGGTATTATACTGACTGATTCTGGCACGACCGGTATCCACCACGAATTGAATGCCGGGAACTGTGATAGACGTTTCAGCAATGTTGGTAGACAGAATGATTTTGCGGTGGCTATTGGTTTCAAAGATTTTGTTTTGTTCGGCGATAGTCAACCGGCCAAATAACGGTAAAACATTAAAACCTTCAGTTTCCAGGTATTTCAGCCGATCCACGGTTTCCCGTATTTCCATCTCACCGGACATAAATACCAGAATGTCCCCTTGGGATGTTTCTGTCAGGATTTCTTCAACCGCTTCCTGTACCAGGTCGATCATGGTTTGATCTCCCTGTTCTTCCTGTATTTCGTCAATAGGATGATACCGAACTTCAACCGGATACATTCGGCCGGAAACTTCTAAAATAGGGGCTTTGATACTCTCCGTATTCAAAGTACTCTTTGATTCATCAAAAAGAAAATATGCCTTTTTGTGTTGGTTATAAAACTCAGGGAAGGCACCTGCAAATTTTTCAACATCAATAGTGGCTGAAGTAATGATTAATTTGAGTTCAGGGCGTTGGGGCAGCAGTTTTTTTATGTACCCCAGCAAAAAATCGATATTCAGGGTTCGTTCGTGAGCTTCGTCGATGATAATGGTATCGTAGGCATTTAAATATCGATCGCTTTGGATTTCCGCCAGAAGAACACCGTCTGTCATGAATTGGAGCAGTGTATTCTGATTGGTTTTGTCTTCAAAACGAATTTTATATCCCACTAGGTTGCCAAGTTCTGTGTTCATTTCACTGGCAACTTTTCTGGCTAAAGAAGTGGCAGCAATTCTACGTGGTTGGGTACAACCGATTTTACCGAATATTCCCCGACCGGCCTTCAGGCACATTTTGGGAATTTGTGTGGTTTTCCCGGATCCGGTTTCACCAGTTATGACTACTACCTGATGGTATCTAACAGTTTCAATAATATCATCCAGTTTTGAGCTGATGGGCAATGGTTTTGGAAAGGTCAGCTTGGGAATTGTGGCTTGCCGACTTTTCACCGCTTCCTGAGACTGTTTAAGTCTTTTTTGAAATCCCTGCAATTGATTGGAAAATCTTTCGTTGCCTACAGGTGGGAGCTTGTTCAGGAGACGCTTTAAAAAGTAACGATCCTTACAGAGAACGCTATCAATGTCCTTTTTTTGTGTTCTCTTTTCAAACGGCATGGTTATATAACATGAATTATAAAATGTCTTTTTTTATTTTTAGTTATTCAGGTAATTCTGGTAAAATGCTTAGCTGTATATCAGATTCGGATTCCGGTTCCTCTTTTATCAGGGTTTCTAATGTATCCACCCGTCTGAATCCTTTCGGTAGTTTAGGGCCTCTTCTGCCTCGTTCTCCCATATAGGGTTCCAGGCTCTGGCCGCTTAGGGTTAATCGGCGTTTTCCAGCATTTACGATGAGTCCTTTATCGGCGGGAAGAATATGTAAAATAACCAGTGATTCGTTTTTGGCCGGAAAAATATTGATAATTTTATTCCCCTTTCCACGAGGGAGTACTGGCAATTGATGAATGGGGTATACCAGCATTCGTCCTTCATTACTGACAGCTACAATCAAATCCGATTCCAGATTGGAAACAATTAAAGGCGGCAGTGGATGGGCTCCTATTGGAAATTTCAGAACGGATTTACCGGCTTTATTTTTGGTATGAAGTTCGGAAATTTTAGTGATAAACCCGTAGCCGATGGAACTGGCTAGAATGACGTTCTGATCTGGTTCTTCAATAAGTACTGATTCAAAAATTGCCCCGGGTGGTGGGTTCAGACGACCGGATAATGGTTCCCCATGACCTCTGGCCGACGGTAGACTACTAGCCGGCAGTGAATAACTGCGACCGGTGGAGCCAATAAACACAGCTATTTGATTGGTTTTGCCATAAGCAACATCCTTTAATTTATCCCCAGACTTGAAATTCAGTTTTTCCAAATCAATATCATGACCTTTAGCTGCACGAACCCAACCTTTGGCTGACAGGACAACCGTAACCGGTTCAATTGGTAGCAGATCAGCTTCAGTCATGGCCTGGGCTTCCATCCTGTCCACAATCGGGGATTGTCTGTCGTCTCCGTATTTTTCAGCTATTAACTCCAATTCTTTTCGTATCAGTGTTCTAAGCCTGGTGTCTGAATTCAGTGTTTTTTCTATTTTTTGCCGCTCTTTTGACAATGAATCTTGTTCACTCCGGATTTTTATCTCTTCCAGTTTTGCCAGCTGGCGTAACTTTGTCTCCAAAATGGCTTCCGCCTGTCGATCACTCAGTCCGAACCGTTCCATCATTACTGGCTTGGGGTGATCTTCATTACGGATAATCTCGATGATCTCATCAAGATTTAAAAAAGCGATCAGCATGCCATCCAGTATATGCAGGCGATCAATGACCTTGTCCAAACGGAACTGCAATCGTCTGCGTACTGTTTGAATTCGATACAAGGTCCATTCTTTCAGCATCTGCGTCAGGCTCATTACCTGTGGACGACTATTCAACCCAATCACGTTCATGTTGACACGGTATGTCCGTTCCAGGTCCGTAGTTGCAAATAGATGTGCCATTAGCATGTCAATATCAACTCGACTAGACCTGGGAACAACAACTAACCGAGTTGGATTTTCATGGTCCGATTCATCCCTTAGATCCGATACCATCGGCAATTTTCTGGCTTGCATCTGACCGGCTATTTGTTCCAGAATTTTTGTTCCTGAAGCTTGGTACGGTAAGGCAGTAATCACAATATCCCCGTTTTCACGTTGATAAACGGCACGCATTCTTAAACTGCCTGTGCCGGTGCTATACATTTTTAAAATCTCTTCCTTGGATGTTACGATTTCTGCTTCCGTTGGGTAGTCAGGACCTTTTACAAACTGAGCGAGTTCCTCCAGCTCCGCTTTTGGATGTTGTAGCAAATAAATGCAGGCGTTGGTTATCTCTTTCAGATTGTGAGGAGGAATGTCCGTGGCCATTCCAACGGCAATACCTGTTGTTCCGTTCAATAAAATATTAGGTACGCGCGCAGGCAAGACTGATGGTTCCTGCAAAGTGCCGTCAAAATTCGGCTTCCAATCAACGGTACCTTGTGACAATTCGTTCAGCAGGATATTGGAATATTCGGTTAGTTTGGATTCAGTATAACGCATTGCCGCAAATGACTTGGGATCATCCGGTGATCCCCAGTTTCCCTGGCCGTCAACCAGCGGATATCGGTAGGAAAACGGCTGTGCCATCAATACCATGGCTTCGTAACAAGCTGCATCGCCATGTGGATGAAATTTCCCCAATACATCCCCCACGGTGCGGGCGGACTTTTTATGTTTTGCTGTGGATCTGAGCCCGAGTTCCGACATGGCATACACAATTCGACGTTGGACCGGTTTGAGGCCGTCGCCGATATTCGGTAAAGCACGATCCAAAATAACGTACATGGAGTATTCCAGGTAAGCCTTTTCTGCAAAATCCTCAATCAAAACTTGTTCGATTCCTTCGCTGTTTAGTTCGGTTGATTCGATCATATTTTTTTAAATATCTAAATTTAATTTTTGTTGATTGTTTCCCGAGAATTGTTTTTAAGTTTCAACAATATCTCCTTTTTCTTCCAACCATGAACGTCTGTCCGTCGATCTTTTTTTCGCCAGCAGAAGCCCCATGGTATCATATGCATCGAGCATTGAATCAACTTTTAACTGAATCAATCGTCGTGTATCAGCTGCCATGGTTGTTTCACGAAGTTGCATGGGATTCATTTCACCCAGTCCTTTAAATCGTTGAATATTAATTTTACCCTTTTTCTTTTCTGCTGCAATTCTGTCCAAAATTCCCTTTTTTTCATCATCATCCAGGGCGTAAAAAATCTCTTTGCCGATGTCTATGCGATACAACGGTGGCATGGCAATGTAGATGTGACCGGCTTGAACAAGAGTTAGAAAGTGCTTCAAAAACAGAGCACACAATAAGGTGGCAATATGAAGTCCGTCCGAATCGGCATCGGCCAAGACACAGATCTTTTCGTATCGCAGTCCGCTAATATCTTCTGAGGATGGATCAACACCAATGGCTACCGAAATATCATGGATTTCCTGTGATCCGAGTATGGATGATGAATCCACTTCCCAAGTATTTAGAATTTTTCCCCTCAGCGGCATAATTGCCTGAGTTTGGCGATCCCTGGCCTGTTTAGCAGAGCCACCAGCGGAATCTCCTTCTACCAGGAATAGCTCACACTCTTTGGGGATTTGAGAAACACAATCGGCCAATTTACCGGGAAGAGAAGGGCCGGAAGACACCTTTTTTCTTGCGATTTTTTTTCCGGCTCGTAGACGTTTTTGAGCATTGCTTATTACCAGTTCCGCCAATATCTCGCCAATGTCCGTGTGATGGTTCAACCATAAACTGAATTCATCTTTTACCACTCCGGAAACAAATGCTGCGCTTTGTCGAGATGACAATCGTTCCTTTGTTTGACCGGAGAATTGGGGATCAAGCAGTTTAACAGACAAAACATAACTACAGCGATCCCATATATCATCCGGCGCCAATTTAATTCCCCTGGGAATCAGCTTTCGAAATTCACAGAATTCACGAATGGATTCCAGCAGACCGGAACGAAAACCGTTGACATGTGTACCTCCTAAATTGGTGGGAATAAGATTGACATAACTTTCCGTCACTGTATCATTTGACTCCGGCAACCAGACAACCGCCCAGGAGACGGATTGGTCATTGCCTTCGAAATTTCCTACAAACGGTTTCTCAGGAATAGTCTCAAACTCCTGAAGATTTTCGGCCAAGTAATCTTTCAGACCGTCTTCAAAATACCATTCCTCCAGTTCATCTGTATTGGCATTAAGAAAGGTTACTCTTAACTTGGGACATAAGACAGCTTTAGCTTCTAAAATATGTTTTAATCGGGGGACAGAAAAATTTAAAGAATCAAAGTATTTGGATTCCGGCCAGAAGCGAATGGAGGTTCCGGTATTATGTTTTCCAACTTTACTGATCACTTCCAATTCCTGGGTCTTGTTTCCGTTGGCAAAAGCGATTCTGTATTGGTTGGAATCCCGCTTTATCAGAACTTCCAATTTGGACGATAGTGCATTAACCACTGAAACGCCAACTCCGTGTAATCCGCCTGAGAAACGATAACTTTTGTTG
Organism: bacterium; assembly: GCA_041556995.1. Lineage (GTDB taxonomy): Bacteria > SAR324 > SAR324 > XYD2-FULL-50-16 > XYD2-FULL-50-16 > JAHJTV01. The sequence goes on along the minus strand of JBFFHJ010000001.1, from coordinate 63,780 downwards.
GAAAACTTTGCCCCGGCATGCAATTTTGTCATAATAAGCTCGACTCCAGAGATGCCTTCTTCGGGATGAAGATCCACCGGCATCCCGCGTCCATTATCGCTGACTTCCAACGAACCATCGGTATGCAAAATAACATCAATGCAATCTGCAAATCCGGCAATTGCCTCATCGACGCTGTTGTCAATCACTTCCTGTCCCAAATGGTTTGGCCGCTGTGTATCGGTATACATTCCAGGTCGTTGTTTTACCGGATCCAATCCATTTAAAACTTCAATTGCTTCAGCGGTATAAGTATTGTTTGTCATGATGTTGGTTCTTCCTTTCTTATGTTTTCGGTCTTGATAAGTGGCCACAGCTGATTTGTACGGTTAGAACTAGATCAGGCATTTTGTTCCTTTGGTTATAAATCCAATGAATCGTATTAATTAACCACATGAATATGAAGAAGTGGACAAAATCAAAGGAAACTAAAGATAATATTTTATCACACTCGTTTTTTATGAGTCGAAAAGCGTCAGTGAAATAGTTGCAGTAAATCTTTGTAGATTGTTTATTGACCATTGATAAAATGTCAAGAAGACGTTTTCGAATCATTAACCGATATTGACTCAAAACTTCCAGTCAAAGGCATCATGTTACTAAAAAATGGATTGATCTGAACAGGAATTTAATGTTGAATAAAAATAAAGCGGTAAAGGGTTGGCTTTTATCAAGACTGAATCAGCGAAGAGATCGGAAATCTTACTCTATTGAGATATTAGGTGGATGCTGTGTTTTTGCATCCGCTTTTTGTCTTTATATGACTACGGTTGTTATCCGTTGGGCAATGCGAGTGGTTGACTTGGATTCAACGTTTTTCGTTTTTGCCAGGTTTCTAGTAGGCTTTCTGATTATCTGTTTATTACTTTTGTACAAACGAAAAAAAATACATCCCAATCGGAATGGTTTGATTCTGGGTAGGGCGGTTAATAATCTAGTAGCCGTGTTTTGTTTCTTCAAAGCTGTCAGTTTGACATCAGCAGCAGAAGCAAACATTTTAAACATGACCTATCCCCTGTTCATTGCCCTATTTTTTTTCATTTACCGAAAGCAGCAGAAGGATTATCCGGTTTACATCATGACCATTATCGCCTTTTTGGGTATATGGCTGATCATTTCTCCCAACGGATTTGTTTTGCGTTTGGATAACCTTTGGGGCTTAATGTCTGGCATATTCGGTGCTATTGCTATAACTTTTCTAAATTTTGCCCGACAACATGATGATACGGATACTATTCTCTTTTTCATGTTCGGTTTGGGATCACTTACTATTTTTGTTCTGTTTAACCACCAACTGCATGTTCCCAGTTTTCTGGAACTAAAATACTTGGTTTTGGCGGCAATTTTCGGAGTTATGGGGCAATATTTGCTGACCATCGGTTTCAAGTACGTGACTGCTGTTGAGGGCGGCATAATATCTTCCAGTCGTATATTGATTGCTGCCATATTTGGTCCGTTCCTGGTTGCCGATCCTTACTTGACTCTTACCGGTTGGATTGGTGCCATACTTATCTTTGGTACGAACGTATATCTGGCCTTGAGGAGGATTGACTATTCCTGATTGGGAGGTGAAGGGCTATGGGATTAAACGGTTTGCAACCGGGGCAAACCGCTTGTTTGATGGATTGACTTACTAATCTATTTTACCGGAAGTGGCGTCGATGCGGATAGTTTTTTGGAACTTCTTGGGGATATCGTATATTAGCATGGTTTGCCCTGATCCGATATCCATGAACTTCTCTCCTTCTGCAATAGCCACAATTTCGATTTTACCATTACCATAGTCTTCTTTTTTGAATGGTTTGATGGAAGCAGTAAAACGGACAAATCCCCTTTCGTTTAATACTACTCTCTCGGGCAGTACAATTTTGTCCATTTTCAGGCTTAGATAGATTTGTCCTGATCTTTCCACGTTTTGTTTTGTTTTGATATTGATGATCTGAACGGTAAAATCTATTTTACCCTCGTTACCTTCCAAAGGGATATTTATTTTATTGTTGTCTGGTTTGATCATCAAGCGGTAAGGGATATCTTCAATTTTTTCCTGGATGGAGCCCGTCATTGTGATGCCTTTTACCATTTTACCGGCTGGTAATTGGATTTTTTCATCTTCGTTTTCCAATTCGATAGTTCCAGTGGAGAGACTGACATCCATTTTTCCATTTCTTTGCGCAAAGGAAACAGATGTTCCCTTGATGCCGCAAGTGGCGGTTGGGGTTGATATTTGGGTTTTCTGCCGGTTTTTTGTAAATTTACCCCAGAAAGATCCTGCTTTCAGCATAAAATTGTTGAGAAAACCTCTCTGAGCCCCTTTGATCTCTTGTGTCCTTTGAATGATAAACCGAGTATTTGGGAAAAGGCGAATCTCGGAACCGTCCCTGAAAAGCAGGGTAGTTTTGGCCTTATGACCTGTAATAACAATATCTTTATCATTCAAGACTAAACCTTTCCTGCCAGGAATATTCCTTTTTAATCGCTGGATCTTCACTTCTCCAGACAGTTTTTTAATGCTGGCGACTGCGTTGATAGCAAAAGTAGCAGGCGTCGGTATAAACAGTATAAATAGAATGAATGATATGATTGGCTTTTTCATGTTGATGCCCCTTTTTAATATCACAATGGCAGTCTAGTGTGACAGATGAAATGAAGATACAGGATTAAAATGCCTAAGGACCTAATAATTATATCTTATTTAACTATGAAATGAAAAGCAATGAACAAGGTTGTTTTGCAAAATCGACATTTTTGAATGTACAAACCAAACTTTTGGCGTATTTGCTCTTAATACTATCTAAGGAATTAGTTTTAAGCGTCTGATATCGACTGGAATGTGGACTGTTTAGCTTTGCTCCTTTAAGCTAAAATGCAAATTCCGTTCATAATTGAAGGTTGTTATTTCATTCATCGTTCAATTATAATATAAGTAAGGTGAAAGAACCAACAGGATTCTGTTGCCAAGATCGTTATAAAAATTTAAAAGGAATTTAACACACTGGATTGCTAATACTGAACTTGCTGAATCAAAACTAATCGCTTATATCGTCAAGTCAATTTTAAAAAACAGGAAGATACGATTTATTAAGGCATTCGTTTAATAACAAACCGTAACCAAAACCATGGGAGTAACTGAACACGATGAAACCAAATCAGTCCCGTTTATTACGGTTTACAGGATAGGATATTGGAGACAAATGATTACTTTTCGCCGCTCGATTACCCGTTCATTTGAATATCACAGTCGCCTCTCTAACCATTCTTTCTTTGTCCCTCTATCTTTACTTTTTGTTTGGCTTTTATTTAATTCCAGCGCTTTTGGTATTACTCGAAATGTCAACTATTTTGATATTCAGAACTTAAGATTAAATATGAAGCTGGACGAAGTTATTAACGCATATAACATAAATAATGTTAAAACCAGTAAGGATAAATATGGGCTAATTAATGGATTTGAAATTGTTAAGGAAGTGGATGACATGAAAATCGTGTTGAACTTTACCGGTCAAAAGAGGCTATACAGGATTGATTATACTAACGTGTATCGATCTATGAGATTTAAGTCAGAAGCTTTATATAATAAAATAAAACGGAAATATGGAGATCCGACTGTCGAAAATGTTGAATTGGAAGAGGGAGAAAGTCGAAACATCCATGCCTGTTGGGGAGCGACATGCACAAAATTTACTCCCACAACACCAGCATTAAAAGCTGATATTTCGTATTTTACAGGTAAAGTAAAATTGACCTTATCCGATAATCGAATATTTAATACTGATTGGAAGAAGTACAAAGAAAAATATAATGACAAAAAAGTTGGTAGATCCAAAGATAAGGGTCAGAATAACAATCAAATATTAGACTTTTAACACCTATCCATGAAACAACAGATTATAAAAAAGAATCAGATGGAATCATTCTTTCTGTCTATGATTTTGATTGCTCTTTTTTGGCTACCTTCCATAGACGCTTTATCAGTCGTTGGTAAGGAGATCTTAACTGAAGAAAATGAATTCGGTGGTCCCACAATAGAATATACTAATGATGACAATTCCATTTTTATTGAATACTTCGATGCCGATAGTAACATTGTCAGGAAAGAAACTATTTTTACAGCTGATTATCCCATTGACAATGGCTTGGATAAAATTGTCATCTATTATTTTTTTGGGAAAAAAGTGAAAGAGGAGAGAATTTTTACAGAAAGAGATTCCAGACGAACCTTAATCGAAAGAAGTATTAACCATTTTGATAGAAATACCGGCGTAAAAACAAGGTCAGAAAACCATTTTATTGAGCCATATTCTGGCTACAATGTTGTCTTCAGAGAAGAGGGTAAAAAAATACGAATAGAATGGCATTTTCCCAAAAACCTGAACGGTATACAAAAAAATATTGTCTATTTTGATAAGAACGAAGTTGCTATTAAAACGGAATCTATTTATACGGAAAAAACCGCCAAAGAAAATGGCTACTATAAACGGATCTATTACAATGCCTATAATGCCAATAAATATCTAAGAAAGCTGCGTCAGGAGTGGTTTTTTACCGATGATTATGCTGCTGAAAATGGCGGGAAATATAAAAAGGTTGAGAATTTTCATTACAAATTCGGCAAGTTAACCAATACAGAAATCCATTTTTTCGACAAAACCGGAAGTCAGATTATAAAATAACACAGTGGACTGAACCTTTCTTTAGAATATCTATCAAAAGTAAACAGGTCAGTATTGGTATGTTTATTGTATTTTCTTAAATGAGTTTTTGTCTTTACACATAAACTGAACATATCCCAGCCGATTTACTAAAATGAAAAAAACAATTTTGATCCTGATAATTTTATTGTTATCCACTATGTCAATAATCGTCTTAGCCATAGATAACACTACTGTTCGAGGATATGAAAAACCTGAAGTATGTCTAAAAACAAATATTCGCTGCATTCTAAAAAAACAGGGAGAAACACGGTATTGGTGCTTAAAATCAAATCAACAAAGAACACTGGATACACGCCGAACAACATCACCGCTCAAAAAAACTACCAAACAGATACTGGGTAACTGTGCTAAAATTATCCCTATACGCGAATAAATACTTGTTTAATATCAATATATTATATATTTTTCTGTTATTTCCCCACATGACCGGCCATAATCGAAGTGTGCCCGGTAATTCCATTCGCAAAATAGGGCCTATCACTATCATTTCATCTTTATAGAGTTACACCCTTTTTCGACTCCATGTAACCCATGCTGTATTATACCCCGGATAAAATACTGATCGAAGAAGATGCGTTTGATCTCGCATTTTGCAGGCAGATTCTTGCCGACCTGAAGAATATTAAACAAGAGACAATTCCATCAGGGGGGGGAAACAAAACCTTATCTCAGCGGACCTTATCTCTAACAAAGGGAAAAAAGATCCTCCATCTTAAACAGTTTCAAGGTGATGCCTTTAAATTGTGTCCTGGATTTTCTGATGACGTGTTGTGCTGTAATTATTATGTTATTGATCTGATTGAAAATTGCCCGTTAGAATGTACCTACTGTATTCTTCAGGCATTTTTGAATAAACCGGTTATCACATTTCATGTCAATGTTGAGAAAATCATAGACAGCATGGTCAGAGAGATCAGCAAATATCCCCGACGACAATTTCGCATAGGTACCGGGGAGCATTCCGACAGCATGGCGCTTGATCATATCTTTCACGTTAATCCGTATTTAGTGGAAACCTTTTCATCGATGCCCAATGCCGTTTTGGAATTAAAAACCAAAACAGATACCATTGATGCCTTGGCAGGTTTGAATCACAATGAACGAACAGTGGTTTCCTGGTCTGTAAACGCGCCTGAAATTATCGAACAAAACGAATTTAAAACAGCTTCTTTGGAAAATAGAATAGATGCGGCTTCTAAAGTGATAAATGAGGGGTATAAGGTGGGATTTCATTTTGATCCCATCATTTATTATCCGGAGTGGTATGAGGGGTATAAACAGACTGTAGAAATGATATTTGATGCTGTATCTCCCGAGCATATCGCCTGGATCAGTCTGGGGACACTGCGATATATCCCGGCTTTAAAAAAGATTGCCGAAGAACGTTTTCCCAAGATCTCGATTTTTTCAAATGAGTTTATTTCAGCCGGGGACGGAAAAATGCGGTATCTGAAGCAAATTAGAAAAAAAATGCTGGGAACTTTGGCAAATTGGATTCAGAAAGGGGCTCCCAGGGTACCTTTATATTTGTGTATGGAAAAACGATCCATTTGGAATCATTTTATGAAAATCCATCCATCCGATCCTCTCGAATTGGAACGTTTTCTTAATTTAAATATTTAAACCGAACATGAATACTTAGTCGATTTTCTGCTTTTTCACCCATATCCGAATGGGTGGCCATGATTTCTGAAGTTGAATTTCAGGAGGAAGTCGCAAAGTTGGTGTCTCGATTTGATGATCACCAGGGCGATAACTCTGAAGATCGATAAATGCCTGAATATCCTGTTTAGTAAAATCCTGCATTAATGATCGTGGTCCCCGTAATACAACATTAAATACTCTGGGATTCAGCCGTGTAACATATGTTTGGTTAATAATACCAATGGGAATCTTTAAAAAACGCTTACTAATCGGTTCGCTGCCTACTTTGATTCGTAAGGTGTAGTGTTCGTATTCTGATTCCATAGCAGTCACCCCTTCGGGGAAATTCAGATAGATCAAAAAATCTTGATCAATATCAATGGCTTCGATGTTGATTGCCTTGGATTCAAGTTGCTGAATTTTGCTCAATACGGAAACCAGACCGCGCACTTTTACTGAATCTGGAATCAGATCAATATGTTCCAACACGTAACCTCTGGCAGGTTCGCCGATAAAAACGGGTTTTATCGGCAAATCCTTTTCCATTGTCTCTTCAAAGGTAAGGTTTAATTGATTAGGAACAATTTCCAGGATTTTAACGTTATCCGGTATTTTCAGAGCGTTTCGGGAAATATTGAACTCATTTTCTCCGGGAATGGCGTCTTCAAGGTCAATGACCACACGGAACAAACTTGGATAGTTTTGTTGTAGTTCACTTCTTGGTATTTCAACGGAAACACTAATTGATTGTAAGGGTTCCGAGGTTATTTCAAGGTTTTTGGGCAGATTGACATAAGATACCGGTACAAAGAACTTTACTTCGGTCAGGTTTTTGTTGGGTGATGGGGCAAATGCCCATATAATAATGGCAAAACTTACTGCCAGTAATTTCTGGATGGGATTTTTTATTTTACTGTTTCTCATTTACTGCTTCTGATAACTGCTGTTATATAATTCAATTTTTTAAAAAGATCTCTTCAAGTTTTGTTTTAAGTGTACTAGCACTTTGTCGATACATTAATTCACCGTTCCAGGCAATACTGATTTCCTTTGTTTCTTCGCTGACCACCAATGTCACGGCATCTGATTCTTTGCTTAACCCTAGTGCCGCTCTGTGACGGGTTCCGAGGTCTTTTGAAAAATCCATCTCTGTTGATATAGGTAAAATACATCCGGCATAGGAAATTTTTCCAGCCCTGTTGATGACAACAGCTCCATCATGCAATGGTGATTGTGGATTAAATAACGATACCAAAAGCTGGGGGGAAAATTCCGCATCTAGTTTTGTCGCGCCGGTATAAAATTGACCCAGACCCATTTCTTTTTCTAAAACAATTAAAGCACCGATGCCCATTTTTGAGAAATGTTCACAGACTGAAAAGATATTTTCCAGAATATTGGTGGATTTTTCCTTTTTTGAGTCATAAAAAGCAGTTTTGATACCCATTTGAGCCAAGGCGTTTTTAATCTCCGACTGGAAAAGAACGACAATAACAATAACGATAGAACTGATAACATTCTGTAGTACCCAAGTAATTCCATTCAAGTTTAAAAATTCTACAACATAAAAAGCGATGCCGACAAATAAGATACCCATCAGGATTTGTATTGTTCGGGTTCCTTTCAGCATCATAAAAATCTGATAAATAATGATGCTTAGGAGAGCTACATCAACTAAGTCCTGCCATCTTAAGTTATAAAAAAAATCAAATGATTGGAACATTGTCGCTTCTTTTTAAACAAGATTGTTAATTTGCCGCAGATGCAGGCAAGCTTTATATTTCTAAAAATTGTGTTAGTTGCTTAACTGTCGAGCGAGGCATTCGGTAAAAAATCTCTTTTATTTCAGTGGGATCTATTATGCTGTCACAATGGAAAAATCTATGATTCTTCATTTATCTCATCTCAAATGATGGCTACCGGTTTTTCATGTGATTTTTAACCTGCTATTAAAAGGTATTTTATGAATGACCTTTCTTTTTGATTTCATCTTCTAATTGAACGGATGTCAATTATATTTTTTAATCTCAATTGCCTAATTCATTTAGCATTATAACCGTGTGCCTTTTCACCGTTGAGAATATAAGCGGGTCATTTGAACAACATCCTTTGTTTCCAATATGTTATGGACACGAAAAACAACAGCACCCATGATCCAACCCATTGCCTGGGTCGCCAATGATCCGTACAGCCTTTCTTTTTTTCCTCGCTGTAATGCGTGATTGAGAAATGATTTATTCGAGGTTCCCAGCAGTATCGTCTGATTTAGGTTGGAAAAAGCGGGTAAAAATCGCAAGAGATCCATATTGTGATTAAAGGTTTTTCCAAATCCGATGCCGGGATCAATTAAAACATGATCCATGTCCATACCCATTTGACGACAGAATAGCAGTTTGTTTTTAAAAAAACTGTACACTTCGGCAATGGGGTCATAGTAAAAGGGATTGTCTTGCATTTTAACTGGTTTTCCCTGTGTATGCATCAAACAATAACTTGATTTGTATTTAAGCAATACCTTAAGCATCTCATTTCCAGCCGATAATCCCGATGTGTCATTGATCAGTTCTACTCCATTGTCCAATACGGCTTTTGCAACGTCGGGTTTTACCGTATCTACTGAGAGCGGAATATGGAATCGATCCCGAATTTGTTTTACCACCGGTAGAACTCGATTTATCTCTTCATCAGCCGAAATCGATTGTGCCCCGGGCCGAGTGGATTCGCCACCAATATCGATAATGTCGACTCCGGCCTGAATCATCTTTTCAACTACTGAACTATAATCCGATAACCCAAAAAACTCACCCCCGTCATAAAAAGAATCTGGAGTGATATTGAGAATTCCCATGACTTTTGGATGTTGATTATCCCAAACGTTGTCACCAATCTTAAATTGAGGAGAAAAATCTGATTCGAGTTGGCCTATGACATCTTGGTAAAGATGTTGGCAGGACAAAGAAGACAAAAATATTAGAATAGATGAAAAATCAACAAGATCTGCGGCTAAAATGAATCTTGGGCCCAAAGGTGAATTGGGTTCATGTAGACAGTTTTCTGGAAATGCGTCTTTTGTTGCAAGATAACTTGGTGGGATGGTTTGACCATCGTAATATCGAACAAAAAGATTAATAAAAGTATTTCTCTTTAGTACAAAATGCCAATTATATGTTCTTTTAATATAATCAGCGGCAATTAACTGTGGGATAGATTGTATAAAATAACGGAAATTAAAGTTCGCCATTGTTTATAATTCTTCAAGTTTGAGGATTTTCCTGAAGAATTTGAATGATATCGTTTCCGGAAATAGTCTCTTGCTCTATTAATAACAGTGCTACCCGGTGAAGCAGTTCCAGGTTTTCTTTTAAAAGAGAAATTGATTTTTTGTATGCGGTATTAACGATTTTGCTAACTTCTTTATCAATCTTGTTGGCTAAAAACTGACTGATATTCCGTTTTCTCATAATATCCCTACCCAGAAAAACTTCATCACTGTTGCCGGCAAGATGTACGGGACCGATTTCCTTATTCATACCCCAGTTGCACACAATCCGATGGGCGATGGAAGTCGCTCGTTCAAGATCGTTACTGGCACCGGTTGTAAAATGGCTAAATACAAGCTCTTCTGCAGCTCTACCTGCCATCATCATCATCAATGTACCTTTTAATTCAGATTCCTTATGTGAATGTTTATCGTCGACAGGAAGAAGCATGGTCAGCCCCAGAGCACGGCCTCTGGGAATAATAGTTACCTTGTGAACAGGGTCAACCTCGTCCAGTAAAGCTGCAATAATGGCATGACCGGCTTCATGATAAGCAGTTGTTTTTTTCTCATCCTCAGGAATCACCATGGAACGCCTTTCTTTACCCATTATGATTTTGTCTCTGGCACTTTCAAAATCATCCATGCTGATGATTTTTTTATTCTGACGTGCTGCAATTAAAGCACTTTCATTTGATAAGTTTGCCAGATCAGCTCCGGTAAATCCAGGTGTTGCCTGCGCTAAAGTCCGTAAATCAACATCTTGTGATAGTTTTAAATCTCTGGTATGAATTTCCAGGATTTTTTGTCTTCCGTTAATATCCGGTTTCGGTACAACAACTTGACGATCAAAGCGACCGGGACGTGTTAATGCAGAATCCAGAACATCGGGTCGATTGGTGGCGGCTATAACGATAACACCTTCGTTGCCGTCAAAACCGTCCAATTCAACCAATAGCTGATTCAAAGTCTGTTCTCGTTCATCATTTCCTCCACCTAAACCAGCTCCTCGGTGGCGGCCTACAGCATCAATTTCATCAATAAAAATAATTCCTGGGGCATTTTCCCTGGCTTTGCTAAACAGATCTCTGACACGACTGGCTCCCACACCAACAAACATTTCCACAAAATCCGAACCGCTGATATTAAAAAAAGCGACTTGTGCTTCTCCGGCAATGGCTTTGGCCAATAGCGTTTTCCCGGTTCCAGGTTCTCCAACAAGAAGAACACCGGTTGGTATTTTTCCACCCAGTTTTTCAAACTTGGTCGGGTCTTTTAAAAATTCAACAATTTCATCCAATTCTTCTTTCGATTCATCAATTCCAGCCACATCGGCAAATGTAAACAGTTTTGCGTCCTCTTCCAGCAATTTCGACCTGGATTTTCCGAATCCCATGATTTTATTGCCGCCCTGCATCTGTTTCATAAAAAACACCCAAACACCGATAATCAAGACAATCGGTAGCCATGAAGTGAGAATCGCAAATAATAACCCATTGGTTTCAGTGGATTCTACCCTAAAATGAACACCCCTTTTATATAAAATCGGCACAAGATCTTTATAATATCTGGGAACATTGGTCATGTAAATCTCGTTGTTGTTTGTTCTTCCACTGATTTGATTGCCTTTAATGGTCACCTCTCTCATTTGTCCGTTTTCAACAACATCCAGAAAATCAGAAAATGCAATCTCTTTTCCTCCCATACTTTGCGAGGAGAAAGAATATAATATAATAATACCGATGATGATGGATATTAATAATAACAGATTTTTGGGTATGTTTTGCATGAAAATAGTCCTTTTGAAGATGTCTTACGTGTTGACCGTGTTTTCAATATTCGAGCATAATATCACGTATGGTTGTTTAAATAAAGTCGCTGTTCATCATGGAAAAAACTACAGGATAATTCGGTAGTGATATTTTACTGTTTCTTTTCGGTGAGGTCAAAAGTCTCCAAATTGGGGATAAAGTTTATAATAAGTGTCGGAAAGGATATGTTTTTGTGCTTTTTCTATAATTCTAAGTTTATTTGATAAAATTTCCAAGTAGTATTTGTGCCGTCTGTGGAATGGACCATAGCGTTTCTATTTTGATTCTCGGGCAGCTGTTTATTTATTGAAGCCAATTGTATATTATCCGAACATTCACTTTATGTCCCTTTAAAATCTTTCTTATGAGATACAATGGATGTTAATACACGACTATTAAGATTACTTCGAGCCGTCGCTAATGATAAAATTGAAACTATTAGTAGTTTCCTGGAACATGGCAATTACTTCTTTGAAGAAAGGCTAAAAGAATGGGAATCCAAATATGGAATAGGTGATGATGACTCTGGAAACCATAAAAAACACCAGCGATCCACGAATGAAAACTTTCATGAAAGAGCATCTAAAACTGGTAAAACGTATGACTACCAGCGCCATGATACTGACAAATATTCCGGTTTTTCCAAGCAATTTGTAGATGATCTTCAACTATTTGATTTAACACCTCCTTCAAGTCTTGAAATGCTTAAAAAAGCCAGAAACCGGGAATTAAAGAAATTCCATCCGGATAAATTTCAAGATAACGGAGAAAAAGCCGAGACGGCAAAGAAAATTGTTCAAATCTATAATGCCGCTTATGAAAGACTTAAAACGTCAATGGGAAAGTAAAATAAATTTCGACCGCTATCCAGGATAAGTAATGCGAGGAACATAAATATAAAAGCAGACGAAATTTGATAAGTTGAATAAGTGATGCTGAAGCATCGCTTATTCAAAATAGCAAGACGGATTGAATTACTTAACTTCAGCAGTAGCACCGGCTTCTGTAAGTTTTTTAGCAACTTCTTCTGCTTCTTCTTTTGTCACACCTTCTTTGACTTTACAGTCAGCACCGGCAGATTCAACCAGTTCTTTGGCTTCTTTTAATCCCAAACCGGTTATGGCTCGGACTTCTTTAATTACGTTGATTTTCTTTTCACCAAAAGAACTCATAATAACGTCGAATTCTGTTTTCACTTCATCAGCAGCGGCACTATCAGTGGCAGCAGCAGCGGGAGCAGCAGCAACAGCCGCTGCTGCACTAACACCAAACTTTTCTTCCAGATCCTTCACCATTTGTGAAAGTTCTAAAACAGACATGCTGGAGATGAACTCAATCACTTGATCTTTTGTAATATCTGACATTTTTTTCTCCTGTTTTTCAGATTATTCTTTTGCATCGGCAGCTGCCTGTAATACACGGACAAAGCTGCTTGGTACTTCATTTAATACACGTGCAAAATTAGTTATTGGTGCATTTAAGACAAAAAGAAGTTTTGCAATGAGTTCTTCTTGACTGGGTAGATTGCCAAGAGCTTTGACACCGTCGGTATCTAATAACTCACCTTTTTCACCGGAAACCAGAATACCGGCGATAAGTTTTATTTTATCATTTCCCTTGATTGCTTTTGTCACTATTTTTGACGGTGCAGCAACATCTTCCTGGCTGTATACCAAAGCCCGGGTTTCTGTGAAATGTTCACCGAGATCTTCAAAAGGTGTCCCGGTTATGGCAATTTTAGCCAGAGAATTTTTTAATACTCTGAATCTACTTCCTTTTTCATACAGGGTTTTTCTCAAATCGGTTAACTCTTCAACATTCAATCCTTTGTAGTCAACCAACACCCCGGTAATGGCCGATGAAAAAAGCTCACTATACTCTTTCACCAACTGTTCCTTTGCGGTTCTATCCATAAGATTCTCCAAAAATAGAAAACCAGCCAAAAAGAACTGCCTTTTGGCCGTTATGAATTTTCTTTTTATTCAAATATAAATTTGAAAGAAAACCCAAAATGACACTATATAAACTTCAATGCTGATTACTTAAGGAAAACGAGTTGTTACTCCAATTGTGATGTCAAAGCAACGCAGTTTAAGTAAAAAACATTAAATTAAAATAGAGTGGAATTGACAGAAGAAAAGAGAGGTGTGTTGTGAGTGTGGATAACTCGCAATCATCTCGGCGGGAATATTAAGCCGTTTGGCACCTGCTTTCTTCGATAATTCCGATTATAATATCAAAAAAGTATAATATTTTTAAATATTGATGGTATTCTTTTACTTATATAAATGCTGAAGGTCTATTGTTATATGGCCTATTTTTTTCTACTGTCTAAAACAACCTGGATCAATTTTAACGCCGGGTCCCATCGTACTGGAAATAGAAATATTTCTGATATAGGTACCTTTGGCTGTTGCCGGTTTCATTTTAACCAAAGTGTCGTAAAATGCCTTTATGTTATCGGACAGTTTATCTTCGGCAAATGAGGCCAAGCCTGCTATTGCTTGAACGTTTGCACCTTTATCGGTCTTAAACTGTACTTGACCTTTCTTAATCATGGAAACCACATCACCCACGGCTTGTGTGACGGTACCAACCTTAGGATTGGGCATCAAACCACGGGGACCAAGAATCTTACCGATCTTTCCGACAACGCCCATCATATCTGGAGTAGCCACTACGCGGTCAAATTCGAGCCAACCTCCTTTAATTTTTTCAACTAAATCTTCACCACCCGTAAAATCGGCACCTGCATCCAATGCTTCCTTTTCTTTATCGCCTTTGGCAAATACCAGTATTTTCACAGTCTTTCCGGTACCATGGGGCAATGTGCAACTTCCCCTTACCATCTGGTCGGATTTCCGTGGATCCACACCCAAGCGAATGGCGACATCAACTGGTTCGTCAAATTTTGCTTTAGCATACTTCTTTACTAATTGGATGGCATCATTCAGTTCGTACCGTTTTGTGCGGTCGATCTCTTTTCTCCATTGCTTTTCTTTTTTGGTCGCTTTAGCCATTGTTTTTCCTGAAAACTATAATAATATTTGATCGTTATGAATATTGGTTTCCGGGTTATTTTGGAACTTCAATACCCATACTCTTTGCGGTTCCCCGAATTAACTCTTTACCTGCGGTTATATCATAACAATTGAGATCCGGCATTTTTATCTTGGCAATCTCTTCCAGTTGCTTCTCAGTGACTTTTCCAACTTTATCACGATTCGGCTCTGAAGATCCTTTTTCGATTCCCAGTGCTTTCTTCAATAAGATAGACGCCGGTGGTGTTTTTGTAATGAAACTGAAAGAGCGATCGGCATAAACAGTAATAACAACCGGGATAATCATCCCTTCCTGCTTTTGAGTTTTGGAATTAAAGCTTTTGCAAAATTCCATGATATTTACACCGTGCTGACCAAGAGCCGGTCCAATGGGAGGCGCCGGATTTGCTTTTCCAGCAGGTACCTGCAGTTTGATGTAACCAGATATTTTTTTTGCCATGATGAAACCTTAAACTTAACTTAATTATTTTATTTTTTATCGGCCTTAATGCATTTGCAGCGGATAGATGTTGTTCCTTAATTTGAATTAGCTCTCGAGTCTGACTTTATCGAAATCAAGCTCTAATGGCGTCGCGCGACCAAAAATACTTACCAGCACGGTCAACTTGTTGTGTTCTCGATCAACTGCGTCAATGACGCCGTTAAATTCAGCAAACGGTCCTTCTATTACAGTAACGGTCTGGCCAACAGCAAAGGTGGAATCGATCTCTTTCTGTTTGATCCCGCTTTCTATCTGTGCCCGAATATCCGTCAGCTCTTTTTCAGGAATCGGTTGAGGATTTTTCTGATCGCTGCCGACAAAGCCGGAAACTCTGGGAATACCCCGCAATAAATGCCATAGATCATCCGTTAGTATCATTTTAACCAGGATGTAGCCTGGAAAATATGTTACTTGACTGGTTCTTGCTTTTCCTCTCTTTTTGGTTGTCACTTCCTCAGAGGGAATAAAAATCTCTTCGACCAGCTCCGTTTTATTTTTCAAACGAAGCTGCTCTTCAATCATCGATTTTACTTTTTGCTCAAAACCGGCATATGCTTGGAGAATATACCATTTATACTCGCTATTTTCCATTCTGCAGTTATCCGATGATTAATTTAACCAACCCAGATAAACCATAATCGACTATACCTAAAAATACTCCGGTTATGGCAACGATTACCAAAACAACTCCTGTCTGCTTAATAGTCTGCTCTTTTGAAGGCCACGTAACCTTTTTAAACTCGGTGCGTACGTCAGCCAAAAATTTTTTAAATCTTTTAAACATTATGGTGTTGGTTGTCAGAGCTTATAAGTTATGGCATAAGATTTTGGCAGGCCAGGGGGGATTCGAACCCACAACATTCGGTTTTGGAGACCGACGCTCTACCAATTGGAGCTACTGGCCTAAATCTATTTAGTTTCTTTATGAACTGTATGTTTGCGGTCGAATTTGCAATACTTAGATATTTCCATTTTCTTAGGCTTCGCCTTTTTATTGCGCGTTGTACTGTAGTTTTTTCGTTTACACTCAGTACACTGTAGATGGATGATATCTCTCATTTTTAAAAATCTGTTATATTGTATGGAGCCCGGGAGCAGGATTGAACTGCCGACCTCTTCCTTACCAAGGAAGCGCTCTACCACTGAGCTACCCGGGCCCTTAATGGCTTTGCGCTCAGGATGTGGTGGGGAGAGGAGGATTCGAACCTCCGAAGGCTGAGCCGACAGATTTACAGTCTGTTCCCTTTGGCCACTCGGGAATCTCCCCGTGATATATTACTGGTGCTGGCTGGAGGATTCGAACTCCCGACCTGCTGATTACAAATCAGCTGCTCTACCAACTGAGCTAAGCCAGCATATAGTTTTTTTATGTAAAATACCCAATTTAGAATAGCTGCGAAAAGTTGTCAATAACTTTATCTTGGATATTCTAAAATATTTGACGCAACGTTATACTATGTCATTTTCATCATAAACCTTATATATTATAAAGGAAGTTCGAGGATATGAAAAATTTATTTACCGACATCGTATCAATATTTTAACTATCAGGTTTTTAAGCTAAAACGTTCATGTTTGTATATGGTGTAAAGTTTCGGTATATTACTAAGATATTGATTATATAAAAATATACAGATGTTTTTAGACGATAAGAAACAAATTGGTTATGATTAGTTTTTCGGTAGAATTCAACTTTTAGACAATTAACATTAAAAAAATTCATAGAATTATGCCTGAATCATCCTTTAGATCCGGTTTTGTTACTTTATTAGGCAAACCAAATGTTGGAAAGTCCACCCTATTGAATAAACTGATCGGCCAGCAGATTTCAATTACTGCTAATAAACCTCAGACAACCCGTAACCGGATTAGGGGAATTGTCACAGAAGAAAATTGTCAAGCGGTTATATTAGATACGCCAGGAATTCATTTGCCAAAAAATGAGTTACATCGCCGTATTGTCAGTTATGCTACTCAAGCTATCCATGAAACAGATTTAGTATTTTTTTTAACGGAACCTTCGATAAAAAACCCGGATACATTATCGGACAGGGATAAGTTTGTATTGGATCATTTGGACAGTGACCAGTCGAACGTGATTTTGATCATTAACAAAATTGATATATGCAGCCAGGAGCAAGTACTTAAATCCATTACTGTATTTAACAAAGCCTTTTCATTTAAGGAGACAGTGCCAGTTAGTGCATTAAAAGGTACTGGTATTGATACATTGAAGAGTTTTTTTACTAAATACCTGCCTGAAGGTATCCCTTTTTTCCCGGAGGATCAAATGACGGATACACCGGAAAGGGTAATTGTGGGGGAGTTTGTGCGAGAACAGATAATTCGCCATTGTTTTCAGGAGGTTCCATATGGAGCAGCGGTCCAGGTGGAAGCGTTTAAGGAATCGGACAAGATGGTGCGGATATTTGCCACAGTTTATGTAGAGAAGGACTCCCACAAAAAAATCATTATTGGCAAAAAAGGCTCCATGTTAAAAAAAGTCGGTCAGAACTCTCGTCTAAAGATAGAAAAGCTACTGGGTACGAGGGTTTACCTGGATCTTCATGTCAAAGTTGCCAGAAATTGGTTTAATAATCCCAAGAAGTTGGTTGAATTTGGTTATTCAAAGATCTGACTAATTTCTGATTCTTTTTTTTAATTCTTTGGTAAGCGCTGTGCAAACCTGATTAGCATCAGCAACAATGGCCACATCAGCCATCTTCATCATGGGAGCATTGGGATTTTTGTTAACGGCAATAATAAAATCAGTATCGTTTATGGCTGCGGTATGTTGAATAGCACCACTGATGCCAAATGAAAACAGTACTTGGGGTTTAATATTTTTGCCGGCTTGTCCAACCAGAGAGTCATGTCCAACCCAGTTTGAATAGACAACCGGCCGTGTAGCTCCTACTTCGCCATTTAACAGTTTTGCCAATTCAAAAATCTTTTTGAATTTCTTTTTGCTACCCATTCCACGACCACCACAGACAACCAATCGAGCATCTTCAATTTTCTGGTTACGTTCCGGACTGCGATCCGAACTCACCAGACGTACTCTCTCCTTAGGCATATCGTCTGGTAGTTCCATACGTATAACTTTTCCTTTCTTATTATTATCGTGAGGAATCTCCTGAAAAGTTCCTGGGCGAACTGTTGCCATTTGAGGTCTTGCTTTTGGGGTGACAATTTTTGCCAGAAGATTGCCCCCAAATGAGGGAGCTGTTTGAACCATCAAACCTTCATCGTTTATATCTAAACCGATGCAGTCTGCACTCAATCCTGTTTTTAAGCGTTTGGCCACTCGGGGAGCAAACTCTCTGCCAAAGGAAGTAGCGCCGACGAGAACGATTTCGGGAGAATGCTCTTTGACCAGGCGCTCCATTAAACTGATGTACATCTCTATTCCATAGGATTTCAGTGAAGGATGGTCAACAACAAAAACCTTTTGTGCTCCGTGAGCAATATATTCTTCAATATATTCATCAACCTTATAGCCAAAAACCACTGCGCAAACCTGGGCGTTAATTCTGGGTGCCAGGTCAACTGCACGTGCCAGCAATTGGAGGGTTACTCTGTTTTGGAAATAATTTCTGTAGTCTCCAAAAACCCATATATCATTTTTTTTCCCTTTCATCTGTTTACTCATATTCTTTAAGATCCTTGCCGATGGCGGCGCCAATTTTATCTTCAAATTTTTCAAATAGTTGTTTTGCTATTTTTCCGGCACTTCCTTCCAGGATTGTGTTATTTTTATTTTCCATGGGCGAATAAACATCAAGAATTTTGGTTGGTGATCCTTTTATGCCAGTTAATTCGGGATCAAGGCCTAGATCATCTGCACTCAGTCGAATCATATCCACTTGACAAAATGCTTCCTGCAAGCCGGACAGTGCAACGTAACGGGGTTGATACTGTTGAGTTGTCACTGTGATTAACCCGGGAAGATCCATTTCCAGAGTTTCTAAAAAATCATCTGATGTTCGTTTCATTCGCAGGGTTTTACCATTTAATTCCATGTGATCGACGAAGGTAACCCCAGGAATATCAAGTTCTTCTGTTAACTGTGGTCCAACTTGCGCGGTTTCGCTATCGGTGGTATTACAACCACATAAGATGAGATCAAAATCGGCACATTCTTTTTCAATGGCGCGTGCCAGAGTGAATGAAGTGGCCAATGTATCGGCTCCGGCAATTCTTGAATCGCTGATCAGAATTCCCCGGTCAGCTCCCATGGCTATGGCTTCGCGAAGAACTTCCTCTGCCATGGGGGGCCCCATGGTGATAACGGTGATAAAGGCACCACTTTTGTTTCTTAATGATAGGGCGGCTTCCAGGGCATATTTACAAGCCGGATTCATCATACCTTCTGCTAGTTCGCGCTTCAGGGTTCCTTTCTTTGAATCCCATGGTAATTCTGATACCATGGGAACCTGTTTAATACAAACGACAAGTTTAAGCATTGTTTTAAGTAAGCTGAGTGAGAATGGATCGAGAAATAACCAAGCGTTGTACCTCACTGGTGCCTTCGTAGATTTCAGTCACTTTAGCATCACGAAAATAACGTTCTACGTCGTATTCTTTGCTGTAACCGTATCCACCGTGAATTTGAACAGCGAGATTGGATACTGATGAGGCAATTTTACTGCAATAAAGTTTTGCCATAGCGGCCTCGGTACCGAAAGATTTGTTTTCGTCTTTTAATGCACAGGCACGATAAAGAAGCAGCCTTGCTGCGTCTATTTCCGTGGCCATATCTGCCAGGTAATTTTGGATGGTCTGAAAAGATGAAATGGGTTTTTTAAACTGTTGCCTTTCTTTGGAATAACGGACAGCTGCATCAAAAGCACCCTGGGCGATTCCCAGAGCCTGGGCGGCAATGCCGATACGTCCTGTGTCCAATGCTGTGAGAGCGATTTTTAAACCGGAAGTTGATCTGCCCAGCATATTCTCGGCAGGAACTACACAATCTTCCAGGAATAGCGAAGAAACGGGATTTGCGCGCATACCACATAGATCTTCTATTTCTCCTACTGAAAAACCGGGTGTTCCTTTTTCAATAATAAAAACCTTAGAGCCTTGGGATTGACCATCGCTATCAATATTGGCGAAAATCAGCGCAGATCCGCAAATTCCACCATTAGTAACAAATATTTTGGTGCCGTTTAAGATGAAGCGATCGCCATCTTGAATAGCGTTGGTCTCCACCCCTCCTGCATCAGACCCCGCATTTGCTTCTGTCAGGCAAAAGGCACCGATACGCTCACCACAAGCCAGTGGTGGTAAAAACTTCTTTTTCTGTTCTTCGGTACCAAATTTGGCGATGGGTAAAGCCCCCACACTGTTATGTACAGTCACACAAAGTCCGATGGCTGCGCATATACGAGATATTTCCTCAATAGTTATAGCGTAGCTGATACTGTCGATTTCAGCACCACCATATTTTTTGGGAATCTGAAGACCGAAAAAATTAAGTGGTCGCATCTTATTGATAACTTCCCAAGGGAAGCGGGCTTCGCGATCTATTTCGCTAGCGATGGGGCCGAGTTCCGCTTCTGCGAATTCACGTACTGTTTTTCGTACGATTTTATGTTTCATGCATGGATTAAAATCCACAATAATATCTCCGTTTTCTTATTCCGATAGTCTTTCACCGGTTTATCCACTTTGTCTGTTAGTTTTTCATTCTGTTGGGAATTTCTAAAACGCACTTATTGCAGTAATTACAATATGTGTGTACTTAAGGTGAGATTTCCGAGGTTTACAGGGAGAATCACTAACAGCCGAATGTTTCCCAAGTGTGAATAGAGCAATATTAAGCTGTCATAAAGTATGATGTGTTATAAACAGAAAAGTCAAATCCTTCTATAAAAAAACCTTTGGTCAGAGGTAATTAGTAAAATTTATAAAAAGTGGTGACAGCAGGCAGTTTATTAGAGTGTTATCCAATTTCCCACTTTTTTTCTTCAGATGGATGATTTGAAGCGGTTCGTTAGGTATGTTGTTTAGCATCGCCCGTTTATTGAGGTAAGTCTCTATTACACTGACCGATTGACCCGACTCGACAAATTGATCCGTCAATCCATTGCGCCCCGGAAAAATTTGCTCCGGCTAATTTTGCTCCAGCCAGGTTGGCTCTGAGCAGTGTTGCCCTGATAAAGGTTGTGCCAATCAGGTTTGATCCCCGTAGATCAGCATCAGTCAAATCGATACCGGACAGTTTTGCATAGGCTAAATAACAATTAACGCAACGGTTGGTTCTTAAAAGTGTGTCAATGTTTCTTTTGACATTAAAAGCATTCAACGCAAAATTGCGACTGCTTCTGTCATAAGCTAAACTGTTAATGCTAATGAAACAGCAAACAACCAGGAAAAGGGTAATTGTCTTACCAAACATAACTTTCTCCGACTTAATTGATTCTAAATTGATCTCTTTTTGTACATGTGAAATCTTTTTTAGAAAGGAAAGCAAATTTTCAACCAGACTGCAAAATTATGTCGGATTTTTTTTATCAAATGAAAGAAAGTGCTCTAGAAAGTTGGTATGTAAAACCTGTCAGTCGACGAAAATAAGGAGATGGTACTCCTAGCTGAGTTGATCCAAAATATTGTTTATCATCGTACTGTTTAACCGTTTTTCGGGGTTTTTGTCTTTTTCTCTACCAGGCTGAAGAACTCTGTTTTTTGGAATGGGATTAACTATTTTGTTAAATTCAATCAATGCTTTGATGCTTTCTCCATTGAGGCTGAAACTTTGAGTCGATTTGGCGGATGTAAGTTTTAATAGCAGTAGTGTGTTAAGGCTTTTATTGTCGAGACTCATTTTAAATAAATCTTCTACCGGGATTACTTTTGTTAAAAATATTACCTTACTGGAAAACAGATCAGGCACATCTTTTTCGATATCCGCTTTCATCTGTTCGATCTGGTTTTTAAAATCTTTCTCTTCGTTTTCATTCAGCTCAAGTTTGAATGATATATTGGCTCCTGATTTTTCCAAGGCTTGAATCATTAGCATTTTTTCTTTCAGGGGCAGCTCAAAAATAGAAAACATATTTTTATAAAAGGGCTCAAAGTCTTTTATAAACTCATTCTGAATATGATTGGAGACAAATTGAATATATTCATCAGAAAACTCTCCACTAGAATCTATCTGATGAATTAAGTCCATCAACATTTTTGATGTGATACCCAGATCGATGGATTTTTCCTTCGAAATTTCCTGAAACAGGCTGTTTAATCTTTCTTTTTGGGCCATAAGTTCCTGCTGGGAATCTTTTTTAATACTTTGAATTCGATCTTCAACCCCCTTTCTGAATTTTTTAATATCGGTTGAAACTGTATTGACGGTTTCATTCTGCTTCAATCGTTGCATTTTAGACATTTTTCGATTCATTTCCCGCAGTTTTTTATCTGCCTTTTTTTGTATTTCCGCGACCCGTTTTGCTTCCAACTCCTGATCGTTTTTTGCTCTTTGTTTAAAACGCTCCAGGATATTGTACCTAGATAACCGTTTGAATTGTATACAGTTAATCAGTGAATTCATTATATTCATCAGTACAAATGATCTCACTTCGGGATGTGTCATTCGATCCTCTTCCAGCCGCCATTCATTGTCGTCCTCCATAATGCCAGCTTCCCGTCTTTTCTGCTGCTGATCAGCGACAGCTTCATTCCCGGATATTTTCCTGTCGAGTTTAGCAAACAATTCTTTCAGCTTTTGGGTTTCACGATCAAGTTTTAATTCTTCTTTTAAGAGTTTGGTTTTTTCCTCTTCCAATTCTATCTTATCATTTTTATTTGCCTGTTGGTTTTGTGCTTCTTTTTGCTCCAAGTGTTTCTTAAACTCAACCAGTTTAATCTTTCGTTGTTTAAGCTTTTCCTTCTGCTCTTCAAGTTTTTTTTGTTCATCCTCAAAGGATTGTGTTTCGCTGACTGAAATATCGCCCACTGGTAGTAAATCGTTTCCCTTGTCTGAAAAAACAGTAGGACGGTTGATATTTAAAATGAATTGCTTAATATATCTTCCCCATTCTGAGTCTTCTTTAGGCACATCTTCGATCTCAAAGCTTATGGTTCCTTGGTCAAGGAGCGATAGATTGTATAAATAAGTCTCGTATACCCCTTGCTGTGTTTTAATATTTTTCTTGATGGGCTCTTCCAGCTTTTGTTGTATCAATTTACGGTATGGAATTCGGAAGGTCTTTTTTGTTCGATCTGTTTCAAAAGATCCCAGAAATACGGTCCGAATTTCAATTGCTTTTTGTAGAGCCGGCCCAAATATGGACGTCAGATATTGGATGGCATCTGCTGAAGCGGTTGATGAAATTAAGGTAAGATAGTAGCGGAACAAAAAAAGTTCCATGGCGGAATAGATAAAATTATACCAGTAAAGCGTATTGAGCTGGGATTCAAAGCTTTCAACACCCATGGCATCGTCAAAAGCATCTGTGTCTTTAGCAACGTCTTTTGAGAGTGAGGCTTTTCCAAATTTGAATGGCTCATAAATTTCAATAAATTTTGCCAGATCATTTTTCAAGGGTTCCAAGGCAGAAACAATATCCTGGTATGATGAGCTTTTTTTGATTCTTCTTAGATATAAATTTAATTTATACCTATCCCAATTTTCTGGAACAGCATAAAATCCGACAACCTTAAAAAATAGTTTGGCGGCAAGCCCCTCTGTATGTCTTTGAGTAGCTTGTCCTTTGGCTCTTAATTGTTGAATGGGCAGTAAAAATTTGATGGGAGTCCAGGAAATAATGATGGCATCAAATTCGGAAGTTAATGATGGCACTTCAGTGCCTTCCCCAGTTTCGGGAAGTATTGGAAAATCTTCAGATAGACCTGTGCTTTTTTTTATATCTTTTAAACATTCTTGATAGACCAATCTATAAAGCTTTTTCGCATTTTTAGTTGTAAACTTTAACGCCGCGCGAGTGGCTTTCATTTGTTCCATTAAAGATTTTTCTTTAAGAATCTTTAATCCTTTTTCGCCGCGTTTGATTTTGCGATAATAGATCCATTTTGCTCCAAGCATTTGATGGGCAACCAGCTTTAAAAGATAGATTTTATCTTCAGTAGTTTGGAGTCTCAAGTCTTTCGGATCAGAAGATCTTCCCAGCATAAGCAAGGTATAAGCAAATAGTTATTTGTGCGGAAGGGTAAAAAGGTAAAAAAGGCATTTGAATTATCGGTTGCCAAACGTTAATTCAAAACGTGTTTTTTCAAGCGATTAGTTATCTCCAATCAAGATTATTTGTGGTTTAATAAATCTTTTTTGTAAAGTAAATATAGCAACAAGCTATTATACTCAGCAAAATTATCAAGGATAATTATTATAAAAATGATACTGACAGGTCTGTTGTTTTAACTTTTGGTATTTACTATATTGATATTATTGGATAATTTAAGCATTAAAATTAACTGGTAAAAACAAATGGACTTGTAATGGTCATAACGTTTCTTGTTATGAGAAAATGATGACTTCAGTATATCATAATAATCATCAAACATAAACCGAAACTGGGACTTGAAGATGTAAAATACACTATGATCAGAGTATTCCTGAAAATTTGGTATTATTTATTGGTTTTTGCATTGAATTAGAATATCAATAATTTGAGCCTGTTAACGCACAAGTCGGTATTGTAAATGCTCAGAAAGCGTTGCTTTTTTTTGCAAAAATCAAAAAACTGATTAAATCTTAATTTAGAATAGCATTCTATTATTATTGAAAAACGAATGGCTAGCCACTCCTTAAATAGGTGAAATCATGTATAAACAGCATTTTAAACATCTGCTGATCGCATTGTTACTGGCTTCGGTCATAAAGCCTGTTGTGGGAAACAGCCAGGAAACTATCAATCGAATTATTACTTATTATGACGATAATGATAAAGTGCAGAAAATCATTCGTTTTTATCCCCAAAATCAGTCTAAACGACAGGGATATTTCAAAAAAGTGACTGTTTACGACAAAAATGACAAAATTTCTATTATTGAAAAATACCTGACGGATAAAATAGCAGCTAAACAAGGTGTTGTTAAGGAGGTTACCTATTTTGATCAAAAGGGCAAACAGATTCGTTTGGAAAAATATTTTAGTGATAAAATAAGTCAATCTTCCGGTATTAAAAAGTCAGTTAAGCACTATCAAAAAAGGGACGTCAAAAATGAAATTATAAAAATTGAGCGTTTTAGCTCAGCAGATAAATTTGAGGAGTCTGGAGAGTTCAAAAGATTTAGGTATCTGAACAGTGACGGCCGAAAAATAAAAGAGGAAGTATTTTATACAAATGATCCCGATGTGAATGATGATTTTTTTCGAGTGATTTATCACTATAATAAAAATGGTGGAGTTACAAAAAAAACAACCTTTTACCCGGATGATAAAACTAATAACCTGGGATACTATAAATCAATTTTCTTTTTCGATGTCAAAGGGGGAAAAAAAAGGGAGGAGTGGTATTTTACTCCAAAAATGGTCACCAAAGAGCAAATGGAAAAAGTGGTATACTATTTTGATAAAAAAGGACGGGAAACTGTGCAGGAGGGGTACTATACGGATATAAAGTCCAAAGAACTGGGATACTATAAAGCAGCTTTTTATTTTGATCCAAAAGGTAGGAAGACCAAAAAGGAAAAGTACTTATTAGTTGATAAAACCAGTAAAAGTACTCCTTTTAAAGAAGTTACGTATTTTGATGAGTGGGGATATCAAACAAAATCGGAAACCTATAATAAAACTGGAAATCTTTTAAAAACAATTACAGAGGATGATGACCAAACAAATTCTCAGTTTTGATCTTTGGCAATTGTTACCTTTCCGATCCAGTTCTTCTTACGCCTCTGCAACCGATTTTGAGTCGATTCTCTGTCGAAATCCGCTTCTTGCGAATGTCTGTTAAAATCACCCACTTTCTCTAGCGAATTGATATTGATAACAGCATATATCTGATTATCGATTTCACAGGTAACAACTGGTATGACGCCACAGTTTTTACAGATCAAAAAATCCGCTGTTCTGGTACCAAATTGATATCGCTGCACCGATTCATCTTGCTTTATCATTATTTCTAATTCGCCTTTGGGATCAGAAATATAACGATTTCCCTTTTTTTGACAATAGGAGCATAGACATTTCCGAACCGAATAGTCGGCAGGTGAGGTGGTCGTTTTAAATATATACTGGATATTTTTGCAATGGCAACTTCCATTGAGATGATGAATTTCCGACATATTTATAGGGGGGATGGTGTTTCTTTTTAGATTCATGAAAAATAATTATTTGGCGAAAATGTCAATCTTCTGTCAGTTGATGTTAGGCATTAGAGTCCATTTGATTATCCAATCGTTTTTATCCGGAACTAAATCCAAACAGACAATTCCGCCGTTTTGAAATTTAAAAATTGACTTTTTTGATGATCCAGTCACAAGATATGAGGTGATTTTATCCATGAACGGCAAATGTCCCACAATCATGGTGTTAGCTTGATTGTCAATATTTTGGGAGAATTCAACTACATCGTCGAGCGGATTTAATCCATTCTGATTGGAACAGCCGTTCTTAGGTTTTAGATATTCCGCGTATATTTCTGCTGTTTGTTGCGCTCTCTTTTTACCACTGTGAATAATCTTGGAAACATTGATTCGGTAAGTTGCAGCCACGCCTGCTATTCGTCTTATCTCCTCAAATCCTTCTTCAGAGAGCCCTCTTTCCGGATCATCTTTTTTTGATAATGCTTTTCCGTGTTGTACCAAGTAAACAGGCATAGGATATCTCCTTAAAATTACAGCGGTTAACTTGGGAAAGACTTATTGTGTCTGATTAGGAAACGAGTAAAAACCGGTCTTTAACTCACTCAATAACGTTTTGTTTTTGATTATTCAAAAAAGCTTCAATATTGGATGCCGCAATATCAAGCAGTCTTCTTCGTGAGTCCAATGTGGCCCAGGCAATGTGGGGCGTGATAAAGCAGTTTTTTGCCTTTAGTAATGGACAATTCAGATCGGGTGGTTCTTTGGCAAGTACATCTAATGCTGCACCTGCGATATCACCATTGTTTAAAGCAGTCGCCAGGGCCGTCTCGTCAATCAATAATCCTCGTGAGACATTTATGATGTATGATGTTGTTTTCATCTGTGCCAGTCGCTCCCGATTTATCAGCCCTTCAGTTTTCGGAGTTAGCGGGCAATGGAGCGATATAACATCGCTGTTTTGAAACAAGGTATCAAGGTCGCAAAAAACAGTATTTTTGGGCACTACCTCCGGCACGGTTCGGGTGCTAACCAATACGTTCATACCAAATGCGATGGCTATTTCAGCCACAGCTTTGCCGATTCCACCGTAACCAACAATACCGAATGTTTTTCCATCCAGCTCTATCAATGGAAAGTCCCAAAAACAAAAATCTTTTGATTGGCACCATTTGTTATTAAAAACAGCATGGCTGTGCTGTCCAACCCTGTTGGTAAGTTCCAGTAACAAAGCAATAACCGATTGTGCCCCCGAGCGCTTGGCGTAATTGGGCACATTGGTTACTGTGATGTTTTTTTTTCGGGCACATTCCATATCAACTACGTTATAACCGGTGGCCAGAACACCGATATATTGAAGTGACAGCAGGGAGGAAATTATTTCTTGATCCAGAACTGTTTTATTAGTCAAAACAATTTCCGCCTCTTTTGCTCTTTCTACAACTTGATCGGGAGGGGTTCGATCATAAACCGACAACTCCCCAAATTTCTGAAAGCGATCCCAAGTTAAATCTCCCGGGTTGGATGTATAACCGTCCAAAATTACTAGTTTCATTATTCCTTTTCGTCTTCTTCTGCACCTTCGTCAAAGATCATGGTGGTTCCGTCGATGTTAATAAGATCTCCAGGTTCCAGAACTTTTGTGGTGATCAACTTATTATTTACCAGCATTTTTCCACGGCCTTTTAAATTGTACTGTTTTGTCTTTTCATCAAAGACTATGGTAGCGTGGTTTTCTTCGACTGCCGGGACACCTGCGATGGTCATATCTGCATTGGGTGCACTACCTATGATCGTTTCGCCGGTATCTAAGGTTAAGATCTGAGTAGATATTTTACCGGCACCGGCGTTCAATACTTCAATTGACGGTTTGGATCTTTGTTTTTCAAATTTTACCTTAGATAACAAAAAGAGCAAAATGGCAGCAAGTAATAATGATATAAAAATCAATGGATTAAATGATTTTTGGGGTTGTCCGAAAACCGATGCAGCATAATAAAAACGAATAGAGGACTTTTTCTGAGGTCCATTTAAATATTGCGTTTTCACAAACTTTTTATCCGCCGGTTCCATGGTGGCTGGGTAGGTGATGATATATTCCTTCTGGATTTGATTCATGATTCTAAAATATACCTGTTGGAGTTCCCGTTGATTATAAGCGTTAAATGTCATACCCCCTGACAATTTAGCAATGCGGACAAGGTGGCGGTCCTTTTTTTCACCTTTTTTACCAAAATTGACCACATATAAGGAAATACCCTCCCGCTGCAATGATTCCAGCGGTTTTTGGTAAGAGATATATTTTTCTCCAAATTGCTGATTGATTGTTTTGGTGTGTTTGTACGAAGGGTTGTTAACACCGTCGGACAGTATAATTAGTGCTTTTCTTCCTTTCAACGTTTTAAATTCATCTACAGCCAAATTAAGGCTGGCATAAATTTCGGTGTAGATGGCATCTCCGGTCGGACGTTCGATTGTCTGTAATTGTTGTTCGACCAGCACCATATCCTGAATAGGTTTTGACAAAGCTGTATAATAGGAGTTATATGCAGCCACGCCAACTTTATCGTTGGGATTGCGGATACTGCTTAAAAACGATTTTATGGCTTTCTGGGCAACAGTCATCCTCATTTGTTTGGTATCTTTGGTTTTTTCCCCTTCCATTGTCCAATACATGCTTTCTGAATTATCCAGTAAAAGCAGAAAGCTAACGCCATCTGCATAGTTAATACCCTTCTGAAAATTCAGAATTTCATCGATTGGTTGATATTTCCGATTGTTGGATGATTCAAATAATCGGAAATTTGACTTTTGCAGGGAGGTTATAGGCTCTCCATTATCGTCAGTAACGCTAATGTACAGTTTGATCTGCTGATTAAGCAGCAGACTATTGGAATCAATTTGAGAGATACGTATAGAATCTGCTAGACTTACCGATGTAAAGAACAAAACCAGAAAAATCGGTAATATATGTTTTAAATTTTTCATGGAAGCCTCCTTATTGATAAAAAAACAAAAATTTAGCCGAACCGACTTGAACGACATCTTCGAACTTAAGCTGATGGTTGTCCACTTTGAGTTCATTGACTAAAACCCTGTTTTTAGCATCAACATAACTGATTGTTATATCGTCTTTTTTAATTCTTATGTTGGCATGGATATCGGCAACATCCTTGTATGCAGGAAGCTGGATATCTGCTTTTTCCGAGGTTCCAATCGTGATATTTCGTTTTACTAATAGATATTCCTTACCCTTTATTTTGCCATTCAACAATTTTAGTACACCATGTGAGAGACTTTTTTCAAAAATACCGTAAAAAAGACCAATCAGCATGCCTAAAATCAGTAAACCAATTAATCGAGCAAATTCAAAATTGGGAAAAGTCACCCGGAGATACTCCAAGGCAGCGCCTCCTAGGACACCACCTAAAAGTCCACCCAAAATACCCACTCGAATTTTTGCCCAGGATTTGGCACGGAAACCTTCAACTGTTCCAACAAACATCCCTAAAAAAGCCCAGCCAATCGTTCTGGAAATTGGAATCCCAATAGACTGCAACGATTTGGTTGAATGGATCAATGTTTCATTAATGATAAATAAAGCACCTTGGCCGATTAAAAAACCAATAGCACCACCGATAATGCCGACCAATGCGCCGGTAAGAATGCCCGGGATGATTTTGGCTTTTATGGATAGGGTAATTCCTTCACTGGCACCCAAAAAGGCACCCATGACGGCCCCAAAAGCAGCGCCCAAAGTGATGGTAAAAACTAAAAATGTTGGAAATGCTGATTGCTGAGCCAATATAATTTCTGCAATTGGCCATGCAGCTAAACCAGCCAATATACCAATAAATCCGAAAACAAGTTTTCGCAAAAATGTTGACATCTTATCTCCTGATTATTCGATTTTAAATGATACAGAATCGTTCTTAGCGTCGGCATTTAATGTTATATGAAGGCTAAGATTGGATTGAATGGTAATTCTTTGAGATGTTGGTGGCGAGGAAAAGAAAAACTTCTTATTTTTTGCGGAAAGAACGTATTCACCGGGAGAAAGAACAATCTCGCGGTATTTTGAAGATAACGGCTTTAAAGCCTTGACACTACGATTTTTTCCCCCTGATACGTAATGGGTTGAATTATTCAGAAAATATTTAATATCTTCTGAATTTGATTTTATCAGTAGTTTTCCGGGTATGGGGATCAGGTTTAAGTTCATTGTTAAGATGGTTTGCTCCGGTTGTATGGTGACATTGTATATTTTTTTATAATATCCATCCTTTTTAAACTGAAAACGATATCTGTTTCCCGATACAAAAAAGTCGGATGCCTCTTCTGTTTTGTTTATTTCAGACCAGTCTTTCCATTTCCCTTTTCTTAAAATAGAAACATTTGTGGTTGGTGTAATATTATCACCAGTGTAAATATCGTAAATTGAGTATGAAAGTCTTACCGGCAGTTTGGGAGGAATCTTGTTTATAGTAAATAAAACTTTTCGTCCGTCGAGAGTATCCAGTTTTTTTCGTTGAAGAATCCGCGGCATGAGGAAAAAATTTTCACGATATTGTTCATTCTCCACGTATAACAACAATTTATACATGTTTCTTTTCAAAAATACCCGATTGGACGTTAAGGTGTAATAAGATCTGCTTTCAGCGGATTTGTCTTCTTTAAAACTAAAAACAACATCCTGTTGTTTTTGTAATTTACCATTGTTTTCCTGAAACAAAGTCGTTGAAATAAAAAAATCATCCACGGATTTGTGATTTTTTTTGATCTTTACAGCAATTTGAAGTGATCCATATTCTTCTGCATATAGATATTCGTAGTGATACCCTTGCTTCCAACTCCATAAAACACCTGCCCCAAGGACTACCAGCAGAATACTGGCTGCTGTGGTAAATGCTAAGACTTTTGATAAAAATGACTTGCCTTTATGCTTTTTGTGTTTATCAGCTGTGATTTCTTTGCCTTCAAGGTAAAGTCTAATGGTATTGTTAATTTCGTTTTGATCTTTATATTTTTTCAGGTGTTTAGAAAATTTGCCGATGACAATACCAAGGTTCTGGAACCTTTTTCGCACCTTATGGTGCATGGCTTTTTTGATAACTCTTTGAATAAATGGTTTTATTTTGGGATTAATTTTCCGGGGTAGGGTATATCTTCCTTTTTCAATCAGGGCAATAACATCCGCTGTAAACCCTCCTCTATAAGGTTTTTTACCTATAACCATTTCGTACAACATGACCCCCATAGAATAAATATCCGTTCGTTTATCCCTGTTTTTTGCATTGGATATTTGTTCCGGAGCTAAATATGAAGGTGTACCAATAGTCATACCTGCTTTGGTCAACCCTTCGTCGTTTCCTTCCAAATTAGCGGAAACACCAAAATCCACTAACTTGACGATACCGGTCTTGGAGATCAAAATATTGGCTGGTTTGATATCCCGGTGGATGACTAAACGATCATGAGCATATTTTAATGCTTTACAGATTTCAGTAAAAATTAATATAGCTGCTTCTTCTGATAAAAATCGTCTTTGCTCAATCAGCTCCTCCAGGGTAATGCCGTCAACATACTCCATGACGATATGGTATGAACTACCTTCCTTAAAATGATCATATACCTGGACGATATTCTCATTTCGAAAATCGATCATGATTTGGGCTTCTCTTTTGAACCGTTCTACAAAATCCTGGCTTCCAGTTAAAGTCAATTTTTTAATAATAACAGTTCGATGCAAGGTAGGATGTTCAGCTTTATATACAGCTCCCATACCCCCTTCACCAATTTGAGAAGTAATTTTGTATTTTCCTATTTTCGCTGGAAGTTTTGCCATAAGTGAAAAAAGAAACTAGGTTGATCGATCTTCTGTCAAGTTACAATCATTACAACTGATTTGTTAAAATCCTATCTTTTCATCAAAACAGAATCATTGCAAACATTCGACAACGATGAGTGGAAACTGTTTTATTTCAATCATTGCAGGCTAAGTAAGCACGGCACTGCACAAATACGGCTTCTTTTTAGCGCAAAAAAAATCCCGGGATGCATGTAACCCGGGAAATAAAAAACGTGTTAAACAGGTATCAGATCTTTATTCACATTCACAAACTCTTCTGTCATGATGACGGTGACTTCAGATATTTTTTCCTCTTGCTCAGCCGCATCAACATCATCTTTGCACACGGCAATTTTAAAAATTGAGGAAGTACTTTTCACCGGTCCTTTATCAAATTCGATTGGACTATTGACATTGACATCAGCCGCCAGTTTTGAGTTTTCTTGAACCATGGAGTCCGGCACGTTTTTCCGAATGCCAATACTGTTGTAACCGGATTTACGAAATCCTTCAATCAGCGGACCAATCAAAACCAGGGAACCTGAATACGTCAAGGCCACTGCTCCCTTTTCATCTTCCAGATTCAGGGTCTCAACTTCTATCATATCCTGCTCGGCGATCTGCTCTTCAAAAATCTTTTTTTTCTCCATCCAACCCTGCGCCATTTTTTCGTATGACTCCTCATCATCGGGTAAACCGGATGACTTGGTTATACCTTTAATGTGAACCTGGATTTCCGGTGGTAATTGATTTAATATTTCTCCCATCTTTTTCTCCGAATAATTCAGTCTCAATGTACCTTGTCGGCATTATTTGGCCAAAATTAAGAGTTTGTATCGATTCAATCGATAGCAAAACCACTAGAAGAAGAGCTTGCCGGCAATAGAAGACTTACATTTAAGAATTGTTTTACGACCTTAGCAGATACATTTATTTTAAAACAACAAAAAATAAATGGAAGGCTTTCTTTCACTTACGGATTCATGCGTTACGGGAGATTGAACCAAGTGATTAATTTGGCATAAAAAAAAGAAAATTTAAAACAATCAAACAAAAAACATTCTTTGAAAAGACTTGAATCGGTTCAGTCAAGAAATAGTTGGACATGTAAAATGATTGATTTTTTAAAAAAATGAAATTGATCATTTGAAAACAGAGGGACAAATGCTAACAATGTTAGTGGAGGAACGATGAAAACATCTCGATGCGGTTTTGATCTTTGAATTTATGGAATATCACAAAGAAGTGAATTTAAAAAAAGGAAAAATCCTGTAAAAAAAGGATGATAAAATGATGATGAAGGATAATGATTTTTTACCCAATCGGCTTGATAGCAAATGTTTTGGTTGCGGCCCGGCGAATTCTTCCGGCTTGCAGATGAAATTCAGAGCTGATGAGGAGACGGTAACATCTGATTTGATCGTGCCGGTTTCGCTATGTGGATGGAACAAACTGGTGCATGGAGGAGTGATATCAACAATTCTTGATGAAGTGATGAGCTGGGCAGCCATGTTTTTTGTAAAGTCCATGGTAATGACCAAATCCATGAAAATCGATTTTATAAAACCAATCCAGATAGATTCAAGTATACATGCTGAAGGTAAAGTATTGGAAATAATAAATAAACACGAAGTACGGATGGAAGGTAAAATCTTTAATAACAAAGGAATGTTGTGCGCACATTCGGAAGCAATGTTTGCCACGTTTTCTCCTAAAATTGCCAAACGTCTTGGGATTACTGAAAATGATTTTTCATATTGGCCGGCAAACTAGGTATTAGACAGATTTCTTGATGGAGAATATTGATGAATAAAACAGTTTTTCATTTAATTATTGTGTTTTGTGTATGTTTTACCCTTGTTCTATTTATATCCCAACCCTTATATGCTGTTAAACGTGGTCATATGACTACCAGCATATCCTTTGGCGGCTATCAAGCAAAAGGAGGGGGGGACACAGTGACCGGCAGCCAACTGGCAATTAGTATGAAAAAATATTTTACAGATGAATGGGCCTATTTTTTTCGTATCTGCTCTGCCAGTGCCGATGGAGAGCACGAAGAAGATGGAACCACCATTGATATTGATTCTAATACGACAACGCTTAGTGGAGGTGTCCAGTGGAGTTACGAAATTGAACTTGATGATGACGGTTTTGAACTGACACCATTTGTCGGAGCAGGATTATCTGTTCAACAATACAGTTATAATTATGATTATCCAGACAGTGAAATTGGGCAAACATCGGGGGTTGGATATGGCCCCTTGTTTTTATTCGGAATTAAGGTTGATCTTTCAAAACACTTTGTGATAATTCCCGGTTATTACTACGATCAAGTGTACATAAAATCAGAAGAAGGTGAATCAAAGAGTGTTACATCATCTGGTGTTTCCCTGGCTTTAGTTGTTAAGTTTTAGTATTGTTTTGAAGAAAATGGACTTTTGATACGTTCGTGTGGGCAAGTAATCTGATGGAGGAAATTGCAGATGGGGGAGGTTGACCTGACAAAGAAATGTATTTGGAGAACCAGTCAATATACCCAAAAGAATCGCCAACGAAACTTCTGGGTACTGTTAACTGGAATAAGATCTGATTTCTAGTTTACAGCATCTTTCAAGTTTTTTCCCGGCTTAAATTTTACAACGTTTTTAGCCGGAATTTTAATTGTTTTTCCAGTTTGAGGATTTCTACCTTTCCTGGCAGCTCTTTTTACAACAGTGAATGTTCCAAAGCCTACGAGTGTTAAGTTTCCATCTTTGGTGAGACCATCGTTAATACTATCAAGAGTTGCATTTAAAAGCTTTTCAGATTGGGCCTTACTTACGTCTGCTTTGTCTGCAATTTGTGCAATTAATTCTGCCTTATTCATATAAACTCCTGTTATTGCGGTTTTGGGAAATTTTAGGAAAACGCTAGTGGAAAAATACTAAATTGAACTTTCCAGATAACGTTAATTTCCAGTTAGGCCTTAAAACGAAATAATGTCAAGACTTTCCTCCGGTTTTTCTCTATTTTCTACTATTTTGAATAATATTTTATGATCTCCCTTAAGCTTCATTTTTGCTGACATAGCCGTGAGTTTGAAATATATATAAAATAAAAACAGTAATATACATATAAAAATGTGTTCAAAAGCACGAACCACGGAGTTCTTAGGAAAGGGTGAAACATCGATAAGTTTTTTCTAATTTTATATATATTAAGTAAATGGTTAAAACCGATTACGATCAGATTTTTTCAAAACGATCAGTCAAATTGCTTTAATATGGAGGAGTGTTTTGTGAATTTTTCCGAAAAAATGGTTTTCACTAATGATTTGCATTCATTAAAAAATAGAATTGGAAGTACGGTATTACGGGTTATAGCTCTAATTAAATAAAAAAACTATCATCTGTCTATTAGTTAACACTTCTGCTTCAAGTTGATAAAAGTACCTGGACAGAAAAAACAAACCAAATGTAGATTATTTTAAATTGATGTTTAAAGTAATGAGGTTCATGAGCATTTTCCGAGATATTGAGGATACTGCACTGGTTTAGGTTTGACGTTTTAAAAATGATGTACGGATCTGATATTATGGTGAATAAAAGATTGATTATTGTTTTTGCTACCACCAGCATATTGCTGTTGGGATTTGCATTTTGGTGGGGCGGAAGTTCCCGATGGGAAATAAGTGGCATAGATCCGGATTCATCTGGAGATGCATCAATTCTAAAGGAATTTGAAGAAAAGATAAAAGAGGAGTCTGATTTGGTTGTTATCAAATATAATCTGGCTTACTTTTACTATCAACAACAGAAATATGCTGAAGCCCGGGATGTATTAAAAGAACTTCTTCATTCAAAAGAGAGCGACAATCACTTAATTAAAAAGACATTATACAATCTCGGGAATAACTTGTTTCGACTGGCTGAAAATGAAAAGGATCTTTCAAAAGCTTTAACTTTGCTGGGAGAAAGCCTGGAGTATTATAGAACAGTAATCGAAAAGGAAAAGCAGGAAAAAAAATACTCAATGAAGGAAATTGAAGGGGATGACGACGCCCACTTTAACTATGCGGTTGTTCGCAGACGGATTAAAATACTGGCTGACAAACTGGCACAACAAGAACAAAAAGAAGCACAGCAAAAGAAATTGTATCAGTTGCTTAAGGAATTAGCGGAGAATGAGGAAAATATTCAACAACAACTGATATCCATGAAGAATGATCCCTATTCCAAAGAGACATTGGACAGACGTAATGATTTATTGGAGCAAAGACAGGAGAATTTAAAGAAATTAAATGTCATTAGGGAAAGAATCATGGAAATGGTTAATCCCTCCAAAGGACCAGCCGTTCCGCCCAAGCCTCCGTCTTCGAGTGCTACCATTTAGAAAAATTATGGTTTGGCAAAGATAAAACGATTACCAGCGATTTGTTTGATTTTCAGCTTGATTCCTTTTTCTTTGCACTCCAAGTATATTTTCCGTTTTAATCGACTTTTTTCCATGGTTGAGAAGTACTCGATTCTCAGCAAATTGGGAATGTTTTCCAATTCGGACAATGATTGATACCCTTCAAGATTCTCCATTATATCCATAATGGTAAATTCCTCATCTTCAGAAAAATTATTGAAAACAATCAAAAAGCTGTTTCCAATATCGCCAACGGTTTTGTAGTACTCTATAATATTCTTAGTTGTTTCTGCAGTCGCAATTCGTCCTGCTTTTTCACCTGCTTTTGATAAAGCGTTATCCCAGTCGTAACTTCCAATCCGTGCGTTGGTCATCTGCTTTTGATTGGTTTGAGAATTGGAAATCAGCCGACCGGTAGATACATCATATACACGTATTCGAATGGCGACTTTGGCTGCTGAAAAAGTCGAACTGGAAAACGGTTTCTTTTTACTGGCAACCAATTCGAATTCTACCAGCATGTCAACCTGATGCTGATCGGCGATTTTCCGCCATTCGTCGATTGAACCTCCAGTTTGACTCGTTTTACCGGATACATATCCTAAGGAACGTTGGTCAAAAACGCGAAATCCCAATCTGTTCAACTCGGATGGAATTGATGTTAAGGCAGAAAGTACTGCACTATGTTTTTCATCTAATGCATCAGGATGTTCCGGTTTGTATAACACCATCAGCCGTTTATTACCCATTTTTTGATGCAGAATCCTGAGTTCACTGAGTTTATCCTTTAAATCACCGGAAGATACCTCGGCATCGATCTCTATAATCCAGTCTCCACCTTTCTCTTCATCTCTCAATATTTTATAACCCTTAACAAATCCCCTGGCGCTGGAGTAAACCTCATCACGAATGACAGCCCAGTTTTTAACAACGGTTTGTGAATCCAATAATAAGCCAACTCCCTGTTTTACGGAATCTCTAAGCGCATTGTTTAATGCCTGCTTTCTAGCCGAGCCTTTGTTATTATTGAATATCTTGGCACTTCCCTTTCCGATGGTTCCGGCATTCAAAATCACAGGTGTGACTAAAAACATCGAAACCGCTATAAAGAACATCAATAAGTATCTATTTCTTTTCATAATCATCTCCCTTATTTTTGAGTTTCTATCAACTGTTTATGTTTCTTTCGTTTTTTAAATAGTCGAATCGGTTTCTGATGTCGGTGTTTGATCCGACACTACCGGATTATTATTTCAAATAAAAAACACAAATAAAGCAAAATTTGAGTGTGAATCAACAGAATGCATTAATTCGTCAAATCAACCGGCTGTTCAGGAACTTCTTTTATTAAATCATTTGATATGCCTGAGTCATCAGGTTCAGTTGGTTGATCAACCGGGGATTCCTCTAACGGTACTGGCTTTGTTTCAATTTCATCTTCTGTTAGAATTGTATTGTCATTCTCAATCTGGATTGTCTGTTTGGTTTTGAGGTATGGATCCAGAGGCCACAATTCTCTTGGCTTTAGTAAAAACTGCTTATTTTGTTCCAAGTATTTTAATATATTTGTTTTCTCTTCACCTAAAGGTTTCTTTTTTAACAACCCTTTTACAGATGCGTCTGTCGGTTCTTCAGTTTTTTCTGCAATAAATTCATCCTCTACTTGTTCGGACGGTTTACGTTGCTCATCCAGCCACATCTGTATATTGTTTCCCCAAGCTTGTGCATATTTTAGCTTTTGCTGCAATCGATTTGCCATGGAGAACATCTTGGCTGCAAACCACCAGTCCTTTTGCATATGATATACAATCCCGAGATTGTAGTAGGCACTGGCTCTGTTTTTAATATAAATATCGAGAGGTTCATCTTTTTCCGGTTTGTATAATATAATTTTCCACATCCACATTGCCTTTTCAAGGTCACCTGACATAGCCAGTCGGTTCCCTTTTTTTATACGTGTATCTCCCAAGTTGTGTATATATATAGAAAACCAATCTTTTCCAAATCCATTTTCAAAGTGTAAATCCGTTATTTTATCGGTATGCTGGTAAAATGCGGTTAGTATTTTAAAAATAAGGATTTTACATAAGCGCCTTAATTCCAATGTTTGATCGGGCATATTTGCGATGGCTTCAGTACCGATATAAATCTGTTGGAATGGCTGGGAAAACTTTTTTCGAAGAATCAGTGTACCTGACTCCGCATCAAACAGTGTAATGTTGATACCAACAATAGCATTTCTTCGCCTAAGGCTCTGTTTTTCCGTTGCAGTTTCTTCAGTCTTGTTTTGGTTGGTATCGATCTCTTCATCACTCTCCCAGGCGGCATAATCAGTCACTTCAATGCGTAAAATTTTGAGACCGATGTAATTATCCGGCAATAATTCCACAAAGGTAAAAATATCCTGTTCCTCAATTGTTTCGGAGAAGATTTCTTTAACCGTCTGGATCTTTTGACCAGTAAAACTTTGAATATAAATGGTTCGGATTTGATTGGGAGATTGCTGAACAGCCTGGCGAATGGCCTGCATTTCATTGGGTTTGGAACCACCGAAGAACTGACAGCCAGTGATAAACAAAAAGAGGATAATGTAAGGTAAACTGCAAACTTCTTTTTTTAGTTTTAAGAACAATGAAGGCGTCATAGCTTCCGACAACAAACATAGAATGAAATCTGATTAAATACGATTTCTGTTCTATGTTATAAAATACTGTTTCACGGACCGGTTTTTTTAGACAAAATTAATGTTATCAATTAAAGCAAGGTTGATACCATTAATTAGATTTCTGAGACCTCTTAGCCAAGGAGAAAAAGCGGAATTGTACAAGTCGTCTGTATAAGATGGAACATAACCTTCGACGATGAAAAAGATCAACAGGCAAACAAGGAGCCCCTTCAGCAAGCCCATTAGTCCCCCCAGAAACCTGCTGGTATATGTCGGACGCTTAAATGAAAAAATGACGTTGGCAATGGAAGCTAAAATGACGCCAGCAACGACAAAGGCAATAAAGATAGCAAAAAAGGTGACGGCTTTTGCGTGGGAGACATTACTCATGTATTGAAGGCTAAAGTTTATATATTTTAGATGAAAACGCTCTGCTGCAAAATAACCGGCTACAATACCCAATGTTGACAGAAACTCGGGTAAAGATCCCCTGGATGAGCTTAACAAGACAAAAAAAATAATAATTACAGCAAAAACAATATCGAAAAAATTCATAGCTTTAAATATAAAGAAGATTTTAATGAACTGAAAGATTTAAAGACTGCTTTCTTTTTATTTCAACATTATTAAAATTGCAATCGATTTTTTACTGTTGATAAAAGAATGTGGATTAACGGGAATATCTGTGATCAAATACCACTGAAGAACACAAAGTTCAGCTATATTTAATGCAAGTAGGTACGAAGATTCATAGTGATAATGGTTGTGTTAATATATGGACGAACTGTATGAAAATCGTCAACATCTTATTATGATGCATTTTCTTAACCATAATCTAAAACAATGATTTTTTCAAATACACCTTAGCGATTCGGGTTTTTATTTTTGCATAATTATGGAAAAATAATTAAAATAGCATATTAACCATGGAAAACAATCGTTCCTATTTTCTAAGGTTTCTTATATATTAGGTATACTAACCGAAGCATGTTTAATGGCTTCCATTTTCCACATTTGTTTTTTATTGAATATAACACATGAATCCGACTAACCAAGCCGAATGGCGATTTCTAGAAGAGCATTACAAGGAAATCAAAGATGTAACCTTGAAAAACCTTTTCCAAACATCACCGGATAGAGCAAAAAAAATGACCATCGAGAGTGTAGGATGGTATGTGGATTTTTCAAAAAATAGAATCACCGATAAAACGCTGAAACTACTCATTGATCTTGCCAAATCTCTTGAATTGGAAAAAGAAATTGAAAAAATGTTTTCCGGGGAGAAAATTAACCAAACAGAAAACCGAGCTGTATTGCACGTTGCCTTACGGAATTGCTCCGATACACCCATTTTGTTGGAAGGAAAGAACGTCATGTCCGATGTTAAAAGGGTCTTGGAGAAAATGGAAAATATTTCAAATAACATCCGTTCGGGAAAATGGAAAGGGTATACCGGTAAAAGCATTAAAAATATAATCAATATT
Organism: bacterium; assembly: GCA_041556995.1. Taxonomy (GTDB): domain Bacteria; phylum SAR324; class SAR324; order XYD2-FULL-50-16; family XYD2-FULL-50-16; genus JAHJTV01. The sequence goes on along the minus strand of JBFFHJ010000001.1, from coordinate 23,118 downwards.
GGCATAGGTGGATCGGATTTGGGCCCGTTGATGGTTTATGAAGCTTTAAAACACTATTCAAATAGAGAATTCACCATTCGGTATATTTCCAATATTGATGCTACTCACCTGTCTGAACAACTGTACGGTCTTGATGCAGAGGAAACGCTTTTTATCATTGCCTCGAAGACGTTTACTACTCAAGAAACAATGACCAATGCTGCTTCGGCTAAATCCTGGTTGTTAAAGTCATTGTCCAGTGAGTATGCCATTAAACACCATTTTATAGCTTTATCCACTAACAGGGAAAAAGTAAAAGCCTTCGGTATTGATACTGATAATATGCTCGAATTTTGGGATTGGGTAGGTGGACGTTATTCACTAACGTCGGCTATTGGAATATCTTTGATGATCGCCTTGGGGAGTGATGGTTTTAAAAAATTATTGTCTGGATTTCATGCCATGGATTTGCACTTTAAAAACCAGGCATTGCACCGGAATCTTCCTGTTATATTGGGACTTATTGGTGTCTGGTATAATAATTTTTTTAATGTACATACCCATGCTATTTTACCCTACGATCAGTATTTACACCGTTTTCCTGCTTATTTGCAGCAGACGGATATGGAAAGCAACGGAAAAGGCACTGACCGTTCCGGGAAAAAAGTGTCCTATCAAACGGGTCCCATTATTTGGGGTGAACCGGGAACGAATGGACAACATGCTTTTTATCAACTGATTCATCAAGGTACAAAACTCATTCCCTGTGATTTTATCGGTTTTGCCAAAGCCCTTAACGAAAACGGTGATCATCATCAAAAATTAATGGCTAATTTTTTTGCTCAACAAGAAGCGCTGGCGTTTGGTAAAGAGAAAAAGATATTGGAGGATGAAAATACACCGGTTGATTTGATACCCTACAAATTGTTTGAAGGCAACAGGCCATCAACTTGCTTATTATCTGAAAAACTAACCCCGGAGTCCCTTGGGAGCCTTATTGCTCTTTATGAGCACAAAGTTTTTGTGCAGGGAGTTATCTGGAACATATTTTCATTTGACCAATGGGGTGTTGAACTTGGTAAACAGTTGGCTTCGAAAATATTGCCGGAGCTGAGAAAAGAGAATACATCACCTTTATCTCATGACTCATCAACAAATAATCAAATCGCATATTATCTTAAACACTCATAAAATATCAAAACTAAAATTGAATGTATTTAGAATCCCCTCGTTCTAACCAACATGTAAAAGCACAAAAGTAAAATATCGATTTGCTGACTGTATTTATTATCTCAATAGTTTTGAATAATTGGATGCTTAAGCTTAATATTCTGATATTACGTGCTTTATGTTTTTGTCTATCTGAACTCAAGATAATCTGTAATATATAAACTTTGAAACAGCTATTTAATCTGGTTAGTAAGGATGGATTTCAATGTGAAATCGAGTGTGTTTAGTAGAATTTTACAATAATATCATCACGATATATAAAATCGATTGCTTTTATAACATTAAAAATAACAGTATGATAATGGAATTGGATCAAAAACTACTTGATATACTGGCATGCCCTCAATGCAAGGGAAATCTGGATATAACAGAGAAAAAGGACGGATTGATCTGTTCTAATTGCCAACTATTATACCCTATCAAAGATGGCATACCTGTTATGTTGATAGAGGAAGCTGAAAATATATCTGCTAAAAATTCTGTGTAAGCTTTGTTACAACTAAATTGCTAAGGTTCACCAAGGTTTCGTAACGCCCACTTTCTATTTCCAAAGAGGAAAGATCTTCTTTGGTAGTTTTGATGGAATACGAAGTCGATACAACTTCATTATTGAGGAAAAACATCCGGTTATTATTATTCAAAACCGTCAATTTTCCTTTCCCGGAAAATGTGAATTCATAGGTTTGACTGTCATCATCTTTTGAATAATCATCCTTCGTCATTGTTAATGCATCAATTTGAAAGGAAAGAATTAAATCCGCTGCATTGGATGTTGTCAATGTGATGGAGTTTTCAGCAAATTTTTCTGTCAATAGATCTCTCAAGTTGAGATCAAGACGGGGGATAAAGCTTTTATTATCTATTTTATCAATTGAAATTGACCGGGCGTTGTAGGGTAACTGAATGCGATTTCTATTGAGTTGAAAACCACAACCCACTGTCAGAAAAATAACCAAAGCAATTAAAATCGAATAGAAAAAAAAGAAACGGAATGTTTTATTATGCTTTTTTTTACTCATATTCCTTATTCGTTTGGGATTGTGTAATAATCATAAAAGGTTACAAAAAAAACAAGATGGGAAGAGAGGATTGACAGGAATTATTTTCAAGGCTATCATTTGTAATTGTGCTTTTTTTAATCAAACAGAATTTCCAAGCCAATTTCGATGTTTGAGAATCTTACAGAAAAACTTAATCAGACATTTAAGAAGCTCACTAATAAGGGGCTTCTATCTGAAAGCAATATTGCAGTATCTCTGAAAGAAGTCAAATTAGCGCTGCTGGAAGCAGATGTCAATTACAGGGTTGTGAACGCTTTTTTGAAATCAGTAAAAGCAAGGGCATTAGGGACAGAAGTAATGAAGTCGCTTAGTCCCGGTCAGCAATTCATCAAAATTGTGAACGATGAACTCATCAAAATGATGGGAGCTGAAAACCATGGTTTGGTTCAGGTGAACAATAAAATCACCATTGTGATGTTGGTTGGATTGCAAGGGTGTGGCAAGACCACAACAGTTGCCAAACTTGCCAATCGATTAAAAAAGGATGGAAAAAAAGTTTACCTGGCAACAGCAGATATATACAGACCTGCGGCTATTGACCAGTTACAGTTATTGGCAAAGGATCTTGATATTCCCTGTTTTGAGAGTGATACCGGAATGAAGCCGGTGAATATAGCTTATCAGGCAGTAAAAGAAGCTGAAGCTAAGTTAGCCAATTATTTAATACTGGATACGGCCGGGCGATTGCAGATTGACGAAGAATTGATGACGGAACTGGAAGAAATTAAGAAAAAAATTGCTGTCAATGAGATATTGTTTGTAGCAGACTCCATGACCGGCCAGGATGCAGTCAATGTCGCCAAAGCTTTTCATGACCGTCTTAATATTAACGGATTCATACTAACAAAAATGGACGGTGATGCTCGTGGTGGTGCTGCCCTATCCATTCGAGCCATTACTGGCCAACCGGTCAAATTCATTGGTGTTGGGGAGAAAATCAAAGATCTTGAGCCTTTTTTTCCTGATCGTATTGCCTCCAGGATTTTAGGGATGGGTGACATGGTTGGGCTGATTGAAAAAGCTCAGGAACATATTGATCAGGAAAAGGCGGAAAAACTGGAAGAAAAGATCAGAAAAAACACTTTTACCCTTTCTGATTTTCAAGACCAGTTAAGGCAAATACGTAAGATGGGATCATTGACTGATATCCTGGGGATGATTCCCGGTATGGGGGGGAAAATTCCATCCGGGGCCGAGATCGACGATAAATCGTTGATTAAAATCGATGCCATTATTTCGTCTATGACAATGAAAGAACGAGATAAGCCCGCTATCATCAATGGGGCTAGAAAAGTTAGAATATCAAAAGGAAGTGGAACTAATGTTAGCGATGTTAATCGGCTTTTAAAACAATTTGCTCAGATGAATAAAATGATGAAAAAGCTGTCATCAATGGGCAAAGGAAAAAAATCGATGCGGGCATTGCAGAATATGATGGGGTCGGGTGGTAACCTGGGACCATTTTAACCGTTTTTAAACAAGTTTTGCATTAAATAATAATCCGGAGAAAATAAGTGGTACGAATTCGACTTGCAAGAGCTGGAGCGAAAAAACAACCTTTTTATAGAATAGTGGCTGCCGACAAACGAATGAAAAGAGACGGCAGATTCTTAGAGAAACTGGGAACATACAATCCACTGACAAAGGAATTGGTTATCAATAAAGAAAATATTGAAAAATGGCTTTCTGTGGGGGCCTCTGCTTCAGAAACAGTGACAAAACTTCTAATTAAAGAAGGATTTGATCTAAAAACAACGTTTCAGCCCAAAGAAAAAGCCAAGGCCAAGACAGAAGCTGACGAAACCAAAGCAGATAGTTAAAATAACTGTAAGAAAGCCATAAAACGTTTTTTGAGCAACAAAATATTATTTTAAAATCGCGTTTCCGTGAGATAGTTGTGTAAGATGGATCTTGAAGGCATCATTCAAATTGGAGAGATTATAAATAGCCATGGGGTCAAGGGGGAAGTAAAAGTAATTCCCTTGACGGATGACCAAGAGATTTTTAGCAGAGTCAAACAGCTGATTTTAATCGGAAATGAAAAACGGGTAAAGTATACTATTATTAATGCCCGGCAAGTGAAGAATTATTGGCTGATACAATTCGATGAAATTACAGATATGACATCTGCGAAAATGTTGAAAAAATACGGGATTTTTGTTGAAGAGGAAAGCATCCGACCTTTAGCAGATGACGAGTTTTTTATTCACGATTTGTTGAATTCAAAAGTATATTCTACGGAAAATCAGTATTTAGGAGTTATCACAGACTATTTTGAGGCAGGTCCCCAAGGTGTTTGTGAAGTCACGCTCGATGGTGATTCTTTTCTTTTTCCAACTTCTCAAGAAGTATTAAAAGAGGTTATTCCCCCTGGAAAGGTGATTATTCATCTTATACCGGATTTAAGAGAGATCAATAAATAGATTGATTTTTCCTTTTTGCACATTGCCGGAAACAATGATGCATTTTCAAGTTTTAACGCTTTATCCTGAAATATTTGTTTCATTCTTATCAAGTGGCTTGATGAAAAAAGCCTTGGATGAAGAACGAATTCGGGTTGAGATCATAAACTTTCGTAAACACGGACTAGGAAAACATAAGAAGGTTGATGCTTCGCCATACGGTGGTGGAGCGGGGATGGTTTTAAGACCGGAACCTATCTTCCATACCCTACAGGAATGTAAAGAAAGAACAGTAGGTGATAAGCTCCACAGCATATTGATATCACCCCAGGGAAGTGTTTTTAATCAGGAAAAGGCAAAAAGAATCAGCAAATTAAATCTTCCTATTGCCCTTATTTGTGGACGGTTTGAAGGATTTGATGAGAGAATTCGAGGATTTGTTGACGAGGAATTCAGTCTGGGTGACTTCATATTAATGGGTGGAGAGATAGGTGCCATGGCTATCATTGAATCTGTGGCCAGATTGATTCCGGGCGTGGTGGGAAATGAAGAGTCGTTAACATGCGAGTCTTTCAGTAACGGATTATTAGAATACTCACAATACACACGTCCATACGATTTTCAAGGATTCAAAGTTCCTGATGTTTTAGTGTCAGGCAATCACCAAAAAATTGAAGAATGGCGACAAGAAGATTCTTTAAAAAAAACAAAGAAAAAGCGCCTGGATCTGTTTGATCGTTTTGGAAAAAAGGATCAACAATTTGAATAAGTACCGGTTATAAGTTGTTTTGCAGTGATTAAATAGTTTAAGAGATTAAAGAATAACTATCTGAAGTTTGTTAAGTATACCATTTTAAAATTTAACTTTTCTTAATTATCATGTTAAAATAAAGGCTTGGGAGAAAACAGATGAGCAATTTATTGGAGGTTATTGAAAAACAGCAGATTAGAGAGGTCCCCTCTTTTGAAGTTGGGAATACCATAAGGGTTAATTATAAGATTAAAGAAGGAGAAAAGGAGCGGATCCAGCCATTTGAAGGCGTTGTTATTGCTAGACATTTTGGCGAAAAAAATCTGAAAGCAACTTTTACAGTTCGTAAAGTCAGTCAAGGCTACGGCATAGAACGTGTATTTCCGCTACATTCACCTAGAATAGAAGCCATTAAGGTATTAAAACGTGGTAAGGTTCGACGGGCAAAATTATATTACCTCAGAGGCAGATTCGGTAAAGCAGCCAGAATAAAAGAAAAGCTGTTTACCAAGTAAAAACAACAAACTGAATGACTCGTTCACAACTTTTTATTAAGCAGACCAAAAAGCTTGGTATTCTTGGCGAGCAGGTCGCAGCCGATTATCTACAGAAAAAGGGATATCGGATTATTGATAGAAACTATCGTTGCCGAAATGGTGAAATCGATCTTGTTGCAGAGCAGAGCGAGTATTTGGTTTTTGTTGAAGTCAAGTCGCGATACGATGGAAAGTCAAATATCAATCCCCTGATTTCTATGACAAAGGCAAAATGCAATAGACTACGTTTGTTGGGGAAAATATATTTGGCGAAGAACGATTTCCGAAAAAAACAACCGCGATTCGATGTAATCGGGATCAAGTTTCGCGATGAGAAGGATTATACTATAGAACATATTGAGAACGCATTTTAATGTAAAATCATAACCCAACTGGAATAAAGGATTTATATGGCAAATCATAAATCGGCCACAAAAAGAGCTAAGCAAAATATCAAACGACGTCTGCGTAATCGGGCGTTAAAATCAGCATACCGTACTGAAATAAAAAAATTTACTTCATTAATAGAAGAGAAGAAGGCTGAAGATGCTAAAAACATGTTGCCTCTGATTCATAAGGTCATTGATAAGGCTCATACAAAAGGTGTGATGAGGAAAAATACTGCTTCTCGTAAGAAATCTAAACTGACAGTGATGTTGAACAAAGCGTTAAGCGGAAGTGCAGCTTAGAACAGCAAGGGCTTTGACTAATGCGTAAATTATCAATCGGATTTTCTTCATGTCCAAATGATACCTATATCTTTGATGCATTGATCCATCAAAGAATCGAGCATGAATACGAATTCAAGGTTTATATTGAGGATGTGGAAACATTGAATCAGATGGCTCTGAATCATCAACTGGATGTTACGAAGATTTCCATCCACGCCTGCTTTTACGTATTGGACCAATATAAACTATTGTCCAGCGGTGGGGCCTTGGGAAGGGGTTGCGGACCGTTGGTTGTCAGCAAAAACAAAAAAAGACTGAATTCAGGGAAAATAGCGCTGCCGGGTAAACTGACTACTGCTTCTTTATTGTTCCAAATGGCTATGCCAGGTGATTTTGTCTTCGTTCAAATGCAGTTTGATGAAATTATTCCGGCTGTAACGAGCGGCGAAGTGGATGCCGGTGTTATTATTCATGAATCCAGATTTACTTACCAGGAGTCCGGGCTTTGTTGTCTTATGGATCTTGGCCAATGGTGGGAAGATCAGACTCAATGCCTGATACCTCTTGGTGGTATTGTTATATCAAATAATGTAGGAAAAAAGGACCAAATAGCAATTCAGAGATTGATAAAAGAGTCGATTCAATTTGCAGAAAAAAAGCCTGATGCAGCTCGAGGTTTTATCCTGGAAAATGCCCAGGAGATGGAAGATCAGGTCATCAAAAGCCATATCAATCTTTATGTCAACGACTTCTCAAAAGATTTGAAAGAAGAAGGCAGACGGGCGGTTCAATTATTATACGATCAAAGTAGAAAACTTAATCTATTGCCGGGAAGCTGTTTAGGCAAAACGGATCAACTTTTTATAAATTAGATAGTGGTTATTCGTTTCAACGAACGTTTCACCTGATACTATAGAGATCGTAATGCTCAAAAAAGCCGGCTTTATCGAACAAGGTCAGAAAGAACAGATCCTTAAGGCGACAGATATCGTTCAGCTGATTGGCGGTTATGTTCAACTTAAGGCATCTGGAAAAAACTACCTCGGCTTATGTCCATTTCACCAGGAAAAAACCCCATCATTCACAGTTTCTCCAGCCTACCAAAATTACAAATGTTACGGATGTGGAGAATATGGAGATGCCATTCGCTTTATAATGGGGATGGAGAATCTTCAATTTGTTGAAGCTGTTTATTTCCTTGCAGATCGTTGCGGTATCGAAATAAAAAGCAAGGAGTTTAAAGCTGCATTATCATCTCTCAAAACTGAAAGCAGCAAGTGCTTAAAGGAAAGTTTTGATTTTTTTCGCACTAATTTAATAAAGTCGTCTGAAACAAGTTCCATAAAAATGTACCTCCAACAACGGTCTATTTCGGACGATTTGGTTGATAAGTTCCAATTGGGCTATGTTGGTCCCGGGTGGACCAATCTTCATGAAACATTGTTAAGAAAAAAGATCAGTATCCAGGTGCAGGAAAGTGCCGGATTGATCAAAAAAGGTGATAAAGGAGGATATTACGATCGTTTGCGGAATCGATTGGTGTTTCCCATTCACGATGCACAAAACAGATTACTGGGGTTTGCTGGGCGGGCATTGGGAGATGATATGCCAAAGTACCTCAATCCTCCTGAAACTGAATTGTATAAAAAAAGCCAGGTTTTTTACGGGATTAATGAAGCTCGTGAAATGATTCGAAAGAAACGACAGGTGATTATTGTGGAAGGTTACCTGGACGCTATTCGATTGCATGAACATTCCTGGTCGGAAGCCATTGCCACATGCGGTACGTCGATAACTGACGATCATATTAAGGTATTGAAAAGATTTGGAGTGGAAACCGTCATATTGCTTTTTGATGGTGATGTGGCTGGGATAAAGGCTGCTGATCGTTCGGCGCGATTGTTTTTAGCCAATGATATGGATGGCAAAGTTGTTGTATTACCTGACGGTTTGGATCCTGATGACTATTTTAAGAAATTCAGTAGGGAGGATTTCGAAACACTGCTTAATAATGCACAATTCGATTATGAGTTTATAATCGGCCAAACTGAGCAGGAAACGGCGTCAAAAGGCATTGAGAATCGTGAGAAAGCTATCAGAAACCTATTGGAGTCTGCTAACGGTATCAAATCGCAGATAAAAAGAGATCTGTTTTTATCAAAGGCTGCTGAAAAACTGGGTATCAATAAAAAGGGATTAGCCACTGAGATATACACTTCTCATAACAAAAAGGCGAAGCAACAGCAAATTCCAGAAGGCAAGTCCTTCATTGTTTTTGAAAAGAAGCATTTACCGGAGGTAAAATTTCTTAACTATCTGATTAGAAATACAAAATCCATTGTTTTGGCCAGAAAAAAGGTTTCTCACAAAGATTTCATAAATGAGAAATTATCTAAAATTTATGCCCGATTTTTGCAGTTAACAGATAGGGAATTTATGATGATAGCCCCCAGAGATTTTCCTGAGATTTTTGTAGAATATGGAGCAATAATAACTTATATACTGCATAATGAGAGCGAATATCGCGGCCCGGCCATTGAAAGACCCAGCAGTGAAGAGATGGCGTCATTAGCTGAAGAGAACAAAAAAATAACCTCAACTTTTAGGGAAGAGGCTTTAAATCATTTGATTCTTCGTTTGAAAAAAAATAAAAGGAAATATGAAATTAAAGATTTACAATACACCGACTCAGACCGGACCTTAACCATAGTCGAGCAATTTGTTGATAAAAGACTTCCAGAGGAAAAAATTGGGAATCTATTACAAAACAAAAGATCCGGTTTATAAAAAGTTTGGGGATACCATTTAACGGCAGGTCGCCATGCCACCTAGAAAAGGCTGAAAAGAACTTCTTGAACACTAAAAGGGATAAAAAGCCATGAGAAAGAAAAACTTAAAAGAGAAGGTTGAAAGAGCCGCCCAATCACGCAAGAAAGAAAATAACATTCAAAAACCAAAAGCTCAGCGTAGTAAATTCACCCAAAAAGAAATTGAAAAAATAATCAAGGATCTAACTGCCAAAGGTAAGTCAAAAGGGTTTGTAACGGATGTTGAAATTAAGAGTATTTTTCCTGGCGATCCGACAGAAAAAGTGCTGAATGCTCTTTATGATTATTTAGCTGACAAAAACATCGAAGTAGTTGATTCAACCAAAAAACGTGATGAGGTCAAAGTAGCTATTGATAAAACAGCTAAAATACAGCCCATAAATGACTCAGAAGATAAAGCGTTACTCGTAGAGAGGGTTAAAAGAGATAGTCATGCGGATTTTGTTGTAAATACCGAGATTAAAGATGGTGATATCAATGATACCGTAAAGGGAATTGATCAAGATATTTATGGTTCGGATGAAACCATAGAAGAAGCAAATGCTGTGTCTGATGCAGATACAATTGAAGTTGATGACACTGATGAAGATGATGATGTTCTTGATAAAGTAAAAATAACCGCCGCAAAATCCGAAAAGCAGATAAGTGCAAGTTTTGAAGATGACGTAATTATTAGTGATGAAGATGACTCGGATGATGACGACGACGGTGATGATGACGATGATGATGTTCTAAAAGATCCTGATAAAGAAGAAAAATCAAAACCTGTTACAAGCGACCAAAATTCGGATGATCCCGTACGAATGTATTTACGGGAAATGGGGTCCATAAAACTATTGACCAGAGAGGGTGAAGTTGAAATCGCCAAAATGATTGAAAAAGGTCAACACGAAATGTTGGACATTTTATTACGATCGGAACTCATCATTAATTATCTATTTGATTTGGGTAAAAAGCTTAAAAATGGCAAAGCTCGAGCTCGAGATATCGTATCCGGTATTGATGAAGACGATCAGGTCATTGAAGAAGAATCTCAGGCAGCTGATCAAGTGTTACAAAAGCTAAAATCAGCTCGAAAACACTTTGAAGAAAGAAACAAATTCAAAATAAAGTATGATGCTACTAAAGAGGCGAAAAAGAAAAAGGAATTTGAAGTAGAACTTGATGAAAGCAGATTCCTGCTTCTTAAAGCCTTACGAAGCATTAATTTTAATACAAAACAGATCGATACGATGTTCCGCGTGATGCTTCATCATAACGATAAAATTGACTTAACCTTTACCCAACTATCGAGATACCAGCGTGACCTACGCGCACCTGTTGCCCAAGTATCGGAGCTTGTTGATCAATGGCAGGAAGACAATGCAGAAAAATGTGAATTCCTTGAAGGCCAGATCAAAAAGCTTACTAAGCATAGCTTCCGTGTTGCTCGTCGAATACTGGAAAAAGTTCAAGCAGGTGGACGTCGCATTGATAAAATGATCTTCCAGACTGACGTCAAACTGGAAAAATTTCGTTCAGAAATTAAGCGGTTGAAATCTGCCGAACGTAAAGTAAGTACTGCCAAAAGCATGTTGGTGGAAGCAAATTTACGTTTGGTGATCAGTATTGCTAAAAAGTACACCAATAGAGGTCTTCAATTCCTGGATCTTATTCAGGAAGGTAATATTGGCTTGATGAAAGCTGTGGATAAATTTGAATATAGGCGGGGATATAAATTTTCTACATATGCTACCTGGTGGATTCGTCAGGCAATAACCAGGGCAATTGCAGATCAGGCGAGAACAATTCGGATTCCTGTCCATATGATTGAAACAATTAATAAATTGATCAGAACCTCAAGGCATCTGGTGCAGGAATTTGGTAGGGAGCCTTCTCCAGAAGAGATCAGCATAAAAATGGATTTGCCGGTGGAAAAAGTTAGGAAAGTGTTAAAAATAGCTAAAGAGCCCATTTCCCTGGAAACACCTATTGGAGATGAGGACGATTCCCATTTGGGAGATTTCATTCCAGATGCCACAGCTGTATTGCCTAGTGAATCGGTTGTTAACACATACCTGGCGGATGTTACACGTAAGGTTTTGGGAACTCTGACTCCTCGAGAGGAAAAAGTTCTTAAGATGCGTTTTGGTATTGATGAAAAGAAAGACCACACCCTGGAAGAAGTTGGCCAGGATTTTGATGTTACCAGGGAAAGAATTCGACAGATTGAAGCAAAAGCGCTACGAAAGCTGAGACATCCAACACGAAGCAGAATGTTAAAAAGCTTTTATGAATAAATCGAAACACAATGCATATTTTGTCAATTCTAAAAAACTAGATTTCCAGTTGAAACCTAGTTAAAAAATTGGAAACAGCTTTTTGACAAAGCTGTTTCACGTCAACTGTAATACTTTTTTGCCTAACTACAAAAATTCCCCGTAAAACCTTCAAGAATTTCTCTGTTTTTATAAGAAATAGATTGGAAGCAGAAATTGATTCCATCATCCCATTTAGTAGATTTGAAAAAACAATGAGTAAAAACAGTTAGTAAAGAATGATTCAGATATGTGGCTTGATGTTCGAATTGAGTCACAAATTTTGATAAATTCTGCTTTAATCATCAAAGAAGATCCAAACCGGTTGTCGTTTTTACTATCAATCTATAATATTAACTATTCAACATTGAGCAAAATGGTGTGATAAAAACTAATATTTTAGTTGGATAAACAAACGGTTTTCTACCAAAATTCGAAACCCAATTGCCAACTAGGACAATAACCTTGATTAATTTCAGTTAAATTAAAGATCCACCAAATCCGCAAAAAAACATGGGTGGGACGCTGCGGATGACTCAATTTACTGTAACAAAAACATACTATTAGAAAGGGAAGATCTGTTATGGAGCTAGATCAGTTAGGAGACTGGCAAAGAACAAAAATGTGCGGTGCCGTTAGAGCCGATGATATAGGAAAAGAACATTTGCTTATGGGATGGATTAATTCTCGTAGAGACCACGGAGGTGTCATTTTTTGCGATCTCAGGGATTATACGGGAATTTCTCAAATTGTCTTTGCTACCCAGCATGATAAAGAAGCATTTGAAAAAGCTGATAAAATACGTTCGGAATATGTGCTGGCTGTTCGCGGGACGATGATGAAACGTGATCCGGAAACAATTAATCCGAAAATGGTTACCGGTGAAGTTGAATTACATGTTAAAGAACTAAAGATTCTAAATACATGCAAGATTCTTCCTTTCCAGATTTCAGATGAACAACAAGATGTTGGAGAAAAAAAACGGTTAAAGTATCGCGCTTTGGATCTAAGGCGCCCTGAAATGCAAAATAAACTGATGTTGCGATCTAAAGCCGCACAGACTGTTCGGAACTTTTTTTTTAATAACGGTTTTTTTGAGATTGAAACTCCAGTCCTAACTAAATCAACCCCTGAAGGAGCCAGGGATTTTCTGGTACCATCTCGGGTCAACCTGGGAAGTTTTTTTGCTTTGCCTCAGTCTCCGCAATTATTTAAACAATTGTTGATGGTTGGTGGTTATGACAGATATTTTCAAATAGTTAAGTGTTTCAGGGATGAAGACTTAAGAGGAAATCGGCAACCGGAATTTACTCAAATTGATATTGAGTTATCCTTTACTAATCAGGATGAGATCATAGATCTTACAGAAAAGATGATTGTTGATCTCTTTAAACAGACTATCAATCATGATGTAACGACTCCCATTCCGCAGATGACTTATAACGAAGCGGTCAACATCTATGGCAGTGACGCCCCTGATTTGCGATTTGATATGCCGCTGATTGATCTTAGTGCCATTGTTGAGAAATGCTCATTTAAGGTGTTTGCAGATGTTGTAAAAAAGGGAGGAATTGTCAAAGCCATTATGGTTCCAGGCGGCGGTGATTTTTCCAGAAAGGATTTGGATGATTTAACCGATTTTGTAAAGATCTATCGTGCCAAAGGGATGGCATATGTAAAAATAAAGGAAGATGGTTGGCAATCACCAATCGCTAAATTTTTTACAGAAGATGAGATTGCCCAAATCAACCAAAAAACGGGGGCAAAAGTTGGTGATTTGATTCTTTTTGGTGCAGATACTATAAAAATTGTTCACGATTCCTTGGGCAATCTTAGGAAAGAAATTGCTCGAAGAAAAGGATTGCTTGACAATAAAGAATTTAAATTTGTTTGGGTCATCGATTTTCCACTATTTGATTATGATGAAGAGGAAAAACGTTATACCGCTTCGCATCACGCATTTACCATGCCCAATGAATCTGACCTTGACAAATGGGAAGACGTTGATCCCTCCAAAATCAGATCCATTGCATTTGACTTGGTTTTAAACGGTGTTGAGTTGGGTGGAGGGAGTATTAGAATCCATCGCAAGGATATCCAGGAACGAGTTTTTAAGCTTTTAAGCATCGGTGAAATGGAATCTGAGGAAAAATTCGGCTTTTTTAAAGATGCATTGGACCAAGGTGCGCCGCCCCATGGTGGACTGGCATTTGGTTTCGATAGAATTTTGATGTTTCTGACGAATACCAGTTCCATTCGAGATGTGATTGCATTTCCTAAGACACAACAGGCAGCATGTCTCCTGACAAATGCACCTTCGGAAGTTGATAAAGAGCAATTAAGAGACTTGGGAATTGCATTGAGAAAAACGAAATCATAACCAATTTGAAACTAACTCAAGCAATTAGTTTTATACTTTGTCTTAAAACATCGAAATCATCATGAGTTTAAAGGTTGGTTTAGCATTGGGTGGCGGAGCTGCTCGTGGATTGGCACATTTGGGAGTGATAAAAGCTCTCAAACAGGCCTCAATTCCAATCGATATAATATCAGGAACCAGTGTTGGAGGTATTGTTGGTGCCATTTATGCTGCTAATCCCGACATCGATGATGCTATTGAACGTATCCAAACATATTTGAACTCTCCGGATTTTGATAAAACCAGGCTTGAACTGATTAAAGAAAGTTCACTTGAACCGAAAAGCTATTTCGGTCAATTAAAAAGATATGTAAAAACCGGATTGTTTTTTGTCGTCTCCATTCGCCGCAGCGCTTTTATTTCGGAAGAAACTTTCAGGCAAAACCTGGAGCATATTCTACCAAAAGGAAATATTGAAGAATGTGTTTTAAAATTGGGTCTGGTTTCCATGAATCTTGACACAGCCGAGGAAGAGGTTTTTACTCAAGGTGAGATTATTCAAAAAGTGATGGCCAGTTGCGCCATACCAGGGATTTTCCCTCCTATCAATATTGATAATGCTAATTTTGTTGATGGTTCGTGGGTTAATCCGGTTCCAGTAACTGTGGCCAGAGCCTTGGGAGCTAATTTTATTATTGCTGTTGATGTTGCACCAGGTATGGATCGAAGGGATAAAGACCCCAACGGATTTGACGTAACGCTAAGGGCTGCTGAAGGATCCAGAATGTCTTTAAAAAATTACGGCTTGGGCTTTGCTGATGTTTCTCTTGCCGTTGATCTTATGGATCTTCATTGGGCTGACTTCACCCAAATGGATAAATGTATTGTTGAAGGTGAAAAGACAATAAAATCATCAATTTCTATAATAAAGAAAAAGTTGTTTTGGAAACGAATCAAGTCTAAACTATTTATATAAGAGATCCACTGCGTCATTCGGGGCAACACCGGCAAAAAAGCTTCTGATTTTGGGAACTTTTTTGTTGGTATATAATTTCAATATTTTAGTTTTATATTTTCTGTAACTAAAATTCATTTCTTAAAATTGTAATATATTGACATTAAATAATATTGTTGGATGATTTCTGAAAGCTTCGGATATATGGGATTTAAAGTAAAAAATTAATCAAAGGCTTGGCTCTTGCATTTTCCATACTATAAAAATATGATTTTTGCATTTTAGCCAGTTATCAATATTAGGTAGTTATATAAAGGCAATGATCATAGCCTGATACAATATTGTAGAATTAACTGCCAGAGAGTAAGCGGTATCAAGGAGCTTTGAGCATCCAATTGCCATATGAGTGTTCACAATTTTACTGAAAGGACATGGCAAAAGCATCTAAAATGAATTTCGATTCCGGAGGGAAAATGGCAGATGAAGAAACGGAAGAAGGCGGCGGTGGTAAAAAGCTAATTATAATAGTATTTTTAGTCCTTTTGCTATTATTTGGAGGAGGCGCTGCTGCATATTTTTTACTATTATCACCAGATAAAGAGAATTCCGGAACAAACAGCCAGACATCCCAGGAGGAAATTGATAAGGAGATTTCTTCTGCCAGTCAAAAGGAAGCATCCAAATTATCTGACCCTCACTATACCCCGGCTAAAAAGTATGTAGTTAATCTCCGAGATGGCAGACATTTTCTAACAATAAAAATGGTGGCTGCTTTGGAAGATCCTGAAGCTTTGTCATTTCTTGCCACAAGAGAGCCAATCATTGATGATATGATTATATCTTTGCTGGGCAACTTAACCAGTGAGGACTTAAGAACACCGGAAGGGAAGGCTCTTTTGAAAAGGGAAATATATAAAAAAGTAAACAGTGTGTTCACTCAAGAATTTGTGGATGAATCCAGCTCACATGATGCAACCCCGGTAAAAAAGATCTTATTTACCGAATTCATACTTAACTAATTTTGACTAAGTTGAAAATAAAAGAGCATCTTATAAAGCAACCTTAATTTCTTAGTGTTTATTTTGTAAATTGACGGCGGTTTATAAAAAATGAGTAAGGAAGATCATTTGCTCATGGTAGTTTATATGTTGAACTGATTGAAATAATTTATAAAAGTATTCAGTCTTCTAAGCTTATTCTTTTGTATGGTGAAGTTGCTTCGGATTTATTATAGTAAAAGAAAACAATAAAAAACCAATTAACAAAAAGCTCGACTATGGCAGATTCAGGCGAATTAGATTTCTCCAGTCTGGATGGAATGGATGACATTGATTGGTCCGATGTCGAAGGGGAACTGCAACAAAATAGAGAGATGCTTCTTAAAGAAGCTGAAACCAAAGCTACTCTGGATAGTAGTGTTGAGGACGCGGTTGCAGAGGAACCAGTAGATGAAGTCGCAATTGATTTTTTGATGAGCGTTCCACTTAAATTGACAGTGGAAGTTGGACGAACATCATTGTTGATTAAGGATTTATTGGATGTGGAAATTGGTTCGATATTAGAATTAAAGAAAAAGATTGGTTCCCCCATGCACGTACTTATCAATGACAAACTAGTAGCAAAAGGTGAAATTGTCGTGCAAAATGAGAAATTCGGGATCAAGATAACGGAAATTATAGAAGAAAGTGAACGTATCCTTAAACTTCAAGAAAACTAATCAATGCCACGATTGTTGTTACTTGCCATTTTAGCATTTTTTCCTTCATTGAACTTTCTATCAGCTACAACCCAAGATATAAGACATATATCAAATATCTCCGTTATCTCCAATCTATCTCAAGATATTATCCAGCTTAGTTTTGACAGGTCTTTTGAGGCCCCCCCCAGTTTGGACTTTGAGAACGGTACAATCCGGATGATATTACCTAATACAGGTTTTAGTCCTGGAGCAAAGTATAAAAACGTTAATAATAGATTTATAAGAGCCATTCACTTGGATAAAGAAGGGAAAAATACAATTTTAGAAGTATTGTTTGCCAACCCTGACTTTCAGGCAACTGGCCTAATTAACTATGCCTCGGAAGGGAATACCTTCAATATTTATATCGACAAGTTAAAAAAATCGGGCAAAGATGATGAAGAAGGTAATATTTTAGATGTTGATAACGAAAAGGACTTTCAGCAGAATATGTTTTCAGGTGATTATTTCAAGGGCGAAAACATAACTGTGAATATTATCAAAATGCTATTGGCGTTGTTTGTCCTACTTCTTATTCTATATTCGTTTTTATGGGTATATAACCGGTTTTTTGTCTCCAAATTCAGTTTTAATAAAGGAAAACACAACATTCGTGTGACATCTTCCTATCATATAAGCCCAAAACAAAAAATCATCATTGTTGAAGTAAATAATATGGCCTTCGCTTGTGGTATATCAACCAACGGCATAAGTCTTATTTCCAAGGTGGTGGATAATTCTTTTACTGACTACCTATCGAAGCTGGATTTTACTGCAAATACGGACATTGATTTTTCCAGCCTCCGTGTGCAATATCTGGAAAGTAAAAGAGTAAAACAAATAGCAAAAGAACAAAAGGCAACATCCAAACGCTCGTTCTCAGCGGAATTAATAAATAAAGTTAAAAATCTAAAACCGATTGATTAGCTTTATCCTTCCATCTGACAGACTTTAGCTTTTATCACATCTCAGGATATTTATACTTAATTCTATTATTAACTACGAGCCGCCTTGGAGCGGCTTCGTTTATTTTGACCCATTGAATAAATAGACTTGGAATATCAAATGAAAAACGAAAAAGTGATTTTGGCGTATTCCGGTGGATTAGATACCTCTGTTATCGTTCGCTGGCTTGTTGAAGAGGGGTACGAAGTTATTGCACTCTGCTTGGATCTTGGACAAAAAGTTGAAGATTTAGATGAAATTAAACAAAAAGGACTTTTAGCTGGTGCCTCAGAAGTTATCATCAAAAATGTTGAAGAAGAATTTGTATTGGATTATATCATGCCATCTCTTCAAATGAACGCTGTTTACGAAGGAACATATTTGTTGGGAACGGCTATTGCTCGTCCCTTAATTTCAAAACATCAAATTGAATGTGCCAAAGGATACGGAGCTACATCAGTTGCTCACGGTGCGACAGGAAAGGGAAATGATCAGGTTCGATTTGAAATTGGGTATTATTCTTTAAATCCAGATATTAAAGTCATTGCTCCTTGGAAAATTAAACGATTTTATACAGCATATCCCGGAAGGAAAGAACTGATTGAATATGCTCAAAAGCATAATATTCCTGTTAAGGCTACAAAAGATAAACCTTGGAGTTCAGATGAAAATTTAATGCATATCAGTTTTGAAGCCGGAATGCTTGAAGATCCTTGGGTTAAGCCTCTACCCGAAATGTTTGAATTAACAGTGTCACCGGAAAATGCACCAAACTCGGTGACTGAACTGATCATCGATTTTGAAGATGGACTACCAATTGGACTAAACAATAAAAAACTTTCCCCCATGGTATTGATTAAGGAACTGAACAAGATAGCCGGAGCAAATGGTGTGGGCAGAATCGATATCGTGGAATCCAGATATGTAGGCATGAAATCCAGGGGGGTTTATGAAACGCCAGGTGGAACTGTATTGTCTCATGCACATCGAGCTATTGAATCCATAACTTTAACAAGTGATGTAATAGGCTTGAAGGATAGTTTAATGCCCCGATTTGCAAATTTAGTATATAATGGCTATTGGTTCTCCCCTCAAATGAAATTGATATTGAACTTGATAAAAGAGAGCCAGATCGGTGTCACTGGTAGGGTTCGGCTTGAGCTATATAAAGGCAACGTTATCATCACCGGTCGACAGTCTCCATTTAGTCTTTATGACGCAGATATTGCTTCCATGGAAAAAGACCAAGGTAATTATAATGCTGAGGATGCGAATGGTTTTATTCGACTGAATGCGCTTCCGTTAAAAATCCATTATAAAGCGAGAAATAAAAGCTTTTAAGGCTGTACTTTCTATCATTTTTGCATGGAACATCTAGAAATTATAAAAGAAAACGCAAAACCATGAATAACAATAAAAGTGATCAATTGGAATATAAGATAGATATTCAAGGACTCCGACTTTATGCTTACCATGGTGTTTTTCCGGAGGAAAATACTCTTGGGCAAGAATTTAAAATAGATCTCATTTTAACAGTTTCTCACGCTTTCTCTTTGATGGATGATAAGCTGGAATACGTCTTATCTTATTGGGACGCACTGGAAACAGTTAAAGCACTATTTACTGGAAAGACTTTCAAATTACTTGAGACAGCAGCTCAAACAATCTTAGAAGGACTAGCCCAGTACCCGCATATCCGTCATGCAAAAATCCATTTAAAAAAACTGACTCCACCCATTCCTGTTACAGTAGATTATGTTGGGGTTATAATAGAAAAGAACTATTGATAAGATATTTCTATCCAATGCCGATAAACTTTGCTTTTTGATAAAGTACTTATATTAAAACTCAAGCAGGAAAATTACCAATATAAAAGGACTTGTTCAAAAAAGTGCAGTTCCAGTAATTAAGCCTTTTATACCGGATAAATCAAAGATACCCATGCTCACGATCATCAATTGGAAATATATTGCTATTCCTGTGATCTCTGCTTTTATTGGTTGGTTGACAAACTGGATTGCAGTAAAAATGCTTTTTCATCCCAAAAAGCCTGTCAATTTTGGCCTTTTCATCATTCAAGGCATTTTTCATCGAAGGCAAAAAGAAATAGCCAGGAAACTTGGTGATACCATTGAAGCAAAACTTTTCTCACATAACGATATTTACGAGATTTTAACATCGGACGAGTTCATTAAAAGCGTTATACCTGTTGTTGAACAATCCCTTGAAGATTTTGTATTTCATAAACTTACAAATATCAACCCTATGCTGGCAGTTCTACCGGAAACAATTTTTTATCCATTAAAAGGAAAACTAATTGAAGTATTTGAAGATTTGATTCCACAAATTATGAATGGTGCTGGCAATATCCTGGAAGATCAAATTAATGTCAAAGATATCATTAAAGAGAAAATAGAAAACTTTGATGTTGCCGAACTGGAAGATATTCTGTTTTCCATACTAAAATCCGAATTCAAAATGATTGAGTATGTGGGGGGCATTTTGGGCTTTTTTATTGGTATCACCCAGTTAATCATTATTCATTTCTTTTGATATGAAAACAGCTTTAGTCATTCTAAATGGTGATAAATTTTCTAGATCTTTACTATTAGAATTTTGGCAAAAGGCTGATTTGAAAGTATGTGCAGATGGAGCTGCTGAAATCTTACGCAACTACCAACTAAAACCCGACGTTATTCTTGGAGATTTGGATTCAATTTCAGAGCAGACATGTGGGTATTTTGATTCCATACCTATTCTGCAACTATCCGATCAGAACACAACGGATAGTGAAAAAGCTTTCCAATACTGCATCGACAAAAGTTTTAAGCATATAAATGTGGTGGGAGCATTTGGAGGTCGCATAGACCATGAATTGTATAACATTGAATTGTTAAAAAAAGTGGGTGGAACCGGTATCAATATAATATTACATACAGAAAACGAAAAGCTATTCCTGATTGGAAAAAAAACCGAGATTCATGAACAACCCGGGACTAGAATATCATTGATGCCGATCTTTGGGGAAGTCAGAAAAGTTGAGTTAAAAGGGGTTAAATATCCGCTCCATGATCAAAAGCTGGAATTTGGTCACTTTAGCAGCATATCCAATGAATTTCTGAGTGACACAGTAGTCATCGATTTTTCTTCTGGAGAATTATTGGTGATTATTGAAAAATCAGGTAGATAGGGATAGAAAGTATCGTTTTATTGAGATAAAGCTTCCTGATATATTATATTATGCAGCTTATCCAATTGTTTATCTGGATGATAATACTGCCTGACTGTTTCGAGAGCAGATTTTCGGATGGAGACAACATCAATTTCATTCTTGGTTAATTTGTCTAAAATAGCGGGTAATTCTTCATAGCGTTTAGCATCGTATAATAATCCATTTTCATTTTCATTAATAATCTCCACTAACGCTCCTGACCGATTTGCTATTACCAATACTTCTCTGGACATAGCCTCAATGGCAGTCAAACCGAATGATTCCGAAACCAGGGACGGTATTATTAAAACATCCAGATTGTCATAGATTTCTAAAGTATCTTTTTTAAAACCAGCATATTGGATATCCCACCCGACTTGTTTTAGGTTTTCTGCTTTATTATTAAAGTCCTGCCATTGTTTATTTTCAAAGATAAGTGGTTCTCCGAAAAATGATAATTTTATGGGTAACACCAAATTGGTTCTTTGAAGACTTTCAAGAATTGTCCATTGACCTTTTCCCATGGATATTTGGCCAACAACACCAATTTTAATTGGGATATCTAAAATTGAACTGCGCTTAGATAATGGTGTTTGAAGGAGTGCTGGGGATACCCAATTTGATACAATGCTTATTTTATGATGAATTTTATCCTTCTGATATTGTTGTTCAAGAGTATTAGATACTGCGATGATGGATTTTACGTTGGGAATCCTACCAAGCATGGTAACGGCTCGCTTTTGTCTGTCTCCTAAAATGAGATGAAGATGGAAAAATACTTTTACAGAGAATAAAACAGATAAAAATGCACCATTTAAAAAGGTTCTTCCTCCATTACAGTAAATTAAATCAATATTATGTTTTTTTACTATTTTACTAAGATGATAACTGCTGGACAGCGAACTAAAGATGTATTTAAAGATATCAGTAAAAACAACGTTTTGCAGTGATAAAGGCTGCCATGCCGGTGCCATATCCACATTAAAACCACGATTTTTAAGTTGATCTGTGAATTTTCCTTCATTTGGAACTGAGATGTGAACGTTCCACGAGTTGCTTGATCGGAATTTCTCTAAAATATCCAATAATATAACTTGCCCTCCACCGATTCGATCACCATATTGATCCAAAAATAGAATATTGGTTTTTCTTTCACAAGTAATAGGCTTAATATGCTTTTTGCGAGTAATAGGTCTTGCTTTCTGACTGATAGCCGAATATAGATCCAAGTGTTTTTTAGCTGATTTATGCCACGAAAATCGTTTGATTCTTTCGAAACCTTTTTTCCTGTATTGTGCCTGTAGCTGAGTGTTTTGGGCAAGTTCGAGAATGGCGCTGGCAATACACCCGTTATCAAACGGATCAACTTTCAGGGCTGCATCACCTACAACCTCAGGAAGTGAACTAATGTTAGATGTAATGACCGGTGTGCCACATGCCATTGCTTCAAGTGTTGAAAGGCCAAATCCCTCATAAAATGAAGGAAAAACATAGAGCAATGCCCGCGAATAAATAGCAGGTAAATCCTCTGTCGGTAGGAGACCAGTAAAAATAATCTTATTTTTTAGAAAATCATCGAGAATGAAATCATCGATATTGGGTATATCCGTTTTCATTCTCTCATTATTGCCTAATACAACAAGAGGAGGTAAATCCGGATTTTCTAAAATAGCCAGTTTATAACTGGCAAACAACCCTGTTATATTTTTATGAGGTTTGACATTCCCAACATACAACAAATACTCTTGTGGTAATTTGTTTTTACTTAATACTTCATTTGATTCGGTAGTAGAAACTGGATGGTATATATCGCTGACACCATTATATATGACAGATATCTTGCTGGGAGATATATTAAAATATTTTATGATCTCTGATTTTGAGAAATTGGAAACTGTGATAATATAATCAGCCTTGTTGAGAATTTGTTTTAAAAATGAACTTGAATAAATGCCTTTTAAAAATCCTGGAAAAAATTGCTTCATAGCAAGATGGCAAACATCATGAACAGTTACAATGAGTTTGCCAGGATAAAAAACGGGTGCATTATAGTGGGGGACGTGCAAGATGCTGAAAGGATTGATTTTAGAGATCCATTTGAATTGCTCAATAACACTATAAATAGGACCATCATAGTTTTCCAGTTGATATGATG